>NZ_JAUSLT010000072.1 GCF_030646015.1 Bradyrhizobium sp.
CAAGGTGCAGGTGTCGATCAAGGCACTGGAAGTCGCCGAAGAGAAGGAAGCCATCGCGCAGTACGGCTCCTCCGATTCGGGGGCGACGCTGGGCGACATTCTCGGCACCGCGCTGAAGCAGCGCACCGACAAGTAAGCCTCGGGCCTGCTCGTTTCATCCATCGGGCCCCGGTTTCGGCCGGGGCCCTTTTTGTTTCGGTGAACCAATCATTCCTCGCGTTCGTCAAGCCCGGGCATGACGGTAGCCGGCCGTCACGGGCCTTGTTTTCTTCATATTGCATCGCAATTGATGTAATTGAGGCACGACATATTAGGGCTGTGCGGAGAATACCGTGCGGCCCCTCAACGACCGCTCGCTGGGAGAATTCTCGATGTCGCTTGATTCAGACGTGATCGTCGATCGCCGCCGGATCCGCCGCAAGCTGACGTTCTGGCGCGTGGTCTCGGCCCTGGTCGTGATCGCGGCCATCGTCACCGTTGCCGTGGTGGCGACGCCGGCCGGACGCGGCGCGTTCACGACGTCGGGCTCGATCGCGCGGGTCCATATCGACGGCCTGATCCGCAGCGACAATGACCGCGTCGAGGCGCTGGAGCGGCTGGAAAAATCCCGCGCCGCGGCCGTCGTCGTGCATATCAATTCGCCCGGCGGCACCACGGCCGGCTCCGAGCAGCTCTACGACGCGCTGGTGCGCCTGAAGGCGAAGAAGCCGGTGGTGGTCGTGGTCGAGGGACTGGCGGCATCCGGCGGCTACATCGCCGCGATTGCGGCCGATCATATCGTGGCGCAGCAAAGCTCGCTGGTAGGCTCGATCGGTGTCCTGTTCCAGTATCCGAATTTCAGCGAATTGATGAAGACCGTCGGCATCAAGGTCGAGGAGGTGAAGTCTTCGCCGTTGAAGGCCGCGCCCAACGGATTTGAGCCGACCAGTCCGGAAGCGCGCGCCGCACTGGATTCGCTGGTCAAGGATTCCTATGCCTGGTTTCGCGGCCTCGTGAAGCAACGGCGCGGCATGGACGATGCCTTGCTCGAGAAAGTCGCGGACGGGCGGATCTTCACCGGCCGCCAGTCGGTCGAACTCAAGCTGGTCGACGCGCTCGGCGACGAGAAGACCGCCATTGCCTGGCTGGTCGCCCAGAAAAACGTCAAGCCCGATTTGCCGGTGCGAGATTTCAAGCTGACGCCGCGGCTCGGCGACCTGACTTTTCTGCGAACGGCGGCTTCCATTACGCTGGACGCGCTCGGGTTGAGCGCGGTCGCGCGCCAGGTCGAGCACGCCGGCCTGGTCCGGGCCGTCGACCGCCTCAGTCTCGATGGAATGCTCGCATTGTGGCAGCCCGCGGGGGCCAATTGATCCGCTTATGTCCGGTGTCCGTGCCGTTCTCCCGCACTGCGGGTGTCGGCGCAATCCTGAATCCGGCCGCTTGTCACGCCTTTTCGCGCTGCCCAAAATCGATTTAGCGTCTTGACAGTTCAAGCTATTTTCACGGAAATGCATTTCCGCATCTTCCCGGGTCCCAATCTCGATGATCAAATCCGAACTTGTTCAGCGTATCGCCGAGCACAACCCGCACCTCTATCAGCGGGATGTCGAGAATATCGTGAACGCGATCCTCGACGAGATCGTGGCAGCCCTGGCGCGCGGCGACCGGGTCGAGCTGCGCGGTTTCGGCGCGTTCTCGGTGAAGCATCGTCCCGCCCGGGCCGGCCGCAATCCGCGCACCGGCGCGCATGTGCCGGTCGACCAGAAGAGCGTTCCGTTTTTCAAGACGGGCAAGGAAATGCGCGAGCGGCTGAACCGCGACGGCGGAGTTCCCGACACCGGCGCGTAGGCGTTTTACGCGTATCGGCGGTCAGCCCGCTGCCCCTGGCGTTCCCGTGGCGGGAGACACGAGCCGGCCCAAGCCGGCCTTCGCAACGCGAGAGATGATCATGCGAAAATTCTTCTCGGCCCTGTTGCTGATTCCGTTGGGCCTGTTCTTCGTGATCTTTGCGGTCGCCAACCGCCATCTGGTGACGGTATCGTTCGATCCGTTCAATTCCAGCTATCCGACGGTCGCGGTGACGCTGCCGCTGTTCGTGCTCATCATCGTGGTGGCGATCCTTGGCGTGATGGTCGGCGGCACGGCGACCTGGTTCCGGCAGAGCCACTGGCGGCGCTCCGCGCGCCGGCACGAGGCCGACGCCCGGGCGGCGCGGTCGGAACTGGCCGATCTGCGCGCCAATACAGCGGCCCTGCGAGGCGATCCGCAGCGCCTTCCCGCGCTGATGCAGGGCGGCGGCTATCGGTCCGGCGGGCGAGACAAGCAGGACGCGACGTTGTAGAACCCGCCCCGTCCGCTTCCTTGCCCTGGCCTGTTGCTGCCGCCCGTATCCGTGCTTTGAAACCAGTTTGCTTTGAAACCATGTCCCTGATCGTCAAAATCTGCGGCCTGTCCACGCGCGAGACGCTCGACGTCGCGCTGCAGGTCGGCGCGGACATGGTCGGATTCGTGTTCTTTCCGCCCTCGCCCCGGCACATCAGCTTCGAGACGGCACGCGACCTCGGCAAACAGGCCAAGGGCCGCGCCGTCAAGGTGGCGCTCACGGTCGATGCCGACGACGCCACGCTCGCCAATATCGTCGAGGCGCTGCAGCCGGATATTTTGCAGGTGCACGGCAAGGAGACCGTGGCGCGGCTGCGCGACATCAAGCAGGCCCTGGGATTGCCGGTCATGAAGGCGATGGCGGTTGCGACCGCAGCCGATCTTGCGCCGCTGCCGGGCTATGCCGCGGTCGCCGATCGCATCCTGTTCGATGCCCGCGCGCCGAAGGACGCCACGCGTCCGGGCGGCCTCGGCGCAGTGTTCGACTGGCATCTGCTGGAACATCTCGACCTCAAACTGCCGTTCATGGTCTCGGGCGGGCTGCATGCCGGCAATGTCGCGGAAGCCGTGCGCGTCACCCGCGCCGGCGGCGTCGATGTCTCCTCCGGCGTCGAGCGCACGCCCGGCATCAAGGACCCCGAGATGATCCGCAATTTCATTCGCGCCGCGCGCGCCACCGACCTTACTTCACCTCTCCCCGTTTACGGGGAGAGGTCGGATCGCTCTTGCGATCCGGGTGAGGGGGACTCACCGCGTTCACATCTGTCACCGAATTTGCCGAAAGAGCCCCTCACCCCAACCCTCTCCCCGCAAGGGCGGGGCGAGGGAGCAGAGGCAGCGCGACGCGCTAACAAGAGTTGATGGTCCGATGAATCCCAATCTTCCGAATTCCTTCCGCAGCGGTCCTGGCGACACCGGCCATTTCGGCAAATTCGGCGGCCGCTTCGTCGCGGAAACGCTGATGCCGCTGATCCTGGAGCTGGAAAAGGCCTACGCCGCCGCCAAGGCCGATCCGGCGTTCCACGCCGAAATGAACGGCTACCTCAAGCACTATGTCGGCCGACCGTCGCCGCTGTATTTCGCCGAACGGCTGACCGAGTATCTCGGCGGCGCCAAAATCTACTTCAAGCGCGAGGAGCTCAACCACACCGGCTCGCACAAGGTCAACAATGTGCTCGGCCAGATCATGGTGGCGCGGCGGATGGGCAAGAAGCGCATCATCGCCGAGACCGGCGCCGGCCAGCACGGCGTCGCCACCGCCACTTTGTGCGCGCGGTTCGGGCTCGAATGCATCGTCTATATGGGCGCGGTCGACGTCGCGCGTCAGGCACCCAACGTTTTCCGGATGGAAATGCTGGGCGCCAGGGTGGTCCCGGTGCAGTCGGGCACCCGCACGCTGAAGGACGCGATGAACGAGGCGCTGCGTGACTGGGTCACCAACGTGCATGATACGTTTTACTGCATCGGCACCGTCGCCGGCCCGCATCCGTATCCGATGATGGTGCGCGACTTCCAGTCGATCATCGGTGTCGAAACGCGCGCCCAGATGCAGGAAGCCGAGGGCCGGTTGCCGGACTCGCTGGTCGCCTGCATTGGCGGCGGCTCCAATGCCATCGGTTTGTTTCATCCGTTCCTCGATGACCCCAGTGTCGAGATCTTCGGCGTCGAAGCCGCGGGCCATGGCCTGACCCAGCTGCACGCGGCGTCGATCGCGGGCGGCAGGGCCGGCGTGCTGCACGGCAACCGTACCTATCTGCTGATGGACGACGACGGCCAGATCCAGGACGCGCATTCGATTTCGGCCGGGCTGGACTATCCCGGCATCGGCCCGGAGCATTCCTGGCTCTACGAAACCAAGCGCGTCACCTATCTCAGCGCCACCGACGACGAGGCGCTGGCCGCGTTCCAGCTGCTGTCGCGGCAGGAAGGCATCATCCCCGCGTTGGAAACCGCGCATGCCATCGCCAAGGTGATGGAACTGGCGCCGAAGCGGCCGAAAGATCATCTGATGGTGGTCAACCTCTCCGGCCGCGGCGACAAGGACATTCCGCAGGTGGCGGAGATCTTGGCGGGGAAGAAGATATGAGCGAGCGTCGCCGCTCTCTTCACCTCTCCCCGTTGGGGAGAGGTCGGCTGCGCAGCAGCCGGGTGAGGGGCCTTTCCGGTCACTCCGACCGAAGCGTGCTTTCGATCATTTCCAGCACACCCTCAAGATTGTCGTACACGTCGGTATTGGATACGCGGAGCACGAGAAATCCGCATGCTTCCAATACTTCGGACCGGGCTTTGTCTCGCGCCAGTTCCGCCGGCTCGCTGTGCGTAACACCGTCGACTTCGACGATCAGTTTTCCATCGAGCGTCACGAAGTCGACGATGTACCGATCGATCGAATGCTGGCGGCGAAATTTCCACCGCGCCAGCCGCCGGTTGCGCAGCGCTTGCCAAAGCTTCGCCTCGGCACTGGTTTGCGACGAGCGAAGCTTTCGGGCTCTCGCCTTGAACTTGTCCATCCCCCTCACCCGGCTGCTGCGCAGCCGACCTCTCCCCAACGGGGAGAGGTATAGCACAGCGAACGCCGCCACATGACCACCCGTATCGACGCCCGCTTCGCCGAGTTGAAAAAACAGGGCCGCTCGGCCTTTGTCACCTTCCTGATGGCCGGCGATCCCGATCCCGCGACTTCGCTCGCGATCATCAAGGCGCTGCCGCAGGCCGGCGCCGACATCATCGAGATCGGCATGCCCTTTACCGATCCGATGGCGGATGGTCCGTCGATTCAGGCGGCCGGACTGCGCGCGCTGAAGGCCGGCATGACCCTGAAGAAAACGCTGGCGATGGTCGGCGAATTCCGCAAGGGCGACACCGCCACCCCGATCGTGCTGATGGGCTACTACAATCCGATCTACATCTACGGCGTCGACAAGTTTCTCGTCGATGCGAAAGCCGCCGGGGTCGACGGCCTGATCATCGTCGACCTGCCGCCGGAGGAAGACGCCGAATTGTGCCTGCCGGCGATGAAGGCGGGACTGAATTTCATCCGGCTGGCGACGCCCACCACGGACGACAAGCGGCTGCCCGCGGTGCTCGCCAATACCTCGGGCTTTGTCTACTACGTCTCGATCACCGGCATCACCGGCAGCGCCAGCGCCGATACCGCCGTGGTCGGCGAAGCCGTCGCCCGCATCAAGCGGCATACCAAATTGCCGGTCTGCGTCGGCTTCGGCATCCGGACCCCGGAGGCCGCCCGCGGCATCGCGGAAAATGCCGATGGTGCCGTGGTCGGAACCGCGCTGGTCGATGCCCTGGCCGCCAGCCTCGATGCCGAGGGCCACGGGACGGCGAAAACCGTCACCGCAGTTGCTGACCTCGTCGCCGCCCTGGCCCAGGGGGTTCGGGGTGCCCAACAGGCCGCCGAATAAGCCACAATTGCGGGCGACATAGGCATTTGCGGCGGCTTGCCGGCGAGCGCCCGGGCCGCCATATATTCCCAAGTAATGCGTATTTGACCGCATTTCGGAGCGAAGCATGAATTGGCTCACCAACGTCGTCCGACCGAAGATCCGCAACATCCTGCGCCGCGAGACGCCGGAGAATTTGTGGATCAAGTGCCCGGATTCCGGGCAGCTGGTGTTCTACAAGGACGTCGAGGCCAACCAGTTCGTGATTCCCGGATCGAACTACCACATGCGCATGGGCGCGGTGGCGCGGCTGAAATCGGTGTTCGACAACGAGACCTGGTTCGACGTCGCGCTGCCCGAGGTGACCGCCGATCCCCTGAAATTCCGCGACGAGCGTAAATATGCCGATCGCATCAAGGATGCCCGGGCCCGGACCGGCCTGAACGACGCCATCAAGGTCGGCTACGGCAAGCTTGAGGGCGCCGGCGTCGTGATCGCGGTGCAGGATTTCGATTTCATGGGTGGCTCGCTCGGCATGGCCGCCGGCGAAGCGATCGTGCGCGGGCTCGAGCTCGCGGTCGAAAAGAAATCGCCGTTCATCGTGTTCGCCGCTTCCGGCGGCGCCCGCATGCAGGAAGGCATCCTGTCGCTGATGCAGATGCCGCGCACCACCGTGGGCGTGCAGATGCTGCGCGAGACCAAACAGCCCTATATCGTGGTGCTGACCAACCCGACCACCGGCGGCGTCACCGCCTCCTATGCCATGCTGGGCGACGTGCAGATCGCCGAGCCCGGCGCGCTGATCGGCTTTGCCGGCGCGCGCGTGATCGAGCAGACCATCCGCGAGAAATTGCCGGAAGGGTTTCAGCGCGCGGAATATCTCAAAGACCACGGCATGGTCGACATGGTGGTGCATCGCCACGATTTGCGCCCGACGCTGGCGCGGCTGTGCCGGCTGCTGACGAAAGCGCCCGCGGTGGAAACCGCCGCGAAGCCCGCAACCCCCGTCATCGAGGCCGCCCATATCGTCTCACCCGCGGACGTGACGCCGGCAGCACCCCAGGCGTGAATTCACCGGCTGCCAAACGAGATCAGCCGCTCGGCGAATTGATCGCGCGGCTGTCCGCGCTGCATCCCAACCGCATCGATCTCGGCCTGGAGCGGATGCAGCTCTTGCTGAAGCGGCTCGGACATCCCGAACGCGAGCTGCCGCCGGTGATTCATGTCGCCGGCACCAATGGCAAGGGTTCGACGATCGCCTATCTGCGCGCGATTCTGGAAGCAGCAACCCTGCGCGTTCACGTCTATACCTCGCCCTCATTGGTGCGGATCAACGAATGCTATCGTTTGGGCGCAGCCGGCGGCGGCACGCTGGTCGGCGACGAAGAATTGCGTGCGGTGCTGGAACGTTGCGAGCAGGCCAATGCGGGCGCTCCCATCACCCTTTTCGAAATTGAAACCGCGGCGGCGCTCTGCCTGTTCGCGCAGCACCCGGCCGATGTGGTGCTGCTGGAAGTCGGTCTCGGCGGGCGGCTCGACGCCACCAACGTGATCGAGTCGCCGCTCGCCACCGTGATCGCGCCGGTCAGCATGGACCACACCGAGTTTCTCGGCGACACGCTGACGACGATCGCCGGGGAAAAGGCCGCCATCATCAAGCGCCACGTGCCGGTGATTTGCGCGGAGCAATCGCCCGACGCCGCCACCATCATCGAGACGCAGGCCAAGCGCATGCACGCGCCGCTGTATAGCGCCGGGCAGGAGTGGCACGTCAGTGTCGAGCGCGGACGGCTGGTCTATCAGGACGAACGCGGGTTGATGGATCTGGCGGCGCCAAAATTGTTCGGCCGGCATCAGTTCGACAATGCCGGGCTCGCCATCGCCACGCTGCGCGCGCTGGATACATTGAACGTCGACAGCGCGGCGTTCGAGGCTGGCATTGTCAGCGCCGAATGGCCGGCGCGGATGCAGCGGCTGGCGTCGGGCGCGCTGGTGGACCAGGCGCCGCCGGGCTGCGAGGTCTGGCTCGACGGCGGCCACAATGCCGAGGGCGGGCGCGTCGTCGCCGCCGCGCTCGGCGATCTCGAGGAGCGGGTATCGCGTCCGCTGGTGGTGATAACAGGCATGATGGCCAACAAGGATGCCAAAGCGTTTCTCGCCAATTTCGCCGGCCTCACCCGCCACATCATCGCGGTGCCGATCGAAGGTCGCGACACCGCCATGTCGCCGGATCGGCTGGCGGATGCCGCCCGCGCGCTCGGCATGCGCGTGGAAACCCTTGGCAGCGTCGAAGCCGCCTTGCGTTCGCTGGCGCGGCTCGCCTATGAGGTGCCGCCGCGCATCCTGATCACGGGATCGCTGTATCTCGCGGGGCAGGTGCTGGCCGCCAACGGCACCCCGCCGGGCTAACATCCTCGTGTCCCGGACGCGGTGCAGCGCGACTTGGCGGTGCACCGCAGAGCCGGGACCCACAACAGGAATCACCATGCGCTTTGCCGCGATCGCCGATGTGCACGGAAACCATCTCGCCCTCGAAGCCGTCGTGGCCGACATCCGCGCCCAGGGCATCGACGCGATCGTTAATCTCGGCGATATGGCGAGCAGCCCGCTCGAAGCGGGAAAAACGATGGATGCGCTGATGGCGCTCGACGCCGTCCATGTGCTGGGCAATCACGATCGCTGGCTGATCGACCGGCCGCCGGAGAAGCTGGGCTCGTGGGACCGGCCCGCTTACGCGCAACTCGACAAGCAACATCTCGATTGGCTGCGGACCATCCCGCCGACACAGATCTTTCGCGACCAGGTCTTTCTCTGCCACGGCACGCCCGGCAACGACGATCTCTACTGGCTGGAGACGGTGACGCCGGACGGCTCGGTCACGTTGTCAACGCTGGAAGCCATCGAGAAGGAAGCGGAAGGAATTTCGCAGTCGCTGATTCTCTGCGCCCATACTCATATCGCGCGGGCGGTGCGGCTCGGTGACGGACGCATGGTGGTGAATCCCGGCAGCGTCGGCGTTCCCGGCTTTTCCTACAACGTGCCGTATCCGCATCTGATCGAGGCGGGCACGCCGGACGCGCGTTACGCAGTCCTCGAACTGACTGGCAGCGAGTGGCGAGTGACGTTCCGGCATGTGCCTTACGATCACGAAGCGATGGCGGCGCTGGCGCGGAAAAAGGGCTTTGCTGAATTCGCCTCCGCGCTGGCGACGGGATGGGTACGTTAGTCCCGTAGCCCGGATGGAGCGAAGCGCAATCCGGCACAAATTGCACGCTTGCGCAGTCCCCCCGGATTACGCTTCGCTCCATCCGGGCTACGGGAGTTGCCAAAGCAAGCGCTAAAAGCAAACGGCCGGCGAAGCGCCGGCCGTCGGAACCAGTGATCGCGCGAGACGGATCAGACCGCAGCGGTGATCCACTGCTGCAGCTTTGCCTTCGGCGCGGCGCCGACCTGGCGCGAGGCCATCTCGCCGCCCTTGAAGATCATCAGGGTCGGGATCGACATCACGCCGTATTTCGAGGCCGTCTTCGGGCTCTCGTCGACGTTCAGCTTCACGATCTTGACCTTGTCGCCCATCGCGCCGGAAATCTCGTCGAGCGCGGGTGCGATCATGCGGCAGGGGCCGCACCACTCGGCCCAGAAATCGACCACGACCGGCCCGGTCGCGTTGAGCACTTCGGCTTCGAAATCGGCGTCAGAAACCTTGCCAACGGCCATGGGTATACCTCGTTCGGGTTGGGGAAGACGCGGGATAAGAATCGCCCGCCAGATCATGCAATCAACCTATGAACGCGGTCTTGCCGGGTCAAGCTCGGTCATCCCCTCGGACGACGGTTGCCAGTGCCGCGTCCAGCGCAGGAGTAGAAATCTCCATTAATTCAGGGGTTTCGGTCCAGAGCAGCGCGGCGCGGACCGGCAGTTGGGGATAAAGCTTCTGCAATACCGCCCGGTAGAGCGCCAGCTGCCGGACATAGCCCGTGGGGGCCCCGGCCAGGGCCGCCGGCGGGGCATGATTCGTCTTGTAATCGACGATCAAGACCTCGGCTGCGGTCACCGCCAGCCGGTCGATCTGCCCCGAAACCAGGGCCGGCGACCGCCCCGGCCGCTCCAGCCTGCCGGCGATCGAGACCTCGGCCCGGCTGCCGGCCGCGAATACCGGCGCGAAGCGTGGATACCCGATCAACGCCAGCATCGATTCGGCGAGCGCCGCGCGGTCAGCGTCGGTCCAGTCGCCGGCGTTGCGGGCGAGATACCGCAGCGCCGCGTCGCGGCGGCCTTCGGCGACGACGTCAGGCAGGGATTGCAGCAGCCGGTGCACAAGCGTGCCGCGCAACAGCGCCCGTGCCCGCAGCTGGATTGATTCGCCTGATCTGACCGGATGGCCCTCGCTTGTGGCGGGATCGGACGGCCGCAGCAGATTGTCGGCGGATGGTTCCGCGGGCGCGGCGCCGCGCAACCATGACGGCAGCTCGGTCCGGGTGTTTGCCGCCGGCGCGGCAGCCGCGGCGGTAGGAGCCGCGACATCCTCGGGCCGCGAATAGCGCTTCACCACCAGGCCGTCGGCCGTCTCGAACTCCTGCAGCTGCAATCCGGAATTGCCGAGGCCCTTGACGATCAGGTCGTACCAGGAGAATTCGCGCACGCTCTTCATGTTGCCGGGCATGCAGCCGCCGACGATCAGGCGGTCGGCCGCCCGCGTCATCGCCACATAGAGCAGGCGGCGGTATTCGTCCTCGGTCTCTGCAAGCATCCCGGTGCGCGCAGCCGCGACCGCGGCGGGATCGTCGGCCTTCCTGCCGGCCCAGACCACGACGCCGGGCGCGTGCGGCTGCGCATTGCCGCGCGGCAGATGGATCAGCTTCAGGCGCTGGGTATCGGCCGGCGACGAGGTGGTGTCGACCAGGAACACGACCGGCGCCTCCAGCCCCTTGGCGCCGTGCACGGTCATGACGCGGACTTCGTCGCGCGAGATTTCCATGTCGCGCTTCACTTCGGTATCGGCGGCGCGCAGCCACGCCATAAAACCCTGC
This sequence comes from Bradyrhizobium sp., assembly GCF_030646015.1. Taxonomy (GTDB): domain Bacteria; phylum Pseudomonadota; class Alphaproteobacteria; order Rhizobiales; family Xanthobacteraceae; genus Bradyrhizobium. The sequence goes on from NZ_JAUSLT010000072.1 coordinate 10,793, forward strand.
AGCGAGGCCGGCGCCTTGCGCTCATAGCCCAGGGCCAGTTCGAGAAATTCGTCGAGCGCGTCATTGGCCTCATGGCCGAGCCGCTTCAGGATCCGCTTGCGACCGCCATCGCCGCCGAGCAGCCATGCATAGAAGGCAAACGGCGGCTCGGCGGCAAACCGGCGCTCGCAGGCTTCGAGACGCCTCAGCGCCTCGGCGAATTTGCCGTCAGCCGCGGCGTGAAGGCTCAGTGCGTTGCGCAGCGATCCCTTGCGCGCCCGCGCCAGCGTGAACAGGTCGTCGTCATCCAGCCCGAACAGCGGGCTTTTGAGCGCCACCGCGAGCGCCAGGTCGTCCTGCGGCAGCAGCAGTGCATCGGCGAGATTCATCAGGTCGATGATAGCGATGTGCTCGGTCAATTTCAGCCGGTCGGCGCCGGCGACCGGGACATTGGCGTGTTTCAGCGCCTGGATCACGGCGTCGAAGGCGTTGCCGCGCCGCCGCACCAACACCAGCACGTCGCCGTAACGCAAGCGGCGGCGCTTGCCGGTGTGGCCGGTCATGGTGCCGCCTTCGACCAGCGACTTGATCTCGGCCTGGATGCGCTTTGAAAGTTTCACTTCCGGTGAAGTCGCCGACACCCCGTCGAACGGCGCGCGCCAGCCCTCGATGTCCTGGCGGTCGTCGGCTTCGGCCAATTCCCAGAGATCGATCAGGCTCGGCCCGGCGTCGTCGAGCGAATGATGGATCGGATAGCCGGTTTCGACCGCGTGAATGCTGCCGTAAATTTCCTGCTCGCGGAACACATGGTCGACCGATTGCAGGATCGACGGCCCGGAGCGGAACGAATAGGTGAACGAGATCGGATCGAATTTCAGTCCGGCGTCCACGAACTTCCTGTGCAGCGATCTGCGGCGGGCATCGAACTCGCGGGGTGCTGCGCCCTGGAACGAGAAGATCGACTGCTTCTCGTCGCCGACCGCGAACACCGTGCGCACGACGCCGTCGCGCGCGCCCTCGCCGGAGGTGAATTCGGAAATGATGTGGTCGACGATGTCCCATTGCCGTGGGCTGGTGTCCTGCGCCTCGTCGATCAGCACGTGGTCGACGCCGCGATCGAGCTTGTAATGCACCCAGGCGGATGCGCCGCCATTCAGCATCGCCAGCGTCTTGTCGATCAGATCGTCATAATCGAGCAGGCCGCGTTCCTGTTTCTCGCGGCGGTAGTTCGCCGCCGCCGCCGTGGCGATCTGCAGCAGTGCCTGGGTGCGGTCGCGCTGGGTCAGCGCGCGGCGCCGCTCGATCAGGGTGTGGAGCCGGCCGGCTTCGGCGTCGAACCATTGGGCGAGCTGCGGCCGGGCGTCGCAAAGTTTTTTTGTCACCACCGATTTGCGCGGCGTGCTGGCGTCGGTAAGAAACACCTCGAGATACTTGTCGACCTGCTCGATGCCGGAGAGCACCAGCGCCTGGCGCAGCCGCCCGGCCTGAGCCTGATCGGCGTTGCTGCTGACACCGAGAATGGCGGCGACCTCCTCCCACCGCGATCGCGGTAGATGCGGCCCGTCGACAATCTCGCGTTCGACACTCTCGATGGAATCGCCGGGATCGACCCCGAGCGCGTCGGACACCTGCGCCGCCGCGGCATCGGCGGAACCGGCGCCGTCGGTCCAAGCCATGAAATGGTCGCGGCTGAGACAGGCCTCGCGCACGACATCCTTGAAGGTGACGTCGGCCGCACTGGCCATCGCGACCGTCAAGGCGCGCCCGGTCGGGCTGTCGGGATCGCTGGAGGCTTCGAGCAGCACCGCGAGGTTGGCGCGCTCCATCATCGCGGTCTGGTCGCGGTCGTCGAGCACGGCGAAGCGCGCCGGCACATTGGCCTCGAACGGAAATTGCTGCAGCAGCCGGGTGCACAGCGCGTGGATGGTCTGCACCTTCAGCCCGCCCGGCGTCTCCAGCGCGGAGGCGAACAATTCGCGGGCGCGCATGCGGAGCTTCGCATCGACGCGCGCGATGCCTGCCTCGACGATCGCTTCGTCCAGCGCCCTGTCATCGAGCGTGACCCAGTGGCCGAGGGTGGAGAACACCCGCTCCGCCATGTTGGCGGCGGCGGCCTTGGTGAAGGTGATGCAGAGGATTTTTTCCGGCGGCACATTGCTGAGCAAGAGCCGGATCACCCGCTGCACCAGCACATGGGTCTTGCCCGAGCCGGCATTGGCCGAGACGAAGGCGGAAGACGCGGGGTCGGACGCGCGCGCCTGCGTCGCGCGGACGGCGTCGGGAATGGGGCGCGGCGCGGCTACCATTCCTCGATCCCCAGGCCGCCCGCGGCGGACCACTCCTTGATCCGCGCGAGATCGTCGTACGAGCCGTAGCGGTTCGCCCACATCGACAGATTGAGCGAGGTATAGGGTTGCGCTTCATTCTCGAAGGCGCGGATCAGGTTTTCCAGCTTGTTGCGGGCTTCATCGGCGGCGGCATCGGGTAGCTGCGCCTGATCGCTTTTGTTGATCTTCAACTCCAGCGGCTTCGCTTCGCCCGGCGGATTGTTGCCGCTGAGCCTGACATAACCGAGTTCGCTGACCGAGGCGCCCGCCGCAATGCCTGCAAAACCGCCCTCGCGCAGGATCGCCGCCTCCAGCGTCAGCTGCGGCGACAGCCCCATGCGAACCTGCTTGCCGGTCGGCGGTTGCCCGGTCTTGTAATCGAGAATGGCAAAACTGCCGTCACGGCGGCGTTCGATCCGGTCGGCGCGCGCCGACAGATGGAAGATGCGGGCATTGTCGAGCGGGATCGGAATTTCGCCGCGAATTTCGGCCTCGATGGCACTGACATCGCCGCGCCGCACGATTTCCCAGGCCGAGAACCATCCGGCGATCCGGTTAAACCGTGGCCACCACAGCGCGCGGGCTTCCGGCCGTTCCATCAACGGCGCAAAATATTTCTCGCCGATGCGGCGCAACTCGCGCGCGGGATCGTCGGGCAGCGCGGTGGCGTACACTTGCGTGAATTCGCCGAGCGCATCGTGGATCGCCGAACCGCGGTCGGCGGCCGACAGCGGCATGTCGACGGGGTCGAGCGGCGCAAGCTTCAGAATGTATTTGGCGTAGATCGTATAGGGGTCGCGCAGCCAGTCTTCGATCGCCGTCACCGACAGTTTCAACGGCCTGACCGCGCGCGGCGGCTTTGGCGCGGGCTGCTTGATCGGTTCGACCTTGTCGGGGCTGTCGAGCCGGTCGGCGTAGCCGACATATTTTTCGCCGGCCGCGACTGCGGCGTCCCAGCATTGCTCGCCCGCCACCGCTTCGAGCCGGTGCAGGAAACGCGACGCAACGGCGGGCGCGCCGCCAACCTTCGCGGCGTGACTGAGGATCACGTCATCGGCGCCGAGCAGCTGGGCAAAATCATGCGCGGAGAGGCCGATGCGCCGCTCCGGCAAATCGAGGCCGAGCTCGTGCCGCATCGGCCGGCTCAGCCACGGATCGATCCGAGGCTGCGGCGGCCAGACCCCTTCGACCAGCCCGCCCAGAATGATTCGGTCGGATTGCGTCAACCGCGCTTCCAGCTGGCCGTAGATGTGAAGCTGCGCCCGCGCCGATTCCGGCCGCCGCACGATGCGGTCGGCGAACGCGGTCTGGAATACTTCGGGGTAGTCGCCGAGTTCGACCATCAGGCCGCTCGGCGCCTGTCCCGCGAGCAGATCGTCGAAGGCGGCTGCAAGCGCCGAGCCTTGCGGCCCGTCGAAGGCGACCGCGACGCCATCCGGGTCGCGCGACAATTCCAGCAGGACATCGCGATGGCGTGTTGCAAGTTCGGCGAAGTCATGCGGCTTCGACGCGCCGAGGCTTTCGAGCGGAGCGAGGGCTTTTCGCAACAGTTCAACCAGCGCCTGGGCCAAATCGAGTTCTTCGTTGGTGAGTCCGGCGCGCGGCTCGGCGCGGTGCAGCGAGGACGTCTCGCCTTTGCGGAGTTTTGTCAGCTCCTGGCGAAATCGGGAGAGATCGCGGGCCAACCCGCTGCTTCCTGCTTGCGGACGCGTGCCGCGCAACAGCGCCAGCTCGAGCACCTCGATGGCACTCTTGAAAGCGCCGTGCGCGCCGCCGAGCCGGCACAGCGGATGCTTTAGCAGTGCCAGCAGCGTCGGCGGCTCCAGCCCGTTGGCCGCCGCCTCGGCGGCGAGCCTGGCGAAAATTCCCGCCGACGTGTCCGTCAGCGCGTCGCCGCCGGAATCGTCGAATTCCAGGTTCCAGCGGCCGAGCGCCGCGGCCACGCGCCGCGCCAGCGCGCGATCCGGTGTCACCAGCGCCGCCGATTTGTTCAGGTGTCGCGCCTCGCGCATCGCCACCGCGATCGCCAGCGCCTCCATCTCGGGATTGGCCGCCGCGATGACGGCGAGGCTGGTCATCCCCCGCGAAATCTTTTCCAAAACCTCCGGCTCGCCCAGCCGCCGGTGCCATTGCGCGGTCGCATTCGAGGGCCGCATCGCCTCGGAGACCAGCACGTCGCGCCCATGCGGCGCCGGGCTCCCTAAAATTTCGACGTCGCCGCGCTTGATGCCGAAGCGGTCGAGCAGCGCGTGCATCGCGAATTGCGGATGGTTCGATGCCGGATGCGCGGTGAACCTGCCATCCGTAGTCTGGACGCCGCCGATCAATTGCCAGGCATCGTCGTCGAGATCGGTATCGAGCCCCGGCAGCACTACTGCGCCCCGCGGCAGGCCGGCGACGGTCTGCAGCAGTCGTGCGGTCGACGGCATCGATCCGGTCGAACCCGCCGCGATCACCGGCCCGTCATGATGCGCGGTCAGGCGGGCGGCTTCGGCCTCGATCAACAGATCGCGTCGCGCCGCCGGCTCGATCCTGCCATGCGCGGCGAGGATATTGGGCCACGCCGTCTTGGCGATGTCGAGGAACTGCAGCGTGAGCTGCCAGTACCGGTCGAGCGCATCCGGCACCAGCCCATCGAGCGCGCTCCATTCGACCTTGCGGGTCACCATGTCGTCCATCAGCCGCGCCAGATCGTCGGCCAGCGCCAGCGTCGAGGCCGGTCCGCCGGTCACCAGCGGCGCCTGCGCCGCGTCGGCCGGCCGGATCTGCTTCGCCCATGCGGCGATCAGTTGCGCCAGCAGCAGGCGGCGCTGCAGCCCGTCCATCGCGGGGGGAATTTCCAGCGCGGCCGATCCGGGCGAGGTGGCCTGCGCGAACGCCAGCTCGTCCTCGTCGATGTCGCCAAGTGCCACGATGCGCGGCAGCACCACCGCGTCGGTCTTCAGCTCGTCGAGAAAGATTTCCCGCGCCATGCGCCCGGCGCGCAGGGTCGGCAGATACAGCGTCGCCTGCGCCAGCCTGGCCGGATCGCTGCGGGCCTCGAAGCCCTCGACCAGCCTGCCATCGACCAGAGCGGCGATGACGGTGCGCAGGAACGGCGCGGATACTGGGACGCTGAAAACGCGCATGAGCTGCCTGATTCGGGATCAGGGGGCATCATGGCATGGGCGCCTTCGGCGTGCATATCTTATTGAATATGCAGGCTTCTGTATCTGTGCATGGGGTTGTTTTCGAAGTTATTGTGGTCGTCATTCCGGGTTCGATGCCTTGCATCGTCCCGGAATGACGGGTGTCCCTACGCCACGCTGGCGAGGAACGCCCGTTCCGCCGCCTGCACCGCGTCGGGGGTTCCGACATGCATCCACACGCCGTCCAGCCGCAGGCCGAACAGCCGCCCCTGCTCGTTGGCGGAATCAAATTTCCGGGTCAGCGAAAATTCGCCCTTCGGCGCGTCGGCGAACAGTGACGGCGACATGATCGCGGCACCGGCATAGACGAACGGAACCACCTCGTGTTCCCGGCGCTTGCGCAGCACGCCGTCGGCCAGCATGGCGTAATCGCCGCGGCCGGCATAGCCGATGCTGCTCGCCGTCGGCGCCATCAGCAGCAGGATATCCATCCGCGCGGGGTCGAAGGCTTCCGCCAGCCGGGCCAGATTGGGCCGCACGCCATCGATCCATAGGGTGTCGGCGTTGACATGGAAGAACGGCGCGTCGCCCAGCAAAGGCAGCGCCTTGACGACGGCGCCGCCGGTGCCGAGCACCTGGTCACGCTCATCCGAAATGATCACGCGGGGCCGGGTTCGCCCCTTGGTGTGATCGATGATCTGGTCGGGCAGGTAATGCACATTGACGACGGCCTCTTCGACGCCAGCGTCGCCGAGCTTGTCCAGCACATGATCGAGCAAGGCGCTGCCGGCCACGCGCACCAGCGGCTTCGGCATGTTGTCGGTCAGGGGACGCATGCGCAGGCCAAGACCGGCGGCGAGGACCATGGCTTTGGTGGGCTTGACGGACATTTTTGGAAACTTCTCGAACAGTTATGGTGAACCGCAATCATATCACGGCGATTCGCTGGCCGCATGGATCATGACGCCTTAGTCGTCCGGCATGACGGCCATACGACGGCGTCACCCTCAGGCGTCGGCCTCTTGCGAGCGCTTGGCTTTTTTCAGCTTGGCGCCGGTTTTGATGAAATTGACGCCGATCTGGTCGCCATTGACCCAGGACAGCTCGCAGCGGCGGTAGGCCAGGCCGGTGGACGACAGCAGCAGGAAGAATTCCTTCAGATGCAACCCCTCGACCGAGCCCTCAACCGTGAGCTTGGCGCCGGTTTCCGACACGTCTTCCATCGTGCATTCGCGCCGCCAGGTGCCGTCGATGCCCATCATGTGCGCGGAAAAACCGCGCTCAAAGATCACGCGTTCGCCCTTGCGCCGCTCGCTCGTCGCCATTGATTTGCTCCGCCAAAGCCGCCACACCCCGGGCTTTCGGGGCAGGCACTAAGCGCAGGTTAACGCGGGGGTGGCTAATAACCCGTAAACCTACGGGCCCGGCGGCGGCACATGGGCGGCATACCACTCCCGAAGCGGCGCCAGCACCGGGTGCGCCAGCGAACGGGTGAGATAGGTCCAGATCCGGGGCTGGTGCTTCAGATACTGCGGCTTGCCGTCGCGGCGGTTGAGCCGGGCAAAGGTGCCGAGCAGCCGCGTGTTCCGCTGCGCCGACATGATGGCGTAGAGTTCGGCGAACTGGGCCGCGTCGAAGCTGCCGTCGGCCGCGCGCCGCGCCTTGATGTAGCGCGTCAGCAGCGCGAGTTCGAGCGCTTCGGGAACGTCGATCCGCGCATCCTGCAGCAGCGACACCAGATCGTAGCTGGCCGGTCCCATGACGGTGTCCTGGAAGTCGATGATGCCGACCCGCGCAATGCCCTGGCGCTCGCCGAGCCAGATCAGGTTGGGCGAATGAAAATCACGCAGCACCCAGGTCTTGTCGGCTGCCGCGGGCCTGGCGAGCAGATCGCGCCACATCGCGACGAATTCGGCGCTGACATCATCGGTCAGGACGGCGCCGCGATCCGGCAGATACCATTCGGGCATCAGTCCGATCTCGACCAGCAGCGCATCGGTGTCGAAGAAGGGAATGGCGTAGGTGAACCCGGGCGCCAGCGGCAGTCTTTCCGGCAAGGGCTCGCGATGCAGTGCCACCAGCATGTCGGTCGCGGCCTCGTAACGATCCGCGATCGGCGCGGGCGGATCACCCTCGATGACGCCTTCGCCGCCGAAATCCTCGGTGATCAGAAATCCGGCGTCGAGGTCGGCATGGTGGATGGCGGGCGCCGAGAAGCCGCGCTCGCGCAAGCCGTTGGCGATGGCGACGAACGGCTTGACGTTCTCGGCCAGATGCACGGCCGTGGCATAGGTCTTGCCGCCATCGGGCCGCCGCGGCGAGTTCATCAGGATCACGACGTCATCGTCGCGGATCAGCCGCGCATAGGAGCGGGTCGAGGCGTCGCCGGCCATGCGCCGGCGCTTGGCGTCGAGATGGCCGGCGCCGTCGAGAAACTGCCGCAGCGTCTTCAGCCGCGCGACCTGCGCGGCGGCCTTGCCGTAGCCGGTGATTTCGGCCGATCGTGCCGCCGAGCCCAGCGCCGGGCGATGGCTGAGCGCGATGTCGATGCGGTCTTCCGGCAGCGTACCGGCGGCCCGTTCCGGCCATTCGATCAGCACCACCGTGGCGTCCGGCAAGGGCGACAGCCCGATCTCCTCCAGTTCGATGGGATCGTTGACCCGGTAGAGATCGGCGTGAATCAGCGGAAACGGGGCGAGGTCGTAGCTTTGCGCCAGCGTGAAGGTCGGGCTTGGCACCTCCAGCGCGTCGTCGTCGGCGAGATAACGGATCATGGCGCGCGCCGCGGCGGTCTTGCCGGCGCCGAGATCGCCCGAGAGGGTGATGAGGTCGCCGGGGCCGATCAGCAAAGCGAGGTCGGCCATCAAATGCGCCGTCGCGGTCTCGTTCGACAGCGCCAGCGAGAATGTGACGGGAGCGGTCATTCCGCGGCGTGACGATGCGCGGCCTGGTCGATCGGAAAGTCGCAGGTGACGGTCGTGCCCCTGCCGACGATCGAATCGACGCTCACCTTGCCACCGTGCAGCTCGACGAACGAGCGCACCAGCGACAGGCCGAGGCCGGCGCCGCGATGCTTCGAGCCGTTGGAATGACTCTCGAACCAGTCGAACACCTTGTCCTTGACGTCCGGCGGAATGCCCGGGCCGGAATCGGTCACGGTGAAGACCACGCTGTGTTCGGTTCGCCGGGCGCTGAGGCCGACCGTGGCGTCCTGCGGAGAGAACCCGACGGCGTTGGCCAGCAGATTATACAACACCTGCACCACGCGGCGCTCGTCGCCGGTGAAGTTGCCGATGTTGGGATCGACGTCGACCTTGAGTTCGATGCGGTCGGTGGCGAGCCGGTCCTGGATGCCTTCGGCGGCGGCCTCGATGGTCTTGCGGATATCGATGGAGCCGAGATTGAGCGACATCGCGCCGGCGTCGATGGTGGCGAGATCGAGGATGTTGTTGATAATGGCGAGCAGCGCGTTGGTCGAGGCGGTGATGTAGCCGAGATATTCGGCTTGCTTCGGCATCAGCGGGCCGGTCACGGGGTCGGCGAGGAAATGCGCGAAGCCGATGATGGTGGTCAGCGGCGAGCGCAGCTCGTAGGACACGTGGTGGACGAAATCGACCTTCATCTGGTCGGCGGTCTCCAGCGCCTCGTTGCGCTCGCGCAGCGCGCGCTCGACATTCTCGGTGTCGGTGATGTCCTGGAAGGTCAGCATGGTGGCGCCGTCGGGCAGCGGCATGGTCATGCAGTCCAGCACGCTGCCGTCGTTGCGCTCCAGCTTCAGCGGCACCTCGACCCGGTTCTCGATCGCGGTGATGGCTTCGCGGATGGTCCGCCAGGCCGCTTCGTCGTCGAACAGCGGCTTGCACCAGCCTTCCACGGTCTCGATATGCGGCTGTTCGCGCAGCGCCTCGGGGGATAGCTTCCACATCTTGGCGAAAGCCGGATTGAACAACTGGGCGCGACCGTTGCTGCCGAACACCGCGACGGCTTCGGCGAGATTGTCGAGCGTTTCGCGCTGCACCCGGATCAGGCCGTCGAACCGCCGCGCCAGATCGAGGCTTTCGGTGACGTCGTCGAACAGATAGGTGACGCCGCCTTCCGGATTGGGCGTGGTGACGACGCTGACGGCGCGGCCGTCGGGCAGGTACCAGGTGTCCTTTTCGGGCTCCACCGCGCGGTAGGCCTCGTGCAGCTTGGCCTTCCAGGCCCGGAAATCCGGCTGTTCCGGAACTTTTCGCGCGGCGCGCAAACGATCCAGCACGCTGGAATCATCGGGGTTGCTGTCGAGGAAGGCGCGGTCCAGGTCCCACAGCCGGCGGTAGGAATCATTGTAGAACGCCAGTCGCCGCTGGCCGTCGAACACCGCGACGCCGGACGACAATTGATCGAGGGTGCGGCGATGCGCTTCCGCCATCCGCTCCAGCGCCGCGCGCAGCGCGGTGGCCTCGGAAGCGTCGATGGCGATGCCGGCGCTGCCGCTGCCGACATTCATCGCGCGCACATCGTAGATTCGGCGCTCGCCGCCGACCACGATCGGCAACCGCGCGGTGAAGCTTGATGCTTCCTTCAACGCCCGGTCCATCGCGCCGCGGTCGTCGCTGTCGAGCAGTTCGAGGCCGCGATCGATCGCGTCGGCGACGCTGACGGCCTCGGTCGCCCGCGCATAGGCGGCATTGGCGTAGTTGAGACCGCCCTTGGCGCCTTTGGCCCAGATCGGCCAGGGTGCCGCGGCGGCGAAGCCGCGCAGCATCTCGGTTTCCTCGGACAGCGCCTTGTAGCGCAAATTGGTCTCCGCCAGTTCCCGGCGCAATCCGCCGAGTTCGCGAATCCGCACAATGGCTTGGCCGCCGATGGCGCGGCCCATGGCCTCCAGCGCGTGTCCGTTCGAGGTGGTGAGATTGATCAGAAAGCCTTCGCCGGCCTCGCGCAGCGCGTCGACCGCATGGTCCATCTGCAGCGCCGGCTCCGGCGGCAGCCAGGTTCCAAACGCCAGAATGCGCTGCGGCGAATCCTGCGCCATCAGCAGCGAGGTATCGCCTGATATTTGCGGGCGATTGTCGCCCGCGGCCCACGCGATCAGGATCTGGGGTTCGGCAAACAACAGCGCGCGCAGGCGGTCGGCCTGGACTTGCAGATCCCCGATGTCGGAGCGCAGCCGCGCCTCATTGGCTGCCGCGCGAACCCGGGTGCGCATCAACAGGATCGCGGCCACCACAGAAAAGCCGAGCAGCGCCAGTGCTGTGGCCAGGATCACGAATTCCTGGTGATCGAGATCGAGCCAGGCCACGATCGACTGAATGAAGGGCAATTCGCCGGCATAAGCGGGTGCTGCCGGCAGCAGTGCCGTCATGCCAAAGGCGATCAGGCCGTTACGTGCCAGTGAAGTGCACGACAGCAGGGTCCGACGCATCGCCACGATCACGCCCGACATGGTTTGCCCCAAACCGCACGACTTTACGCCCGGCGCGCTTCAACCCGCCGTTCGCGAATCGAAAGACAATATCCCCAACGGGACTCGGGGGGTAAGAGTCCAGATCGTGAACGTGAATCGCATCGTAAAAAAATGCCGAACTAAATTTTTTCGACACGATTTTTATGAAAAGGCACCCGCTATTTTACGGAGTCTAGCGGCCGGTCGAACCGAATCCGCCGGTGCCGCGATCGGTGGTGGAAAGCGTCGCCACGGGAACCAGCTCCGCCATGACCACAGCGGCAATCACCATCTGCGCGATGCGCTCGCCGCGCCGGATCGGGAACGGGGCATCGCCATGGTTGATCAGGAGCACGCCGATCTCGCCGCGATAATCCGCATCGACGGTGCCGGGCGAGTTCAGCACGGTGATGCCGTGCTTGGCGGCAAGCCCGGAGCGCGGCCGGACCTGCGCCTCAAAGCCCGGCGGCAGCGCGATCGTCAGCGCGGTCGGGACCAGCGCGTATTTTCCGGGAGCGAGCACCATCGGCGCGCCTTCCGGCACCGCCGCCAGCAGGTCGAGCCCCGCGGCATGCGCGCTCTGATAGGCCGGCAGCGCCAGGCCCTCGCCATGCGGCAATTGCCGGATCTCGACTTTGACTGAGCTCACGAGGTTTTCTCCACAGTACGGGCAATCCGCGCCACCAGTTCGGTGGCGACTTGCTCTTTGCTCATGACCGGCCAGGAGTCGACCGCGATCTCGCCGCCATCGCGGGTCAGCAGATGAACCGTGTTGCGGTCGCCGCCCATCACGCCGGTCGCCGGCGATACGTCATTGGCGACGATCCAGTCGCAGCCCTTGCGCGCGAATTTTGCTTTGGCATTGTCGATCAGGTGCTCGGTTTCGGCAGCAAAACCGATCACCAGCGGCGGGCGTTTTTCCCGCAGCTTCGAGATCGTCGCGAGGATGTCAGGATTTTCAACCAACTGCAGCGGCGGCATGCCGGCCGACGTCTTCTTCAGCTTTTGCTCGCCCGCATTGTCGACGCGCCAGTCGGCGACGGCGGCGGCGAAGATCGCGATATCCACCGGCAGCGACGCTTCGACCTGGGCCAGCATGTCGCGCGCGGACTCCACATGCTTCACGGTGACCCCCGCGGGATCGTCGAGGTCGACCGGTCCGGAGACCAGGATGACGTCGGCGCCGGCGGCCTGCGCCGCCGCGGCAATGGCAAAACCCTGTTTGCCGGAGGAGCGGTTGGCGATGTAGCGCACCGGATCGATCGGCTCGTGGGTGGGCCCTGCGGTGATCAGCACGCGTTTGCCGGCCAGCGGGCGCGGTTGTGGTGGCCGCAGAAATTTCTCGGCGGCGGCCGCGATTTCCGTGGGCTCCGCCATACGGCCGACTCCGGCCTCGTTGGCTTCGGCCATCTCGCCGGCGTTGGGCCCGATCATGGCGATGCCGTCGCGTTCGAGCTGTGCGACGTTGCGCCGGGTCGCGGCGTTGTTCCACATCAGGGGATTCATCGCCGGCGCCAGCAGGATCGGCCGGTTGGCCGCGAGCAGGATGGCGCTGGCGAGATCGTCGGCGTGGCCCTGCGCCATCTTGGCCATCAGGTCCGCGGTCGCGGGCGCCACCACGATGAGGTCGCAGTCGCGGCCGAGCCGGATATGGCCGGCGTCGAACTCGCTCGCGGCATCGAAAAGATCGGTGTAGGCGCGCTCGTTCGACAGCGCGCTGGCGGAAAGCGGCGTGACGAACTGCTGGGCGGCGCGGGTCAGCACGCAGCGGACGTGAATCTGCCGCTCCTTCAGCCGCCGGATCAGGTCCAGCGCCTTGTAGGCGGCGATACCGCCGCCGATGATCAGGGTGACGCGCGGCAGGCTGTGGATGGCGCGAGGCCCGCGATCCGCCGACGGCGCCTGGAGGACGGCCGGCGGCGTGGCGGGGATCGGCGAGGGGTAATGCGCCGCCTCGCGCAAAATCACCCGCACCTCGTCCTCGACCGATCGACCGTTGCGGGCGGCGCGCAACCGCAGCTCGTCCCGGATAGCGTCATCGAGTTTTCGGATGGTCAGGCTGGCCATGGGCGATATCCAGATAAATTGATTGCAATGCTAGCATAAAATGCATGCATTGCAATCAAAGTTGACGGACAGCGAACAGGATCGCGATGAAGGTGCCTGCGATGATCCAGAGCGCCAGGGTGCGCGCGCGGTTCTTGCGGCCTTCGGATCGGCCCAGCGCTGCAATCGTCTCCGGCGACAGCGTAATGCCCTCCCGGGTCATGGTTTCCAGCTGCTCCAGCACCGCAACCGAGCGCGAGGCGATCGAGGGCAAGGCTCCCAGCACCCGGCCCAGCTCGCCGGCGCCGGCCGCAGCGCCTTGAATGCGTCCTACGGGTCCGAGATTGCGCTCGATCCATTCGCGAACCACGGGGTCGGCGACCTTCCAGATATCGAGCTTCGGATCGAAGCCGCGCGCCACGCCCTCGACCACCACCATGGTCTTCTGCAGCAGGATCAGTTCGGGACGGGTTCGCATGTCGAACAGGCCGGTGACCTCGAGCAGCAGGGTCAACAGCTTCGCCATCGAGATTTCCTCGGCGACGCGGTTATGGATCGGCTCGCCGATGGCGCGGATCGCCTGCGCGAAATTCTCCACCGAGTGATGCGCCGGCACATAGCCGGCCTCGAAATGCACTTCGGCGACGCGGCGATAGTTGCGGGTGATGAAGCCCAGCAGAATTTCGGCGAGGAAGCGGCGCTCCTTCATGCCGAGCCGGCCCATGATGCCGAAATCGACCGCGACCAGCCGGCCGGCGTCATCGAGAAACAGATTGCCCGGATGCATGTCGGCATGAAAGAAGCCGTCGCGCAGTGCATGGCGCAGGAAACTCTGGATCACCTTGCGCCCGAGCTCGGGCAGGTCGACCTGCGATTGCTCCAGCCGCGCATGGTCGCTGAGCGCGATGCCGTCGATCCATTCCATCGTCAGCACATTGTGCGTGGTGCGGTCCCAGTCGACTGTGGGCACGCGAAAATCCGGATCGTCGCGGGTATTCTCCGCCATCTCGGAGAGTGCGGCCGCCTCCAGCCGCAGATCCATCTCCATCGCGACCGAGCGCGACATCGTATTGATGACCTCGATCAGCCGCAGCCGCCGGGCTTCGGCCGAATGCGCCTCGGCCTTGTGCGCGACGAAGAAAAAGTCGGCGAGGTCGCGGCGGAAACGCGCGGCGACGTCGGGCCGCAGCACCTTGACCGCGACCGATGTGCGGACGCCGTCCCGCTCGGTTTCCGCGCGATGCACCTGCGCGATCGAGGCCGCGGCCACCGCGGGCCCAAAGCTCGCAAACGCCTGCGCCACGCTGCGTTCCAGCGATGCCGCGATGACGGCTTCGGCCTCTTCCTGCGCAAACGGCGGCAGCCGATCCTGCAGGCTTTCCAGGTCGCGCGCCATGCTGGCGCCGACCACGTCGGGCCTGGTGGCGAGAAACTGTCCGAGCTTGAGATAGGCCGGCCCGAGCCGGGTCAGCGCGCGCGACAGCCGCGGGCCGGATTTGGCGCCGGGCCGCTCGATCAGCCGGGCGATGCGCAGCGCCAGCTGCCCCGGCGGCGGCACCAGCGAGGGATCGACCACGCTGAAGACGCCCTCGCGCGCGAACACGAAACCGGCGCGGGCCAGCCGCGCGATGTGGGTAAGTGCAGAAATCACAAACGCCAGCCCGAATGCAACGCCACGATGCCGCCCGAAAAACTCTGCCAGCTGGCGCGGGAAAAGCCGGCGGTGCGCATCATCTCGGCGAACGCATTCGGCTTGGGGAATTTCCGGATCGATTCGACGAGGTATTGATAGGAGTCGGCGTCGCCGGTCACGGCGCGGCCGAGCGGCGGAATCACCTTGAACGAAAACAGGTCGTAGATGCGATCGAGCCCGGGCATGTCGACGGCGGAGAACTCGAGGCACAGAAATCGCCCGCCCGGCTTCAGCACCCGCCAGGCTTCGCTGAGCGCCAGATCGATCCGCGGCACGTTGCGGATACCGAACGCGATGGTGTAGGCGTCGAAGCTGCGATCCGGGAACGCCAGCGCCTCGGCATTGCCTTCGACGAACGACACCCGGTCGTCGAGATGCCGTGCCGCGGCGCGGGTGCGGCCGACCTCAAGCATGTCGGAATTGATGTCGCAGACGGTGGCCCGAAAGCCCGCGCCCGCCGCCCTGGCGGCGCGAAAGGCGATGTCGCCGGTGCCGCCGGCGACGTCGAGCAGCGCAAACGGCGTATCCGCGCGCGGCGGATTGAGCGCGTTGATCATCAGGTCCTTCCAGACCCGGTGCAGGCCGACCGACATCAGATCGTTCATCAGGTCGTAGCGCTGCGCCACGCTGTGGAACACGTCGTTCACCAGCGTCTGCTTGTCCCCGAGGGGGACGTCCCTGAAGCCAAAATGCGTGGTCTGGTCCGGTCGATCCATCAGCTCTTCTCCGTCGCCGGACCATAGCGCGCCCGCCGCAATGGCGCTATCACGTCACGTCCTCAAGGTGAACGCCCCGGTATGCCCGAATTACCCGAAGTCGAGACCGTCCGCCGCGGCCTGCAGCCCGTCATGGAGGGATTCCTGATCGCGAAAGCGGAGGCCCGGCGCAAGGATCTGCGGTTTCCGTTCCAGAAGGATTTTGTCGCCAGGCTGGAGGGTCAGACCGTCACCGGGCTCGGCCGCCGCGCCAAATACCTGATGGCCGATCTGGGCTCCGGCGACGTGCTGTTGATGCATCTGGGGATGTCGGGCTCGTTCCGCGTGGTCGCCGATGAGGGGACCAAATCGCCCGGCCAATTCCACCATCCGCGGAATGAGGACCGCGCGCATGATCATGTGGTGTTTCACATGTCGTCGGGCGCATCCGTTGTTTTCAACGATCCGCGCCGTTTCGGCTACATGAAGATCATCGCGCGCCACGCGCTGGAGGCGGAGCCGTTGCTGAAGGGGCTCGGCCCCGAGCCGCTCGGCAATGAATTCGACGCCACCATGCTGGCGCGCGCCTGCGCCGACAAGAAGACCAGCCTGAAGGCCGCCCTGCTCGACCAGCGCGTGGTCGCGGGCCTCGGCAACATCTATGTCTGCGAGGCGCTGTATCGCTCGCAGCTGTCGCCGCGAAGGTCGGCCGCGACGCTGGCGAAGAAAAACGAGCCCACCGATCACGCCAAACGGCTGGTGAGCGCCATTCACGGCGTGCTCAACCAGGCCATCAAGGCGGGCGGCTCGTCGCTGCGCGATCATCGCCAGACCTCGGGCGAACTCGGGTATTTCCAGCATTCGTTCCAGGTCTACGACCGCGAAGGCGAGCCATGCCAGACAGCCAAGTGCGGCGGCATCGTCAAGCGGTTCACCCAGAACGGGCGTTCGACCTTCTGGTGCCCGAAATGCCAGAAGTAAAAGGAAAGTGAGCCGCGCAAGCTGGCGGGCGCGCCGAACGCAGCCGTCATCCTGAGGTGCCAGCCTCGAAGGATGAGAGTTCCGCGCTTGTGGCCCATCCTTCGAGGCCTTCGCTTCGCTACGGCACCTCAGGATGACGTCTCGCGAGTCACTGGATCGACGCAACGTGCGCGACCCCGTGACAAACGAAACGAAGCAATCCGGCGGGGCTGGTAGCCGGATTGCTTCGTCGCCTTGCTCTGCGCAATGCCCAGCGCCGAGCCTGGTGTTGGTGGCGAACCCGAGCGATCAGGTTCAGGAGGTCAGCGCGTCAGCGTGAACTGCTTCTTCCGGTGCCGGCAGGAACATCGTCGGAACGATGTCGGGCGAGGCCGGGAGCAGGCTGATCATCAGCGGCTCGTCGGCGGTCACGCCGCCGTTCAACCGGGTCTCGACCCACTGCCAGAGGCCGCGGACTTCGTCGGCCGATTTGCCGGATGGCGCGTATTCGATGACTGCCAGACCGAGGCCCAGCGCATCCTGATGATCGTTGCGCATGACGATGTAGGGCTGTGCGACCACGCTGGCGAGATCGTTCGATATCTCGTCGCCGAGGACGATCGCGGCATTGCTGACGCGCTGGCCGCGGATCGGGGTCTGGTTGAGGACGAAGGCAAACGGCGTGTTCCAGGCGCGGGCGAGGTTCAGCGTCGAAGCGGTGGCTTCGACATCGGCAACGCTCGGGCGCGACGGGATCAGGCATAGATCGGCGTAGCGAATGGCCGCCGTGGTCGCAGCACTGGTGCCGCCGGCGGTGTCGATGATAACAAGGGTCACGCCGCTGCGGTCCAGCGACTGCAGCTTGTCTTCGATATCACCGGCGCTGTAGACCGGCTCGACCAGCGGCTCGGCATAGGGGCGACGCCCCTGCCAGTTCGAAAGCGTGCCTTGCGGATCGGTCTCGATCAGGCGAACGGTGTGCCCGGCCTGGATGGCCGCCAGCGCGAGGCCGATGGCGAGCGTACTCTTGCCGCTACCACCCTTTTGGGTGGCTAGAACGATCGTATGCATTGTAGTTCCTTTGAAGAATTTTTGAGGGATTTGCGGTACGCTCTACTGGTGCATCACATTCTGCGATGCCGAGCATTCTCGCTCAGGACTGCCGGCCCGATCCCAAAACGTCATGGATCGCGGCTGTCCGAATCACCTAACTCTTCGACGCTACCTTTTTTGAGGTATCTGGCTATTCCGGAACAATACGGTACCGCGAAGCTTTGCCCGGGTAACCGTCACAGTTGTCCATCCAGCGAAGAGACGGCCAGCACGATGCGCAAGGTCTCGATCGAGGCGGCTCTGGAGCCGCGGTCGGCAAATTGAAATTCCCGACACGATCAAGACGATTGATACATAGTGTCACCCGCGACAATGGAGGATGGCTGAGCATGACCGGCAACTGGCGCGATCGCACCGACACCGTCTTCGAGTGTCAGAAGCAGCCGGCATCGGGCAGCCGCGGCATGGTGGTCAGCAATCATCCGCTGGCCTCGGCCGCGGGTGCGGAGATGCTCGCCGCCGGCGGCAACGCCATCGATGCCGCGATCGCTACGCTGTTCACGCTGACCGTGGTCGAGCCGATGATGGTCGGCATCATCGGCGGCGGCATGGCGCATATCCGGCTCGCCGACGGCAGTCACCGTTTCATCGACGGCCAAAGCACCGTTCCCCTTGCGGTGAGGCCGGATACCTATCGCTCGAAGCCGGGCTCGGCCCATGACGTGTTCGATACCGTCGGCGACGAAAACCTGAACGGCCCGAAGGCGGTCGCGGTGCCCGGTTCGCTCAAGGCCTGGTGCGAGACGTTGCGGCGGTTCGGTACCATGCCGCTCGCCGATGTCATGCAGCCCGCGATCAAGCACGCCTCGCGCGGCTATGCGGCGACGCCTTATCTGCATGAATGCATCAGCGACGGCGCGGCCGAGATGCTGAAGAACAAGGCGATCTCGGCGATCTATCTGCCTGATGGTACGCCGCTGAAGGTCGGCGAGCGCGTCGTGCAATCGGAATATGCCGAGACGCTGAGCTATATTGCGCAGCATGGTGACGCCGCGCTCTATACGGGGCAGCTCGGCGACGTCCTCGTCGATTACATGAAGGCCAATGGCGGCTTCATCACGCGGCAGGACCTGACATCCTACAAGACCGTCGAGCGCGCGCCGATCCGGGCCGATTATCGCGGCTGGCAGATTCTCGGGCCGCCGCCGCCCGCCGCCTCCGGCGTGCACATCGCGCAGATGCTGAATATTCTGGAGGGTTACGACATCGCAGCGCTCGGCTTCGGCACCGTGCAGACCATCCATTATCTCGCCGAGGTGTTGAAGATCGCCTTTGCCGATCGCGCCGCCGCCAGCGGCGATCCGGATTTTGTCGGCGTACCGGTGGAGCGGCTGACCTCGAAGGACTATGCCAAAGAGCGCCGCGGTGCGATCGATCCGAAGCGCGCGCAAAAATGGAGCGCTGAAGTGGCGCAGCTCGAGGGCGCGCACACCACCCATATGACCGCCGCCGACGCGATGGGGAATGTGGTCGCGACCACGCAGACCATCAACAATCTGTTCGGCGCCAAAATCCTGATTCCCGGCCTCGGCACGGTGCCGAACAATTACATGAACCTGTACGATCCCCGGCCGGGCCACGCGCTGTCGCTGGCGCCGGGCAAGCGCGTCACCACGTCGATGTCGCCCATGATGGCGCTGCGCGACGGCAAGCTCGTCTATGCGCTGGGCCTGCCCGGCGGCAAAAAGATTTTTCCGAGCGCCATGCAGGCGTTGATCAATCTGATCGATCACGGCATGAGCCTGCAGGAGGCGGTCGAGGCGCCCAGGGTCTGGACCGAAGGCAATGCGCTGGAGGTCGAGGCGACGGTTCCCGACGGCGTTCGCACGGCGCTGGTGTCGATGGGGCATCAGGTACTCGCCGTATCGACCGTGGCCGGCGGCATGAACGCGATCCAGTTTCACGATGACGGTTCGATGTCGGGCGCGGCGTGCTGGCGCGCCGACGGCACGCCGGTCGCCCTCGCCGGAGGTCTCGCGCGCGCGGGCATCCGGTTCGGCCTGGCGTGACCGGCGCGGGATTGCGCAGCCGCACGTTGGTCAGGGCAGACGGCCGCCTTGCAGGTGGAATGTCCAGCCGGCCGCGGTGACGGCCTGCTGCACGGCATCGCGCACTTGCGCGTAGTCGATCGCGCCGCCGCCTCCCGGCGAAGCGTCGGCGCGTTCGCCGGACAATTTCCAGCCGCTTACTTTGGTTTTTTCGACGGTCACGGTCGGCGGCGGCAGGCCCCAGCTCGACTCGGTAACAGATTCACGAAATTGCACCGTGCGATCCGCGACCGACGGCCGGCACGACATCCGGTAGTTGACGGTGCGGGCGCCGAGCCACCATTTCGACCGGATCGGCTGGGCTTCGCCCGTCAATCCTTGCCCGTCCTCATGGACGGTCAGACCGAGCGCGCCAAGCCGGGCTTTCAGCGCAGCCAACAGATCCTGTTCGGACGACGGGTCGGGCACTTTTTCTCCTCAGTGCGTGTACAGGATGCGCTGCCAGATCGTGCCGCCCAGATATTTGCTGCCGGCCACGAAGTAGACGATGACAAGCGCGAACAGGATCAGCGCCGGCATGCCTTCGAGTTTGAATCCCTCGGCGGTAACGCTGCCGGTCAAGTAGCCGATCGCGTAACCACCGCCGAAGAACACCGTCGCGAAGTCGAGAATGGCGGCGAGCACCTTGCGCCAGGTGGCTACCGGTTTGACCGTGTCGGTCATATCAGCGCCTCACTTGCCGATGGCGGAAAAATCGGTGGCCCCATGGGTGAGAAGACCAGCGTCGCCGGCGTCGCTGGTCGATGTATCCCGGACCTTCACGTCGATCGCAATCAGCTTCAGCTCGCCCTCCGAAACCGCGAAGTCGAGTTCATAGCTGAGGCGGCTCGGCGTCGTGTCGAAATAGCCACGCAGCATCAGCGATCCGTTGCTTGCGAATTTTGCCGGGGTGGTCGGAACGATCGGCTTCGCCGCGATCGTGTCGATGTGCTTGCCGGCGAACACCTTGAAGGCCTGCTTCAGGGTATCGGCGCTGAACCTGTCGCGGAACGGCTTGGCCATTTTGGCGTACATCACGGCGTAGTTGCCGGTCAGGTTGGCGTCGTTGAAGGTCAGCAGCGAGGTCTTGACCATGACCTCCTCGACGAAGGGCGTCGGCAGCGGCGGGGATTGCGCAACCGCCGAACCGGAGCCGGTGATGCAGACGGCGAGCGTTGCGATCGTCGTCGTCAAAAGGCGTTTCATGGTCATGCCCCGTGAAATGGCTTGTGCCGAAATGAATAGCGAACTGGAGCGGCAATTAGCCTCGCCGGCATTGATCCACGTCAACAATCCGGCCGCGCCACCGGCGATTTCGTGACCCACTTCATGATCGGGAAGGCAGGCGGCACGGTATTCCCCATGGCGAGGAGGGTGTCTTCCCGGCAGCGCCCTTGCGCTGTCCGGCGCGGCTCTCAGGATGAGTTGGCGCTACTTCCGCACGCAGATCACGCGCACCACGGACGCCTTGGCGTCCGCCGATCCGCCCGCCGCAGTGACGCCATTGGCTTTGAGAAAGCCGCGCACGGTATCGGCCGGCACCAGCGCCGCGGCTGCGGCATTGGCCGGTCCCGCCACCTGCACCGGCTTCAACAGCGCGATCCCTGCGAATTTGCCGTCGGTATCGAGCGCCGCGGCACCGGAAAAACCCAACCCCGGCGCCGGCGACAGTTCGCTGCCACTGCCGCCTGGCGTGATCGACGCCTTGACGCTGCTCGCCGCGGCGCGGCCGGCCTGGTTCTGCGGATCGGCGATCCCCGTCAGTTCGACGCTGGATTTCGCTGCGCCATTGCCGAGATTCAGCGGCGTCAGTCCGCGCGCGCCGTAGATGCGCAGCAGCGCGAGATCGTGATCCTTGTCCTCGGCGACGCGGTCGGCGTTGCCATGGCCGGCGATCGCGATCGCGAGGCAGCTGTCGGTGACCTGACGGTCGGTCAGGATGGCGCCGTCGCCGCTGACGACAATGCCGGTGCCGTATTCGACGGTCTTGCGCGGCGGCGGGCCGGCGGCCTGCGCGCCCGCCGGGAACGGGTTGAAGGCGCTCGACATCGCGATCACCACCGGCTCGACGGTGTTCTCGACGGCCTGGTCGTACAGGATGGTGAGGATGCGGACCTCGTCGCCCTTGAACGTCCCGCGCAGATAGAATTTCTTCAGGCCCTGCAAGCCCGACAGCACGAAGAAGTCCGGCTTGACCACCGTGTAGTCGATCTTGCGCCCGCCAGGCTCCTTCTTTTCCTGCTCGGCGAGTTTTGCAGTGCTCGGATTGGCTTCCTTGCGCCGCGACAGCTGGATCTGGACGGTGCCGGTGGCGGAGGTCCATTTGCTGCCATTGGCGTCGGTCGATTGCTGCGGCACCAGTTTGGTCGGGATGCCCAGCCGCGCCCCGGTGCCCATATCGGTGACGATCTTCCAGCCGACGTTTTCCTGTTTGCGCTTCGCCGTCTCGGCGAGGATGCCGCGCTCCTGCGGATTGAGCACGCCGGTCTGCTTGGCACCGCGGCCCTTCTGGAATTCCTTGATGGCGGCGATCATGCGCTCGCTGACTTCGCCCGTGATCGCGCCATTGTACTGGCCGACCCAGGCGAGATCCGACTGGATCGCCAGGCGTTCGGCCTGCGGCATCGCCTTGGCGGTATCGGCCGGGGTCTGCAGCGCGGGCCGGATCGGCACGGTGGTGACCGGCTTTGCATTGGCGCCGGCCGTGGCCGGCGGCGTCAGCTGGGCCTGGGCGGAAGCCCCCATCGCTGCGAACATCAATGTTGCCGTCAGCAACGATCTCATGACAGGTCCCGGTCCATTAAAGTCAGTGCAATTAAGCACATCTGCTTGGTCGGCAACAGCTGAGCGAAGGTTCAAGCAACCCCTCATCCTGAGGAGCCGCGCGTGCTTCGCGCGGCGTCTCGAAGGATGGCTGCAGGCAGTGTGCCAGATGGTTCGAGACGCGCGCCGGACAGCGCAAGGGCGCTGCCGGGAAGACGCGCTCCTCACCATGAGGTATTGGTGGGCGATGAGGAAGGACAAAAACCGACCATGCTGAGCGCCGAGGAACTCGAACGATACGCCCGCCACATCGTGCTGCGCGAGGTCGGCGGTCCCGGCCAGGCCGCGCTGAAGGAAGCCGCGGTGCTGGTGATCGGCGCCGGCGGCCTCGGCGCGCCCGCGCTGATGTATCTCGCCGCGGCCGGCGTCGGCACGCTCGGTGCGGTCGACGACGACATGGTGTCGTTGTCCAATCTGCAGCGCCAGATCATTCATTCGACGCCTGACATCGGCCGCCAGAAGGTCGACAGCGCCGCCGGGCAAATCTACGCGCTCAACCCGCACGTCCGCTTCGCCGCGCACGCCTCGCGGCTGACGGCCGGCAATGCGATGGAGCTGATCGGCAGTTACGATCTGGTGCTCGACGGCTCCGACAATTTCGAAACCCGCTATCTGGTGTCGGATGCGTGCTTCCTCGCCGGCAAGCCGCTGATCACGGCCGCACTCGGCATGTTCGACGGATCGCTGACCACGATCCGCGCCCATGAGACCAACGCCGAGGGCGAATTCAACCCGACCTATCGCTGCCTGTTTCCCGAACCGCCCCCGGCGGGGACGGTGCCGGCCTGCGCCGAGGCCGGGGTGCTGGGCGCGCTGGCGGGGGTGCTGGGATCGATGATGGCGCTGGAGGCGATCCGCGAGATTGTCGGTTTCGGCGAGGGGCTGGTCGGCCGGCTGCTGATGATCGACGCCCGCGCGATGCGGTTCGAAACCCTGCGCTACAAGCGCGATCCGTCAAACCCGCTCAACGGCGATAAGCCGGCGATCACGGATCTCAGCGGATATCTGAACGAGATCTGAGACGCCGCAGGCAGCCGGGCTTCCGTTTCACAGCATGCTCGGCAGCACGCGATCCGGCGGCTTGTGGTTGTCGAGGAAGGTCCGGATGTTGATGATCACCTTCTCGCCCATCTCGACGCGGCCTTCGATGGTGGCCGAACCCATATGCGGCAGCAGGGCGACCTTGCCGGCCCTGGCGAGCCGCACCAGTTTGGGGCTGACCGCCGGCTCGTTCTCGAACACGTCGAGGCCGGCGCCGCCGATCTCGCCGGCTTCGAGCAGCTTGATCAGCGTGTCTTCGTCGATCACCTCGCCGCGCGCGGTGTTGACGATATAGGCGTCCTTGCGGATCAGCTTCAGCCGCCGCGCCGACAGCAGGTGAAACGTCGCAGGCGTATGCGGACAGTTCACCGAGATGATGTCCATCCGCGCCAGCATCTGGTCGAGGCTTTCCCAATAGGTCGCGCCCAACTCGTCGGCGATGACAGGCGCGACCGGGCGGCGGTTGTGATAGTGGATCTGCAGGCCGAAAGCGCGGGCGCGGCGCGCCACGGCTTGGCCGATGCGGCCCATGCCGATGATGCCGAGGCGCTTGCCGCCGATGCGATGGCCGAGCATCCAGGTCGGCGACCAGCCCGGCCAGTTCTTGCCCTCGGTCAGGATGGAGGCGCCTTCGATCAGCCGCCGCGGCACCGCCAGGATCAGCGCCATGGTCATGTCGGCGGTGTCTTCGGTCAGGACCTTCGGGGTGTTGGTGACGGTGATGCCGCGCGCATGGGCCGCGGTCACGTCGATATTGTCGACGCCGTTGCCGAAATTCGCGATCAGCCGCAGCTTGCATTCGGGGTCGTTGAGGAGCGCTTCGGTGATTTCATCGGTGACGGTGGGCACCAGCACATCGGCGGTCCGCACCGCCTCGGCGAGCTGTTCCGGCGTCATCGGCGTGTCGTCGAGATTGAGCCGGGCGTCGAACAGCTCGCGCATCCGGGTCTCGATCGAGTCCGGCAGCTTGCGCGTGACGACAACGAGAGGCTTTTTCTTGACCGGCATTTCCTGCTCTCACGAGTCTGTAGCTCGCCATCCCCTTAGATCGTCAAACGGCCCCGCCGTTGAGGCCTCATTAACCCGGTTGTTCGACACTGCGGCGGGCCGCGCGGTCCCGGTGTTTGGTTACGGCTTGCTGATCGTTTTCTTGTAGGTTTCTTGTAGTTTTCCTGGGTTCCCCAATATTTCCCGCTGGTTTTCCGACGGGAAATTCCGGGCTCGTCCTGGTTCAGAGCGTTCCGTCCTCTCTAGCAGAAGGCCGGGCCAAGACAAGAACCCAGGACAGGAGCCCAAGGCAAGAACCCAAGGCAAGAACCCCGGCAGGTCGCCCGGGAACGAAAGATTGCGGGGGCGCAACGGGATCGCGGAGGGCGCGATCGGGATCGCGGGGGCGATCGGGCGGGGGTACAGGGGTTCGGCATTCCCGGTGTTTCAGCTCGAAGAATTTGAGTTGGGTTTCTCGGCAGGAGACGAGTTGATGGCGTTGAGGCGTTTTTGCAGGTTGGTGGTGCTCACAGGCTGCATGCTGGGTGCGTCGGCCGTTTCAGGGTTTTCGGCCAAGGAATCCGGCCAGACCACCAGCGGCCTGCCGCTGCCGCGCTATGTCAGCCTCAAATCCGACCATGTGAACGTCCGGGCCGGTCCGACCAAGGACAATGACGTCGCCTGGGTCTACACCCGCTCCAGCCTGCCGGTTGAGATCACCGCCGAATTCGAGAACTGGCGCCGGGTCCGCGATTCCGAGGGCGCCGAGGGCTGGGTCTATCACTCGCTGCTGTCGGGCCGCCGCACCGCCGTCATCACCATGAAGGCCAAGGACGAACTCGCGCCACTCTACGATCGCGCCGATCCGACCTCAGCCGTCGCCGCCCGCCTGCAGGCCGGCGTCGTGGCCCAGGTGAAGAAATGCGTGAACGGCTGGTGCCGCGTCATCGGCAACGGCTTTGACGGCTGGATCGAGCAGCAGCGGCTGTGGGGCGTCTATGCCGACGAGAAGGTGGATTGACCCGCGCAGCCCCTCAACACGTCGTCCCGGCCAAGTGAGCGAAGCGAACGCCGAGCCGGGACCCATAAGCCGCGGCCCATCGGTCAAGGCAATCGGTTAGATGCCTTCTGCAAACAATCAGCAGCGGTGGTTATGGGTCCCTGCGCCCCGTGCGCAATTTGCGCACTAGGCAGGGACGACGGGCTAGCGCTTCTTGCGCAGCCGCACGACCATGTCGACCCGGGCGATTTCGTAGCCTTCGGGCACATCCGGCATCTTCTGCAACACCAGATGCGGGTCGGGAATGTCGACCAGCTCGTGGCTGTTTTCGAGATAGAAGTGGTGATGCGTCGTGACGTTGGTATCGAAATAGGTCTTGGTGCCGTCGACGCTGACCTGGCGCAGCAGGCCGGCATCGGTCAGCTGGTTCAGGGTGTTGTAGACGGTGGCGAGCGATACCGGGACCTTGGCGAGGGTGGCTTCCTCGTAGAGCATTTCCGCGGTGAGATGGCGGGCGCCCTTTCCGAACAGCAGCCAGCCCAGCGCCATGCGCTGACGGGTCGGACGCAGCCCGGCCGCCTGCAGCATTTCATTGACGTCATGCCAGGGGCAGCCGGTCAGCGCCGGCTGGTGGCCCGCGGGGCGGGTCGCAGGATGGGCGGCGTCGTCATTCAAAATCGAAGTATCCACGCTTATTTCCACGTCGGGCACCGCACTCGCTGTCGCACTAGTATTGCGACGGAATATAGAAGGAAATCCGTTAGATGCAAGTATTTCGCAACTAGAACGGCCCCATGGTAACTAGAACGATCCTAAGGTAAATGGAACCGGTAGCGGAACGCGGCGATTTCCCCAGCGGTGGTGCTTTGCCACCGGCAGGGCCTATGATAGAGAGCGCGCGGACTTAGCTTTGCGATCCGGCAAAGGCGAGCGCCGGTTGCCGCAGGACCATCCTGAACTGCGGTATTTGCGCCAACTAGCGATAATTGGTGCTTCCTACGCGAATCGGGTCCCTTTCGCTCGAAAGCGCTCCATCAGGATTTGAAAGAGGCTCGGCAGCATGCTGGATCGACGCGGCAGTTACGAATACGAGGATCTGCTGGCGTGCGGCCGCGGCGAGATGTTCGGCCCGGGCAACGCACAATTGCCGCTGCCGCCGATGCTGATGTTCGACCGTATAAGCGAAATTTCCGAGACCGGCGGGGAGTATGGCAAGGGCCTGATCCGCGCCGAACTCGAGGTGAAGCCGGATCTCTGGTTTTTCGGCTGCCATTTCAAGGGCGATCCGGTCATGCCGGGGTGTCTGGGTCTCGATGCGTTCTGGCAGATGGTCGGCTTTTATCTGGGCTGGACCGGCGGCGCCGGGCGCGGCCGGGCGCTGGGCCTCGGCGAGCTGAAGTTTTCCGGACAGGTGCTGCCGAACGTCCGCAAGGTTGTGTACAATGTCGACATCAAACGCGTGATGCGCTCAAAGCTGGTGCTGGGCATCGCCGACGGGTGGCTTTCCACCGACGGTGATATTATCTATCGCGCGAAGGATCTGAAGGTCGGGCTGTTCAAGCAGGACGCCGAACCTCAGCCGGGCATCTGACACTGTTCCGGCCGAGGCGGCATTCGGTTTGACGACGGCCATCACACAAAACCGCAACGACAGGGCGAGGCGATCATGAGGCGGGTTGTCATCACGGGGATGGGCATCGTCTCGTCCATCGGAAACAACACCCAGGAAGTACTGGCGAGCCTCCACGAGGCGAAGTCCGGAATCACGCGCGCGGACAAGTATGCCGAGCTCGGTTTCCGCTCCCAGGTGCAGGGCGCGCCGACGCTCGATCCGGCCGGCGTCATCGACCGGCGCGCGATGCGCTTCCTCGGTGAGGGCGCGGCGTGGAATCACGTCGCGATGGAGCAGGCGATCCAGGATTCCGGGCTCGAGCCCACGGAAGTTTCCAACATCCGCACCGGCATCATCATGGGCTCCGGCGGACCGTCGGCCCGCACCATCGTGGAAGCCGCCGACATCACCCGCACCAAGGGGCCGAAGCGGGTCGGGCCGTTCGCGGTGCCGAAGGCGATGTCGTCGACCGCGTCGGCGACGCTCGCCACCTGGTTCAAGATCAAGGGCGTCAACTATTCGATCTCGTCGGCCTGTGCCACCTCGAACCATTGCATCGGCAACGCCTACGAGACCATCCAGATCGGCAAACAGGACGTGATCTTCGCGGGCGGCTGCGAGGAACTCGACTGGTCGCTGTCGGTGTTGTTCGACGCGATGGGCGCGATGTCGTCGAAATACAACGACACGCCCGCGACCGCGTCCCGCCCCTATGACGTCAGCCGCGACGGCTTCGTCATTGCCGGCGGCGCCGGCGTGGTGGTGCTGGAAGAGCTCGAACATGCCAAGGCGCGCGGCGCGAAAATCTACGGCGAGATCGTCGGCTACGGCGCCACTTCGGACGGCTACGACATGGTCGCCCCCTCCGGCGAGGGCGCCGAGCGCTGCATGAAAATGGCGATGGCCACCGTCGACACCAAGATCGACTACATCAATCCGCACGCGACCTCGACGCCGGCCGGCGATCCGCCGGAAATCGAGGCGATCCGCAAGGTGTTCGGCGTCGGCGACAAGTGTCCGCCGATCTCGGCGACCAAGGCGCTGACAGGACATTCGCTCGGCGCCACCGGCGTGCAGGAGGCGATCTATTCGCTCTTGATGATGCAGAACGGCTTCATCTGCGAAAGCGCCAACATCACCGAGCTCGACCCCGTGTTCGCCGACATGCCGATCGTGCGCAAGCGCATCGACAATGCCAGGCTGGGCACCGTGCTGTCGAATTCCTTCGGTTTCGGCGGCACCAACGCCACGCTGGTGTTCAAGCGGATGGATGCGTGAGATTGCGCGCAAGCTGATCGCCTCATTCAACGTCATGGCCGGGCTTGTCCCGGCCATCCACGTTTTAATTGACGCGAGATCAGAAAGACGTGGATGGCCGGGACAAGCCCGGGCATGACGAAAGAGAAAGTGTCGAAACAATGCAGGACCTGTTGAAGGGCAAGCGCGGGCTGATCATGGGCATCGCCAATGATCATTCGATTGCGTGGGGCATTGCCAGGACGCTGGCGGCGCAGGGCGCCGAACTCGCCTTCACTTACCAGGGCGACGCGCTGGGCAAACGCGTCAAGCCTTTGGCCCAGTCGCTCGGTGTCGACACGGTGATTCCCTGCGACGTCGAAGACCTGGCCAGCGTCGATTCCATGTTCGAGACGCTGCGCGCCAAATGGGGTCATCTCGACTTCCTGGTCCACGCCATCGGCGCTTCCGACAAGAATGAGTTGAAGGGCCGCTACGCCGACACCTCGCGCGAAAATTTTTCCCGGACCATGGTGATTTCGTGCTTCTCCTTCACGGAACTGGCCAAGCGCGCCGCCGAGCTGATGCCGACATCCGGCGGCAGCATGATTACGCTGACCTTCGGCGGCTCCATGCGTGTGATGCCCAACTATAACGTGATGGGCGTCGCCAAGGCCGCGCTGGAAGCTTCCGTGCGCTATCTCGCCGCCGATTTCGGTTCGCGCGGCATTCGCATCAACGCGATTTCGGCAGGACCGATCCGAACGCTGGCGGGATCGGGTATCGGCGATGCGCGCGCGATGTTTGCGTTCCAGCAGAAGCATTCGCCGCTCGGCCGCGGCGTGACGCTGGACGAACTCGGCGGCTCGGCGCTCTATCTGCTGTCGGAACTGTCGGGCGGCGTCACCGGCGAAATCCACTACGTCGATTCCGGCTACAACATCATCTCGATGCCGCGGCCGGAAGAGCTGAAGAACCTCGGGTAATAGAGGGTAGGGTGGGCAAAGCTTCCGCCGAGCTCGAAGAGCGAAGGTGGAAGCGTGCCCACCATTGCAGGTCGCGATCGGGATAGATGGTGAGCACGGCGCAAGGGCGCCTTTGCCCACCCTACGATTCTCGCCTCGTTCCTACCCCGCCGCGATCTTCTCCGCGCGCTGGAATGCCGGGCGGGCGGCGCAGCGATCGAGATAGGCGTCGAATGACGGGCGCGGCGGCACCATCTTGAACATCCGCACCGCGAAATTCAGTCCCGACCCGATGACGATATCCGCGGCCGAGAAGGTTTGCCCAAGAATCCACGGGCCCTTGCTTACCGCCGCATCGAGCACGTCGAACACGCGCTGCGCCTCGCCCCAGCCGGCGGCGACCGGATTCATCTCGATCTTGGTCGCGAGCTGCACGATCGCGGGCTCGATGCAGCCGGGCGAGAAGAACAGCCAGTAAAGATATTTCGCGCGCGTGGGATCGCCGAGCGGTGGCGCCAGCCTGGCCTCGGGATAGCGCTCGGCGACATAGGCGCAGATCGCGGCGGCGTCGGCCAGCGTGGCGTCGCCGTCCCCGAGCGCCGGAACCTTGCCCATCGGATTGATTGCGAGATATTCCGGCGTTTTTTGCGCGCCGGTGGTGATGTCGGTCAGCACGCGCTCATAAGGCTGCCCGGTTTCTTCCATCAGCCAGAGCGCGGTGAACGATCGCGAGCGCGGCGCCCAGTAGAGTTTCATCATTTGAGTGTTCCCTGCTTCTTCCATCGATAAAATTTCATGACGAACCCGGTCATCGGTTCGACCTGTTCCTTTTCATGGACAAATCCCTCGCGCTCGTACCAGCGCCACGCCTTTTCGTTTTCGCGCACGCAGCGCAGCTCGATCTCTTCGGGCAGCTGCAGGCGCGAGAATGCCAGCAATTGCCGTCCGAGGTTCTGGCCCTGATATTCCGGCGCGACGAACAGCTGGTCGAGATACAGCTTGGGCAGGTGCAGCGCCAGCATGGCCGCAAGCTTCCCGTCATCGTCGGCGACGAACAGGCTCCAGCCCTTCTCGACCTCAAGCGGAATCCGCGCACGCAGCTTCGCCAGCAGGAAATTGCTGGCCTGCTCGATCCCGGTCGAGGCCCAGCTGTTCATCCAGACCCGCGCGATCGCGTCATATTCGTGCGGCACGGCGGGACGGATGGTGGGCGGCGGCATTCAAACTCCTTCGGGCAAATCAAGTTCGGGCAGGTCAAGAAAAAGCCCCCGCGATACTATCGCGAGGGCTTCTTCGACTTCAATCACGCGCGGCGGCTATTCCGCCGCCTTTGCGCCGCGATCAGGCCAGATCGAAGCGATCGGCATTCATCACCTTGGTCCACGCCGCCACAAAGTCTTTCGCGAACTTCTCCTTCGCGTCGGCGCAGGCATAGACTTCCGCGATGGCGCGCAGCTGCGAGTGCGACCCGAAGATCAGGTCGACGCGGGTGCCGGTCCACTTCGCCGCCTTGGTCTTGCGGTCGCGTCCCTCGTATTCGGAGCCAACCGGGTGCCATTCGGTGCCCATGTCGAGCAGGTTGACGAAGAAGTCGTTCGTCAACGTTCCCGGCTTCGCGGTGAAGACGCCGTGCTTCGCATTGCCGGCATTGGCGCCGAGCACGCGGAGGCCGCCGACCAGCACCGTCAGTTCGGGAGCCGTCAGCGTCATCAGTTGCGCCCGGTCGACCAGCGCCTCTTCCGGCATCATGAATTGCCGCTTGCCGCTGATATAGTTGCGGAAGCCGTCTGCGCGGGGCTCAAGCGGAGCGAAGGAGGCGGCGTCGGTCTGCTCTTGCGAGGCGTCCATGCGGCCGGGCGTGAACGGGACCGCCACGGTCAGGCCGGCATCCTTCGCCGCCTTCTCGATCGCGGCGCTGCCGCCGAGCACGATCAGGTCGGCGAGCGACACTTTCTTGCCGAATCCCTTCTGGATCGCCTCATAGCTAGAGAGCACCTTCGCCAGCTCCGGCGGATTGTTGACTTCCCAATCCTTCTGGGGCGCGAGGCGAATCCGCGCGCCGTTGGCGCCGCCGCGCTTGTCGGAGCCGCGGAACGTCGAGGCCGATGCCCATGCGGTCGAGACCAGCTGCGACACGGTGAGGCCGGAGGCGAGGATCTTTGCCTTCAGCGCGGCGACGTCCTGGTCGTTGATCAGCGGATGATCGACCGCGGGGATCGGATCCTGCCAGATCAGGGTTTCCTTCGGCACCAGTTTGCCGCGGTAGCGCACGGTCGGCCCCATGTCGCGATGCGTCAGCTTGTACCAGGCGCGCGCGAACGCATCGGCGAACTGATCCGGATTCTCGAGGAAGCGCCGCGAGATCTTCTCGTAGGCCGGGTCGAAGCGCAGCGCGAGGTCCGTGGTCAGCATGGTGGGAACGTGCTTCTTCGACGGGTTGAAAGCGTCCGGAATCGTGGCCTCGGCGCCCTTCGCCTTCCACTGTTGTGCGCCGGCCGGGCTCTTGGTCAGTTCCCATTCGAAGTTGAACAGGTTCTCGAAGAAGTGATTGCTCCACTTCGTCGGGGTCTGAGACCACGTCACTTCCGGGCCGCCCGTGATGGCGTCGGCGCCGATGCCGGTGCCATGCTTGCTCTTCCAGCCAAGGCCCTGATCCTCGATGGCGCTGGCTTCCGGATCCGGACCGATCAGCGACGGGTCGCCGGCGCCGTGGGTCTTGCCGAAGGTGTGGCCGCCGGCGATCAGTGCCACGGTCTCTTCGTCGTTCATCGCCATGCGGAAGAACGTCTCGCGGATGTCCTTCGCGGACTTGACCGGGTCCGGATTGCCGTTCGGGCCTTCCGGATTGACGTAGATCAGGCCCATCTGCACCGCGCCGAGCGGTTCGGCGAGTTCGCGTTCGCCGCTGTAGCGTTCGTCGCCCAGCCAGGTGCCTTCGGGACCCCAGTACAGTTCTTCAGGCTCCCACACATCGGCGCGGCCGCCGGCGAAGCCGAAGGTCTTGAAGCCCATCGATTCCAGCGCGACGTTGCCGACGAGAACAAACAGATCCGCCCAGGAGATCTTGCTGCCATACTTCTGCTTGATCGGCCACAACAGGCGGCGCGCCTTGTCCAGGTTGGCGTTGTCAGGCCAGGAGTTGAGCGGCGCGAAGCGCTGCTGGCCGGCGCCTGCGCCGCCACGGCCGTCGGTGATGCGGTAGGTGCCGGCGCTGTGCCAGGCCAAACGGACGAACAATCCGCCGTAGTGACCGAAATCGGCCGGCCACCATTCCTGCGATTCCGTCATCAGGGCATGCAGGTCCTTGATCACGGCGTCGAGGTCGAGGCTTTCAAATTCCTTGGCGTAGTCGAAGCCCTTGCTCATCGGATCGGCGGAAGGGTGGCGCGAATGCAGCACACCGATATCGAGATGCTCGGGCCACCAATCGCGGTTCCTGCGTCCGCCGCCGGTGAACGGGCACTTGCCGGCGCTGTCGTCAGTCTTTGCGTCCATGTTTCTCTCCGATCATGCTCTGAAATCTTGTCGAGTCGCTCCGCATGGAGCGACCGGTGATGGGGTTCTGGTTGCCTGCATCGGACTGGCGGCGCCGGTGATTATTGGGGGCGGTCAGCCATGGCTGTTGTTCCTTCCGGCAGGTAGGGCGAAGCATGCATTTGACCAAGGGGACACCGCGGAGGCATTGACCTGGAACAACCACGTGAGCCGGCCCCGCGGGGTGCTCGGTGCCTTCAGTCAAATGTGCTGCACCCCCACCTTGGAAGATATCTAAGATCAGGTCCAGTCGAATTGTCTTGGGCTCTCGATCAGTTTATCTTATCAGCATGATCACGCTTCGACAGCTGCGTTATCTCTCGGCGCTCGCCAGGCACGGCCATTTCGGCCGCGCCGCCGAGGCCTGTTCCGTGACCCAGCCCGCATTGTCGATGCAGATCCGCGACCTCGAGCGGACCCTCGGCGTCGCGGTAGTGGAGCGGCGGCCGGGCGACGTGATGCTGACCGATGTCGGGCGCGAGATCGCACGTCGGGCAGAAGACGTGCTGACCGCCTCGCGCGACCTGGTGGATTTTGCCAGGCATCGCAGTGGCCCGCTGACCGGCCGGCTGACGCTCGGCGTCATCCCGTCGTTGGCCCCCTATCTGCTGCCGCGGATCCTCCCCCTGCTGCAAAGCAGGTTTCCGGAATTGCAGCTGGAGCTGCGCGAAACCCAGACCCGGCAACTGATCGAGGACATCAAGAGCGGCGCGCTCGATGCCGCGATGCTCGCTTTGCCGGTGGCCGAGCCCGACATCGATACGATTGCCCTGTTCGAGGATCTGTTCCTGCTGGCGGTGCCGGCGAGCGATCCGCGAAAGGAGACTGCGCGGGTGGCCGCTGCAGATATCGATCAGAGCCGGCTGATCCTGCTCGAGGACGGCCACTGCCTTCGCGACCAGGCACTGGCGTTCTGCGCCACCGCGACGCGGGTCCGCAGCGGCGCCGGCACCGTGTTCGGCGCCAGCAGCCTGAACACCGTGATGCAGATGGTCGCGGGCGGCTACGGCGTCACGCTGATTCCGCAGATCGCCGCCGATGTCGAGCGGCGCGACGCGCGCGTGAAATTCCTGCGCCTGGAAAATCCGCAGCCCGGCCGCAGCATCGGCCTCGTGTTCCGCCGCACCTCGCCGCGCAAGGCGGATTTTGCCGCACTGGGCGAGGTGGTGAAGGAGAGTGTGGAAGAGACTCGTGCCCCGGACGCGCAGCGTGAAACGGTGCGCCGCTGAGCCGGCCGCGCTTTCCTCCCCCTCTCCCGCAAGCTTGCGGGGGAGGGCCGGGGTGGGGGTGCCTCAGCGGGTACGGACCGGATGGATTCCTGACAGATCAAACCGCGATGGTCGCACGTAGAGTGCTCAGCGGAGGAGAGAGCCCCCTCCCTAACCCTCCCCCGCAAGCAAGCGCGGGAGAGGGGACAGAGCGTCACTGCCGAGCGACCGAAGATGAACTCAAACCCCCAGCGTGCCGGCCTTGGCGGCGGCATAGCGCTCGGCGATCTTGGTCCAGTTCACCGTGTTCCACCACGCCTTGAGATAGTCGGCGCGGCGGTTCTGGTAGTTGAGATAATAGGCGTGCTCCCAGACGTCGTTGCCCATCAAGGCGCGCTTGCCGTCCATGATCGGGTTGTCCTGGTTCGGGCGGGTCTCGATCGCGAGCTTGCCTTCCTTGGTCACGGTCACGAATACCCAGCCCGAGCCGAACTGGCGGCCGCCCGCGGCGTTAAAGTCGTTCTGGAATTTCTCCAGGCCGCCGAGGTCCTTGTCGATCGCCGCCAGCACCTCGCCCTCGGGCTTGCCGCCGTTCGGTGCCATGATCTCCCAGAACATGGTGTGGTTGGCGTGGCCGCCGAGATTGTTGCGAACGGCGAATTTGATGTCGTCGTTCAGGGCATTGAGGTTGCCGAGCACGTCGGTGATCTTGCTGCTGCCGAGCTGCGGATTGGTCTTGGCGACATTGTTGAGGTTCGCGACATAGGCGGCATGATGCCGGTCATGGTGGATTTCCATCGTCTTGGCGTCGATGTGGGGTTCCAGCGCATTGAATGCATAGGTCAGCGGCGGGAGCACGAACGGGCCGGCGGCTGTGGGCGCGGCAGCGGGGGCCGCGGCGGGTGCCTGGGCGAACACAGCGCGTGGCGCGATGGCGGCTGCGGCGATGCCTGCGGCCATCGTGACGAGATGGCGACGTGATATGGCGGACATGAGAGGTCTCCCTGGGCTGGTGCGAGCACGGGGTGCTCGATTCGGAACATGGTAATGAACGAGGTCGGTGGATGACGCAAAAATCGATTTCAGACGACCGGCCGTCTGTGGCCGGGAGAAACGCGCGAGCATCAACTACGTGCCGGGCGGGCCGACGGTTTCGGCTGATGCTGCGGCGGAATCCCGCAGCCGATCATCGAAACGTGATCGGCCGTCATGGAAGCAAACAAGTCATGGAAGCAAACAAGTCCTGGAAGCCAACAAAAAGGGCGGCTGAAAAGCCGCCCTTCGTTGTCACGTTCGATTGCGAGATTACTCGCCGGCGGCTTCGCGGGCCGGAGCCTCGGCCTTCTGGCCGGCCTCGAGATCCTCGCCGGTGACCTGGTCGACCGCCTTCATCGACAGACGCGTCTTGCCGCGATCGTCGAAGCCGAGCAGCTTGACCTTGACCTTGTCGCCTTCCTTGACGACGTCGGAGGTCTTCTGCACGCGGCTGGCCGCGAGCTGGCTGATGTGGACGAGGCCGTCCTTGGCGCCGAAGAAGTTCACGAAGGCGCCGAACTCCATCACCTTGACCACGGTGCCGTCATAGATCTGGCCGAGCTCCGGATCGGAGGCGATCGACTTGATCCACTTGATCGCCGCCTTGATCGATTCGCCGTCGGCGGAGGCGACCTTGACGGTGCCGTCGTCGTCGATGTTGACCTTGGCGCCGGTCTTTTCGACGATCTCGCGGATCACCTTGCCGCCGGTGCCGATCACTTCACGGATCTTGTCGGTCGGGATCTTGAAGGTCTCGATGCGCGGCGCATATTCGCCGAGCTCGGCACGGGCGTTGGTCAACGCCTTCGACATTTCGCCGAGGATGTGGATACGCCCTTCCTTGGCCTGGCCGAGCGCGACCTTCATGATCTCCTCGGTAATGCCGGCGATCTTAATGTCCATCTGCAGCGAGGTGATGCCGACGTCGGTGCCGGCGACCTTGAAGTCCATGTCGCCGAGATGATCCTCGTCACCGAGGATGTCGGACAGCACCGCGAAGCGCGAGCCTTCCAGGATGAGGCCCATGGCGATACCCGCCGTCGGCCGCTTCAGGGGAACGCCCGCGTCCATCAGCGCCAGTGAAGCGCCGCAGACCGAAGCCATCGAGGACGATCCGTTCGACTCGGTGATCTCGGAGACGACGCGCACCGTGTAGGGGAATTCGTGGTGCGGCGGCAGAACCGGGTGGATCGCGCGCCAGGCCAGCTTGCCGTGGCCGATTTCACGCCGCTTGGTGCCGCCCATGCGTCCGGTCTCACCGACCGAGTAGGGAGGAAAGTTGTAGTGGAGCAGGAACTGCTCCTTGTAGGTGCCCGACAGCGAGTCGATGTACTGCTCGTCCTCACCGGTGCCGAGCGTGGTCACCACCATCGCCTGGGTTTCACCGCGGGTGAACAGCGCCGAACCGTGGGCGCGCGGCAGCACGCCGACTTCGGCGATGATCTGGCGCACGGTCTTGGAGTCGCGGCCGTCGATGCGCTTGCCGGTGTCGAGGATGTTCCAGCGAACGATCTTGGCTTCCAGTTCCTTGAACACGCCGGCGATGCGGAGCTTGTCGTATTTCGGCTCCTGGCCTTCCGGGAAATAGTGCGCCATCACCTTTTCCTTGGCCTTGCCGACCGCCGCGTAACGGTCCTGCTTGATCGGAATGGCGTAGGCGGCGCGCAGCTCGGTCTCGATCATGCCCAGAATCTCTTTTTCCAGCACGCTTTCGTCGACGACCTTGACGTCGCGCGGTTCCTTGGCGGCCTTCTCGGCGAGCTCGATGATGGCGTTGACCACCGGCTGGAAATGCCGGTGTCCGAACATCACGGCACCGAGCATGATGTCTTCGTTGAGTTCCTTGGCTTCCGATTCCACCATCAGAACGGCGTCGGCGGTGCCGGCGACGACGAGGTCGAGCTGGGTTTCGACCATCTCGTCGAGCGTCGGGTTCAGCACGTATTCGTCATTGATGAAGCCGACGCGGGCGGCGCCGATCGGTCCCTTGAAGGGGGCACCGGAAATGGTCAGCGCTGCGGAAGCGGCAACCAGCGCCAGAATGTCGGGATCGTTCTCCATGTCATGCGACAGCACGGTGACGATGACCTGGGTCTCGTTGCGCCAGCCATCGACGAACAGCGGGCGGATCGGACGGTCGATCAGGCGGGAGACCAGCGTTTCCTTCTCGGTCGGCCGGCCCTCGCGCTTGAAGTAGCCGCCGGGAATGCGCCCCGCAGCATAGGTCTTCTCGATGTAGTCGACGGTCAGCGGCAGGAAGTCGACGCCATCGCGGGCGTTCTTGGCGGCCACCACGGTGGCAAGCACCACGGTCTCGCCGTAGGTGGCGAGCACGGCGCCATCGGCCTGACGGGCGATCTTGCCGGTTTCAAGCCTGAGGGGACGGCCACCCCAGTCGATTTCGACTGAATGAATATTGAACATGTAGGTCTTCTTTCTTGGGTTTACGAAAGAACGTCAGCCCAGAAACACAAAGACCATGCGCAAGATTGCGAGACGCTGATCACGATACGAGATCAGCGTCCGGCGATCCTGCCATGGTCTTTATACTTCGGATGGCGTCCATCCCTTCGGTAGTACGGGCATCTTGCCCCGCCCAGCGGCCGGATTGCTGCTGGACGTGTTTGAGCATGATCGTCTCCGAAAATCGGAGTCTGGGTTCCAGAAGACCATGCGAAAAACGCGCGCAAGATTGCGCGCGTGAACACTCAACGACGAATGTTGTGCTTTTCGAGCAGCGCCTTGTAACGCGACTCGTCCTTGCGCTTGATGTAATCGAGCAGGGAACGGCGCGTGGCGACCATCTTCAAAAGGCCCCGGCGTGAATGATTGTCCTTCACGTGGGATTTGAAATGCCCGGTGAGGTTATTGATGCGTTCCGACAGGATCGCAACCTGAACCTCGGGCGAGCCGGTGTCGCCGGCCTTGTTGGCATTCGTCTTGATGACTTCCGCTTTGCGTTCGGCGGTAATCGACATCGTCAAACTCTTTCATTGCTGCGAGCCGAACTGGCGGTCAGTCCGGTCAGGTTAAACACGCGCTTGGGGATGAGTTCGCCATTGCCAATTTCGGCGAGGGCCAAAAGCCGGCCTGCCACCGTGACATAGACTGTGCCGCTACTATTGGGCGCATCCCGTCCGCGCAACAAAACGGCCTGGCCCCGATGGAGCCTTGCCGCATCAGCCCGTGTGACGGCCAGTGCCGGGATGTCGTCCAGCGCGGTCTCAACGGGCAAAAGCGCGTCGGCGAGGCTACCCTCGCCAGACGCGGCTCTATCGCACAAAGCTTCCAACTGTTCCAGCAGAATCATGTCCTTCTCGCCGAACGGCCCGACCAGGGTCCGGCGCAGCGCGCAGATATGGCCGAAACAGCCCAGAAGACGGCCGATATCGCGGGCCAGCGCCCGCACATAGGTTCCCTTGCCGCACTCGGCCTCGAACACCGAATGGCTGCTATCCAATTGTTCTACAAGGGATAAATGGTGAATCTCGACCGGGCGCGGCTTCAGGTCGACGGTTTCGCCGTCGCGCGCCAGATCATAGGCTCGCTCGCCCTGGACCTTGATCGCGGAATACTGCGGAGGGATCTGCTCGATCACGCCGGTAAACCGCGGCAGCAGCGCCCTTATCTCTTCGGCGGAAGGCCTGAGATCGCTGGTTTGAGTCGCCCGGCCCTCGGTATCGTCGGTGTCGCGTTCCTCGCCCCAGGCCACCGTAAAGCGATAGCGCTTGCGGCCGTCCATCACGAACGGAACCGTCTTGGTGGCTTCCCCGAGCGCGATCGGCAGGCCGCCGGAGGCCAGCGGATCGAGCGTGCCGGCGTGGCCGGCGCGCTTGGCCGTGAACAGCCGCTTCACCACCGCGACCGCCTGGGTCGAGGTCATGCCGATCGGCTTGTCGAGGATCACCCAGCCATGGACGTCGCGCTTGTCGCGCCGCATCTGGTTGTTCGGGCGCGGCTGCTTGCCGGAGCGCGGCCGGTTCTCGTCGCGAATCGAATTCGGGTCGCGATTCGCGTCCAAAGAAATATTTTTTTCGGGCGCTTCCGAATCGCCGATATCCGGCTCGATCACGCTGTTGGCGGTGGTCACGATCATTCCTTGTCGTCCGAATCGGGTGCGAGGTCTCTTTGCACCGCAGGTGTTCGCAGTAATTTCTCTATTCGTTCCGCTTCCTCGAATCGTTCGTCGACGCGGAAGCGGACATCAGGCGCGAATTTCAGGTTAACGCGGTGCGCGATCTCGCCGCGCAGGAACTTCTTGTTGCGCTCCAGTGCCGCGATCACCTTGTCGATGTCGCGGCCGCCGAGCGGCATCACGTAAACCGTCGCGAGCTTGAGGTCCGGTGACATCCGCACCTCGGGCACGGTGATGATGTGACCCTCGAGGTCCGGGTCGTGCACGCTACCCTGCGACAGGATATCGGCGACGGCGTGGCGCACCACCTCGCCGACGCGCAACTGACGCTGCGAGCCGCCGGGGGCGGAGTCCTTCTTGTGGTGACTGGGCATGGCGGTCTCTCGAAAACAAATCGTCATGGCCGGGATTGTCCCCGGCCATTCGCATTCTTCTTGCGGTTGAATTCCTGAGACGTGGGTGCCCGGCACATCGGCGCGTTTCGCGCTTCTGGCCGGGCATGACGTCGAACTAGTTCAATATCCTTCTGACGAAGCCGTAAGGTTCAGACTTACAGGCTGCGCTGGATGGTCTCCACGCGATAACATTCGATGACGTCGCCGGCCCGCATGTCGCCGTAATTCTCGAACGCCATGCCGCATTCCTGGCCGGACTGCACTTCCTTCACTTCGTCCTTGAAACGCTTCAGCGTCGACAGCTTGCCTTCATGCACGACGACATTGTCGCGGATCAGGCGGACATTGGCGCCGCGTTCCACGGTGCCGTCGGTGACGCGGCAACCCGCGACCTTGCCGACCTTGGAGATGTTGAACACTTCCAGGATCAGGGCATTGCCCAGCATGGTTTCGCGCAGCGTCGGCGCCAGCAGGCCGGACATCGCCTTCTTCACGTCATCGACGAGGTCGTAGATGATGTTGTAGTAGCGGATCTCGATGCCGTTGCGCTTGGCCGCAGCGGCCGCTTCCTTGTGGGCGCGGACGTTGAAGCCGATGATGGCGGCATTGAAACCTTCCGCCAGCGTGACGTCGGATTCCGAAATGCCGCCGACACCTGCGTGCAGGATGCGCGCCATGACTTCTTCGGTGCCGAGCTTGTCGAGCGAGCCCAGAATCGCCTCCAGCGAGCCCTGCACGTCGGCCTTGATGATCAGCGGGAAGTCCTTGCGGCCCGTGGTCTTGAGTTGCGACATCATCTGCTCGAGCGAACCGCGCATGCCGGAAATCGAGGCAGCCGCGTTCTCGCGCTTCTGATGGGCGCGGTAGCTCGTGACCTGGCGGGCGCGGGCTTCGTTCTCGACCACGGCAAGCCGGTCGCCGGCTTCCGGCGGGCCGTTGAAGCCGAGTACCTCGACCGGGACGGACGGACCGGCCTCGTCGATGGTGACGCCCTGATCGTTGATCAGTGCACGGACACGGCCCATTTCGGCGCCGGCGACGATGATGTCGCCCACGCGCAAGGTGCCGCGCTGCACCAGCACGGTCGCGACCGGACCACGGCCGCGATCCAGCTTGGCTTCGATCACGGTGCCCTCGGCGGGACGCGAGACGTTGGTCTTGAGGTCGAGCAGGTCGGCCTGCAGCGCCACCATTTCCAGGAGCTTGTCGAGGTTGGTCTTGTTCTTGGCGGAAACCTCGACGTCGACCACGTCGCCACCCATCGATTCGACCTGCACTTCGTACTGCAGCAGCTCGGTGCGGACGCGCTCCGGCTTGGCGTCGGGCTTGTCGATCTTGTTGATCGCGATGATCATCGGAACCTTGGCCGCCTTGGCGTGATTGATCGCCTCGATGGTCTGCGGCATGACGCCGTCGTCGGCCGCGACCACCAGGATCACGATGTCGGTGACCTTGGCGCCGCGCGCCCGCATCGCGGTGAACGCGGCGTGGCCCGGGGTGTCGATGAAGGTGATCTTCTTGCCGCTCTCCGGCGAGGTCACCTGATAGGCGCCGATATGCTGGGTGATGCCGCCGGCTTCACCCGAGACCACGTTGGCGTGGCGAAGCGCGTCGAGCAGCGAGGTCTTGCCGTGGTCGACGTGGCCCATCACGGTGACGACGGGCGAACGCGGCTCGGTATCGGAGGAATCGTCGACGACGTCGAACAGGCCTTCCTCGACGTCCGAGGCGGCGACGCGCTTGACGGTGTGGCCGAGTTCCTCAGCGATCAGCTGTGCGGTGTCGGCATCGATCACGTCGGTGATCTTGTGCATCGCGCCCTGCTTCATCAGCAGGCGGATGACGTCGACCGCGCGCTCCGACATGCGGTTGGCGAGTTCCTGGATGTTGATGGCTTCCGGGATCACCACTTCGCGAATCAGCTTTTCCTTCGGCTCGTTGGACTGGTGTCCCTTGAGGCGCTGGGTGCGGCGGCGGAACGAGGCGATCGAACGCTCGCGCACGTCGTCGGCGGTGAGCGCGGTGACCAGCGTCAGGCGGCCGCGCTGCTTCTGCGGCGCCGGCTTGGCGGTGGTCTTCGGCGGCACGGCGGGGCGAACGGCGCCGCCCGGACCGCGACGGATCTGGCGCGGACCTTCATCCTCGTCGGTGGCTTCGGCGGCAACGCCTGGAGCGCGCGCGGCGGGCGCAGCGGCAGCCTTGGCGGCGGCGGCGGTCTTGGCCTCGGCTTCGCCAAAACGCTTCTTGGCTTCGAGTTCGGCCTTGCGCTTGGCTTCCTCGTCCTGGCGGTGGCGTTCTTCCTCGGCCTTGCGGCGGGCCTCGGCGGCCTCGCGCTCGGCTTGCTCGATGCCTTCCTTGGAGTTGCGGCGCCGGGCTTCCTCTTCGGCCAGCCGGCGTTCCTCGATGTCGCGGACCCTGGCGTCGGCGAGTGCGCTGGCGCGGGCGGTGCGTTCATCGTCGGTCAGCGTCTGCAGCACGACGCCTGAATTGCGTCGCGGCGGAGCCGGCGGGGCGGCGGGACGGGCGAGCGGCGCAGCCGGCCTGGGCGGTGCTGCCTTGGCAACGACCGGCTCCGGCGCGTGCGGCGCTTCGGCTGGCCCTTCGCCACCGGCGCGGCGCTTGCCACGCTTCTCGACCACGACCTGCTTGGTCCGGCCGTGGCTGAAGCTCTGGCGCACGGTGCCCGTCTCGACGCGCGGCTTCAGCGTCAAGGTCTTGGTCGGAACACTCAGTGTCTTGTCGCCAGGCGATTTCGTATCAACCATTCAGCAGTCCTAATCTTGTTCTGTTGTGCGTGTCCGCACAGTCTGTTCAGGCGAATTCTTGTTCGACAAATTCTTGTTAGGCGAGTTCTTGGCACCGGCGGTCTTGTCGTCATCCGCCATCCGGTATCGGACCAGGAGTTGGCTGCGCGACAGGAACGTTTTGCTCGCCGGGCCCGCGAGCACGGCAGCATGTATCACATTTGACCGCCCTAGTGCCAAATCCAATTGTTCGGAGGTCAGCGCCGTGACGACCGGGAATTCGGGCGATTCATCGCCAATTCCGGCGTTTTGCCTGACGATGGCGTCCAATTTGCGGATTCCGTCCGCGGCGCCGTCCGAGGCGTGGATCAGGGCGGCTGCCTCGCCTGCCTTGAGGGCGTCCTCGACCTTGCTGAAGCCGGACACCACCTGGCCGGCCTTGGCGGCCATTGCCAGCGCCTCGCTGACGCTGCGCGCCAGCAGGGCCTCGGTATCCGCCGCCAGCGTGGCCGCGGCACGGACCTCGCGCTTGAAACCCTTGCTGAACTGGTTACGCCGGACCGCTTCCGCAACCGCCTGCCTTGAGGCCGAAACCCACAGGCCCCGGCCGGGAAGCTTGCGCTTCAGGTCCGGGATCACCTCGCCCGTGGGCGCGACGACAAACCGGATCAGTTCGTCGATCGGCCGCACCACTCGCGTGACCGCGCACATCCGCATCGTCGCGGACCTGTTGGTCCGCGGTCCGTTGTCGAGATCGGGGTCGGCGAGTGCAAGCATGCGTGCGACATCTCTCCTGTCATCTGCGCGTTACGGTCGCGCAGAACCGGTAGCCATTTTCGCGGAAACCGCGCATCAAACCGGCTGGTCTTCGGTGGCCTCGGCCTCGTCGGTCTTTTTGACGAGGTCGGCCTCGGTGATCCAGCCGGCAATGACGCGCGCCTGCATGATCATGTTCTCGGCATCGTCGCGCGAGATTTCGTTGGGGTCGAGAATGCCGGGATGCTTGGTCGGTTCGGCGCCTTCCTTGCGTTCGGTCCAGCCCACCAGATCGTCGGTGGCGCAACCGGCGAGGTCCTCGACCGTCTTGATCTCGTTCTCGCCGAACTTCA
Organism: Bradyrhizobium sp.; assembly: GCF_030646015.1. Classification (GTDB taxonomy): domain Bacteria; phylum Pseudomonadota; class Alphaproteobacteria; order Rhizobiales; family Xanthobacteraceae; genus Bradyrhizobium. The sequence goes on from NZ_JAUSLT010000072.1 coordinate 54,013, forward strand.
CCAGCATCTTCGAAGTTACGCCGGGCACCGTCTTCAGAGCGTCATCCACACCGAGTTCCTTACGTTTGTTTTCGAGCTCGCTTTCGAGCGTTTCCAGATATTCGCGGGCCCGGCTCTGCAGCTCGTTGGCGGTTTCGTCGTCGAAACCTTCGATGCCGGCCAGTTCCTTGACGTCGACCAGCGCCAGTTCCTCCACCGAGGTGAAGCCTTCGGACGCCAGCAATTGGCCGACCACTTCGTCGACATTGAGCGCTTCCATGAACACCCGCGTGGAGTTCTCGAAATCGGCCTGGCGGCGCTCGGATTCTTCCTGTTCGGTCAGAATGTCGATGTCCCAGCCGGTCAGCTGCGAGGCGAGACGAACGTTCTGTCCGCGCCGGCCGATCGCCAGCGACAGCTGGTTGTTGGTGTCGGGCACCACGACCTCGATGCGCTCGCGGTCCTCGTCGATCACGACCTTGGCGACTTCGGCGGGCGCCAGCGCGTTGACGACGAAGGTCGCGATGTCGGGCGACCACGGGATGATGTCGATCTTCTCGCCCTGCAATTCGTTGACCACGGCCTGCACCCGCGAGCCGCGCATGCCGACGCAGGCGCCGACCGGATCGACCGAGGAATCCCTTGAAATCACGCCGATTTTCGCGCGCGAGCCGGGATCGCGGGCCACCGCCTTGATCTCGACGATGCCGTCATAGATCTCGGGCACTTCCTGCGCGAACAGCTTCGCCATGAACTGCGGATGGGTGCGGGAGAGGAAGATCTGCGGTCCGCGGGTTTCGCGGCGCACGTCGAAAATATAGGCGCGGACGCGGTCGCCGTTGCGGAACACCTCGCGCGGCAGCATTTCGTCGCGGCGGATGATGGCTTCGCCGCGGCCCAGATCGACGATGACGCTGCCATATTCGACGCGCTTGACGATGCCGTTGACGATATCGCCGATGCGGTCCTTGAATTCCTGGTACTGCCGGTCGCGCTCGGCCTCGCGCACCTTCTGCACGATCACCTGCTTGGCGGACTGCGCGGCGATGCGGCCATATTCCAGCGGCGGCAGGGTGTCGGCGATGGTGTCGCCGACCTGCGCGCCGGGATTGGCGCGCTGCGCGTCGACCAGCGAAATCTGGTTCGACGAATTCTCGACCTGCTCGACCACCAGCATGTGGCGCGACAGCCGCAATTCGCCCTTCTTGGCGTCGATCTCGGCGTGGACGTCGGTCTCGCTGCCGTAGCGGGCCCGCGCCGCCTTGGCGATGGCGTCTTCCATCGCCGCGATCACGATCGAGCGGTCGATCGATTTTTCGCGCGCCACCGCGTCCGCGATCTGCAGCAGTTCAAGTTTATTGGCGCTGACAGCTGCCATGGCTCATTCTCCTTCAGTGGGATCGATTTCGCCTCTTCGCAGTCTGTCTGCGGCGAGGCGGTGTTCCTTGGTGTTTTTCGGGGCGATCTTCTTTACCGGCTTCAACTTCGCCTTCGGCGCATTGCTCTTGGTCGGGTCGCTTCGCTTCGCATGCGGCGGGGGCGGCGGCTTGATTCCGAGATTCTGCTTCATCTCGCGCTCGGCCAGCTTGCCGCGTCGCATCGACTCCGCGACCAGCTCGTCGGTCAGCACCAGCCGCGCGTCGGCGATGTCTTCCATGACCAGCAAGACCTCGGGATCCTCGTCGCCGCGAACGTCATCGCGACGCAAATGCACGGCATCGCCCTCGACGCCGCCGAGCATGCCGCGAAACCGCTTGCGGCCCTGATGCGCGACCGCCATTTCGATCTTCACGAGATGGCCGGCATAGCGTTCGAAATCGGAGCGGCGCACCAGCGGCCGGTCGATCCCGGGCGAGGAAATCTCCAGCCGGTAGGCCTTCTCGATCGGGTCGGCGACATCCAGCACCGGCGACAGCGCCTTTGAGATCGCCTCGCAATCGTCGATCAGCATGGTTCCGTCAGGCCGTTCCGCCATGATCTGGACGGTGCAGCCGAATTCGCCTGAAATCTTGATCCGCACCAGCCGGTAGCCCATGCCCTGCAGCACCGGGCCGGCCACCGCCGATACCCGCGCCGCGACGCCCGGCTCGACCACGAGACGCGGTTCGGCAAGCAGATCGAAGTCCACGGAACCAGCAGTTGGGTCGGTCATGTCCAGGGTCAAATTTGGTCTGACTTGCAGTGGGTTAGCCGGGCTTAAGCGCGGTCCGGCAGTGCTGCCCCGAATGGAACCCGGCGCCGCACCCAGCGCCGGGCTCGTTCAGGTAATAAAAAAGAGCGGGTCCCGAGGGGCCCACTCTCAATACGCGATCGTATGAGAACCATAAGTTGCGGCTGATATAGCGGTTTTCCGCTGCGACGGCAAGGCCCGCGAGGCCGCGAACCCGTGATTTTGCGGCCTTTCCGGCAGGTTTCAACCTAACCCTTCCTTCACGAACCCCACCTAACGTACCGAAATATCCGCCAATGCGGCGCGTTTGAGTGTGTTTTGGATGACCGTCGCCACATCGCTGATCCCGGGGCTTGATGAGATCGTCAGAAATGGCGATCCCAAGCGTCGCGCCGAGGCCGCGCGGCGGATCGCGGAGCTGTATCTGCAGGGCGCGGCGAATTACCGGGCCGACCATGTCGACCTGTTCGACGGCATTCTGACCGGCCTCGTTCCGCACGCCGGACTCGCCGCGCGCGCCGATCTGGCCGAGCGGTTGTCGATCCTCGCCAACGCGCCGCGCGGGCTGGTCGGGCAACTCGCGTGCGAAGACGAGATCGCGATCGCCGGTCCGCTGCTGCGCCGATCGCCCGTCATCGACGAGCAGGCGCTGGTGGAAATCGCCCGCAGCAAGGGCCAGGGCCACCTGCTGGCGATGTCGGAGCGGCCGACGCTTTCTCCCGATCTCACCGATGTCATGGTCCGCCGCGGCGATCGCGAGGTGGTGCGGCGCGCCGCCGGCAATGCGGGCGCGCTGTTTTCGCACGCCGGATATTCCGGCCTGATCAAGCGCGCCGGCCAGGATGCCGTGCTGACCCTCGCGGTCGGCCAGCGCGCCGATCTCTCGAGCCCCCACCTCAAGCAGTTGCTGGCGGGATCGGTCGAGGTGGTCCGCCGCCGCCTGTTCGAAGTGGTCAGGCCCGAGCGGCAGGCCGATATCGAGGCGGCGATGGGCGAAATCTCCAGCGGGCCGGGGCAGGCCGGGAGCCGCCGCGACTTCGCGCCGGCGCAACGCACCGTGCTGGCGCTGCATAATGCCGGCGAGCTCGACGAAGCCGCGCTGCTCGGCTTTGCCAAGGCCTTCAAATATGAGGAATCGATTGCGACGCTGTCCGCCATGGCGGCGGTGAAACTCGATACCCTCGACCGCCTGATTGCCGGCGACCGGCACGATCCGATCCTGATCGTCGGCAAGGTGATCGGCCTCGAATGGGCCACCGTGCGCGCGCTGATCCTGCTGCGGCTCGGCCCCAACCGGGTGCCGTCGCTGTCGGACATCGAGAGCGCACGGGTGAATTTCGCGCGGCTGATGCCTTCCACGGCCGAGCGCGTGGTGACTTTCTGGCAGGCCCGTCAAACCGCCTGAGTCTCAGGTCCCCGCTTTCCGCCCCGGGGTACTTTCCCTCTGCCAAACCGGCACGCTATGCTGCCGCCACAGGCGCGGCACAGCGCCAACGGGAGAGACAAAAAATGCTGACGGAAGCCGAAATCCAATCGCATGCCGACAGGATCCGCGACGACGGATACACCGTGATCGAACGCGCCGCCGGCCCCGATCTGGTCGAGGCGTTGAAGCAGGCGCTGGAGCGAACCGAGCGGGAGCATCATCTCGGTCCCGCCAAGACCTCGTTCGAAGGCTTCAAGACGGTCCGCATCAACAATCTCCTGACCTATGACGACGTCTTCTGGGAAGTGCCGCTGCATGAGAACGTGCTGCCGGTGGTCGAGCGCGTGCTGGACAAGGAATGCCTGCTGTCGTCGTTCTGTTCGCTGGTGCTCGGCCCCGGCCAGGAGGCGCAGCCGATCCATGAGGACACCCAGCTGATTCCGCTGCCGCGTCCACACATCCCGATCACGCTCAATGCGATCTGGGCGCTGTCGGATTTCCGGCAGGACAACGGCGCGACACGGATCATTCCGGGCAGCCACAAATATGATTCCTCGCCGGAATACGGCAAAGACTACGCCGCCGTGACCGCGACCATGCCGGCCGGCAGCGTGATGCTGTTCGACAGCGCGCTTTGGCATGGCGGCGGTGCCAATCACAGCGATAGCAGGCGCTTCGCATTCTCCTGCGCCTATTGCTGGGGCTGGATGCGGCAGCAGGAAAACCTGCAGCTCGGCATTCCCCATGAGATCGCGCGGCGGTTTCCGCGCCGCTTGCAGGAGCTATGCGGCTACAGCGTCTACAAGGGGCAGTTCGGACACATCGACAATCACGACCCGATCGAACTTTTGGGCCGCGAGCGCGGCAAGCGCATGGTGTGGGAAGCCACTGACGTCAGGAAGGCGCGGATGGGCGAGGCGGCGAAGGGGTAGCGACACGCCCCACTCCCTCATGGTGAGGAGTGCGTCCGGACGGCGCATTTGCGCTGTCCGGCGCGCGTCTCGAACCATCTGGCTCATGGCCTGCTGCCATCCTTCGAGACGCCGCGCGAAGCGCGCGCGGCTCCTCAGGATGAGGTCCGGCGGAATCGCAAATACGCCGCCCGTCGTCCCTCGCGTTCGGCTTTCCGCCCGTATCGCGTCATGGTGTAGCCGGGCCACGGCAAGCGCCAGTCGTCGGCGCGCTCCGCCAGCCAGACGAAGTCGGGCGAGTGCTGCAGATGCGCCAGCGTCCAGGCGACGTAGCCGTCGATGTCACAGACGAAGCGGAATTCGCCGTCGGGTTCGAGTACGCGCGCCATCGCGGCCACGGTGGCATCCTGCACGAAGCGACGCTTCCAGTGCCGCCGCTTCGGCCATGGATCGGGGTGGATCAGGTCGATTCGCTCGAGCGACTGCGGTGGCGCCCAGGCTACCAGCTCGGCGGCGTCGCCCGCGAACAGCCTGATATTGCCGATATTGTTGGCTTCGATCTGCGTCAGGATTTTCGCCATGCCGTTGACGTAGGGCTCGCAGCCGATGAAGCCGGTATTGGGAAAGGCGAGCGCTTCGGCGATCAGATGCTCGCCGCCGCCGAACCCGATTTCCAGCCTGACATGGTCGACATCAGGGTCGAACAGTTCGGCGAGGCCCGATGGCGCCGGAACGGTGATGTCGAGCGCGAGGCGCGGCAGCAGCTGCGCGATCAGGTCGGCCTGGTGCGAGCGCAGTTTGTGGCCCTTGCGCCGCCCGAAGAACGAGCCGTGCCGGTGCGCGGCCTCGTCATCGTCGGGCGATGGGTCGTGATCCCCGGGGTCACGGGTTGCGATGCTCATCGCAGCGTCTGGTACAGCCGATACAACAGCCGTGCCCTCGGCTCGATCGACGAAATGTACATCTGCTCGTAATGGGTATGCGCGCCCTGGCCATCGACGCCGAGGCCGTCGAGCGTCGCGGTATGCGGCGCGGTGAAATTGCCGTCGGAGCCGCCGCCGGTGAAGGTGTCGACCAGATCGAAGCCGATTTCCGCGGCGAGCTCTTTGGCATGTTCGTAAAGCGCTGCGCCGGCATTGCCCTTCTCGTAGGGTGGCCGGTTCAATTCGCCTGACACCTTGACGCTCACGCCTTCGGTGCGGGACTTCAAATTGAGGATTCTGGCGACGAGATCGTCGGCATCCGCAATGGTCGGCACGCGAAGATCGACTTCGGCATAGGCTTCTTCCGCAATGACGTTCGGCCGGGTGCCGCCCCTGACGACGCCGACATTGACGCTGATGCCGCGTTTCAGATCGTTCATGGCGTCCAGGGCCAGGACAACATTGGCGAGTTCGCGGATCGCGCTGCGGCCGTCCTCGGGCCTGGTGCCGGCATGGGCCGGCACGCCCTTGATGGCGATGTCGAACCGCGCGACGCCCTTGCGCCCGGTGACGATCTTGCCGCCGTCGCGGGCAGGCTCGGTCACCAGCACATATTTGGCCTTGCGCCCCTCGGCTTCGATCAGCGCGCGCGAGGTCGGGCTGCCGATCTCCTCATCGGAAACATAGAGCTGGGTCACGCCGAGCGGCGAACGCTCGCCGCTGGCGCAGAGCTGCCTGAACGCGTGATAGGCGAGGTAGGCGCCGCCCTTCATGTCGTAGATGCCGGGACCGAAGGCGACGTCGCCCTCCACCCTGAACGGCAGCCGCTCGATGAATCCGATGGGATGGACCGTATCGAGATGGCTCAGCACCAGGATTCCCGGCGCATCCTGGCCCCATGACGAACGCACCACGAGATGATCGCCGCAGCCGGAATGTCCCGCGATCCGCTCGATCGCAACCGGCAACTCGCGATAGCCGTCCGCGACCATGGTCGCGAGCTTGTTGACCTGCTCGGGCGCTTCCGTCGGCGTCTCGATCTCGACCCAGCGGCGGATGCCGTCGAGAATGGCTTTGGAATCGAAAGGATCGGCTGTGGTCGGCATGATGTCGCCTTTAAGATTCTCGTCATTCCGGGGCGTGAGCGAAGCGAGCGAGCCCGGAATCCATAACCACGATCGGGAGTATGGATTCCCCGATGTGCAATTGCACATCTGAGGCCTGCGCCAAGAGGCGCATCCCGGAATGACAATCTAGCGCTTGTCGGGCGCCTCGCGCGTAGCGATCTGCTCGACCAGCTCGACAATGCTGCGCCGAAGCTTGACATCGGCGATCCGCGTGAACGCGCGGGTCAATGCCAAACCCTCCGAGGTCGCGAGGAAATCGGAAACGTAAGCCGGCGAGGTCCCTTCGCTGAAGCCGCCGGTAGAGGCGGTGCCGCTGGGGCCTCCCTCGAACAGGAACGAGACCGGCACCTGAAGGATTTCTGAAATTTGCTGAATGCGGCTCGCCCCGACCCGGTTGGTGCCCTTTTCGTATTTCTGCACCTGCTGGAATGTGAGGCCTAATGCTTCGCCGAGCTTTTCCTGGCTCATGCCAAGCATGATGCGGCGCATGCGCACTCGACTGCCGACATACCTGTCAACAGGGTTGGGCGCTTTGGTCGACATTTCCAACACTCCTTGGGATTACGCCTGCAGGATGAGGCAGTGAAGTTAGGCCTCAGGCGCCAGCATCGTCAAATCTTGCTCCGAAGCTTCGGCACGAATGCGGAAATATTGAGCAAAGAACTGACTCGCTCTCGATGAGCGGGCGCAGAATGCGAATGGCTTGGTCGGTCTGTCAACTGGTGGATTTTTGCGGGACAGATTTTTCTGCCGGTAACCGAAACCAAGTATGAACCCGCACGTGTCTATGAGCGCTTGACGACACGGCGACGAAGCACGATGAGCAGGCCGGCGGCGACCATGATCGCGGCGGGAATATCGCCAATACGTGTATAAATCGTCGGCGCGATGGCCGCGGGCAGGCTGGCATCCAGTACGCCTTCGACGCCGAGGCCGAGCCGAGCGATAACCCGTCCCACGGGATCGATGACTGCGGAGATTCCGGTGTTGGCTGCACGAATCACGGGCAGTCCCTGCTCGATCGCGCGAACGCGTGCCTGCTGCAGGTGCTGATAGGGCCCGGTTGAATTTCCGAACCAGCCATCATTGGTCAGGTTGATCATCCAGCCCGAGCGATCGTCGCGTGACGCAACTTCACCGGGAAAGATCGCTTCATAACAGATCAGCGGTAGCATGCGCGGCGCGCCCGGCACATCCATCGGGCGACGCCGCGCGCCCGCAATGAATCCGCCCTGAACTCTGGTGAGCTGCACGAAGCCGAGCTTTTCCATCCAGTCCTGGAACGGCAGATACTCGCCGAACGGCACCAGATGCACCTTGTCGTAGACCGACAGCACGCTGCCGTCATGATCGATAACATAGATTGAATTATAGGCGCGGGTGACCCGGACGCCGGGCGGCAGATCGGGCGCCCGCACCGAGCCGGTGATCAGGATGGTGCCCTTGGGCAACAGTTCGGCGATCTGCGCCATCGCATCGGCTTCGCGCGTCAGGAAAAACGGAAACGCCGATTCCGGCCAGATCAGGATGCTGGCGTCGCGCACGCCGGTGGATTGCGGCCCGGACGCGCGGTCGGACAGCGCAAGATATTTCTGCATCACCTCCGCCTTGGCGGCGTAGTTGAATTTGACGTCCTGCTGCAGGTTGGGCTGCATGATCCGCAGCTTGACCTTGGCGACCAGCGCGGTCGGCTGCAGCGCCAGGCGCACGCCGCCGAAAATCCCCATCGCGACCAGCAGCGCCAGCGCCATGACCGGTGCGATCCACGGCCAACGCCCGCGGGTGCCGCCATCGATCAGGGTCGCGGGGCTGGCGAAGATCGCAACGCTCAGAAATGTCAGGCCCCACAAGCCGATCAGCGACGCCGTCTGCGCCAGCGCCAGCGGCTCGGTCAGCGCATAGCCGAACGCATTCCAGGGAAAACCCGTGAGCACCTGACCGCGCAGCCATTCGCTCACCGTCAGGCTGGCCGCGAGCGCGATCACCCGTGTGCCTTCCCGGGTCCAGATCAGCCGCGCCAGCGCGAAACCGAATGCGGTGAACAGCGCGAGATAGGCGGGCAGGCCCAGCACGGCGAACGGCAGCAGCCAGGCGAAGGTGGGGGCATCGACCAGGAACGCGTAGCCGATCCAGTACAGGCCCGGCACGAAATAGCCGAGGCCGAACCACCAGCCCGCCATCGCGGCCGCCGGCACGCCGCGCCAGCGTCCGGCGCCGGCGCCATCGATCAGCCAGACCATGACCGGAAAGGTCAGAAACAGCACCGGCCATGCATTGAACGGCGCCATCGCCAGCGCCGACAGCGCGCCTGCGACCAGCGCAATGGCGGCGCGCTTCCAGCCCCAAGCCAGGAGGATCGCCAGAATAGCGGCGCGGAGTTTGTCGGCTGCGATCACTGCGACCCGGCTCCATCGCCGGATCGCGGGCTCGCATTGTCGTTGGCCTGCGGCTGGCCAGCCTCCGCCGCGGTATCGCGGCGGCGGCTCTCGCGCGTCGGCCGCGCCACGGGGCGCTCCTTGCGGGTGGCGATGCGCAGCCGCTTGACGCGCCGCGGATCGGCGTCGAGCACTTCGATCTCGAAATTGCCGGGGCCGGAAATGACTTCGCCGCGTACCGGCAGGCGGCCGACATGGGTCACGAGATAGCCGCCGAGGGTTTCGACTTCCTCGCCGGCCTCGCCGGTGACGAACTCCTCGCCGATCATGGTGCGGACGTCGTCGAGGCTGGCGCGCGCGTCGGCGATGAAGGAATTGTCCGCCTGCCGCACGATCGCCGGCGGCTCGTCGCTGTCATGCTCGTCGTCGATCTCGCCGACGATCTGCTCGACGATGTCCTCGATCGAGACCAGCCCGTCGGTGCCGCCATATTCGTCCACCACCAGCGCCAGGTGAATGCGCGAGGCCTGCATCTGCGCCAGCAGGTCGATCGCCCGCATCGACGGCGGCACGAACAGCAATTTGCGGATGATGTTGGCGTCGGCGAGCGCCATCGCGAGGTTGACCGAGCGCAGGTCGAGCCCGGCCGGCAACGGCTTTTTCTTCTTGGCCTTGCTGGTATCGGGCACGCGCGCGCTTGATGTCATGAAGGCCAGGAGGTCGCGGATGTGAACGATGCCTTCGGGATCGTCGAGGGTTTCGTTGTAGACCACCAGGCGCGAATGCGCCGCGCTTTCGAACAGGCTCATCAGTTCGCCGAGCGCAATGTCGCGCTTGACCGCGACGATGTCGGCGCGATGCACCATCACGTCCGCGATGCGGCGCTCGTGCAGGCCGAGGATATTGCGCAGCATGGTGCGCTCGATGGCGGAAAACCCGACCTCGTCGGGCGTCGAGGCGTCGAGCACGACCTGCAGATCGTCGCGGACCGATCCCGGCTTCCAGCCGAACAGGGTGCGGATCGCACGGGTCAGCCAGTTGTCGGCGGCGGGACGCATCACCTCGCCTTCCTGCACCACCGCCGGCAGGTTGCGGATGTCGCGCGGATTGTCGTGGATCGGGTCGGAGTCCGGCATCTCAGTCCATCCGCTCCCGGCCGGCATCGGGATCCCGATCCGCATAGGGATCTCGATCCGTATACGGATCGGGAATGCCGAGTTGCGCCAGGATCTGCCGCTCGAGGGCTTCCATGGCTTCGGCCTCGCCGTCTTTTTCGTGGTCGTAGCCGATCAGATGCAGGAAGCCATGGATCGCCAGATGGCTGAGGTGATGATCGAACGGCTTTTGTTCGTCGTCGGCTTCCTTCCGCGTGGTCTGGTAGGCGATGGCGATGTCGCCGAGCATGCGCGGCGCGTCGTCGGGTCCAACGGGACCGGTCGGCTGCAGCGCCGGAAACGACAGCACGTTGGTCGGCTTGTCGATGCCGCGCCAATTGCTGTTCAGCGTGCGAATGCCGGCATCGTCGGTCAGCATGACCGCAAGCTCGGCGTCGCCGACATCCGCATCGACGCTCTCGGCCGCCGCCGCGATGGCGCGATGCACCACTGCTTCGGCGTCGGGTTCGGCCTGCCAGCAATCGGCGACGACGAGAACCTCGGGGATGGGAAGCGCAAGGGGCGGCATCGGTCCGGAATTTCCGTTGCGGCCGGGGCTCGTCCCCGGCGCGCGCTTGGCGTCAGAGTTGGGCATCAAGGCCTGCTGGTTACCGGCTTCTGCGGCAATCCTTCATAGGCGGCGACGATCCGCGCCACCAGTTCATGGCGGATCACGTCCTCGGCGGTGAATTTCACTTGGGCAATGCCTTCGACGCCATCGAGCAGTCGCGCGGCTTCCGCAAGCCCCGAAGTCTGGCCGTTCGGCAGATCGACCTGGGAGGGATCGCCGGTGATGATCATGCGGCTGTTTTCGCCGAGCCGGGTCAGGAACATCTTCATCTGCATCGAGGTGGTATTCTGCGCCTCGTCCAGGATGATGACGGCGTTGGTCAGGGTACGGCCGCGCATGAAGGCGAGCGGCGCGATCTCGATTTCGCCGGCCTGCAGCGCGCGCTCGACGATCCGCGAATCCATCAAATCGTACAGCGCATCATAGATCGGCCTCAAATACGGATCGACCTTCTCCCGGAGATCGCCGGGCAGGAAGCCGAGCCGCTCGCCGGCCTCGACCGCGGGGCGCGACAGGATGATGCGATCGACTTCCTTGCGTTCGAACAGTTGGGCGGCATGCGCCACCGCGAGCCAGGTCTTGCCGGTGCCTGCCGGGCCGATGCCGAACACCATTTCGTGGCGTTTCAGCGCGCGAATATACGAGTCTTGCGCGGCGGTGCGCGCCCGCACCGGGCGCTTGCGCAGATTGATGGTCTCGAACGCCGTCTTCGCGGTCTTGGCGTCGAATTCGAACAGCGATCCCTGGGCGATCACGGCGCGAATCGCGCCCTCGACGTCGCCCTGTGCAAGGTCGTGGCCCTGCACCGCCTGCGCATACAGCGTCTCCAGCACGCGCCGCGCGGCATCGCAGCCGTCGCGCGAGCCGGCGATGGTGATGTGATTGCCGCGCGAATCGACCACGACGCCGAGCCGGCGCTCGATCAGCGCCAGGTTCTGTCCGTAGGGTCCGACCAAAGCGGAGGCCGCGCGATTGTCGTCGAAATCGATGACGACCTGCGTTTCGGGCGGGATTTGCATGTCGCGGTCAAATTTGCGGCTGGGAGCGAGTGCAGGCGAATCCGATGCGCTTTTTGGCAAGGGTTCAGGCTCCCGTGATCATGTGAGAGGAATCGGTCATTCGGGCAGGTGCCGGCGGTGCAGGGACCGTTCCGGAGAGTTCGCCGAGCAGGCTGTAGCGCTCGAGGCTGGCGATGGTCACCGGCAATATCTGTCCGATGATGTCGGGGGACGCCATCACATGCGCCGGCTGCAGGTAAGCGGTGCGGCCGACGATCTGGCCGGGGTTGCGGGCGGCGCGTTCGAACAGCACGTCAACGGTGCTGCCAATCGCAGCCAGATTGAAGGCCGCTTGCTGGCCGTCGATCAATTCCTGGAGCCGCACCAATCGCTCGTCCATTTCAGCCGCTGACACCGTCTCCCGCATGTCCGCCGCCGGCGTGCCTGGCCGTGGCGAATACTTGAACGAATAAGCGCCAGCGTAGCCGATTTGCCGGACCAGCGCGAGGGTCGCGGCGAAATCTTCCTCGGTCTCGGTGGGGAAGCCCACGATAAAATCCGATGAAAAAGCAATATTTTGCCGCACCGCACGGAACCGGTCGATGACGCGGCGGTAATCGTCGGCGCTGTGCTTGCGGTTCATCGCCGCCAGGATCCGGTCGGAACCCGACTGCACCGGCAGGTGCACGAAGGGCATCAGCGCCGGCAAGTCGCGGTGCGCCGCGATCAGCGTGTCGTCGACGTCGCGGGGATGGCTGGTCGAATAGCGCAGACGCGCGATCCCGGGGATATCGGCGAGGCGATGCAGCAACGCGCCGAGCGACCAGATCCGTCCCCCAGGCCCTTCGCCGTGATAGGCATTGACGTTCTGGCCGATCAGGGTGATTTCGCGCACGCCGTTGTCGGCCAGTCTCAGCACGTCGTCGACGATTTTCGCCACCGGGCGCGAAACTTCGGCGCCGCGGGTATAGGGCACCACGCAGAACGTGCAAAACTTGTCGCAGCCTTCCTGCACCGTGACGAAGGACGAGACGCCGCGCGCGCGGATCGCATCGGGCTTCGGGGCTGCGAGGAATCCGAATTTGTCCTCGACCGGAAATTCGGTCTCCACCGCGCGGCCGTGGCTCTTCGCCCGCGCCAATAGCTGCGGCAGATGATGATAGCTTTGCGGGCCGACCACGACATCGACCGCGGGCGCGCGGCGGATGATCTCGGCGCCTTCCGCCTGCGCGACGCAGCCGGCCACCGCGATGCTCATCTGGCGGCCGGCTCTGGCGGCCTCGTCCTTGGCGACGCGCAGCCGCCCGAGTTCGGAGTAAACCTTCTCCGACGCCTTTTCGCGGATGTGACACGTGTTCAGAATCACCAGGTCCGCGTCATCCACGCTTGATGTCTCGACAAAGCCTTCGGGCGCCAGCGTGTCCACCATGCGTTGTGCATCGTAGACATTCATCTGACAGCCGTATGACTTGATATGCAGCTTGCGCGGCGGGCTCATGGAACCTGAATGCTGTGCTGAGGTGGCGCCATTACGGCGCGGGGCTCAATTATAGGCTAAAGGGCTGAAAATCCAGCGACAAAGCCCGGATTTCGGCCGATTTGCGCGATCAAATCGGGTAATTGCCGCATATCGCCGAATATCGCGGCGGCCCCGGCGGCGCGCAGCCGGTCGCCGTGACCGGGGCGGCAATGGCTGCCGCCGTAAAAACCGAGCACGGGCATCCCGGCGGCGACCGCGGCGGCGATGCCGGCGAGGCTGTCCTCGATCACCAGGCAGCGCGCCGGCGCCGCCAGCATCTGCCCGGCGGCAAACAGGAACAGATCGGGTGCCGGCTTGCCGCGGTTGACCTGGGAGGCGGAGAAAATGTGGGGCGCCAGCAAATCGTAGAGCCCGGCGCAGCCGAGACCGTGGCGAATTTTCTCCGGCGTGCCGCTCGACGCCACGCATTTCGGCAGGCCGATCGCGGCGATCGCCTCGCTGATATGTGGAATAGTCTTGAGATCGGCGGCGTAGCGCTGCAGCGTCGCCTGCTTCATCTGCGATTCAAAATCGTCGGGAAGCTGCCGGCCGAGTTCGGTTTCGATGGTTTGGCGGGCTTCGCGATCCGACACGCCGAGAAATCGCTCCAGCACCTGGTCCGATGTGATCGGGTAGCCATGGCGCGTCAGGGTTTCCGCATGCGCGGCGCAGGAGATCACTTCGCTGTCGACCAGCACGCCGTCGCAGTCGAAAATGACGAGATCGAAAGGGTCTTTGTCTCGACGCGGTTTATTCACGCGATCAGGATTTGTCGTCGTCCAGCGGGACGCAATACAGTTCCAGCCGGTGATCGACCAGCTTGTAGCCGAGCCTGCGGGCGATTTCGGCCTGCAGCTTCTCGATTTCCTCGTTGGTGAACTCGATCACCTTGCCGTCGCGCAGATTGATCAAGTGGTCGTGATGGCTGTCGCGCATCTGCTCGTAGCGGGCGCGGCCCTCGCGGAAATCATGCCGCTCGATGATCCCGGCGTCCTCGAATAGTTTTACCGTGCGATACACCGTCGAGATCGAGATCTTGTCGTCGACCGCGACGCAGCGGCGATACAGTTCCTCGACGTCGGGGTGATCGATGGCTTCCGCCAGCACACGGGCGATGACGCGGCGCTGTTCGGTCATGCGCATGCCGGTGGCGGCGCAGCGGGCTTCGATACCGGTGGCCTTGGGCACGGGCGTGGATTTCAATGCAGTCATGATTCGTTCGCCTTCGGCACCGCATGATCTGCGATAAGACCATGCGCCCCTTGCAAGGGCCTTTCTGCCACTCCGGGCGCGTTACGACAAGTCGCGACGCATCAGAAGTGCGTTCAATTGTTCCCCGTTGGCCTCCCGGTAATACCGTTCGCGGCGTCCGACGACGGCAAAACCGGCCCGTTCGTAGAGCCGCCGCGCCGGCTGATTATTTTCCTCGACTTCGAGGAATATGGTGCGCACGCCACGGCCCGCCAGATGGCCGAGATGTGTCAGCAGCAGGTTGTGCGACAGGCCACGGCCGCGCTGATCGGCGGCAACCGCGATCGACAGGATCTCGGCCTCGTCGGCGGCCAGCCGCGACACCGCGAAACCGATGATCTTTCGACCCTGCCTCAGCCGATGAACCAGTGTATTGCGCTCGCTCAACATGGTCTCGAATTCGGCTTCGCCCCAGCCGCGGTGAAATGATGCGCCGTGCAGTTGCGCCAGCCGGGCGGCGTCGCGCTGGGTCGCGGGCTCGACCACCGCGGCGCCGCCGCGCCACCATCCGCCGAACCAGGAACGTATTTGACTCATCATGATGAGGGCGGCTGCGCGGCTCTCTGCAGCGCGTCCTGTGAAGGCTTGGCGTCGGGAGCGCGCAGGTAATACGGCCGCGCCGGTGCGGCGTCCGGACTGACCGCGGCGCCGAGCCACGCCACCCAGGCGATGTCGGGCGCCGGTTGCGGATCGACCTTGAACGGAGCCGGCGCATCGGCCGGCCAGCGGTCAGCGAGAATCTGGGCGGCGTTACCGACCAGATGCGGTGCGCCGAACTGTGCCGCGGCGAGCGCTTCCTCGACCGGCGCGACGCGTGGCCGGACCAGCGAACTGCCGTCGCCGCTCACCACCTGAAAATACACATGGTCATGCCGCGCATCGATCGCCGAGATCACCGGCTGCGCGGCGTTCTGGGCGACGACGGGCGCGGCATAGGCCGTCAGCGTGGTCAGCCCGACCACCGGTCTGTTGGCGGCGAGGCCAATGCCGCGCGCCGCGGAGAGTCCGACCCGCAAGCCGGTAAAGCTGCCGGGCCCGGTGGTCACCGCGATGCGGTCGAGCGCAACGTAGGCAACGCCGGACGCCTTGATGACGCGCGCGATCAGCGGCATCAGGGCCTCGGCATGGCCGCGCTTCATCGCCTGCGATTCCTGCGCGATGAGTTGGCTCGTGCTCGTGTCGAGCACTGCGGCGGCGCAGGCATCCAGTGCGGTATCGATGGCGAGGATGAGCATGGGGCAGTTATATCAGCCGCATGCGGCGACGCTAGGCTATAGCTTCGTAGGGTGGGCAAAGGCGCTCTTCGCGCCGTGCCCACCGCTATCTCGAAGTTTCAGGACGGGACGAAAGTTGGTGGGCACGCTTCGCTTTGCCCACCCTACGACGCTCCCAGCTCACATCGGCCGGACTTCGACCACGTCGGGCACGAAATGCTTCAGCAGGTTCTGGATGCCGTGCTGCAGGGTCGCAGTGGAGGACGGGCAGCCGGCGCAGGCGCCCTTCATGTTGAGATAGACGATGCCGTCCTTGAAGCCGCGGAAGGTGATGTCGCCGCCGTCATTGGCGACCGCCGGGCGCACCCGCGTTTCGATCAGGTCCTTGATGGTGGCGACCGTCTCGGCGTCGGCCTCGTTGAAGAACTCGTCTTCCTCGTCGGCGGCCTCGTCGCTGGCGGCAATGCCGTCGGCCAAAAGCGGCGCGCCGGACATGTAATGTTCCATGATGGCGCCGAGGATCGACGGCTTGAGGTGCTGCCAGTCGCTTGAGTCCTTGGTCACGGTGACGAAGTCGGAACCGTAGAACACGCTGGTGACGCCGGGCACGTCGAACAGCCGCGTCGCCAGCGGCGAGCGCGCCGCGGCTTCGCGATTGGCGAATTCCATGGTGCCGCCCTCGAGCACGATGCGGCCGGGAATGAATTTCAGGGTGGCGGGATTGGGCGTGGCTTCGGTCTGGATGAACATGGCTTTCTCCTGCGACACCGGTTCAAGGCCGGCGCGTGGCTGACCTCTTAGCAGATGGCGACGGCGGATGCACGATCAAGGGGCGCAGGGCAGTTCCGCAAAGTGGGTCAGATGCTCACGCTCATCCGATGTTCGGCGCTCTTCTCCCCTCCTCCCACGCGCCCTTGCGCGTGGTGGGGAGGGGTCGGGGGTGGGGGGTCTATCAGCGCATTCGACTGTCAGCGGGTTTGCGGAAGCACCCCCCACCCCCGACCCCTCCCCGCCGCTTCGCGGGGGGAGGGGAGACGACCTACGACAATCCGTCGATATCCGCGTCGCTGAGATCGCCGGGCACGATAATGACGGGAATCGGAAACGAGCCGACCGTCTTGGCCATGGTGGTGATGATCGGGCCGGGGCCCTCCGCACCGGGGTTGGCGGCCAGCACCAGCATCGCGATATCGACGTCCTTGTCGATCACGTCGAGGATCTGGCCGGTGGCGTCGCCTTCCCGGATCACGCGTTCGGGGGTGATCGCGGCGATGCCGTTGGCGCGGCCGGCGGCGCGATCGAGCGCGGCGTTGGCGTTCTCCTCGGCCTCGGCGCGCATGATGTCGGCGACCCCGAGCCATTGCTGGTTCTGGTCCTCGGTCTCGATGACGCGCAGCATCACCACGCCGCCGCCGACGCGGATCGCCCAGCGGCTGGCATAATAGACCGCGCGGTCCCATTCCGCGCTGTCGTCAACGATGACAAGGCATTTCGGCTTGTGGCCGGTCTCGTAGCTTCGTCGCTGGGTGGTCATGCATGTCCCGATGCTGCGCCAAACCGACGCATGCTGCCACGGCGCGGCCCTGCTCCACAAGCGGCTGTGCAGGCGCTTTGCGTTGGATCAATTGTGGCGAAGGCGTGGAAACCTAGCGCTTGCTGACGAAACCGACGATGTCGCGGGTCGCCCGCATGGTTTCGGCGGCGATCACCCGGGCGCGCGCGGCGCCGTCGACCAGCACCGCATCGATGGTGCCGGGGTCCGCCATCAGCCGCTTCATCTCGGAGGCGATCGGCGACAGTTTTGTAACGCACAGTTCGACCAGCGAATTCTTGAAGGCCGAAAATTGCCCGCCGCCGAATTCGCCGAGCAAGTCGGCCTTGGTTCGGCCCGACAAAGCGGCATAGATCCCGACCAGATTGTCGGCCTCGGGACGGGTCTCGAGACCCTTTTCCTCCGACGGCAACGGCTCCGGATCGGTCTTCGCCTTGCGGATTTTCTGCGCGATGGTGTCGGCGTCGTCGGTGAGGTTGATCCGCGAATTGTCCGACGCATCCGACTTCGACATCTTCTTGGTGCCGTCGCGCAACGACATCACCCGCGTCGCGGGGCCGGTGATCAGCGGCTCCGGCTGCGGAAAGAACAAGCCGTCGTTGAAGCCATGGCTGCGGATCGACTCGGAAAAGTCATTGTTGAATTTCTGCGCGATGTCGCGCGACAGTTCGAGGTGCTGTTTCTGGTCTTCGCCAACAGGCACATGGGTAGCGCGATACACCAGAATGTCGGCCGCCATCAGCACCGGATAATCGTACAGTCCGACGGAGGCGGCCTCGCGATCCTTGCCGGCCTTGTCCTTGAACTGGGTCATGCGGTTGAGCCAGCCGATCCGCGCCACGCAATTGAAGATCCACGCCAGCTCCGCGTGTTCGAGCACCTGGCTCTGGTTGAACACGATATGTTTTTTCGGATCGATGCCTGAGGCGATGAAGGCCGCGGTCACTTCGCGGGTATTGCGCGCCAGCTCGGCCGGGCCGCCCCATACCTCCACCGGCTGCGTGATGGCGTGCATGTCGACGACGCAATAGAGACAATTATGCGTCTCCTGCAGTTTGACGAAATTGACGATCGCGCCGAGGTAATTGCCGAGATGCAGATTGCCCGTCGGCTGGACGCCCGAAAATACCCGTTCAACCATCGCCATTGTCAGCTTCCCTGTTTCGGGCCGTCCCATGCCACGCGGGGCCTAGCTGCGCAAGCCGGAAGCCCTGGTTTGGCGGATCGCGGTCACCGCTTCGGCCCAGCTGGTGACGCCGAACCAGGCCAGAAGTCCGCCGTAAACCGCCATTCCGCCCGCGATCAGCACTCCCAGCAGCGCCGCCTGCACGAGGCCGTGTGCGGTTGCCGCTGTGGGCAGTACGAACGCCGCCGCCAGCCACAGCAGCCCGCCCATGACAAGCGCCGCCACGACGATGCGCGGCAGCCGCCGGCACGCGGCGGCATCAATCGAAAAACCGAAGGTCGCAGCACCCTGCCGGATCAGGCTGAGCGCGCTGCTCCACGCCCCGAGCGCGATCGCCGCCGCGATCCCGCGCGCGCCGTAGATATGGCCAAGCACCACGGCCAGCACGATCGCGAGCGCAAATCCCTTCAACGTCGCCCACAGCGGCGTGCGTGTATCCTCGCGCGCGAAAAACGCCGGCGACAGCGCTTTTATCAATACATGCGCGGGCAGGCCGAGCGCCAGCCACATCAGCGCCTGCGCGGTTGCGGCGGTATCGGCCGCGGTGAAGGCGCCGTGCTGGAACAGCAGGCGCACGATCGGTTCGCTGAGCGCGATCAATCCCAGCGTCGCCGGCAGCGCGAGGCCGACGCTGAGTTCGAGCCCGCGCGATTCGGCATGCGCGATGGCGCCGGAATCGTTCGCGCGCACGCCGCGCGTCAGCTCGGGCACCAGCACGGCGCCCATGGCGACGCCGACCAAGCCGAGCGGCAATTCGATCAGGCGATTGGCAAAATACAGCCACGACACCGCCGAGGGCGATGACGAGGCGATGACGGCGCCGCCGAGGATCAGCAATTGCGGCCCCGCGCCGGCGATCATGCCGGGAACCGCCTTGCCGAGAAAGCCGCGCATCTGCGGATCGAAGCTGATGCGCAGCGGCGTTGCGATTCCGCCGCCATGCGACACCAGGATCAGCAATTGCAGCAGCCCGGCCAAACCCACCGTGGCGGCGACGATTAGCGCGGCGAAGCCGGCGTCCTGCCGCCACACCAGCAGCGCCGCCATCACCGCAATCAGCGCGATGTTGAACAGCAGCGGCGAGAAAGCGGTCAGCGCAAAACGTCCCTGCGCGTTCAACAGCGCCATCATCACGGTGACGGGGCCGGCGAAGGCGAGATACGGCAGCATCAACCTGGCGTCGTCGACCGCCAGTTGCAGCGTCGCCGTCGCGGCAAAGCCCGGCGCCAGCGCCGAGATCACCAGCGGCATCAAGAGGCCGATCAAGGCCGCCGCCGCCACCAGTGCGGCGCTGACGGTGCCGAGCACGCTGCCCGCGAACGCCGCCGCCGCCACAGCACCTTCGGTCTCGCGCACCCGCAGCCAGGCCGGCACCAATGAGGCGTTCAGCGCCCCCTCGGTCAGCAGGCGCCTGACGACATTGACCCCCTGAAACGCCACCAGGAACGCATCGGCGACGGCACCCGTGCCGAGCAGCGCCGCCAGCATCGCATCGCGCGCGAAGCCGAGCAGCCGCGAGGCCAGCGTTCCCGAGGAGACCGTGAGGAAGGAGCGGATCATTGTCGTCTTATAGCAGCGTCGCTTGCTGGCCATAGGCCGATCGTGATAGGCCGCAGCACCTAAAACCCCGCCATTGCCGCAACAGGACTGATCGATGACCACAGCGAAATACGACGTTCTCGGGATCGGCAATGCGATTTTCGACGTGCTGGTGCAGACCGACGAGGCCTTTCTGGCCCGCCACGGCATGACCAAGGGCGGCATGGCGCTGATCGACGAGTCCCGCGCGCTGGCGATCTACAACGACATGGGCCCGGCCACCGAAATGTCCGGCGGCTCGGCCGCCAACACCATTGTCGGGATCGCCAATCTCGGCGCCCGCGCCGCCTATGTCGGCAAGGTCCGGGATGACCAGATCGGCCGTCTCTATACCCACGACATCCGCGCCGCCGACGTCACGTTCGAGACCAAGGCCGCGGCCGGCGGACCCGCCACCGGCTGCTCCTACATTCTGGTGACGCCGGACGGCGAGCGCACCATGAACACGTATCTCGGCGCCGCGCAGGACCTGACGCCTGCCGATATCGACGAAGCCCAAATCGCGGCCTCCGGCATCATCTATCTCGAAGGCTATCTCTGGGATCCCAAGAGCGCCAAGGAAGCGTTCGTGAAAGCCGCCACCATCGCCCACGGCGCCGGCCGCCAGGTGGCGCTGACGCTGTCGGATTCCTTCTGCGTCGATCGCTACCGCGACGAGTTTCTCGATTTGATGCGTAAGGGTACCGTCGATCTTATCTTCGCCAACGAAGCCGAGCTGCATTCGCTGTACCAGACGTCCGACTTCGAGACGGCGTTGAAACAGTTGCGCGAGGATACAAAACTCGGAATCGTCACCCGCAGCGAGAAGGGCTGCGTGGTCGCGTCGAAGAACGGTGTCGTCGCTGTGCCGGCCTTCCCGATCGACCGCATGGTCGACACCACAGGCGCCGGCGACCTGTTCGCCGCCGGCTTCCTGTTCGGCCTGGTGCGCGGCTCCGGCTTCGAGAATGCCGGACGGTTAGGGGCGCTCGCGGCGGCGGAAGTGATTCAGCACATCGGGGCGCGGCCGCAGGCCTCGCTGAAGGAACTGGCGCAGCAGAATGGGTTGCCGGTGTAGGGGGTTCTTCACCGCGGCGAGAACGCGGCCCCTGTCCTTGCATCCTCGCCACCCGTGCCCACGGCCTCGAAATTCTCGACGGACCCTACAGCGATTTTAGCAATGTCGACGGTTTCGGCCAGGAATGCACGCAGGGCCGCGATCTCGGATTCGACGGCAAGACCTTGATCCATCCCGGCCAGATCGAGGCCTGCAACGCAATCTTCACGCCGCCGGCGGAGGAAGTCGCCCACGCCCGCAAGATCATCGCGGCGTTCGAGCGGCCGGAGAACGCCGCGCGCGGCGCGATTTCGCTCGACGGCCAGATGGTGGAGCGGTTGCACGCCGACATGGCGAAGCGCACGATTGCGATCGCCGACGCGATCGCGGCGATGGCGCATTGATTCTTCCCTTCTCCCCTTGTGGGAGAAGGTG
This sequence comes from Bradyrhizobium sp., assembly GCF_030646015.1. GTDB lineage: Bacteria > Pseudomonadota > Alphaproteobacteria > Rhizobiales > Xanthobacteraceae > Bradyrhizobium. Next base: position 75,439 of record NZ_JAUSLT010000072.1, read on the forward strand.
GCGCGGACGCAGTCCGCGCCGGATGAGGGGTCTCTATCCGCGGAGACAAACCCCTCACCCCTCCGCGATGCTGCGCATCGCGTCCACCCTCTCCCACAAGGGGAGAGGGGAAGAAGAACAATCTCTGCGATGGGACAGTCTTGACGGGATTAATTCCGCTTCAGGCTCAGAATGTAATTCACCAGACTGTCGCTCTCATCCGGCTTGAGGATGAGGTTCGGCATGGTGGGATGGCTGGTCTGAAGGAACACTTTGAGCGAAAGCGCGGTGGTCGCGCGCCTGTCGGCGATCGCGGTGAAATCCGGCGGGCCGCTGCTGGCCCCGGCGGTCGCCGCCTCGATCGAGTGACAATCCTTGCACCAGGCGGCAGCCAGGCGATATCCCGTCGCGCTGTCGGAGGACGCGCCGCCGGCATTGTGCAGCCGGATGAAAAACAGCGCCGCCAGCGCGATTGCGGCGGCCAGCACAATGCGTATCCAGACCGTGCGCGACATCTTCATTTATCCACTGGCCTGCGGCGCCAGACCTTACTGCTTCACCGGTCGGTTCAGGCTGTCAATGGTGGGCGCGTTGAGGCAATATCCCTCATAATGCTCGGCCGAGGTCCCGTCGGCGAGATCGCGGTCGCATTGGCGCTTGCTGGCGCACAAGGCGCAGACCCGTTCCATATCGCGCAGCACCATGGGCTCGGTCCGCGCCAGATCGGCTTCGTCGATGCCGAGAACCTTGAGCAGCTTGGGCAGTTCGTCCGCGGCGTGCGGACCCTGCCGGACCAACTCATCGAGTTCGCTGGGCGACACCCGCAAATCGCTGGCGATCTTGTCGAACTGGGTCGTGTCCATCCGGCGAATCTCGCTGAGGTCCTGCCGGTGCCTGAGCCAGTCGGCAAAGGTATTGATCAGCGCTTCGACGCGAGAAAACGGGTGCTCTTGGGCCGTCATGGGTGCCTCCGCTAGGTGCAGAATTTGACCCATATGAGCGCAACCAGGGGAACGGTCGTTGCGGTAGATCAAGCTCGCCGGCGGCGCCGGAGGCGACCTAAGGCCGGCCGAACCGCTCTGCCGCCCATGCATAGAGGCTGCCGGGCACCGGCGGCTCGTTGCCACGGCCTTTCGGTGAAATGTGCAGCCCCGTGATGTCGGGATCGCCGATCAGGGATGCAAAATCGGAGGGATCGAAGAACAGCGCCGGTTCGGCGTGAACGGCGTAGAACGATTTCTTCGGTAAGGCGTAACCGAGTTCGCCGCCGCGCGCGGCCAGTGCGGTCAGCGCCGCCGGCCCAAAGATCGCGACGCGAATGTCGGCGAGCCGGTTCGATTTGCCGCGCAGCTTGCGCCAGCTGAAGACCATGCGATGCCGTAGCGCCAGCCAGTCCGGCGTCAGCTCGTCCTGCCGCATCAGCGCTTCGAACGCCACGACGATGGGATCGTCCGCCGGCAGATAGAGCACCGAGTTGCCGAGCTGGCGTGGGCGTTCCCAGGCGAAAAAGGGCTTGGCCGGATCGATTTCGACCGGCTTGAGCAGCAGCACGTCGGCGTCGAGCCACAGCCCGGCGCGCTCTGCCATCAGCCGCATCCGGAAAAAATCCGAAAACTGCAGCGTGGTCCAGTCGCGCCAGCTTCCGTCCGGTTGCGGCGGACGTAGCTTTTCGGAGAAGGCGTGCGGCAGGATGGCTTCGGCCTCGGCATTGCCGACGCCGTCGGGCAAGCCCGCCAGCGGATCGAAACTGTAGACGGTGACGTTATGGCCGGCCTCGACCTGCGAGCGGAGGCAGGTCTGGCGCAGGCGGTCGAGCGGGCCATGCCAGAAGGTGACGACGTCAGGCCGCATGCGTCACCTTCCGTAGCGCTTTTGTGCGAAGTGGCTCGCGGGCGAAAGCGTTTTCGAGCGAAGTGGGAACCGGTTCGCGTGAAGAAAACGCGTCTTAATAAAACGAGATCAGGCCCAGGCGCGCGCGGTCCTGGCCTTTTCCTCATAGGCGTCGATCGACGCCTTCTTCTCCATGGTGAGGCCGATGTCGTCGAGGCCGTTCATCAGGCAGTGCTTGCGGAACGGATCGATCTCGAACTTCACCGTGCCGCCGTCGGGGCCGCGGATCTCCTGGGAGGCGAGATCGATCGACAGCGTCGCATTGGCGCCGCGCTCGGCATCGTCGAACAGCTTGTCGAGGTCGTCCTGGGTGACGCGGATCGGCAGGATGCCGTTCTTGAAGCAGTTGTTGTAGAAGATGTCGCCGAACGAGGTCGAGATCACGCAGCGGATGCCGAAATCCAGCAGCGCCCACGGCGCGTGCTCGCGGCTCGAGCCGCAGCCGAAATTGTCGCCCGCGACCAGGATCTTGGCGTGACGATAGGCCGGCTTGTTGAGGATGAAATCCGGGTTCTCGCTGCCGTCGTCCTTGTAGCGCTGTTCCGAGAACAGCCCGGTGCCGAGGCCGGTGCGCTTGATGGTCTTCAGGTACTGTTTCGGGATGATCATGTCGGTATCGACATTGATGATCTTCAGCGGCGCCGCGACGCCTTCCAGCGTGGTGAACTTGTCCATCGGTTGCACTTCTCGGCCAGGGTTTAGCTTCAAGGGTTGGGTTCGGCGGATGGTTTATCGCGAATAGACCCGGCATTAAAGGGCAAATCGCCTGACAAAGCCCTAATCGGCCTGCGCCTCGATCGCCTCCATATCGGCGTCCGACAGGCCAAAATGGTGGCCGATTTCGTGAATCAGCACGTGGCGGACGATATGGCCCAGCGTCTCCTCATGTTCGGCCCAGTAATCCAGGATCGGGCGGCGGTAGAGCCAGACCATGTTGGGCAGCCGGCCGCTGTCGTCATTGCTGCGGAACGGCAGTCCAATGCCCTGAAAAAGGCCGAGCAGGTCGAATTCGCTTTCCGCCCGCATTTCCTCCAGCACCTCGTCGGTCGGGAAATCGTCGACGCGCAGGATCACGCCCTCGCACAACGCGCGGAATCCCTTGGGCAGGCGCTCGAAAATCTCGTGCGCCATGGCCTCCATCTCAGCCAGCGACGGCGCTTTTGCTGTTGTCCACATCGGCTCTGCTTATAGCGTTTTCGAGCGAAGTGGGTACCGGTTCGTGTGAAGAAAACGCGTCAAACAAAGGGCTTCGCGGGTTCCCCCGGCATGCCCTACCGGTTTTGTGGCCCGAATGAGTTGACCTCGGCGCGGCAATCGGAGACGTTGCGGCCACCAACTGGCCTGAGGCGTGATGATGCGGATTGTGACGGCGGCAACACTGGCTGCGTTTGCCGGACTCTTGATGTCCGGAGCGGTCGCGCAGGCGCAAACCGCGCCTTCCGGAATGAGGACTGCCCAGGCCGCGCCGACCGATACGTCGGCACAACAGCGGCGGCGCGTCATCCGCCGCGTGCCGGTGTATCCCCGTGAAGAGTGGCGACCGCCCGTCTATCCCCAGTACAATCCCGGTCGCAATGCGGTGCGCGACTGCACCGCGACCTATGTGCAGGAATACCGGCCGAGCGGCACGGTGATCACGCCGCGCATGAACTGCTATTGGCGGCCCGGCTAGTCATGAAGACGTGGATTGGCGCAGCCATCGTAACGGTAGCTTTGGCCGTTAGCGGCCAGGCTGCGACAGCCGCGGCGTCCTCGAAACCGACGATGCAAACAGCGGCCGCACAGCGCGCGACCGACATCAGCGCGCGGCGCACCCATCGGCGATATCATCACCACGGCTACCGGACGTATCACCGGCCTCACCCCCGTTATTACGCCAGGCCCTATTACTATCGGCCATATCCCTATTCCGTGCCGGCGCCATTCACGTTCGGCTTCGGCTTTGGACCGGGCTGGTGGTAATCGCGGCTAGCTAAGCCCTCGGCGCAAACCCCTTCGCCAGCAGCACGACGGCCTGCGCGCCGGCTTTGCGGTCTTTCGAAATCTCCTGATACTCCGGCGAGTCCGCCCAGGCACGGTAGGCGGCCTCGTCGGGAAACGACATCAGCACCAGCTTGTCGCGATCCCACGTGCCTTCCAGCACCAACGGGTGTTCATCCGCGGACAGCAGCCGCCCGCTGAATTTTCTGAACACGTCGAAGAACCGGGCCTGATAGCGATCATAGGCGGCGCGGTCCGTCATCTTCAGTTGCACGATCACATAGACGGTCATGTGGAATTCCTGTCCGGCGCTGATGCGCGCTTGCTGCCGCAAGCCGCGGCGATCTTGAATTCGCGCTTCATTCATGGCGCGTTCACGTCGCCAAACTTAATTTAATATCGGGAGCGATCGCAAATGGACTTGCCGAACGGCCGATGGCTGCATGGCCTCGCCTTCGTCATTCATTCGGGGAGGTTTTCATGATGAAGGTTCCAGATCGGGGACGCGGCGCGATCCGCAGTTCCTTCCGCTCGTTGGGTCTTGCGGCGGCTGCGATGCTGCTGCTCACGGCCGCGACGGGCCAGCGCGCCGAGGCTTTGTCGCTGATCAATCCCGGTGCCGCGCCATCAGCGAAATACGCCTCGGACGGACTGACGACGGAAGTCAGAGGTGGCCACGGCCATGGTGGCGGCGGTGGCGGTGGCTTCCGGGGTGGCGGTGCAGCCATTCACAGTGGAGGTTTCCGCGGCGGTGGCGCCGTGTTTCGCGGTGGCGGTTTTCGCGCAGCTCCGGCATTCCATCGGGGCGGCGGCTATCGTTTCACCGCGCCGGGAATTGTCCGGCACCATCATGTCGGGCCGCGACGCGCCTACTTCCATCATCGCCACCATATCCGCCCGCGCTACTATGGCTACGCGCCGGTCTACTATCCGCAGCGCTATTACTACCCGCGCCGGTTCTGCAAGGTGGTCTGGACCTATTACGGCCCGCGCAAGATCTGCCGCTATCGCCCGTGGCATCACCACCACTGGCGCGTTCGCCATCGCTTGCCGGTCTATTGGTGAGATCAGCAACGCAGTTGAAATGATTCAGGCGCCCGATGGGGCGCCTGATGTCGGTCGCAGGCCGTCATGGCCGGCGCTCAATCCCAATCTTTCCAGTTCCAGGGCTTGAGCTTCCATGGCGTGAACGTCTGCTCCCGCCACTGCGCCATCCCGTTCGAGCGGTGAGCGAGCCGCGATTCGTGCTTGGCCTCGGGCGCCACGACCTGCCGCACGATGCGCCGCCGCACCTGGCGGGTCGCCTCGCTGATCAGATCGACGAATACCGGCTTGTCGGCCACAGCCCGCTCCCTGCGAAATTCATTCCCGCAAGGGGTCAGTCTGCTCCCGGTTCTTTAACGGGAGGTTTCCGGGAAATGTCAGGGTTGAGGCAAGTGGCGGTTTACCGCCACCTCCTGATCAAGTGGCGGTTTACCGCCACTCCCGGATGTCGACAAAATGCCCGGCGATCGCCGCCGCTGCCGCCATCGCCGGCGACACCAGATGGGTGCGGCCCTTGAAACCCTGACGGCCCTCGAAATTGCGGTTCGAGGTCGAGGCGCAGCGCTCTTCGGGCGCGAGCTTGTCGGGGTTCATGGCCAGGCACATCGAGCAGCCCGGCTCGCGCCATTCGAAGCCGGCCTTGATGAAGATCTTGTCGAGGCCTTCGGCTTCCGCCTGCTCCTTCACGATGCCGGACCCCGGCACGATCATGGCGCTGAGATTGGCATTCACGGTCTTGCCGTCGACGACTTTCGCCGCCGCGCGAAGATCCTCGATCCGGCCGTTGGTGCAGGAGCCGATGAAGATGCGGTCGAGCTTGATGTCGGTGATCTTGGTGCCGGCGGTCAGGCCCATATATTTCAGCGCGCGGTGTTTCGACAGCCGCTTGGCTTCGTCGGCGATCTGGTCCGGATCCGGCACGAAGCCGGATATCGACACCACGTCCTTGGCGCCGACGCCTTCGGGCAGCGGCCCGGAGACGGTGACGCGCATGTTCTTCGCCTTCTTCTGGATCAGCGTCTGGGTGGCGAGCACATGCTCCACCTCGGACGTGCCGATGC
>NZ_JAUSLT010000076.1 GCF_030646015.1 Bradyrhizobium sp.
CTGCCCTGTATGCTCGTGTGCAGCTTTTTTTGCACGACTTCGCACACGAGACCGCGGGTGCAGCGCGCATCCGGCATTCCCTGCTCCCTCCTTCTTGAGGGACAACGACAGGCAAACCTCGGGCAAATCGTGCCGCGAGAACGTGGCCGTGTATCTGCTGTTCAAAGCTGAATCGAAACTCCCTCAACGTCATTGCGAGGAGCGCTTGCGACGAAGCAATCCATCTCACAACCGGCGCCGCCGCGAAATGGATTGCTTCGCGGAGCCTGTCATCGGGCGGCGCTATGCGCCGACCCGTTGGTTCGCAATGACGTTGATGGGCCGGATTGCTCTCGCGGAGCCTGTCGCTTTCAGAGGCACACTTTACCCCGGCAGCCAGCCCCGGATCGCCGGCAGGAAGAAGATGCCGATATTGATCGCAAAGCCGATGCTCCACAGGATCGAGCGCAGCGTCGGGCGGTTGCCGAGATAGGTGAAGACGTAGGCGATCCGCACGATCAGGAACAGCACCGCCAGCTCGTTGATCAGGTGCTGTGGCGCGGCCCGGAATTCCGCCAGCAGCACCGCGACGGCGAAGAACGGAAATGCCTCGATGCCGTTCTGATGCGCGCCCAGCGCCCGCGCGGCGATCGGGTCGTCATAGAAGCCGGGGTCGCGCGGTCTGGCGTTGTCGAAACGGCGGAACCCGATCCACTTGATCGGCACGATCGTCAGGAGATAGAGCATCAACGTTCCGAAAACGCACCACTCGGCGATCGTCATGGTTCCCCCCGATGCATCGGCCGATGCTTCGCTTGGCTCGGTAAAACGTGACAGTATCGAACCGGCCATTGTCTTGACAAGGATACCCCAACGCGCGAAGCCACAGGCATTATGACAGCAGTTGTAGCCATCGAAACCGCCAAGCCGGAAGCCAGGCCCGATGCCGAGCCTGCCGCCGGTATCAGCCCGGGACGCGTCGGCGTCCTGCTGGTCAATCTCGGCACCCCCGACACCGCCGACGCGCGCGGCGTGCGGGTCTATCTCAGGGAATTCTTGTCCGATCCCCGCGTGATCGAAAATCAGGGGCTGCTCTGGAAGCTGGTGCTGAACGGCATCATCCTGCAGGTGCGCCCCCGTCGCAAGGCGCGCGACTATTTGAAGATCTGGAACACCGAGAAGAACGAATCCCCGCTCAAGACCATCACCCGCGCGCAGTCCGAGAAGCTGGCTGCCGCCATCGCCGACCACGATCATGTCGTGGTGGACTGGGCGATGCGCTACGGCAACCCGTCGATCGCATCGCGCATCGAGGCCTTGACCGCGCAGGGCTGCGACCGGCTGCTGGTGGTGCCGCTCTATCCGCAATATTCGGCGGCGACCTCCGCCACCGTCTGCGACGAGGTGTTTCGCGTGCTCGCCGGGATGCGGGCGCAGCCGACGGTGCGGGTCACGCCGCCCTATTACGTCGATGCCGAATATATCGACGCGCTGGCGGTTTCGATCGAGGCCCACGTCAAGACGTTGCCGTTCGAGCCGGAGCTGATCCTGGCCTCGTTCCACGGCATGCCGCAGAAATACATCGACAAGGGCGATCCCTACCAGGCGCAATGCGTCGCCACCATGGACGCCCTGCGCCGGCGCATGGGCCTCGATGCCGGCAAGCTGATGCTGACCTTCCAGTCCCGTTTTGGCTTCGACGCGTGGCTGCAGCCCTATACCGACAAGACCATCGAGCAGCTGGCCAAGGACGGCGTGCGCCGCATTGCGGTGGTGACCCCCGGCTTTTCGGCGGATTGCCTCGAAACCCTGGAAGAAATCGCGCAGGAAAACGCCGAGATATTCAAGCACAATGGCGGCGAGGAATTTTCGGCAATTCCCTGCCTGAACGACAGCGAACCCGGCATGGACGTGATCCGCCAGCTGGTGCTGCGGGAGCTGCAAGGCTGGATCTAGAAGGCTGGATCTAGAAGGCTGGATCTAGAAGGCTGGATCTAGAAGGCTGGATCTGAAAGCCTGGATTTGACGATTAAGTGATGCCGGCGGCTTCGCCAGCGAAACGAGGCACTTGCCCGGCGACCGGGCGGTGACCCCTTGGCGGTCGCCAAACCCCTCCTTACCTGTATCCAAAAGGTTATACTGAACCGGCGCGGCCGGACTTCAGACCAAATAATAGACGTCCGCGAGCAACTGACTTTGCGGCTTTGGAGGATTTATGAGCGGCTTTGACATCTTCGCCATTGCATTCGTGCTGCTGGTTATTTTCACGCTGTTTGCCGGCGTCAAGACGGTGCCGCAGGGCTACGACTGGACCATCGAGCGGTTCGGCAAATACACCCGCACGCTGTCGCCCGGCCTGAACATCATCGTTCCCTATTTCGACCGGGTCGGGCGCAAGATGAACATGATGGAGCAGGTGATCAGCATTCCCGAGCAGGAGGTGATCACCAAGGACAATGCCACCGTGACGGTGGATGGCGTCGCCTTCTATCAGGTGTTCGACGCCGCCAAGGCGAGTTACGAAGTATCCAACCTCGATCAGGCGATCATCGTGCTGACCATGACCAACATCCGCTCGGTGATGGGCGCGATGGATCTCGATCAGGTGCTGTCGCATCGCGACGAGATCAACGAGCGCCTGCTGCGCGTGGTCGATGCCGCGGTGTCGCCGTGGGGATTGAAGGTCAACCGTATCGAGATCAAGGACATCGTGCCGCCCGCCGATCTGGTCGAGGCGATGGGACGCCAGATGAAGGCCGAACGCGTCAAGCGCGCCGACATTCTGCAGGCCGAGGGCCAGCGGCAGTCGGAAATCCTTCGCGCCGAGGGCGCCAAGCAGGGCCAGATCCTGCAGGCCGAAGGCCGCAAGGAAGCCGCGTTCCGCGACGCCGAGGCGCGCGAGCGTTCCGCCGAAGCCGAGGCCAAGGCGACGCAGATGGTCTCTGAGGCCATTGCCAAGGGCGACGTCGCCGCGCTGAACTATTTCATCGCCGACAAGTACATCAAGGCGTTCGGACAGCTCGCGGACTCGCCGAACCAGAAAATCGTCATGCTGCCGATCGAGGCGATGAGCATTCTGGGATCGCTGGCCGGCATCGGCGAGATCGCGAAAGCGACTTTCGGCGAAGGCGCGGTTGCCGCCCAGGCCGCGCGCCGCGGCTCGGTGCCGAGCACCGGTCCGATCCCGCCGGCGGTGCCGCCGCAACGCTAAGAGTTGGTTCGATGATGAAGGTTGTCGCGGTTTGCTCCGTATCACCTCTCCCCTTGTGGGAGAGGTCGGATCGCATCGTCAGATGCGATCCGGGTGAGGGGTTACGGACCATCGATAGACCTGAACCCCTCACCCCAACCCTCTCCCACAAGGGGAGAGGGGGCGCACTGCCGTTTTGTTTTCCAGGTCGATAACGAGAAAGAATAGAGGGTCACACGATGACCGAGATGTTTTACACGCTTGGCACCTGGAACTGGCTGATCTTCGGCTTCGTCCTGATGGCGCTGGAGTTGCTGGCGCCCGGGGTCTTCATGTTCTGGCTCGGGCTCGCCGCCCTGCTGGTCGGGCTGTTGTCGTTCGCGATTGCTCCGTCCTGGCAGACCCAGTTGCTGATGTTCGCGGTGTTCGCCGTCGCCGCAGTGCCGCTGTGGCGGCGGGTCGCGCGCAGCAACAGCAGCGTCAGCCAGAGCAACCCGTTCCTCAACAAGCGCACCGACGCGCTGGTCGGCCGGGTGTTCACGCTGGAAAAGCCGATCATCGACGGCTCCGGCACGGTGAAAATCGACGATACGATCTGGCGCGTTGCCGGCCCCGATGCGCCGGCCGGCAGCCGGGTCAAGATCGTGCAGGCCGACGGCGCCAGTCTTACGGTGGCGGCGGCCTGATCAATGCGAGCCCAGTCTGCTCCATCGTTCGGCGAAGCGGTACAGCGGCAGGAAATTTTCCGCCAGGTCTTTTCCGAGCCCGGTGAGGCGGTAGCCGTCACCGGCGACGAGCTCGACAAAGCCGGCTTCGCGCAATTCGGACAGCCGCGCCTGCAGCACGGTCGGCGAGGCCTCGTCGCAGGCGGTGCGCAGGGCGCGCGAGGTCAGCGAGCGGTCGTCGCGCAGCTCCCAGATGATGCGCAGGCTCCAGCGCCGGCCCAGCAGGTCGAGCAGCGCCATGACCGGGCGGCCGGAGCTCGAGCCGCGGACGGTGCGTTTTTTCATGGCTGAACCCTGTTTCGGCATCGGCGGCTCCCTTGCGGCGCGCTACAAATAGTGTAGCGTAGTGCTACGGTTATTGTAGCAATCGGAGTTGCCGATGTCACGCCTTGCGCCGCTTGAGCCGCCTTACGCGGCGGAGATCCAGCAGCAGTTCGACCGCATCATGCGCGGCGCGCCGCCGCTCGTGCTGTTCCGCACCATCGCCGTGAGCGCGCGCGCCTGGGAGAAATTTTCCGCCGGCGGCCTGCTCGACCGCGGCCCGCTGAGCCTGCGCGAGCGCGAAATCGTCATCGACCGCACCTGCGCGCGCACGGGTTGCGAGTACGAATGGGGCGTCCATATCGCGGCCTTCGCCGCCGCCGCCCGCCTCACCGATGAAGAGGTCCGCGCCACCGTGCTGGGCGAGGCCACGGATCCCTGCTGGTCGGTTGCGGAGCAGGCGCTGCTGGCGGCAGTCGACGCGCTGCATCTGCGCGCCACCTTGAGCCACGCGGAATTCGCCGCGCTCTCGGCGCATTACGACGAAGCGCAGATTCTGGAGATCATGCTGCTGTGCGGCTTCTATCGCACCGTGTCATATCTGGCCAACGGGCTGGCGCTGCCGCTGGAAGCCAGCGCGGCGCGGTTTCCGACGGCTTAGCCGCGAACCGTAGGGTGGGCAAAGCGCAGCGTGCCCACCACCTTCGTTAGCGCAAGGGATGGTGGGCACGGCGCAAGCGCGCCTTTGCCCACCCTACAAAGCCACTACGCCACACCAGCCCGCAGCACGTCGTGCACATGCACGATGCCGACCGGCTTCTTGCCCTCGGCGACGATCAGCACCGTCACCGCCGGCTTCGACGAATTGATCGTCTCCAGCATTTCGGTGGCGAGCATGCCGGGCGGGATGGTGCGGGGATTCCGGGTCATGACCTCGTCGACCAGGGCCGTCATCAAATCGGGGCGCATGTGGCGGCGCAGGTCGCCGTCGGTGATGATGCCGGCGATCTCGCCTGAGGCATCGACGATGCAGACGCAGCCAAAACCCTTGGTCGACATCTCCACCAGCGCATCCGACATGGGGGACCCGAGCGGCTTGATCGGGATCGTCTCGCCGGTATGCATGATGTCGCGGACGAATTTCAGCATCGCGCCCAATTTGCCGCCGGGGTGGAAATTGGCGAATTCCAGCGCGGTAAAGCCGCGGCCCTCGAGCAGCGCGATGGCGAGCGCGTCGCCGATCGCGGCCTGCATCAGCGACGAGGTGGTCGGCGCCAGATTGTGCGGGCAGGCCTCGCGCGCCTTCGGCAGCTCCAGCACGATGCGCGCGGCAGCACCGAGCGAGGAGGCGGCGCTGGAGGTGACCGCGATCATCGGAATCGCGAAGCGGCTGGAATAATTGACGAGGTTCTTCATCTCCGGCTGCTCGCCGGACCACGACAGCGCGATGATGACGTCATCCGGCGTGATCATGCCGAGATCGCCATGGCTGGCTTCGGCCGGATGCACGAACAGGGCCGGCGTGCCGGTTGAGGCGAAGGTCGAGGCGATCTTGTGCCCGACATGGCCGGATTTGCCCATGCCGGTGACGATGACGCGGCCCTGCGCGGCGCGGATCAGGTCGATGGCGGCGGCGAAGCT
>NZ_JAUSLT010000168.1 GCF_030646015.1 Bradyrhizobium sp.
CGCGATGGATCAACAAGCCCACCAACACCGTCCACACGATCAACGGCACGGCGTATGGGTCCCCGCTTTCGCGGGGACGACGAGTCCGCGCCGTCCCTGTGCACCTCACAATGCATCGCAGCAGCAATATTTCCCGCTTGCCAAAATCACGGGACAGGCGGAGCATTGGCGTGCCGACCCAATCATGGGCCGAGCTCCAAACAAGGAGGCGGCAATGGGACAAGACGTCAGAAGTCCCCGAGGCCCCCGGTGCATTGCGCTGGTGGGCCCTTTCCAGAGCGGTAAAACCACACTTCTCGAAGCCATATTGGCGCGCACCGGCGCCATTCCCCGCGCCGGCAGCGTCGATGCGGGAACCTCGGTCGGGGACGCCAGCCCCGAGGCCCGCCATCACAAGATGGGAACCGGCCTCACCGCCGCCGCCACCAGTTTCATGGGCGAAAGCTACACCTTTATCGATTGTCCCGGCTCGGTGGAATTCGCGCACGACATGCGCGCCGCGATCCCCGCGGTCGATGCCGCGGTCGTGGTCTGCGAGGCGGACGAGAAGAAGCTGCCGCAGCTGCAGATCATCCTGCGCGAGCTCGAGGACCTCGGCATTCCGCGCTTCCTGTTTCTCAACAAGATCGACCGCGCCAACAAGCGCATCCGCGAGACGCTCGCGACCCTGCAGCCGGCGTCGCGGATTCCGCTGGTGCTGCGGCAGATTCCGATCTGGAACGGCGACCTGATCGCCGGCTTCGTCGATCTCGCGCTGGAGCGCGCCTTCGTCTACCGCGAGCACAAGGCCTCCGAAGTGGTGGCGCTGGAGGGCGGCGATCTCGACCGCGAGAAGGAAGCCCGCTTCTCGATGCTGGAAAAGCTCGCCGATCACGACGACGCGCTGATGGAGCAGTTGCTCGAGGATATCGCGCCGCCGCGCGACGCGGTGTTCGACGATCTCGCCCGCGAATTGCGCGAAGGCCTGATCTGCCCGGTGCTGCTGGGATCGGCGATCCGCGAGAACGGCGTGTTGCGGCTGATGAAGGCGCTGCGGCATGAGGCGCCCGACGTGACCGCCACCGCCAAACGGCTCGGCGCATCGTCGCAAAAGGATGCGCTGGCCTATGTGTTCAAGACCCTGCATCTGCAGCACGGCGGCAAGCTGTCGCTGACGCGCCTGCTCGCCGGCCACCTCGACGACGGCGCCACGCTGCAATCGTCATCGGGCGAGCACGGCAGGGTGTCCGGCATTCTCGGGGTCAGCGGCCTGCACGACAGCAAGCGTCCCTCCGCCGAAGCCGGCGACACGGTGGCGCTCGGCAAGCTCGACACCATCAAGACCGGCGACACCGTGTCGAGCGGCAAGACCGCGCCAAAGGCGCTGCTCGGCATCGAGCCGACGCCGCCGGTGCTGGCGCTGTCGCTGTCGGCCACCGACCGCAAGGACGACGTCAAGCTCGGCCAGGCGCTGCTGCGGCTCAACGAGGAGGATCCCTCGCTGACCATGATCCACAACCCGCGCACCCACGACATCGTGCTGTGGGGGCAGGGCGAGATGCATCTGCGGGTGGCGCTGGAACGGCTCAAGGATCGTTTCGGGGTCAACGTCAAATCGCAGCCGCCCTCGATCGGTTATCTCGAAACCATCCGCAAATCGATCACCCAGCGCGGCCGGCACAAGAAGCAGTCCGGCGGCCATGGCCAGTTCGGCGACGTGGTGCTGGAGGTCAAGCCGATGCCGCGCGGCGGCGGCTTCGAATTCCACGAAAAGGTGGTCGGCGGTGCCGTGCCGAAAAACTATATCGGCGCGGTGGAAGAGGGCGTGGTCGACGGACTGTTGAAAGGGCCGCTCGGCTTCCCCGTGATCGACGTGCAGGTGACGCTGATGGACGGCTCCTATCACAGCGTCGACTCCTCCGATCTCGCCTTCCGCACCGCGGCGCGGATCGGCGTCTCCGAAGCGCTGCCGCAATGCTCGCCGGTGCTGCTGGAGCCGATCCATGTGGTCGAGATCGTCTGTCCGACCGAGGCCACCGCGAAGATCAACGCCATCCTGTCGGGGCGGCGCGGCCAGATCCTTGGCTTCGACACCCGCGAGGGCTGGCCGGGCTGGGACCGCGTCCGCGCCATGATGCCGGAAGCCGAGATCGGCGAGCTGATCGTCGAGCTGCGGTCGGCGACGGCCGGCGCCGGCAGCTTCACCCGCCAGTTCGACCGCATGGCCGAAGTCACCGGCCGCGCCGCCGACCAGATCATCGCCGCGCATAGCGTGGCGGCGTGAATAACGGCGGTGCCAGCGCTCCCTCGCCCCGCAAGCGGGGCGAGGTAAGCTGAGCCTGCTCCCTACCACCGGCATTGACAGCGCCGCCGGCTTGCCCGATCTCAGCAGTGGCGCCCGCTCCGAGGCGTCGCACTGGAATCGACGATGACCGCCGCAACAAAACCCCCCGCCGCGTGCCTGATCGGATGGCCGGCGGCGCATTCGCGCTCGCCGCTGATCCATCATTACTGGCTGCGCACCCTCGGCATCGCGGGCGGCTACGTCATCGAAGCGGTGCCGCCCGACGAGTTCAAGGATTTTGTCTTTCGGCTGTCGCTTCGCGGCTTCGTCGGCGCCAACGTCACCCTGCCGCACAAGGAGCAGGCGCTGGCGCTGTCGAAGCCCGACGAACGCGCCCGCGCCGTCGGCGCGGCCAATACGCTGTGGTACGAGGCCGGCGAACTGCGCTCGACCAACACCGACATCGAGGGCTTCATCAACAACCTCGACGCCTGCGCGCCCGGATGGGACCGCGCCGAAGATGCGCTGGTGCTGGGCGCCGGCGGCGCGTCGCGCGCGGTGGTGTTCGGATTGCTGGAGCGCGGCGTCAAGCGCGTGCATCTGGCCAACCGCACGCTCGATCGCGCGCGCGCGCTGGCCGACCAGTTCGGCGCCGATGTGCACCCCGTCGCGTGGGAGGCGATCGCCGAGGTGCTGCCGCGCGCGGGCCTGCTGGTGAATACCACGTCGCTCGGCATGCATGGCCAGCCCGCGCTTCAGATCGATGTCGCCCTGCTGCCGCCGCACGCCGTGGTCGCCGATCTCGTCTATGTGCCGCTGGAAACGCCGTTGCTGGCCGCCGCGCGCGGGCGCGGCCTGCAGGTCGCCGACGGGCTCGGCATGCTGCTGCACCAGGCGGTGCGCGGTTTCGAATTGTGGTTCGGCCAGCGGCCGCAGGTCACCGCCGAGCTTCGGGCGCTGGTCGAGGCCGATCTCGGGAAAGTCTGAGCGCCGATGTGACGGACCCCTCTCCCCTTGTGGGAGAGGGTGGATCGAATGCGCTTCGCGCATTCGAGACGGGTGAGGGGTTGGTTCAACGGGCAATGCGCCTGCGGATAGAGACCCCTCATCCGGCGCTTCGCGCCACCTTCTCCCACAAGGGGAGAAGGGAAGTATTCAAATCGCCAGCACGTGGTCGTCGATCTCCGCGATGGTGTTGACGCCGCACAGGCCCAT
This sequence comes from Bradyrhizobium sp., assembly GCF_030646015.1. Taxonomy (GTDB): domain Bacteria; phylum Pseudomonadota; class Alphaproteobacteria; order Rhizobiales; family Xanthobacteraceae; genus Bradyrhizobium. The sequence goes on from NZ_JAUSLT010000168.1 coordinate 3,479, forward strand.
GGTGACGCTGAGTTCGTTGCGCAGGATGTCGAGCGCTTTCTCGACGCCGGGGCCGCCATAGGCGCCGAGGCCGTGGATGTAGGCGCGGCCGATCATGCAGGATTTGGCGCCGAGCGCCAGCGCCCGCATCACGTCCTGGCCGGAGCGGATGCCGCCGTCGAACATGATTTCCATCTGCGAGCCGACGGCGTCAACGACCTCGGGCAGGACCTCGATCGAAGACGGCGCGCCGTCGAGCTGGCGGCCGCCATGGTTGGACACCACCAGCGCCTCCGCGCCCGTCTTCGCCGCTTCCTCGGCGTCCTCGACGTCGAGAATGCCCTTCAGGATCAGCTTGCCGGGCCAGATCGACCGGATCCACTCGATGTCCTTCCAGTTCAGCGACGTGTCGAACTGGGTCGCGATCCAGGTGCCCAGTGCGGTGATATCGTCGGTGCCCTTGAGGTGGCCGACCAGGTTGCCGAAGGTGCGGCGCTTGCCGCGCAGCACGCCGGCGACCCAGGCCGGCTTGCTGGCGAAATCGACCAGCTTTGAAAGCGACCATTCCGGCGGCACCGTCATGCCGTTCTTGATGTCGGCATGGCGCTGCCCGATCACCTGCAGGTCGACGGTCAGCACCAGCGCGCTGCATTTCGCCGCGATGGCGCGCTCGATCAGCGCCTTGATGAAGCCGCGGTCCTTCATGACGTAGAGCTGGAACCAGAACGGCTTGTCGACATTGGCGGCGACGTCCTCGATCGAGCAGATCGACATCGTGCTCAAGGTGTAGGGAATCCCGGCGGCCTGCGCGGCGCGGCAGGCATGGATTTCACCGTCGCCGTATTGCATGCCGGTGAGCCCGACCGGCGCCAGGATCAGCGGCATCGCGGCGGGTTCGCCGAGGATGGTGGTCGAAAGATCGCGCTTCGAGACGTCGACCAGGATGCGCTGGCGGAATTTGATGGCCTGCAGGTCGTCGACATTGGCGCGCAGCGTGTCCTCGGAATAGGAACCGCGATCGGCGTAGTCGAAAAACGCCTTCGGCACTTTGCGCTTATGGACCTGGCGCAGATCCTCGATGGTGGTGATGTGTTTCATAAGCGTTCCCGGCCCCTCTTGCATTGTCGCCTTGACTGCTCATCTAGCACGCTTGGGGGTTCGGCAAAATCGCTGCACGGCAAGGCCGTCAGGAGGGCATTCAGGACCAGACCATGTTTCGGCCGTAAGGACGTCGAAGCCGCCGGGAAGCGCCGGCCGGACCAGGCGTTGCAGGAGGGGTTGGAGGAGACGTTTTCGGGCCCGGATTCGGTCAATGTACCCCAGCCGCCGGCCTCCAAAGCCGACTGACACGTCGAGCGCAGCGAGAAATCGGCCTGCCGGCAGGTTCCTGCCATGGCGTAATTCCTTTAATAACAATACGTTAGGTCCAATATTGCTGTTCGGCCGCCGGTAATGATTCATCATATTTTTTGAAGCCATTTTAGCTCCGGAGGCACTATAACCCCCTTGCACGCCATGGTAGGCGGGCGTTCGCGGTTTCTCGCCGGGTGGTTGGAGAAGTCGCGGCGATGCTGGGGGTACCATGAGTCGTAAATATTTCGGGACGGACGGGATTCGGGGCCGTGCCAATGGTCTGATCACGCCGGAGCTGGCGCTCAAGGTCGGGCAGGCCGCGGGCCTGGTATTTCAGCGCGGCGAACATCGCCACCGCGTCGTGATCGGCAAGGACACGCGCCTCTCCGGCTACATGCTCGAGAACGCCCTCAGCTCCGGCATCCTGAGCATGGGCGTGGACGTGCTGTTCATCGGCCCGCTGCCCACACCGGGCGTCGCCTACGCCACGCGCTCGCTGCGCTGCGATGCCGGCATCGTCATCACCGCCTCGCACAATCCCTACGATGACAATGGCATCAAGTTCTTCGGCGCGGACGGCTTCAAGCTGCCCGACCCCATCGAGGCACAGATTGAAAGCCTCGTCTTCAGCGGCAACATCGAGACCGTCCGCCCCTCCGCCACGGAAATCGGCAAGGCCGTCCGCATTGACGACGCGCTGGGCCGCTACATCGAGTTCGCCAAGGCCAGCTTCCCGAAGGGCCTGACGCTCGACGGCATGAGAATCGTGGTGGACTGCGCGAACGGCGCGTCCTACAAGGCCACGCCCAGTGTGTTGCGCGAACTCGGCGCGGAAATCTTTGTCTTCGGCAACACGCCCGAC
>NZ_JAUSLT010000100.1 GCF_030646015.1 Bradyrhizobium sp.
CAGTTGCTGGCGGATCTCGGCGGTCGCCCCCATCCCCGATCCCGTGACGCCGAGCCGGTCGAACTAGGACCTGTCGATCGCGACCGCGTTCGGGGTCGACAGCGCCTCGACCCGGCCTTCCACCAGGTTCCACGGTTGCAGACCGCCGGCCCGCAGATCCGAACCGATAACGAAAACCGGTGTCGTGGCGCCGCCCGGGATTCGCCAATCGGCAAATCCGATGACGACGGGGGTCGCCTCCGCCACTCCGTCGATCGAAAGTGCGCGATAGCGCTCGCGCGCGTCCAGCAGCGAGGGGTCCTCGAAGCACTTGGTTCCCTTCGGCATGATCCAGAGATCGGCGGACGCATGATCGATCATGGTCGTCACCGTGCGCCCAAATCCGAGATACAGTCCCATCTGGACGGTGACCAGAACGATGGAGAACACGATCCCGACCACCGTCGCAATGAAGCGAAGCCGGTCATGAAACAGATTTCGGAATGCGAGGGTGAAGACCAATGGCATGTTATTGAAGCTCGATCACCTTCCGTATGAATTCAGCCTTCACGCGCGGCGCACTCCGCGTATGGTTGCATTCAGCCGCGAGACCGGCAGCGCGCCACCCATGGCGGCGGCGATGGTCCAACTCATGATCAGGGTGCCGACGAACACAATCGCGGCCTTGCCGATCGCAAACAACCCGGTGCCCAGCAGCGCATATTGCAGCCAGACCGCAAACACGTAGTGGATCAGGTACATTCGGTAGGCATTGGCTGACAGGCTGTCAAACGCCCGCAGGCGCCAATGTGCAAAGCGCAGGCAGATCGCCAGCGAGCACAGGCAGCCCGCTGCGCAGGCGACGACAAAGCCCATGCCGGCGGCGAGTTTCATGCCAAGCGGAGCGTTGCTCCAGTCCGCCATCGTCACCGAGGTCGGCGCCGCCCAAAGCAGGAAACCGAAGAAGGCCGCGGCGAGCCACGCCGCCCAGCGCCGCGCCAGCGCCCCGTCGCAGTCGAGCAGGCCACGGTCGAGGCCATAGGTTCCGACCGCCACGCCGGCGAGAAAATAGACGAGGTAATGCAACAGCCGGCTGGGCTGAAACGAGATCGGGCCGATATTCGTCCATTCGAAGGGCGAATAGGCCAGCACCAGGGGGACATAGGCCAGCGCGGAGACCGTCACCAGAACGACAACGAACCGCACCGGATTGCCGCCGGCGAAGCCCACCAGCCGGACAAGCGGCTGGTCCCATCCGGGAACCAAACGATACAGCGCGGCCGCGAGAACATTGAATGCCAGGAGCTGGCCCAGGAACCATTGCGGTCCGCATGGCCAGAACGGCAGCGCGAGCCAATGCTGCCAATAGGCATCGAGGCCTGGGTCAACGGCAGTCGTGCGATAGGCGGGATAATAGGCGAGCGGCGCAAGAAAAATGACCGCGAGCGCCAGGGGCAGGCCGATCCGCAACAGGCGGTCCGACAGGAACTTCCAGCTGCCCTTGTGCGCGAGGCTTGACGGCACGAACAGACCCGAGAGGAAGAACATCAGGGCCATCAGACTGACGTCCTGCCAGGCGCAGAACAGGTCGAAGCCGAACCATCGCTGATTGTCGACGATGGGAAAGGCCAGCCATCGATAAGGCGCGCTGTCGAAGGGATAGGCGGCGGCCGGCAGGGAGGCGAGATAGGGGAGGACGGAGTGGAACGCCAGCACGACGATGATGACGACAGCCCGAAGATTGACGAGAGCAACGCTTGATCTGCTCATGGTCGCGCGGTCCCCGCGTCAATCCGGAAGGATGCGCCCTCCTGGGACTATCATTGCCGTTGGGGCGTATGATCCATGATCGGGCATGGTCCCTCTTGATTTAGCGCAACACAAGCGGATCTAGCCGTTCGCGCCTGCAGCAACGGTTCAAGCAACAGACTACGTTCCTGCAAATCTTGACACGGATCAACGCAAAATGCCGCCGAGTGAATTTTACTCCACGAGCACTTGTCGCAGCGCCGCAATCGGGGAGGCTGATCCAGATGCACGGCTCCGGGCTCGCGAAGCGCGCAGCTATCGCCCGGCTGCATTTGATTGCGCTCGCATTGCTGCAACCAATCTTGCTGCAGCCGGCGCGGGCGGCCGATGCAAAGCCGGACGAATGCGGTCTTGCGTCGGTCTATTCAACGCTGAGCGAAGAGACGGCAAGCGGAGAAGATACCAACGCGAAAAATTTGACCGCCGCGCACCGGTCACTCCCGTTCGGGACCATGGTCCAGGTCGATAATCAGGAAAACGGCCGCTCGGCAGTCGTGCGGATCACCGATCGCGGCCCTTTCGTCAGCGGCAGAATAATCGATCTATCGCAGATAGCCGCACAAAAACTCGAATTCTCCGATTTGACCCAGGTTTGCCTCAAAATCCTGGCGCTACCTGAAATTGGACCGGTCGAAGAGAATTGATCGCTCCGAGACCTGGGTCTGGAGCGATCTTGAGGCGTGGCCCGGTATCCTTAGTAGTGACGATAGCGATAATAGCGGCGGCCATAGTATGGCCCACCACCATAATAGTAAGGTCCGCCACCGTAGTATGGCCCGCCGCCATAGTAGTATGGTCCACCGCCGTAGTAGCCCGGCCCATATCCGTAGCCGTAACCATAATTTTGCTGGGCAGCGATCGCGCCAATGGTTCCAATCGCCATTCCCATGAAAGCAAGTCCCGCAGCATTGTTTCCACGGTAGTATCGGCGGCGGCGCGCCGAGCTGAAGTCGGTGGCATCGCTCGCCCCCGCGGTGGCGGAGACATCCTTCGAAGCGGGAGTCGCCGGACCTGCCGTGGCCGTCGGCGGCTCACCCATTGTGAGAGCCAGCACGGCAATCGTCGCTACCGCGACGCTGCGGCCAGCCGAAGAAAGAAATCCTTTACGCGTCGACATTGCAAGATCCCTCATCGTGACCTGACTAATACCCAAAGTTATGCTGCAATGGAGATCGCCAGACCGCGTTGACCCAGATCAATAATGTCGGTGAGAGAACCGGGCGCGCATCATGACCGGATGGCCATCAACCAGTCGTCGAGCCGTTGCAGCCAGCGCCGCGGCGGAGGTGGGGCAGGGGGCGGCTTGAGCTTGAGGCGGTCGCCGTCAAGTCCATGAACGAGCTGAAGCGTTCGGGTGTGGTAGACGGCAAGATCCGGACGGTGACCGATGCTCAATAAGGTCGTCTGCTTCAGCTCGTCGTCGAACAGGCGCATGACGCGGCGCTGGCTGTCTTCGTCGAGCGCGGCCGTCGCTTCGTCGAGAAAGACCCATCCCGGCTTGTGCAGCAGCAGCCGCGCGAACGCGAGGCGCTCCTGTTCGCCGAGCGAAAGCTCCTTGTCCCAGCGCTCGGTCCGGTCGAGCTTCGGAATGAGACTGCCGAGATCGCACCGCTCCAGTGCCTTTCGAACATCCGCATCAGGGAAGGCATCGGTGGCGCCCGGATAACTCAGAGCGTTGCGTAGCGTGCCCAGCGGCAAATAAGGGCGCTGCGGCAGGAACGCCATGGTCCCGGGCGGAGGCGTGAGGATGGTCCCGGAACCCCACGGCCAGAGACCCGCCACGGCGCGGAACAGCGTCGATTTTCCTCGACCGGTATCGCCGACGATCAGCACGCGCTCGCCCGGTGCGATGCTGACGGTCGCGTCATCGATAACGATGTGCCCGTCCGGCAGCAGGACGCGCACGCCCTCGAATGCGAGATGACCGTCCGGGTGCAGCGCGCGTTTGATCTCCTCCGCGCCCTCTTCGACCGCGGGCAGGTTGTCGAGCGCTTCGCGGAAGCGCGCGACCCGGTGGACCGCCGCCCGCCAGTCGGCGAGCCGCGAAAAATTGTCGACGAACCATCGCATCGCGCCCTGCACCTGGGAGAAGGCGCCCGCCACCATGATCAGGCCGCCGAGGGTCAGGCGGCCGCCGAAATAGGCCGGTGCGGCCACCAGTATCGGAACGACCAGCGACAGCCAGCCGGTGCCCGATGTGATCCAGGTGAGGTGGGCGAGCGAGGAGGATATCCGCCGCATGGTATCCACGACGGCCGCGAGCGCGGCCTCGAGATGCCGCTGTTCGTCCTTCTCCCCGCCATGCAGCGCGATGCTCTCGCCGGATTCGTTGACCCGGACGAGAGCGAAGCGGAATTCCGCCTCGCGCGCGTATCGTTCGCCATTCAGGGCAATCAGCGGCCGTCCCACCAGCCAGGTCAGGCCCGAGCCGATCAGGGCGTAACCGAGCGCACACCAGACCATGTAGCCGGGAATGGCGATGTCGTGGCCCGCCACCTGGAAGGTGACCTGCGCCGACAGGGCCCAGAGCACCCCGACGAAAGCGGCGATCTGGAGCAGGGAGTAGACCATGCCGCAGCCGAGGTCGGCGCTGTAGTCGCCGAGCAGGCGCGTATCCTCCTGGATGCGCTGGTCCGGATTGTGACCATACTGGCCGGCAAAGCCCAGCTGATAGGCGCGTAACGGCTTGAGCCACTCGCCCAGCAGGTGGCGGGTGATCCACTCGCGCAGCCGGAACTTCAGGCGTTCCTGCAGAAAGGTCTGGGCGACCGTGAGCGCCAGCAAGACCGCAATGATGACGAGGAACGTCCAGAGATGATGGACGAAGCCCGACAGGTCCTTGCGGCCCACGGCGTCGAAGAACTGGCCGTTCCACTCATTCAGTTCCACCTGTCCGAACATGTTGGCGATGGTGACGACGGTCGAGACGGCGAAGATCGCCACCACCCGGCGCCCGCCTTCGGCGCGGACACGCGCGAACAGTTTCAGGTCGCGGGCGAGATTGAAATCTCGCATTGGCGGAGATGCAATGAGTTCGTCCGCCAGAGCGGGTCTGACCGCCACGCCCGGTATTAACGGCAGCACAGGCAGGGCGGTCTGCGGCACTTCCGGCGGAGGGTGTGCGGCCAGAGGCGGCAAGGTCGATGGAAGGTCCGTCTTCATCAGTCTGCGTCCACACCTCGCATCGCCGTGAACGGCGCTACAGCCAGCTGATACCTGCCAGCGGCAGCACCCGCTGCAGGATCGCCGCCAGGCAAATCAGCACCACGAGCAGTTTGAGGAGATTTGCCAGGCGTGCTTCGTTGACGAACTTGTCGATGGCCCAGAAGCAGATTGCACCAACGATGCAGATAATCAGAACCCCGATCAAGACCGAAAGCATGGCGTACTCCTGTTGTTCGAATGGTTTCGGTCAGATGATTCCGGTTCACGGCGGCTGGATGTGACGATCAAAGGTGCTCTTCGAAGTCCTCGAATGATTTGCCGAACTGCGTCAGCGCCTCCTCCAGATAGTCCGCCAGCATGGGCGTCCCGATCAGGTAGGATGCCGTACGGTTGTTGTGGGCACGTGAGGCCTCCGCGCGCAGATCGCGCCAGCTGTCGAGATCGCCGTCACCGCGGCCGAGCCACATCAGGGCGACGAGCTCGATCTGCTCGTCGACGTTCAAGCCGCGAATGAAGCCGGAAAGCTCGGAACGATCGGTGCTGTTGCCGTGATCCTCAGGCATGTCGTCGCCCGTATCGGCGGTCAGGTCCGGCTGGTCAGCTTTGCCGTCGGACTGGCGTGACTTGGCGATGATGAAGAACACTTTCTCCGGCGAGATCGTCAGGTTCGGAATTTTTCGCATCGAGGACATCTCCAGAAAGCAGGCGCGGAATTCGAGCCAAGGGGACAATGGGTGGAAGGAGAGCCCGCCACGCGGCGGTCTCTCCGAAATTCGGTTCGCGGCCCCGATCAGGCGGTGGCCCGCTTGAACGCTTCCCGTGCCGTCTGATTGGCGCGATCGAAGACGGCGCGTGTTTCAGTCAAGGCAGTCGTAAGTGCCGACCATGACTGGTTTCCGGCCTCGTTCAGCTTCCGGAGCTTTTCCTCCGCGGCGACCGCATCGGCCTTCATGCGCTTGACGTTCGACTCGATTTCGTCCCGGCGCTCGCTTGCGAATTCGCTGGCGGCAGAGGCCAGCTTGTCGGCCGCCTCGCGCCATGCTTTCAACTGCGCCGCCGCCTGGAGTTCGAATGTCGCCTGCTGCAGTTCGAATTGCCTGCCGTAGCTCTCGACATATTTCTTGACCTCCGCCTCGAAGGCGCTCCAGTCGGTTTCGAGCTTTGCCTTGGAGCTGGTCCATGCAGCCTCGCTGGCTCCCGCCTGCTTCCCGATGGCGTCGCGGAAGTCGTCGCGATTCTTGCGCAGCTCGGCCAGAACCTTGCTGGCCTTGTCCTTCGCATCGGCCTGCACCTCGGCGGCCTTGCCTTCGAGGGACGTCAGCGCGGCGTCCATCTCATCGAGCCGTTCCTCGCCCCAATTTCCAAAGAAGTGAATGCTGTCTTGCCCGCTCATTTCCTCACTCCATGAATTTTCGGGGGGTATGCTCGCCGGGAGCAAACGTTCCCTTTGAAAAAGATTAGAGCTTCCCGGCGAAGACAACCTTGCGGAAGATCAACACACATGCCGCGGGGCCTGGGTTGGTCGGGTCTGGCGGCAAGGTCGGTGCCCGGCATCCGGGCCGTTGACTTGAATCAACATGATTTCGTGACCGGCCCGTAAGCTATCTAATAAGAGGTAAGGGCGCGGTTCTTCCGATTGCTCACAATTCGGGTCAATCGCGTTCGATCCCTAATTTGTTCAGACATCAGAGCCCGGCATCGAGGCAACGCGTAAGAACAGGGATCCCGGGCAATGAATCGCAACATTCTCTATCTCGTCATCGGCGCGCTCGCCGTCGTCGCTGTGGTATTGGGCTATCAATTCTATCAGGAGAGGCAGAAGACCACTGGCGTCGAGATCAGCATCGGCGAGCGTGGCATTTCAATCGAAAAGAAGTAGTGCGGCATCTTGTCGGTGACGCTGCCGACTGGCAGTCGGCGCAGATGTCAAGATCAAGGCCTCGCAGTCGGACTACGAAGAATCAACGTCCATTTAGGTCCCACCAAAGGAGTCAGACATGTCGCTCGGACTAATACTCGTCATTATCCTCGTCATCTTCCTGCTTGGTGGCTTCAGCGGCCGTTTCGGCGGCTACGGCTACGGCTTCGGTCACGGCGGTGTCGGTGTGATCGGCGTCATCCTGATCATTCTCGTCGTCCTGCTGCTTTTGGGCCGGATTTGATCGGCTTACTGGGATAGTGCTTCAAGACAGATCAGTCCGACGCATTCCAACCACGGCATCCGACGGATGACGGCCTCAACGTATATCCCCGCGTTGAGGCCGTTTCTTTTGGGCAGCCCTTCTTCCAGCGCTTCTTACTGCCTGTAGCGGCAATACTCTTCGCCGTTGTCGTACTCGACGCAGATTTTTACGCGGCGCCGGGGCCGGTCTGCATCGGCATATCCGCGGTAGGACCTGTCCCGGTCGGCATCGTTCCCGTCGCGCTCGTCGCGCTCTTGATATCGTCCACGATCCTTGTCGCGATCGTAGCCCATGCGGTCGCCGTCGCCGCGACGCATCATGCCGCCGTGGCCGGTCTCGCGGTCATCGCGGCCCATGCGGTCGCCGTCGCCGCGACGCATCATGCCGCCGTGGCCGCTTTCGCGATCATCGCGGCCCATGCGGTCGCCGTCGCTGCGACGCATCATGCCGCCGTGGCCGGTTTCGCGGTCATCGCGGCCCATGCGGTCGCCGTCGTTGCGACGCATCATGCCGCCGGGGCCGGTCTCGCGATCATCGCGGCCCGTGCGGTCGCCGTCGCTGCGGCGAATCTTCCAGTCCGGACCCATCTCGCGGTTGTCCGACTTCTGTTGCTCGCGGCCGGCTTTTTGATCCGGCGGTGGCGGGGCGTTCTGATCGGTCTGGGCAGGGGCTCCGGCTTGTGGCGCTGCGGCCGGCGCTTTTCCCGGCTCCTGGGCGAATGCGCAGAGGCTCGACGAGGCGAGCAACATCGCGGCGAGAACGAACACGCGCATGGGGGATTCCTCCGTTGGGGTGTGATCGGTAACGAACTGGTCGCCGCTTGGTTGCGTGCCTCGGATCGAAATCGAACACGCCCCCGAAGGTGGCTCTAGTTCTTTCCCAGCGGAAGGTCGTTGCTTTGCGGAAGATCTTTTGCCTCTTCTTCCGCCAGCAGCTGCAAGAGCACTTTGCGCTCCGCGTCGTCGTGCGGCTCGGCGAGGCGCATCCTGAACAGGGCCAGATTTTCCCGGTGAATGAAACTCTCCACAGTGAGCCCTCGGGGTTTTGGCATGCTAGGGCCTGCGACGAATGGAAAGCGCGAGCCATCCCCGCCACGCCGCGGCCTTCAACGGGTCTTCTGAATTCCCGACCGTCCTCAAGGTGTGCGGGGCATTCGGGCACCCCTCGCACCCTGGAAATTCAAACACGCAGAACTCCCGGCCGTGAGGCTCGCCCGCCGTCATTTCGAAACGGCACTGAAACGGGGCCGGGCACGCTCCGGTGGTCTGAATTTGGGACATGATGCTCCCCCGTGATCGGGCGGGAGCGCGGGGCTCTCAGTCACCGGCAATTGCCCAGGTCGGGGCGGTGATGGAACCGAACCTGTCACGTTCGGAACCCGGCATTGTGATCAATTTTGCTCACCCAGCCGATTAATTTGACGCACCCGGGCCACGCCCACTTGTGCTGAACTGGTGAAAAGCCAGCTTCGTCAGCCGGTTGCGTCGCGCCCGGTGCGTAATGCATGGTTCCCTCGACCAGGAGGGAACCATGCAATCCGTCGTCATCACCGGGGCATCGACCGGCATCGGCTGGGCCACGTCAAAATGGCTGCTCGACCGCGGCTTTCGCGTGTTCGGCAGCGTGCGCAAACAGGCCGACGCCGAACGTCTCGCAAGCGAGTTCGGCGCGAATTTCACGCCGCTGTTGTTCGACGTCACCGACGAGGCCGGGGTGCTGGCCGCCGCGCGCAAAGTTCGCGCCGCGCTGGATGGCAAAACGCTCAGTGGCCTCGTCAACAATGCCGGCATCGCGGTCGCGGGGCCGGTGCTGGAACTCGCGGCCGACGAATTCCGCCGCCAGATGGAAGTCAACGTCATCGGGCCTGTCATCACCACGCAGGCGTTCGGCCCGCTGCTCGGATCCGATCCGTCGCTGACGGGGCCGAAAGGGCGGATCGTGATGATCAGCTCGGTCTCCGGCAAGGTCGGCGCGCCGCTGACCGCGCCCTATGTGGCGTCGAAGCATGCGATCGAGGGGCTGTCGGAAAGCCTGCGCCGCGAACTGATGCTGTTCGGCATCGACGTCATCATCGTCGCGCCCGGCCCGGTCAAGACGCCGATCTGGAGCAAGGCCGAGGACGTCGATATCTCCGTCTACCAGAACTCGCCGTTCTTCCCGGCGCTGCAACGAATCCGCAAATTCATGCTGCAGCTCGGCGAGAACGGACTGCCGGCGGAGAAGATCGCGGAAGTAATCGCCGACGCCCTGACGTCGGCGAGCCCGAAAGTGCGCTACCAGATCGTGCCGGATCCGATCCAGCAGCTGATCGGGTCGCTGCTGCCGAAGCGCGTAGTCGACAGGATCATCGCCAAACGACTCGGGCTGATACCGAAGGCGTAGGCAAGGTATTAGCCGCTAGCCCGCCCGCACCGTGCGCGGCGTCCGCGCCGATGTCATCGCGATCATCCGCAGCGCGAACACCGCCAGCAGCGGGATCAGGAACAGCGCGTACAGCGGCATGTCGGGAATCCGCTTGCCGAACGATACCGTGAACTGAAACAGCAGATAATAGCCGCCAGTGAGATGCAGGATGCGAAAGGCGCGCGGGCCGATCGCCGCCGCCGTGCGGTCGAACGAGGTCGCGGCCATCGCCATGATGAAGGCATAGCCGGTGCCGCCGAAGATGTACGAGGCGGCATTGGTCGCGGCCGCGTAGCCGGCGGGATCCATCATTGCAAAGCAGGCGATGGCGATGGCGTGGAGGCCGTGCGACGCCGCGAAGGTCACGCCGAGATAGCGCCGGTTACGGCGCTGCCACCGCGTCCAGCCATTGGGCCACAGCCGCGCCAGCGCCGCGGCGCCGAAGGCGAGGCAGAACAACAATAGCGAGGTGCGCGCCGTGAAGCGGATCATCATGCGGACGCCGTCGACCTCGAAGCCTCGCATGCCCGCGATCCAGACACTCAAGGCCACGAGCACCAGCGTCAGTGCGGCGAACAGCCGCCAGCCCTCGAACCAGTCTTGGCGATGTGACGGCATGATGTGTCCCCCGTTGCAATGTAATCATCAGTTACATTGGGCGTTCTCCCACGGTCAATCGTGTATGCAGTGCTTACATTCACGATCGGGTGATGCTAGATCTTGATGGGATCAGGTTGGACGCCACCAGGCATTCTTTGCATGGGGTTGTTTTCGACATTTTTGTAAAGGCCATAGCCATGCCTGTATCCACCAAGCCGAAACGCCGGCCCGCCAGCCGCCCGAAAGATCAGCCAAAGCCCTATCACCACGGCGACCTCAGGCGCGTGCTGATCGAGGCCGCGCTGCAGCTGGCTGCCGAGGGTGGCGCGGAAGCGGTCAGCGTGCGCGAGGCGGCGCGCCGCGCCGGGGTGTCGCCGGGGGCGCCGTTCCGGCATTTCCCGAGCCGCGACGCCCTGATGACGGCGGTGGCCGGGGAAGCGCAGCAGCGCTTCCGGGCCGAGATATCAGCCGCGCTGGCGGACGTGCCGGATAGCGATCCGCTGGCGCGGTTTCGCGCGCTGGGGCTGGCCTATCTGCGCTGGGCGATGCGCAACCCGGCCCATTTCGAGATCATCTCGAGCGGCCGCTATTTTGCCCATGACAAGGCGACCGACCTGTCACGGGACAATGCCGAACTGATTGATCTCGCCGAGCGTACGCTGGCCGATGCGTTTGCGAGGGGTCAATTGCGCAGCGGCGACCTGAAACGGGTCCAGCTCGCCGGCCGCGCGCTGGTCTACGGCTTTGCCCGCATGAACATCGACGGGCACTTTCCGCGCTGGGGCATCGCGGCGGACGAGGCCGGGCCGACCGCCGAGGCGATCCTCGATCTCTTCATCGACGGCATCGCCAGGCGCTGACGTTTCTGTGTGCCGCCGCTGTTGCCCACAAAGGAATTTCTGCCGCAGCCGCTTTCGTGAACGCGCCCGGAACAAACTCTTGCTGCGGCCGTTTTACGTCGACAGCAGAGGAGAACGACAAATGGCAATGGAATCCAGCGAGACAGGAACCTTGATTGGCAGCGACAAGGTCGAAGGAACCGCCGTTTATGGCGCCGACAGCGAAAAGATCGGAACCATCGAGCGCGTCATGATCGACAAGATCAGCGGCAGGGTTTCCTACGCGGTGCTGAGCTTCGGCGGTTTCCTCGGCATCGGCGATGATCACTATCCGCTGCCCTGGCAGTCGCTGAAATACGACACCAACCTGGAAGGCTACATCACGGGCATCACGCAGAAGCAGCTCGAAGGCGCGCCGAAATACGGCAACGACAACAGCTGGAACTGGTCGGACACGTCCCGCACCCGCGCGGTGAACGACTATTACGGCGTTCCGTTCGTCGCTTGAACCGGCAGCGGCCATCAGCCAAAGGCCCCGGCAACTGCCGGGGCCTTTTCCACGATACCTTGTTGCCTCCCCACGAACGCCCAGAGGCAAAACGGCTGAAGCGACGCTGCTCCCGGCTGGCGGGGGGCGGGCGGCGGCTGGTCGCAATCCCGCCCGGAACCGGCTCCGTCGCCGGACGTTCTACCGCGACGTCAGGCGTCCGAGAGACCGCCCGTTTGGTGTGCACGCCGCTCTGGCGCGGAATTTGAGCCCGAGGAAGCATGAAACGGAGGCCAACGATGGCGCGAAGCCTGCTGTGCGTCGTCCTGCTGACGCTGAGCCTCCCCGGGTTCGCCCAGATGGACCGGACCACGCCGGCATTTTATGTCGTGCTCAATGCGCTGACCCGGAACTGCACGGTGGCCGACAAGGTGCCGCACACCGATACCCCGAACATCACCGTTGCCAGCGACACCGTCTACAAGACCCGGGCGGAAGCCGAAGCCGCCGCGAAGACGCTGGCCCCCTGCAAGCAATAGGGCGGGGCTTTCTTACCCTCCCCTGGAGGGGGAGGGTGAAGCAGGCCGGCGGTCCCGACCTGCACGAAAAAGAAGCGTCGATGTGCAAGATTGCTCAGTCACGCCGCCGGCAAATTCATTGCGCGTTCATGACGTTTCCCCTACATTTTTATGACACGTCGCAGGCTCCGGATGCGACGTCCGTCTCCTGGTCATCGCCAGCCAAGGCTCAAAGGCAGTGCCGGGTATAGTTGCGTCCCGTCCATGGCGCCCGCGCCGAATCCAGGTCCCGTCGCCACCGTCGCCGCCGCCGGCCTTGCCTCGGTAGGATTCTGGCGGCTGCTTGCGGTCGCGGCCCCACATCTGGCGGCGATCGGCCTGATGCTGCACACCGAAACCGACTTCGGGGCGCGGCTCGGTTTCCTGCTGTCCTGGGGGCTGCTGAACTGCTTCTGGATCGCGCTGCTGCGGCGTCCGGCGCTGTCGGGCGCGCTGTCGCTGACCCTGGTGGTGGTGCTGATCCTGCTGTCGCAGCTCAAGCACGGCATCGTGCAGATGACCGCGAACTTCATCGACGTGATGGTGATCGACCGCGACACCGCGGCATTCCTGTTTACGATCTTCCCCAATCTGCGCTGGTCCGTGATCGGCGCGGCTGCCGTCATCCTTCCCTTGATGTACGCGCTGTGGTGGCTGGACCCGTTCCGGATTCGCCGGTTGCCGGCCCTGGCCTGCAAGCTGGCCTGCCTGGCCGCGCTGGTGGGATATTCCTATGCGTGGCCCGAGCAGCCCTGGCGCAGCTATTACGACGACGGTTATTTGTCGAAATTCTCCCGCTCCGGCGTCACCGCGGTATCGGATTTCTTCAGTTACGGCTTCATGGAATCCGACGCCGTTGCCGCCGGGCGCCTCAAGGTGCCGCTGGAGGAATCCTGCGCGCCGACGGGGCGGCGGCCGCACATCATCATGATCCATGACGAGTCGAGTTTCGACATTCGGCAGGCCAAGGGCATCAAGGTTCCCGCGGGCTATGGCAGTCACTTCAAATCGTCCGACGGCAAGTCGCGCACCTTCATGGCCGAGAGCAGCGGCGGGGCGAGCTGGTTCACCGAATACAACGTGCTGGCCGGGCTCTCGTCGCGCTCGTTCGGCCGGTTTTCCTATTTCGTGACCCGCATCGCCGCGGGCCGCGTCGAGCGCGGACTGCCGCTGGCGCTGCGCCGCTGCGGCTACAGCACGACGTCGCTCTATCCGGCCCATGGCGCGTTCATGAGCGCGCGCCAATTCCACACCACCACCGGGATCCAGAACTTCCTCGACGCGCGCGATCTCGGCGCCAGGGGCGTCGAGCCCGATCGCTTCTTTTACGACAAGGCGCTGAACCTGTTGTCGCAGGAAGCGCCGGCGAAGCCGCAGTTCATCTTCGTCTACCTCGCCGCCAATCACTTCCCCTGGGAGAAGCGGTTTCGCCCCGAACTGACGCCGTCCTGGTCGCGGCCCGGCAATGAGCCGAAAGTCGATGAATATCTGCGCCGGCAGACCATGAGCGCCGACGACTATTCGGCGTTCGTCGCGGGGTTGAAGAAGAAATTTCCGGCGCAGCCGTTCCTGATCGTGCGCTATGGCGATCATCAGCCGGAATTCTCCTCGAATATCCTCGATCCCGGTCTCGACGAGGCCGGCGTCGGCAAGAAATTCGAGAGTTACGATCCGCGTTATTTCGCTACCTATTACGCGATCGACACCATCAATTTCGAGCCGGTGAAGAGCCCGGCGGTGATGGAAACCATCGACGCGCCCTATCTGCCGCTGGTGATCCAGGAAGCCGCGGGAATTCCGCTCGATCCCTCGTTCGAGGAACAGAAGAACATCATGATGCGCTGCAAGGGTGTGTTCTATGCCTGCAAGAGCGGCGCGGAAGCCCGCCGCTTCAACCGGCTCCTGATCGACGCCGGTTTCGTGAAGAACCTCTAGGGGAGGTGAACATGCCAGCCTCCGTCGCAACCGAAACCGGAACGGGCCCGACCGGCGCTGCCGTGCGCGGCGTCCGGTTCTATGTCGGCCTTGGCGTGGTTGCGGCACTTCATCTTGCAGCGCTGGCTGTCCTGCTGTCGTGGGAATACGGACCCTTTGCGATCACGCTGTCGGTGCTGGCGTGGGTCTTTGTCAATTGCCTGTTCCTGCTGGTGCTGCCGCGACCGGGCGTTTCGGCGGCGCTCGCGCTGGCTTTGGTGGTGCTGCTGATCGTGATGTCGCGCTTCAAGTTCGACATTCTGCAGCTGTCGCTGACCTTCCTCGATTTCCTGATCATCGATCGCGACACCTTCTCGTTCCTGCTTTCGGTGTTTCCACCATTGCGGACGCAATTGATCGTGGCTGCGGTGCTCGCAACCCCGGTATTGTGGGTAATCTGGCGCGCCGATCCGTTTCGCGTCGGTCGTCGCATTTCGCTGGCGATGCTTGCCGCGGCCACTCTGTCGATGTCGGTGATGTCGATCGCTGTGCCCGAGCAGCCGTGGGAACCGTTCCAGGGCGTCAATCATATTTCCAACCTCGCCCGCTCCGGCGTGGTGGCGGTGTCGCGGCTGACCTCGACAGGGTGGATCGAGGCCGATCCCGCCCCGCACGGCCTGACCCCGAGAGCCTACGCCGCCGGCCGGCCCGCGCTGCCGCCTGGCGAGGATTGCGACACCAGCGTGAAGCGTCCGCACATCATCATGCTGCTCGACGAGTCGAGCTTCGATGTCACGGCGGCACCCGGCGTCAAGGTGCCCAAGGGGTACACCGACTTCTTCAAGTCGATTGACGGCATCCAGCGCACCATGATCGCGGAGGCGACCGGCGGCCCGACCTGGTACACCGAGTTCAACGTGCTGAGCGGCATGTCGGCGCGATCGTTCGGTGACCTGAAATTCTACGTCACCCGGATCACCGCCGGCCGGGTCGCGCGCGGACTGCCGCAGGCGCTCAAGCGTTGCGGCTACAAGACCTTCTCGCTGTACCCGACATATGGAAATTTCCTCGGCGCGCGCGCCTTCCAGAAGGGCACCGGTGTCGGCCATTTCATCGACATGGCGGATATGGGCGTCAGCGAGGACATGCAGCCCGACAAGTTCTACTTCGATCAGGCCCTGAAAGTGTTTGCGGCCCAGCAGCCGTCGCAGTCGCCGGTCTTCATGTTCGTGTACCTCACCGCCAATCATTTTCCATGGACCAGCGTCTACCGGCCCGATCTGACGCCGGACTGGACGCCGCCGGGCAATACCACGGAGATCGATGAATACATTCGCCGCCAGGCGATGACGGCGAAGGACTATCGTGATTTCACCGCCCGGCTGGCGCGCGATTACCCGGATCAGTCGTTCATGGTGCTGCGTTTCGGCGATCATCAGCCGGCGATCTCGCAGAAAATGATCGAGCCCGGCATCGACCGCAAGGCGCTGGCGCAGCGCCTGATGGCGGCGGATCCGCGCTACTTCTCGACTTACTACGCGCTCGACGGGATCAACTTCTCACCCCCCGATCTGTCGTCGGCGCTGGAAACGCTCGATGCGGCGTATCTCCCGATCGTGATCCAGGAAGCCGCCGGCGTTCCGCTCGATCCGTCGTTCGCGGAGCAGAAGAAGATCATGCTGCGCTGCAAGGGCCAGTTCTATGCCTGCAAGGGCGGCGCGGAAGCCCGCCGCTTCAACCGGCTGCTGATCGACGCCGGGCTGGTGCGCGGACTATAGGCGCGATTCCCCCGGAAGTACCTGCGGGTTCCGCTGCGGCAGGAGGGCCTGATGCCTTGAGTGTGGCTCCGCAAACCTGCTACCATCAAAGGAGTTAGAGGCTTTTCAACGGGTTTTTCGCCATGGTGATGCGTCTGTTCGCGCCGCAGTTTCTCGTGCTCTGGGCCTTCATCGGCTCGGCGCTGGCCGTGCATTTCCGCGGCAAGGTACGGCTTGGGTTCTTTCGGCAGCTCACCGACCATTCCACCATCATGGCGCCCTACAATGTGCTGATGTACCTGTTCTCGGCGGTGCCGAACCGGCCCATCCTGGACGAGGATTCGATCCCCGAACTCAAGCTGCTGCGCGACAACTGGGAGCCGATCCGCGACGAGGCGATGGTGCTGTTCGCGCAGGGCCAGATCAAGGCCGCGGACAAGTACAATGACTGGGGTTTCAATTCGTTCTTTAGGACCGGATGGAAGCGGTTTTACCTGAAATGGTACGGCGCGGCGCTGCCCTCGGCGCTGGCCAATTGTCCGAAGACCGTCGAACTGCTGAATTCGATCCCCAACATCAAGGGCGCGATGTTCGCCACCCTGCCGCCCGGCGGCAAACTGGTGCAGCACCGCGATCCCTATGCCGGTTCGCTGCGTTATCACATGGGACTGGTCGTGCCAAAATCGCCCGGTGAATGCCGGATCGTGATCGACGGCGAACCGCACTACTGGCACGAGGGCAAGGGTCTGCTGTTCGACGAGACCTATCTGCACTATGCCGAGAACACCACCAGCGACGACCGCATCATCCTGTTCTGCGATGTCGAGCGTCCCTTGCGCACCCGCGCCATGACCGCGGTCAATCGCTGGGTCTCCAAGAATATCATCAACGAGAGCGCCACCCAGAACGAGGAAGGCGAGCACGTCGGCTGGCTGAACCGGGTCTTCGGCTCCGTCTACCAGGTCCGGCTGGTGGGCAAGCGGATGAAGGCCTGGAACAAGCGCGTCTATTACGCGGTGAAATTTCTCTTGATCGGCGGCATCCTCGCCGCCTTCCTGGCGACGGCCTTCGCCTGAGGCGGGGCCTGAAGCGCCGATTCGGGTCGCCCGGATCGAGCCGGACGCAGTCGGACACCTGACCAGCCACTCAACGATCCGCGCTTTTGCCCGCAAAACGCTCGGGCATGGGGCGCCTGCGTCGCGGTGCCGCCTCTATCCCTGCCATTTTCCCGCGGCAAGGCTTGACCGTGGGCGCCAGCATCATATGAGATGACGCCCATGAATTTGATCCGATTGATCCTGCTCGTGCTTCCCATCGCCGCCGCATCGCCGGCGCTGGCGCAAACCATGAAATTCGAGGACTCGGCGGCCCTGCTGGGGGCCAGCTGCGCCAAGGATATCGAGGCCAATTGCCGCGGCGTCAATCTCGACCCCACGCGCATGAAGGACTGCCTGTCGCGCAACCAGGATGTGCTGTCGCCGCAGTGCAAGAGCGACTACGGCAAGGCGTTCGAAGCGATCCAGAAGCGGGTCGCCGCGCGCGCCGCGGTCTTCAAGCTCTGCGAGCGCGACATCGTCAAATTGTGCGGGGTCACCGACAAGAACGAACGCACCAAGGCCCTGGAGTGCCTGATCGCCGGGCCACGCGGCATCGGCATCAATTGCAACAAGTCCGTCACCGAAGCGGGGTATCGCTGATGCGACGGACAAGCCAAAGCCTGGGCCGTATCGGGCTGCTGGTGGTGGCGCTGCTCGGCTGTGCGGCGTTGCCAGCGCAGGCGCAGGCGCCGGCGGCCAGCAGCTCGGAAGACTGGGTCAAGCGGCTGGCCGGGCTCGAAACCGCGCCGGATCTGGACGTCGCCGCCCTGCGGCAGCAAGCCACGCAACGCGTGAAATCGAGGGCCGATCTGCAGCCGATCAAGCGGCCGCTGGTCGCTCCGCAATTGCTCAAGCTGCCGCAGCTGGTGGCCGACATTCAGTTCGATGCCGACGCCGCCGTGGTTCGGCCCGATTCCTACCGGGTGCTGGGCCGGATCGCCGATACGCTGACCCATCCCTCGCTGCTCGGATACAAGTTCCTGATTGTCGGGCATACCGTCTCCACCGGCCGGCGCGACGTCAATTTGTCGTTGAGCCAGCGGCGGGCCGACGTGATCCGTGAAGTGCTGATCAACACCTTCAAGATCAACCCGAAGCGGCTGCTGTCGCTCGGTCTCGGCGAAGAGCAGCTGCTGGACGCCGCCCGCCCGGCGGCGCCGGCCAACCAGCGGGTCCACCTCATGACGGTTGGCACGATTGAGGCTCCCCCCGCCGCGCCGGCCGCCGCCGCTCCTGCGAAAGCAGGGACCCAGAAGTCAAAGCGTTAACTGCGTAGTGCGTAGGGTGGGCAAAGGCGCACTTGCGCCGTGCCCACCATCTTCTTAATCGCGCAAAGAATGGTGGGCACGCTTCGCTTTGCCCACCCTACGTTTTTATCGTTTCCCGATCTTCTCCCACAGCCAGCGCGCCACTGCATCCGGCGACGACGCGCCGTCGCCGCCGGCGGCGCGCAGATTGGCCGCGCGCATGCTGGCGATGTCGATGCGGCCGAGCAGCGGCGCCAGCGCCGCGCGCAAGGCCTCGTCCCTGGCGCGCTTCGGCGCCAGCAGCACGATGGCGTCGTAGGGCGGGATCGCGTGCCTGCTGTCGTCCAGCACCACCAGGTCGTATTTGGCGATCAACCCGTCGCTGGTATAGCCGGCGATGATGTCGACCTCGCCGGAGGCGGCCGCGGCATACATGAAATCCGGCTGCATCTGGCGCTGCGTGCGAAATTTCAGCCCATAGGCCTTCTGCAAGGCAGCCCATTCCGGCCGCGAGAAGAATTCGTAGTCCGCGGCCATCGACATCGTCCCGGCATGCGCGGCGAGATCGGCGATCCCGCGAATGCCGAGCGCCTCGGCGCGCTTGCGCGGCATCACCAGCGCATAGGCATTTTCAAAACCTAGTTCGCCCAGCAGCGTGATGTTCTGCCGCGCCAGCCTGGTTTTCAACTCGGCCAGCAATTCCTGGCGCGGCTTGATGTCGGTGCGGTGAAACTGGTTGGCCCACAGCGTTCCGGAATAGTCGACGTAGACGTCGATATCGCCTGCCGCCAGCGCCTCGAAGATCACGTTGGAGCCGAGGCCCTCGCGCGAACTGGCGGAAAATCCCGCCGCCCGCAGCCGCTGCGCCATCAGCGCCGACAGCACATATTGCTCGGCAAAGGTTTTGGCGCCGACGATGATGCTCGTGGGCGAACGCGCCACCTGTGGCACCAGCGTCGCCGCGACCAGCGCCGCGATGCCGACGCCGCCCGCCAGCACGCGCAGCCTGCTGCGGTTGCGGATACCCGCCTCGATCAGCGCCAGCAGCTGATCGACCGCCAGCGCCAGCACCGCGGCGGCAAGACAGCCGAACAGCACGAACACCCAGTTCTGGGTCTGCAGCCCCGCGAAGATGTAGTTGCCGAGGCTGGTCTGCCCGATCGGCGTCGACAGCGTCGCGGTGCCGATCACCCAGACCGCCGCGGTGCGGATGCCCGCCATCATGACCGGCAGCGCCAGCGGCAGCTCGACCTGAAACAGCGACTGAAGCGGCGTCATGCCGACTCCCTGGGCGGCCTCGCGGATCGCGGGATCGACACCGCCAAGGCCGGTGATGGTGTTGCGCAGCACCGGCAGCATCGAATACAGCGCCAGCGCCAGTACGGCCGGCAAGAATCCGAACGCGGAAAAACCAACGCCGAACCACGCCAGCGACAGCGCCGCCAGCGCCAGCAGCAGCGGATAGAACAGCGCCAGCAGCGCCAGCCCCGGCACCGTCTGCACGATGCTGGCGAGCCCGAGCAGCGCGCCGCGCGGCAGGGGACGGTTGCGTACCGCAATCGCCAGCGGCAGGCTGATCGCCAAGCCGAGCGCCAGCGCGGTGACGGAAACGCGAATATGATTGCCGAGATAGTCTGGCAGGTGGGCCAGCGCCTCGCCCCAGCGCGGATCGGAGAGAAAACTCATGCCGCGCCATCCCGCGGCAGCAATTCGTTGAGCCGCTCGGCCTGCCGCCGCGGCGTGCGCAGCAATTCACCGACATACGCGTCGCCGCTGTCGGAAAGCTGCGCCGGCGTACCCTGCGCCAGCAGTCTGCCGCCGCGCATCACGGCAATGCGGTCGGCCAGCAATATCGCTTCGGTCATGTCGTGGGTGATCATGACCGTGGTCAGCCCGAGCTTGCGGTGCAGCTCGCGATAATCGTCGCCGAGCGCGTCGCGGGTGAGGGGATCGAGCGCGCCGAACGGCTCGTCCATCAGCACGATGCGCGGTTTTGCCGCCAGCGCACGCGCAACCCCGACGCGCTGGCGTTGCCCGCCCGACAGTTCATGCGGAAAGCGGTCGCGGTACAGCGTGCGGTCGAGCCGCACCAGATCGAGCAATTCGTCCACCCGCGCGGCAATTTCATTCTGCGGCGTGCCGATCAGTTTGGGCGTGATCCCGATATTGCCGGCCACGCTGAAATGCGGGAACAGCCCGCCGCTCTGGAACACGTAACCGATGCGGCGGCGCAGCTGGATCGGATCGACGCTGCGGACGTCCTCGCCCTCGACGGTGATCGTGCCGTGGTCGGCGTCGATCAGCCGGTTCGCCAGCCGCAGCAGCGTGGTCTTGCCGGAGCCGGAGCCGCCGACAATGGCGAGAAATTCGCCCTCGGCGACCTCGAGCGAGACGTCATCCACCGCCCGAACCGGTTGCGCGCCGCGGCCGCCGTCGAAGCTTTTGCCGACATGCGCGAAGGCGATCAGGGATGAACGTTGCATTCGGTCGGCTCACGGTTCCTCTTACCCTCCCCTGGAGGGGGAGGGTCGACGCGACCCGGCGATGCGTAGCATCGTCCGGCGAGCGGCGGGGTGGGGTGAAAGTCTTGCGCCTCGAACGGTGCCCGAGTTGAGAAACTTTCACCCCACCCCGTCTCGCATCTCGCGGTGCTCGATGCGAGCCGACCCTCCCCCTCCAGGGGAGGGTGAAGAAACGCCAAGCCTCACCTACCACGTCGCCGCACCGCGTTGAACTTATCCTTCGCAGGCGCTAAGGCATCATGCAAACTTGGAGGGGACGAGGGTGGATACGAGAAAGCCTGCGGCTGTCGCGCTCGACGACGCGACGGTGGCGTTCCGCCTCGCCGATAATCGCGTCTATACCGCGGTCGAACAGGCCAGCCTTACGGTCGAGCATGGCGAGTTCGTCGCTATCGTCGGGCCTACCGGTTGCGGAAAGTCGACTCTGCTCAACGTCGCCGCCGGGCTGCTCAAGCCGGCATCCGGCGCGGTCCGCATCTTCGACCAGCCGCTGACCGGGCTCAACAAGGACGCCGGCTACCTGTTTCAGGCCGATGCGCTGTTCCCCTGGAAGACCGCACTCGACAACGTCGCCATCGGCCTGGAGATCAAGGGCGCGCCGCGCGCGCAGGCGCTGGAACGCGCGCAGGGCTGGCTGACCTCGGTCGGGCTCGGCGCCTTCGCCGGCCGCTATCCGCACATGCTGTCGGGCGGCCAGCGCAAGCGCGTCGGTCTCGCCCAGGTGCTGATCCGGGACCCGAAAATCCTGCTGATGGACGAGCCGTTCGGGCCGCTCGACGCCCAGACCCGGCAGATCATGGGCAATCTCTTGCTGGAACTGTGGAACGCCGACCGGAAGGCGGTGCTGTTCGTCACCCACGATCTCGAGGAGGCGATCGCGCTGGCCGACCGCGTCGTGATCATGTCGGCGGGACCTGGCGCGCGCATCATCGGCGACTGGCGGGTGCCGCTCGCCCGCCCGCGTGACATTTCAGAGGTCCGCATGGAAAAGGAGTTTCACGCGCTGCACCGGGAGATCTGGAGCGTGCTGAAGGACGAAGTGATGAAGGGCTACGCGCAGTCGTCGCAGGCGCCGGCGGAGGTCGCATGATGAGCCGCCCCGTCCTGCTGCTATGCCAGTTGATGGTCGCCGTGGTCGCCCTCGCGCTGTGGCAGTTCCTCACCACCGTGCCGATCTTCGGCCGCGTCCTGCTGCCGCCGTTCTTCTTCTCCAACCCGGTGGATGTCGCCAGCCAGATCGTCGACTGGTTCGTGCGGGGCGTCATCTGGAAGCATCTCCTGATAACGCTGCTGGAGTCGGTGCTCGCCTTCACGATCGGGTCGGTGGCCGGCATCGTGGTCGGCTTCTGGTTCGCGCGCCAGCCGCGGGTGGCGGCGGTTTTCGATCCCTATATCAAGATGGCCAACGCGTTGCCGCGCGTGGTGCTGGCGCCGATCTTTGCGCTGTGGCTCGGCCTCGGCATCTGGTCCAAGGTCGCGCTCGGGGTCACCCTGGTGTTCTTCATCGTGTTCTTTAACGTCTACCAGGGCGTCAAGGAGGTGAGCCCGACCGTGCTCGCCAATGGTCGCATGCTCGGCATGAGCGAACGGCAATTGACGCGGCATGTCTACTGGCCGTCGGCGCTGTCGTGGATGTTCTCCTCGCTGCACACCTCGGTAGGCTTCGCCGTGGTCGGCGCCGTGGTCGGCGAATATCTGGGATCGGCGGCGGGGCTCGGCTACCTGATCCAGCAGGCCGAAGGAATATTCGACGTCGCCGCGGTTTTCGCGGGCATGTTCGTGCTGTCAGCTTTCGTCATTCTGATCGACCTTCTGGTGACGTTCGTCGAGCGGCGGCTGCTGGTCTGGCGGCCGGACGGCGCGGGAGGCCACGGTTAAGTCACCTTCTCAAGCGATGCGCACTGCTCTATCGTGCGCGCAACCAATGAAGGCACGGAGGATATCATGCGGAAGATATTGGGCAGGCTGACGGGAGCGCTCGTCGCGCTGGCGCTGACATCCGGTCTTGCGGTGGCGCAAACCAAGGTCACCGTCGCGATCGGTGGCGGCGCCTGCCTGTGCTATTTGCCGACCGTGCTGGCAAAACAGCTTGGCGAGTACGAAAAGGCCGGCCTGGCCGTCGAACTGGTCGACCTCAAGGGCGGTTCGGATGCGCTGAAGGCGGTGCTCGGCGGCAGCGCCGACGTGGTGTCGGGCTATTTCGACCACACCGTCAACCTCGCCGCCAAGAAGCAGGAAATGCAATCCTTCGTCGTCTACGACCGCTATCCCGGATTGGTGCTGGTGGTATCGCCCTCGCACAACGCCGCGATCAAATCGATCAAGGACCTCGCCGGCAAGAAGGTCGGCGTCAGCGCGCCGGGTTCCTCGACCGACTTTTTCCTGAAATACCTCCTGAAGAAAAACGGCGTCGCAGCATCCGATGTCGCCGTGATCGGCGTCGGCCTCGGCGCCACCGCGGTCGCGGCGATGCAGCAGGGCCAGATCGAGGCCGCCGTGATGCTGGATCCGTCGGTCACCGTGTTGCAGGGCGGCTATCCCGACCTGCGCATCCTCGCCGATACCCGCACCCAGAAGGATACGCTCGACGTGTTCGGCGGCGAATATCCCGGCGGCTCGCTCTACTCGACGGCGGCCTGGATCAAATCGCACGAGAAGGAGGCGCAGGCCCTGACCAATGCCATCGTCAACACGCTGGACTGGATCCACGCGCATTCGCCCGAGGAAATCATGGCGAAGATGCCGTCGGAAATCGTCGGCAAGAACAAGGAGCTCTATCTCGCCGCGCTGAAGAACACCATGCCGATGTATTCGAAAACCGGCTTGATGGATCCCAAGGGCGCCGACGCGGTGCTCGCGGTGTTCAGCGAGAGTTCGCCCGAGGTTGCCAAGGCCAATATCGACCTTGCGAAGACCTTCACCAACAGGTTCGTCGAACAGGCCAGGAAGACGACGGGGACCGGTGCGAAGTAAGCCTCATCGATGACGCTGCCGGTCATTCACCGGGTCACCACGCTTGAGCTGGAGGTGCAGCCCTGGTCGTGGCCGTTCGCGATCGAGCGGGGCGCCGAGATATCGGCGCATTTCGCCGGCAAGCAGCGCGAGAAGCCGCAGATCTGGAACGGCCGGATTCTGCTGGCGCGCCATCCCGTCTTCACCGCGTCAGGCTTTCGCGCCGGCTATTTCGAGACGGATTTTGCCTCCTTCCTGGCCTGGCGCGACTGGGGTTTTCCGGACCGGGATATCTTCAACGGTTTCGGGATGGGCGCATTGCGCTGCAACGACGGGGCCTTCGTTCTCGGCGAGATGGGCCAGCACACCGCCAATGCCGGGCGCATCTACTTTCCGTCGGGAACGCCCGACCTCGACGATATCAGCGGAGGCTCAGTCGACATGGCCGGCAGCGTGGCGCGCGAAGTCGCCGAGGAAACCGGGCTGTGTGCGGCCGACTACCGCGCCGATCCGCATTGGGATTGCGTGGTGTCGGGGGTGAGCGTAGCGATGATTCGGATCCTGCACGTCGATGCATCGGGCGAGGCGGTGCGCCGGCGGATCGAGGCCAATCTCGCCCGGCAATGCGAGCCCGAATTATGCGCCATCCATCTGGTGCGCGATGTCGGCGATCTCACCGCGGCGATGCCCCGCTTCGTCACGGCCTTCATCGAGGCGCAATTCTCGCCATAACCGGTAGCCCGGATGAAGCCAACGGGTCGCGCGCATGCGCGTCCGGTTGGCGCAATCCGGGGCCGGCGTCGCGTGCCGCCCCCCGGATTTCGCAAGCGCTCCATCCGGGCTACACATGCCGTTACGTGCGGAAATCGAAAGGCAATGCGGCATGACGAGCGAACCCCAGCAATTCGCCAGCGACAATTATTCCGGAATCTGCCCGGAGGCCTGGGCGGCGATGGCCGAGGCCAATCATGGCCATGCGCCTGCCTATGGCGACGACCTCTGGACCGCCAGGGCATCGGATGCCTTTCGCGCGCTGTTCGAGACCAATTGCGAGGTGTTCTTTGCCTTCAACGGCACGGCGGCCAATTCGCTGGCGCTGGCGTCGCTCTGCCAATCCTACCACAGCGTGATCTGCTCCGACGCGGCGCATGTCGAAACCGATGAGTGCGGCGCGCCGGAATTCTTTTCCAACGGCTCGAAGCTGCTGGTGGCGCCGTCGGCCGGCGGCAAGCTGACGCCGGAGGCGATCCGCGCCATCGCAACGGCCCGCAGCGATATCCATTTTCCGAAACCCCGCGTGGTGACGGTGACGCAGCCGACCGAGACCGGGCAGGTCTATAGCCTGGACGAGTTGCGGGCGATCTCGGCGGTGTGCCGCGAACTGGGCCTCAGTCTCCATATGGACGGCGCGCGTTTTGCAAATGCCTGCGCCAACCTGCACTGCAGTTCCGCCGACATGACCTGGCGCGCCGGCGTCGACGTGCTTTGCTTCGGCGGCACCAAGAACGGCATGGCCGCCGGCGAGGCCATCCTGTTCTTCAACCGCAAGCTGGCGGAAGACTTCGACTACCGGTGCAAGCAGGCCGGCCAGTTGGCCTCGAAGATGCGCTTTCTGTCGGCGCCCTGGGTCGGCATGCTGGAGACCGGGGCCTGGCTGCGCAACGCCGAGCATGGCAATGCCTGCGCCAGGCGCCTGCAGGAGCAGATCGCCGGATTGCCCGGGCTGGAAATCATGTTTCCGGTCCAGGCCAATGCGGTGTTCGTTCGGATGGTGGATGAACGGATGGCGGCGCTGCGCGACCGCGGCTGGCGGTTCTATACCTTCATCGGCGGCGGTGCCCGCTTCATGTTCGCCTGGGACGCCGAACCGCAGCGCGTCGATCAACTGGCCGCCGATCTGCGCGAGATCGCATCGGCCTAGTACGATGTGAGGGCGGTGAGCCGCCTGCTGCCCATGCTTCGAGACGCGCGCGAAGGGCGCGCTCCTCAGCATGAGGTTATTGTGTTTCAACAGACAAGACCTCATCCTGAGGAGGCCGCGCGGCGGCCGTCTCGAAGGATGGGCCGCAATACCGATTTGTGATTCCAGCAAAGGTTTCGTCTGCCATGAACAACAAGTCCTCGCAGTCCCTCGACGATCAGCTGAAACCGTTCGTGGCGCCGTTTCGCTACGACGGATCCGGCAAGTTCCATCTGAAGTCGCACAAGACCAACGAGAAGGGCGGCCTCGACAAGGACAAGGCCGAGGAGATCCTCGATGCCAACCGGGAACGGTTGAACGACTTTCAGGAAAAGCTCTACGCCCAGGACCGCTGGTCGCTGCTGCTGATCTTTCAGGGCATGGACGCCTCGGGCAAGGACAGTGCGATCAAGAGCATCTTCGAGGGCATCAATCCGCAGGGCTGCGACGTCCATTCGTTCAAGCAGCCGACCTCTCACGAACTCGATCATGATTTCATGTGGCGCAGCACGATTGCGCTGCCGGAGCGCGGCCGCATCGGCATCTTCAACCGTTCCTACTACGAGGAATGCCTGGTGACGCGGGTGCATCCGGAACTGCTGGACAAGCAGAAGCTGCCGCCCCGGCTGGTCACCAAGAACATCTGGCACGAGCGGTTCGAGGACATTTCGGCGTTCGAGCGTTATCTGGCGCGCAACGGCACGGTGGTGCTGAAATTCTTCCTCAACCTCTCCAAGGAAGAACAGCGCGAGCGTTTTCTCGAACGGCTGGACGAGCCCGCCAAGAACTGGAAGTTCTCGATGGGCGACATCACCGAGCGCGCGCTGTGGCCGAGATACATGGCGGTATATCAGGACATCGTGCGGCACACCTCGACGCCGCTGGCGCCGTGGCATGTGGTGCCGGCGGACCATAAATGGTTCGCGCGGGTGGTGATCCTCTCGGCCATCATCGCCGCGCTGGATAAGCTCGACCTGAAATTCCCGCGCGCCGACAAGGCGTCGCTGCAGGAATTCAAGCAGGTACGCAAGGCGCTGCTGGAAGAGGGAAAGGATTGAAGGAAGAAGGTTTCGAAGGTTGCGAAGCGAGGGGAAAGGGCGGTTAGGCCGCCGGCGCCACGGATGGTGTCCCGCCAGATCACTGCGAGACATGCATCGGAGGCAAAGTCGTCCGGCATGATTCCAGCTCCGCGACACTGCGGGTGGAATGCACGCCGGCACAAGTCCGGGACCCGTGCCGGCGCTTGTCAGATGGTCTCAGTTCACCTTGACGACTGACGGAGGCTTCCACGAACCGTTAATGATCGAGGGTGATGTATCCTTGGGCCAGTACATCCGCATCATCGGCAGAAAGGCGCCTTTCGGGGCCGGCAGCCAATTGGCTTCCTTGTCCTTGCCCGGCGACTCGTTCTGGAAGTAGAGCGTAAGCGAGCCGTCGGCGTTAGGCTTCGGATTGTCGCGCGGGCTGACCGTGAATTTGTTGAGCGCATTGGGAACAAACCACCAGCCCCCGTCGATCATGTACATGGTGATCGACCAGAAACCGTTGACCGGCGGCGTCGCGTCCTTGGCGAACGTCAACGTGTACTTGTTGGCACCGGTCAGCTTTTGGCCCGCAGAATCAATTTCGGTATATGGATAGACCGCATCACGCTCCTGGTTTGCAGGCCAACCGAAGGCCGCTACCGTGGCGCGTTTGAGGTAATCCGCAGGGCCGTAGGTGCCAAGCCCCTTCGAAACCACCCAGCCATTGACGACTTCGCCCATGCGGTCCTTGTTGGTCTCGATTTTCTTCAGAGCGGTTTTCGGTATGTCCTTCAATGCAGCCTGTACGGCGGGATCGAGCTTGCTCATCTCAAAAGGCTTGCCGGGAACTATGCCAATCTTCGCCATGTTTGCGACCATCGGCGCGTCGCCCGCTGCGGGTGGGGCGTCTCCGCCCATCAGCTTGGCCATCAGATTGAAGTAGCCTTCCGTCCCCATGGCGAGAATGACGGCCTGTGGCTTGTCGGTCATGCTGAATCCCGGATTCGGGTTCACTGGTGACGCTACGGGAGTGTAGGGCTTTCCCCAACCGGAGAGCGGCGTGATCTTGTACTGCGCCTGCAGTGCATTGACGGTCTTGTAATCCTCGTCCGTTCCATCGGCGTAGGTGCGGCCGAGAATGACCATATAGCGCGTCGCGACCGGGAAGTGCTTCATGCCCGACGGCACCTCGCCCTTCCAGCCGGGGCCGGTAAACAGATAGTTGGCAGCCTTTCCATCGGCCGTCCGCTTGCTCGGCGATGACTCGGAGTCCGACATCCATAGGTCGGTAATCTCGAACAGATAGAAGCGGCTGCTCATGTCTGGATGGCTGAAGACCTGCGGTTCGTGCAGATCGAGCCAAGTGACCGAATACAGCGTGTCCGCATTCGGCGCGGAAACGCCGCGATAGTCGACCGGCGGATAGCGTGGAACGTTGACGAATTGCCCGGTCGGGCTGGTGAATCCCTCAACCTTGGGCACGTTGCTCATTTGAACGCGCGTGACCTCCGTGGTGATGAGCGAATAGCCATAGATGTAAGCGTCTGTCGCAATCTGCTGGAGCTCAGCGGTCGTCATTGACTGCGCATTTGCTGTCAGCGGCGCTGCGACGCAGGCCGCAAAACTGCAGGCCAGCGCGGCGGATACGAGAGATCTCTTGGTCAACTGCATAGTAATTTCCTTTCGAGCTCAAACACTACTTCAGGCGTGAGATGCAAGGTCTTTCGAAGGCAGGCAACTAATGCGATTGCATCTTGCCCCCGCAGCCCCTGGGTGTCGATACAAAGAACCAGTCGGTGCCTTACTGATTCAAACTCAAGGGGCGCCCGCAATTGAGATTCGTTCGCACTCGCAAATAGATGCGTTGACCTTTATAAGTAGTACTACGTCCATCAATAAAGATGTTTTTTACCTCAAGATGAAATGTTGTTGGCCCGGCGGCGCGGACCGGTGCCGCCTTATTGATTTAAGAGATTCTCTTTTTCATGGCTCATGGAGCACGGCGAATGCGCAGCAATCTCCCCGTCACCAGCGTCGAGTATCCCATCACCGACGCCACGCTGATCGTTTCGCGGACGGACACCAAGGGAAGGCTGAGCTACTTCAACGAAGAGTTTGTTCTGGCGTCGGGCTTTACCGAAGCGGAGCTGATGGGCCAGCCGCACAACATCATCCGTCATCCGGACATGCCGCCGGCAGCATTCCAGAATTTGTGGGATACGTTGCAGGCCGGCAAGCCATGGGTCGGCGCGGTCAAGAACCGCCGCAAGAACGGCGATTTCTACTGGGTGCTGGCGACCGCTTCTCCAATCCTGGAGAATGGGCAGATCACCGGCTACACGTCGATCCGGACCAAATTACCCGCCGAGCAGCGCCAGGAAGCTGAACATGTTTACGCGCTGCTGCGCGCCAACAAGGCGCAAGGCTACAGGATCGACGCCGGCATCATTCGCCGGCGCTCGGCGCTGGACTTTCTCGCGGTCTTCACCGGCTCGCTGAATGCGAGATTGATGACGCTGGTGGGGACCCTCGCGCTTTTCATGCTGACCATCGGGCTTGCCGGCATTCTCGCGACGCGGGACAGCAATGCGCGGATGAAGTCGATCTACCAGGACCGCGCGATGCCGCTGGCGCAGCTGTTCGAGATCAACGACCGCATGGAAAACAATACGATCGTGCAATACGACGCCGTCACCAACGGTCGCGCCGGCAGGCCGGTCGGAGATGTCGCCGGCAAGGTCGCCGCTAACATCGAGGTCATTTCCAGGATGTGGGCCGAATATATGGCCACCTATCTCACTCCCGAAGAGAGGGTCGCCGCCGACAGCTTCACGACGAAGCGCAGGAATTATGTCGAGAACGCCATCAAGCCAGCGCTCGCGCTGCTTGCCGACCGTAAATATGACGAGGCGGGCACGCTTCTGGCTGGCAAAGCGAGCGAGTTGTTCGCACTGGCCAAGCAGGATCTGGATAAACTGGTTGCGATCCAGGTCAAGGAAGCCAAGGCGGAATACGACGCCGCCGAGCGCCAATATTTCATTGTGATCGCAATCGCGGCCGCTATCCTGATCACGGCTCTGCTGCTGGGCGGGTTCCTCAGCAGGCAAACGATCCGGGCCATCGTCCGGCCGATGGGACGCCTCAACGGCGTGATGCTGAACATCACACAGGGTAAACTCGATAGCCAGATTCCGGTCGAGCGTGACGACGAGATCGGCGTGGCGCTGCGCAATCTGCAGACGGTGCAGGCCATCGTTCGCTTCGACCGCGAGGAATTGACAGCCACGGAGAAACGCGCGGCGGTCCGGCGCCGGTCCGACATGATCAGGCTCGCCGATGGCTTCGAAGGTGCGGTCGGTGAGATCATCGAAACCGTGTCGTCAGCGGCAACCGAACTCGAAGCCTCGGCCGGCACGCTGACGTCGACCGCGGATCGCTCCATGCAGGTCGCCACCGCCGTCGCGGCGGCATCCGAGGAAGCCTCCACCAACGTGCAGTCGGTGGCTTCCGCGACCGAGGAACTGTCGTCGTCCGTCAACGAGATCAGCCGTCAGGTGCAGGAATCGGCGCGGATGGCGAGCGAGGCGGTCGACCAGGCTCGCACCACCAACGATCGCGTCAGCGAATTGTCGAGGGCCGCAAGCCGGATTGGCGATGTGGTCGAACTCATCAATACCATCGCCGGACAGACCAATCTGCTGGCCTTGAATGCCACGATCGAGGCGGCCCGCGCCGGCGACGCCGGCCGCGGCTTTGCGGTCGTTGCGTCCGAAGTGAAAGCGCTGGCCGAGCAGACCGCAAGGGCCACCGGCGAGATCGGCCAGCAGATCACCGGCATCCAGGCCGCCACCCAGGAATCGGTCAACGCCATCAAGGAAATCAGCGGCACTATCGAACGGCTGTCCGAGATATCGTCGACCATTGCTGCCGCCGTCGAAGAACAGGGCGCGGCGACGCAGGAGATTTCCCGCAACGTCCAGCAGGCCGCCCAGGGCACCCAGCAAGTCAGTTCCAACATTACCGACGTGCAGCGCGGCGCCGGCGAAACCGGGTCCGCCTCGTCGCAGGTACTGTCGGCGGCACAGTCGCTTGCCGGCGACAGCAACCGCCTCAAGCTCGAGGTCGGCAAGTTTCTCGACACGGTGAGGGCGGCCTGACGCGAACGCATCGACACCGGCATGAGGCAGCGCAACAAGGCCACGGGTTGCATTTGATCGATTGCGGAATACGTTGGACAGGCGCCCTTCCAATCATGTGAGAGGAGTGTCCCATGACCACGGTACAAACTGATCGACAATCCGGAACCGGCCTCGGGTCGGCCATGGTGCATGCCCTGGCGAAAAACTGGTGGCTGCTGTTGTTGCGCGGCATCGCCGCGATCATTTTCGGCGTGCTCGCCTTTGTCTGGCCCGGCCTGACGCTGTTGACGTTGATCCTGTTCTACGGCGCCTTCGCGCTGGTAGATGGCGTGCTTGCGATGATGGCCGCCGTTACCGGTGGCGCACCGGCGCCGCGCTGGTGGCTGGCTCTGGTCGGTCTGCTCGGGATCGCGGCCGGGCTCCTGACCTTCCTGATGCCGGGTGTCAGCGCGCTGGTGCTGCTGTTCTTCATCGCCGGGTGGGCGATCGCGACCGGGGTGCTGCAGATCATCGGCGCGATCCAGCTGCGCAAGGAGATCGACAACGAGTGGCTGCTGATCCTCGGCGGTGTCGTCTCGGTGCTGTTCGGTGCCGGCATGATGCTGGCGCCCGGCGCCGGCGCGCTGGCGCTGGTCTGGGTCATCGGCATCTATTCCGTGGTCCTGGGTGTGACGTTCGTCGCGCTGGCGTTTCGGTTGAAGAAGCACACCCATCCCTGACGTGAGCGAGTGAGCAGGTGGCCCTTCGCTCAGCCGTCAAAGCGGACCGAGGATGGCCCATCGCCGGTCGCAGAATTGCTTCACCGCTGCCGTGACACCGGTGCTGATGATATCCTGGCGTTCCCGCGAATCCATCACGAGTTCCTCGTCCCGGTTGATGATGGAGCCCGCCTCCAGCAGGACGGCGGGCATCCGGGTTTTTCGCAGCACGACGAGCTCGTCATAGCTGTAGACGCCGGTTTCCTTGTTCAGCAGCGGGTGCCGGTGCCGGCCCATGATGGGCTGGCTGTATTGCTCGGCATAGGGCAGGCCGAAGGCTTTCATTTCCTTGGCAACCAGTTCGGCGAAGGCGAGGCTCGTCCTGAAGTCCGGATTTTGGCGGGAGACGAAGACGGAATAGCCGCCGAAGCGGTCGCTGAAGCGGCTCTTCTTGCCATCGAATTCCCACTCCTCGAGGAATTTGGTGGGCACGGAATCGTGGTGGATCGACAGGAAAAGGTTGGCCTGCAGAGCGTTGGCCGCGGCAACGCGCTTGACCAGGCTGTGCCTGGCCTTGCCCTCGGTCAGCAGCAACCGGGTCTCGGTAAAGCCGTCCGCCTTCAATGTCTGCTCGATCCGCCGCGCCAGCCGATGATTGTAGAGAAACTCGGCGACGTTGCGGGCGCTGTTCGCGCCTCCCGATTCGGCGGTATGTCCGACATCCACGACGATCCGGAATTTCGCGGGATCGCAGGTTGGTCCGGCCGGTTGGAAAGCGGAAGGGCTCAACGAGACCGGCCCCAGCGCGGCAAGCCTGACATTGCGGGGCTTTGGCGAGGCGGCAGACCCTGCCGGGGTAGCAGGCTTCACCTTGGGTGCGCGCTTCGCCACGGTGGCGCGCTTCGGCGAGGTGGCTTGCTTTGCCGATTTGTCGGGCTTTGACGAACCCTTGAAGACATCCGACAGCCAGCCCGCGTCGCTGGCCTCGACCGGCAGCAGGACCATTGCGGCTATCGCCGCGATGATGGTGCGGCGACGGGGCCAGACGGCAAGGCCTGAGCGAGCGGATTTTCTCCCTGGTGACGGCAATTCCTGCTTTCCCCCGGCGTGGTCCTCTTCGAGCCCCGTGACAGCATGGCGACGCAAGACGTTCAAGGGTCATTATGTCCGATGGAGGCCTGCCAATTCAACCCTTTGACCGCGCCTTGATCTCGTCGAATATCGAAAGCGCCTTTTCAAATTTGGCGTTGAAGAGCCACATCGCATCGAGAATTTCGCGGAACGTCGCGGATGTCCTTGCCCTGTCGGACCGTCCATAGGCGAACATGCTGTTGTTTCGCAGATATCCCATGATGACAGGGTCGGAAACTCTGTAGTTCATGGGGTTGCCGGACCGGAGCGCGGATTTGGTCGGGCTGGGAATGATCTGGATCAGCTCGAAGAGCTTCATTTGATCGATCGGATCGGGCAGCGTCTTCACGATCGCCGGGACCTGCGGGAAAATATCGGCGTGGGCGTTCATCAGCGCATCCCGCACGGCGGTCCAGTGGTTGTAGCGATGATCCAGCTGGCCGACCCGCGCCTCTTCCTTGTCGTCACGAAGGTTCAGGGCAGGATCGAGCGATGCGATCGCTGGCTTGATCGCGGCCCACTTCCTTCGGCCATTTTGATCTTCGGATGGGCCGGCTTGCAGGCTTCCCTTGTATTTGTTCGAACGCGCGTTCCCGATGTTCTGGTTGCCGTTGGTCTCGGCGAAAAACAGCCCCAGGCTGATGCGGCCTGCCGCTTCGGCATCCGCCGCACCGAGGCCCTTGGCGCGCGCAATGACCCTTCCGAGATCGACGACATCCTTGAATGGCGTATCCGATTTCTGCGCGTTGGCGGGCGGCGCCTGCATGATTTCGAAAAGTTTCACGTATTCGTCGAGCAGCGGTTCGAGGTCG
Source organism: Bradyrhizobium sp. (assembly GCF_030646015.1). GTDB lineage: Bacteria > Pseudomonadota > Alphaproteobacteria > Rhizobiales > Xanthobacteraceae > Bradyrhizobium. Next base: position 33,277 of record NZ_JAUSLT010000100.1, read on the forward strand.
GCATCGAAATACGCCGGCGGGATGCCGAGTTTGTTGGGCCTTCCGATTTTCGAGGGAACAACGTCGGTAAGATCCTTGTAGGCGCTCATCGTGGCGTTGCGCGCCAGGTAGAGTGCTTGTCCCGGCAGATTGGGCAGCGGTTGCTTCGAATCGATCTGCGCGCGCCGCTGGCGCAGGATCGATTTGAAATTGCTCAAGGCTTGATTGTACGCGGCGAGGGCATCCGATTGCGCTTTGGTGAGGGGGCCCGGCTGAGCCAGTGCAGGGGAGACGAAGCCGGGGTGACCGAAATCGACCGAGGCCAGCGACCCAATCGTAGTGGCGATCGCATCGATCGCGATGGAGGCCGGCGGCATGAGCAATAGTCCCAGGGCAAGGGCTGCCATTCGCGCAGCGCGGTGACTCTTCATTCCCATGTCAGTCCCCAAACGCCCTGGGCATCACCGGATGCGACTTATTTACCGCCTCGCCGGTCAGGCGGCGTCGAGTTCCCGCGCCTTGCCGTCGGCCGCCCATTCGGTGACCTGACGGTGCTCGTTGTCGATCAGCAGAAACAGGTCGAAATACTGGATCGTCGGATAGCCGCCGGAACGCGTCTTGACCGCCTCGCGCCATTCGTCGTTGTGCGCCTTCCTGGCGGCCTCCACCGACGGCCAAATGTAGATTCCGGCGCTGGTGCCCTCGTCCGCGCCGACTCCCAGCGCGAAGTGCTTGCGCACAAGGTCGCGGTTCGCCGCCCACTTCGAAATCGTATGCTTGGCATCTTCGAGCACCCGCGCGCGGTCCCAGTCGGCAGGCGTCTTGAACGTCACAAATTCCAGGATCATGTCATGCTCCGTCGCGTCCCTTCAGCTATCGGGCGCTCGACGCAGGATTACCGATTATGTCCGCGCGGGCAACGTGGGAAATCGACGCTCGGGATCGCTGTCCGCCTGTTCGCATGGCGAGTCCGCGTTGACCAAGGGACTGCTGATTTTGACCCAAACCGGACATAGCGAATTCTTGTGAGCGCGCGGGGAAACATCGACGCGGTGGGCGAAACTGCGGCTACAGCCCGGACTCGATGGTCCGGAGCAGCCGGAAGCGCATCTTGTCGTCATTACTCGTGAGCGAGATCACGAAACGCACCCGCCCGTGGCCTGAGGTGTCGGCATAGCCCGCGAGCGTGCTGACCCCCTCCATGCTGCCGGTCTTGTTCATGCCGCCGTCACGGCCGCGGAGCAGGCCAGCGTGGGGCGCGAAGAGTTCGAGCACTTTGGCAAGGCCGCGGGCGGTAAAGTGGTTGTTGCGGCTGATGCCCGAGCCCTCCTCGAGATGGATGGCCGCGGCGAGACCGTGCGCGGCGAGCATCTCGTTTGCGACCTGGAGCGACTTCTCGAGGCTGACTGGCCCGCCCAGGCGGTGTCCGCCGATCTCCAGGAATACCTGGTTGGCGATGTAGTTGTTCGATGCGCGGAGCAGCTCGACGAGGATATCCGAGAGGGCACGCGACTGTTGGTGAACGTAGACCGGCTCCAGTCCCTCGGGTACCGGCCCGGTAGAGATCTTGCCCTTCACCCTGCCGCCGGCCCGCTCGATGAATGCCGCGATCAGCTCGCCGGCATATTGCAGGCTCACCATGGGGTCCTGGCTCAGGCTGATGCGGCTGCTTCCGTTCGGGCGCCGCAGCCGGAACTGGTCGATCGCGAGCGGGGTGATCGGAGTCTGCTTCTCGGCGGAGCGCACCTTGTCGCCACGGCGCACGGCGTAGACGGTGTTGAAATTCACCGCCAGCGCGGAGTTCAGCGCATTGTAGGCCTCGTCGGTGTCCTCGATGCCCGGGATGCGGAGGTTCGAAGGGTAGTAGCTCGCGTCCAGCACGATGCCGGTGATCGGCTTCCTGCCGACCGCCGCGACCAGCTTTGTCGCGAGCGGCGCCAGTTCCTCCGAAATCAGGAAAGGATCGCCGCCTCCGCGCACGTAGAGCACCCGCTTGTCGTCGAGGTAAAAGCGGGTCTTGAAGCGGTAGTCGCCGCCAAGGACCTCCATCGCCAGCCAGGCCGTCACGATCTTGGTGACGGAGGCCGGGACGAAAGGCTCATCGGTGTTCTGGGCCACTAACGCGTTGTCCCTGGCGACCATCACCAGCACCAGCCCTTGCGGAGCGAGGGCCGCGACGTTCTCCTTGACGCCGGCCAGGGCCGGGGCGGGTAGCAGGAGCAAAGCGAGGGCGAGCGAGCGAGACCACATGGCGACTCCTGCGTGGGCGCAGCGTCGGAAAACTTCGGACCTATGCTGGTGATACTCAAGCGTTAAGTCGGTCCGGGCGCGGAATTTCTGCTTATGGCGCTTTTCGGAAGTGGCGGCTCTGAAGCGTGATGTCTACTGTTGGAAGAAGAGCGGAAGTTGGATTTTTGGGGCGTGAGGGCAGCTTTTGACCCACAGCCGGCATTTGGCAGAAGATTCTTGCTCGACAAAGATGGCATCAGAGCGGTTCGGCTGAGAGTTACCAACTCCGCTCGCCTACAAATGTCGGCGTGCGGGTAAACTCTTGCGCTGGATCAACGACGTTAGACCCTTGAAGGACAATATTATTGGCGTTTTCGGCGTGAAAAACGAGAAATGCGCCGATATCCATTTCTCCGCTCTTGGCGGTCAGATTGATCATGTCCAGCAAGGTGTTTGTTCACTTCGCCCGTGTCGCTCTTGTCGCGGCGATGGTCCAGGTGTCGCTTATCTCGCTGCCGTCGGCGCAGACAGTCTCTCCCCGGACCGCAAAAGAAGTTCAGATTCTCGACAAACAGGTCAACGAGTTCGCGAAGGCCGGGAAATACGCGGAAGCCATCCCGCTGCAGCAGAGAGTATTGGCGATCCTGGAGAAGGTACTGGGTCCCGACGATGCCAACGTTGCGACAGCACTGAACAATCTGGCCATCCTCTACCGGGATCAAGGCCGTTATGCCGCCGCCGAGCCGCTGTACAAGCGGTCGCTGGCGATCCGCGAGAAGGCGCTTGGTCCCGACCATCCCGATGTAGCGCATTCGCTAAACATCTTGGCCATCAACTACCAAAGGTTGGGCCGTTATGCGGCCGCCGAGCCGCTGTACAAGCGGTCGCTGGCGATCAGCGAGAAGGCGCTCGGCCCCGACCATCCCGCAGTAGCGGCAGTGTTGAACAATCTGGCCCTGCTCTACGAAGATCAGGGCCGTTATGCGGACGCCGAGCCGCTGTACGAGCGGTCGCTGGCGATCCGGGAGAAGGCGCTGGGTCCCGATCATCCCGATGTCGCGGATTCGCTGATCAATCTGGCCAACCTCTACGCAGATCAAGGCCGTCATGCGGACGCCGAGCCGCTGTACAGGCGGTCGCTGGCGATCCGGGAGAAGGCGTTCGGCCCCGACCATCCCGCAGTAGCGGCAGCGCTGAACAATCTGGCCCTCCTCTACCACCAACAAGGCCGTCATGCGGACGCCGAGCCGCTGTACAGGCGGTCGCTGGCGATCCGGGAGAAGGCATTTGGCCCCGATCATCCCGATATCACGAATTCGCTGAACAGTTTCGCGTTGCTGTACGACGCCCAGCGTCGCTACGCGGAAGCGCTGCCACTGATCCACAGGACCATTGCCCAGGGGGCCGCCAGCAGGACTATTGCTCTCCCCGTGCTGTTCCAGTCGCAACGCCAGAAGCTCATCGGCGCTGCCAGCGCCTTCGACGACAGCTACGAGGTCGAACAGCGCGCCACATCATCGGCCGCGGCAAGTGCGGTGTCCAAGCTCGCGGCTCGTTTTGCGGCGGGAGCCGGACCGCTCGCCGATCTCGTCCGCCAGGACCAGGACCTGACGGCGGAAGAGGAGCGGCTGGATAAAAGCCTGATCGCCGCCATCTCGAAGCCGCCCGCCGAACGCAATGCGGCGGCCGACGATCAGATCCGCAAGCATATCGCAGCGATCAAATCGGAGCATGATAAGCTCAAAGCGATCTTCAATCAGCGCTTCCCCGATTACGTCGCGCTCTCCAAACCGCAGCCGCTGTCCCTTGCGCAGACGCAGGCGCTGCTCGCCGATGACGAAGCGCTCGTGGTGCTCGATTTCGATGCCACGAGCTATGCCTGGATCGTCACGCGCACCGATGCCGATTGGGTAGAGCTGCAGGTCTCGGGCAAAGACCTCGATAGCCAGGTCAAGGCTTTGCGTCAGTCGCTCAAGTTAGGCGAGGACAAGCCATTCGATCCGCAGCTTGCCTTCAAGATCTATCGGGAGACGTTCGGCTCGTTCGCGGACAGAATTTCCTCGAAGAAACGGCTATCGGTCGTGACCAATGGCGCGCTGACCAGCCTGCCGCCCGCACTGCTGGTGACCAGGGATCCGGCCGGCAAACCGCTGAAAGACGTCGACTGGCTGATCCGTTCATATGCAATCACCATCCTGCCGTCGGTTTCGAGCCTGAAGATCCTGCGCACCGCATCCGCGACCGCATCGGCGGCAAAGCCGATGATCGCCTTCGGCGATCCCGTATTTTCCAGGGGCGCGCACGCGCAAGCGCAACGACAAGTCGCGATGCGAAGCATCACGACATTCTACAGCGGGACAAGGATCGACATCGCCTCGCTCAGGGAACGGCTGCCCCAGCTGCCTGGAACGCGCACGGAAGTGGAGGCGATCGCAAAAGCCCTGGACGCAGATCCTGGCGACATAAGACTGGGTCTGGCGGTGACGGAGACGGCAACCAAGCAGGCAAGACTTGATCAGTATCGCATCGTCTACTTTGCGACGCACGGGCTTGTTGCAGGTGAGCTCGAGCAATTTACTAAAAGTAAAGCCGAACCGGCCTTGGCGCTCTCGATTCCGGACAAGGCCACGGATTTTGACGATGGCCTGCTCGCCGCCAGCGAAATCGCCCAGCTCAAGCTGAATGCCGATTGGGTCGTGCTGTCGGCGTGCAATACGGCCGCCGAGGACAAGCCTGGCGCAGAGGCGCTGTCCGGGCTTGCGCGCGCATTCTTCTACGCGGGGGCAAGATCGCTAGTTGTTTCGCACTGGGAGGTGGATGATCAGGCAACAGCACGGCTGATGACCGGCACATTCCAGGCGAACGCACGCGATACGAAACTCTCTCACGGGGAGGCGCTTCGCCAATCGATGCTGGGGCTGATCGATAATGCAAAATCCAATGACGATGCTCACCCGCGCCTGTGGGCACCCTTTGTCGTCGTGGGCGAACCGGCGAAATCACAATAATTTGGAGCGGTACCAATCATGAAAAGGAAATTGATGAGCCGCATTCCACGTTTGCCGCTGATCCTGTTGCTCGTTCTCGGCGCGTGCTCACCACCAGCGGAGTTGGTGCGGGCCGTCACACCACCCAACGTCGTGGCACGAACGCTCCTCCCGCCGGGCCGGGTTGAGGCAATCAACTTTCCTGCTGCGACCGACGGTGCACAGGTTACCGCCGAAGGCGGGGGTCGCATGGTCGCACTTAAGTTCGCAAACGCCGGGGACGCCGTGACCGGCTTTGGAATATTGGCGAAGCGCATCGAGACACGACCTGACATTTCCTCTCGCAATGGTGTTGCGGTCGGATCACTGC
>NZ_JAUSLT010000170.1 GCF_030646015.1 Bradyrhizobium sp.
GGCGATGCTGGAAGACATCGCGATCCTGACCGGCGGTCAGCTGATCTCGGATGACCTCGGCATAAAGCTGGAAAGCGTCACGATCGACATGCTCGGCCGCGCCGGCAAGGTCGTGATCGACAAGGAAAACACCACCATCGTCAAAGGCGCCGGCAAGAAGAGGGACATCGAAGCCCGCGTCAACCAGATCAAGGCACAGATCGAGGAGACCACCTCGGATTACGACCGCGAGAAGCTGCAGGAGCGTCTTGCAAAACTCGCCGGCGGTGTCGCGGTGATCCGCGTCGGCGGCGCCACCGAGATCGAGGTCAAGGAGAAGAAGGATCGCGTCGAGGACGCCCTCAACGCGACCCGTGCGGCGGTGCAGGAAGGCATCGTGCCGGGCGGCGGCGTGGCGCTGCTGCGCGCCAAGAAGGCCGTCGGCCGTATCCACAACGACAATTCCGACGTCCAGGCCGGTATCAATATCGTGCTGAAGGCGCTGGAAGCTCCGGTCCGCCAGATCGCCGAGAACGCCGGCGTCGAAGGCTCGATCGTGGTCGGCAAGATCCTCGAAAACAAGTCGGAGACGTTCGGCTTCGATGCGCAGAACGAGGAATATGTCGACATGGTCGCCAAGGGCATCATCGACCCGGCCAAGGTGGTGCGCACCGCGCTGCAGGACGCTGCCTCCGTGGCCGCGCTGCTGGTGACGACGGAAGCCATGGTCGCCGAACTGCCGAAGGAGCCGGCGCCGCCGATGCCAGGCGGCGGTGGTGGCGGCATGGGCGGCATGGGCGGCATGGGCTTCTAAGGCCCGCCTGCTACCGACCGGACCGATCGACGAAGGCCGCCTCCGGGCGGCCTTCTTTTTTGGCAAAAAAGCTCTACGGTAACGCCCGATTCTGGATCCTCGGGGAACGTTCAAATGCGCGCGCTTCTATTCTGCCTGGCCGGTCTGATGACAGCTGCGCCGGATTTCACCTTGGCTCAAACGAAGCCCCCGACCAAGGCCGCGCCGGGTGCCAGCGAGATCAGATATTTCACGGCGATCGATGGCTTGATGGACGGCCAGGCCGATGTCGTTCTGAAGGAAACCCGCCAGGGCAAGACCGTCACCGCGGCGGTGCTCGACGTCTGCTATCCCGCCGAGAAGGGAAGCGACCGCAAGGACCGCTTCGTCGCCACCCTCGCGGTCAACGGCCAGACCCTGACCGGCACGACCCAGAGCCTCGGCGACAAGCAACCGGTCACGGTCCGGCTGGTGCGCAAGCCGACCGGCGACAGTTTTGAGTTCCGCGGGCAGATCAGCGTCGGCACGGCCGTGACGGAAGTGACTTCGACAGATAATTCCGATCTCAGCGAAAAGGAATTCCAGGAGAACCAGACCACCGACGACGGCATCACGGAGAGCCCGAAGGATTTCACCGAAGTGTCGCCGGAATCGATTGGCGTGCGGGTCAAGCTGGACGCCGCGCTGGACTTCCTGAAAAGTCTGAAGGGACAGGATCTCGAGGTTTCCCTCAGCAGCCTCAGCGTCTCCTGCGACGCGATGCGCGCCGGCCAGCAGACCATCAACATCAATATCGATCCGGAGCGATCGGCGGCCCTGATTGCGAAAGCCAAATCGTCGCCCGGCGTGGTCGCCGCTGGCTGGACCTCAGGCCTCGTGGAAATGGATCGCACCATCCGTTTCGCCGCCGCCGACTGGCGCGATGGCGACAAGCTCAATCGGGAAAAGCTGGCGGCGACGATTTCCGGCGTGCTGGCCAGGACGCTGGCGGCGAAGAATTCGGCGTCGGCCTGGGACGCCAATACCGGCAAGCTGAAGATCACCCTGAAGCGGCCGAGCCAGATCTTCCCGGCACTCGGCCTCACCGAGACCGTCGAAGTGATCGCGATGGTGTCGCCGGACAAGCCCGGCGCGACCGACCGGCTGATGCTGTGGATCGGCAGCCCCGCCATTTCGACGGCGGACGAAACCTCGGGCCCCAAGCTCAACCTGGCGGAGGAGTCCAGCCTCGACGAGGAAGGCGAGCTGAAGGACGACAATGGCTCGGTCGATGCGCTGGCCAGGGAGTTCAAGGGCCAGCGCTGGGACGGCGACAAGAACGCCTGGAAATAGAACGGTTCTCGCGGATCCACCGGGAGCTTCGCAAACGCACCCTGTCCATGCATTCGTGCATTTGACATGCCGCCTCCCAGCGGCAAAGAACGGTACATATCCGCACGAGAAGCTTCAGGGAATTGATGGCGCGCTGTGACGTAGTGGTGATCGGCGCCGGCCTCGGAGGCTTGACGGCCGGTGCGATCCTGGCGCGCGCCGGACGCAAGGTGCTGGTCATCGAGCGCAGCAACTCGGTCGGGGGCGCCGCGTCGAGCTACAAATCCGGCGACCTGTTCATCGAAGGCTCGCTGCAGGAAACCAGCGACCCGCATCATGTCAGTGACCCCAAGCATGACGCGCTGAGCCGCGCGAACGTGCTCGACGCGGTGAAGTGGATTCCGGCAGGTTCGTTGTACGAGGCGCGCGGCGGCCCGCTCGAGGCGCCGTTCGTGATGCCGGACAATTTCGACGCGGCCAGGCGCGCGCTGTCGGAGCGTTTTCCGCGGGCCCGCGCCGGGATCCATCAATTGCTCGACGAGATGGCGGCCATCGCATCGGCCGCGGGCTCGCTTGCGCAGGACGGCCAAGACAGCTCAACCTTGATGAATTCGCCGGATTGGACGCTGTCGCTGTCGCAAAAGCTCGATGCCGTGTTCGGCGACGACGAAGCCGTCAAATGCGCGCTTGCCGCCAACCTTTCGTATTTTCACGACGACCCGGCGACGCTGTGGTGGATCCATTTCGCGATGGCGCAGGGCAGCTATCTGCGGAGCGGCGGACGTTTCGTGCAAGGCGGATCGCAGCGGCTGTCGAGCGCGCTGGCCCGCGCCATCCGCGCCGCCGGCGGCGAGGTGCTGCTGCGCCGCGTCGCGACCGGCATTGCGCTCGACGCGCAAGGCGCTGCCTGCGCCGTCACGCACACCGCCAAGGACGGCAGCGACAGCCAGACCGTGGAATGCGCCCGCGTGATCGGCAACGCCGCGCCCGGCGCGCTCGTAGCCTTGATGCCACAAGCGGCCGCCGACCGGCTGCAGGCAAGTTACGCCAACCACGCGCCATCGATTTCGCTGTTCGCCATGACGCTCGGCCTTAACAAGCCGCCGCGCGAATTCGGCGTATCGGCCTATTCCACGCAATTGCTGCCACGCCAGCTGCGGCGGCTGTCCGACTTTCCGCAAGGCGCAAGGCTGATGGCCGGTGAACCCGGGGAGCGAATGCCGCCGATGTCGCTGGTCGATTTCGCCGCGATCGATTCCGGGATCCCCTCGCCGCCTCATGTGCTGTCGGTCTACGGACCCGATTTGCTGTCGAACTGGGACCCTTCGGACATGGACGCCTACCGCGCAAAGCGCGGGCGCTGGCAGGACGCCATCGTCCGCTATCTGGATTCGCTTTATCCCGGCCTTAGCCAGGCCGTGGTGGCGTCGTCGTTCAACACCGCCTTGTCGGTCAGGCAGTATCTCAATGCGCCTGATGGCGCGGTCTATGGCTTTGCGCCGATACCGCCGCGATCGATCGGGCAGGTCGTGGACCGCTCGCCGCGCACGGCGGTAGCGGGTCTCTATCTGGCGTCAGCCTATGCCGGCTTCGGCGGCTACAGCGGCGTGGTGCAGGCTGGCGGCGCCTGCGCCGACATGATCCTGCTCGAGGATTAGTAGGGACCTCAGTTCGTATTGATGCGAAAGCGCAGCGTCTTCGGTCCGACCAGCGAGACAAAATCGCCCTGCCGCTTCCAGGTCGCGGCCTCGCTCAGGGCGGCGACCAGTTCATCGTCGGCCTGCGCCCGCGCCGGCGGACAGGCGCGGTCCTGCAGCGGCCCGGCGACGAAAATCACCGTGTTGCCTGCCACCGAGAACTGGCCCTTGCCGCCCTTGCACCACAGTTCGAGGATCACCTCGCCGGCATCGCCGATCTCCAGCGACGGAATCCGCTTCGACCCGGGCTGACGCGCCACATCCAGCGTCATCTCGAGCCCGAACGGAAAACCGTCATCGGCGCGAGCCGGGCCGGGATTGAAGGCCGCCGCGACCAAGACCAGAACCAATGCAACGGTCCGCGTCAAAAACCCAGACACTGAAATCATAAGGCCTCTCGAAATGTCACCGCACGCAAAACCAGCGCCGTTCTAATGAATGCGCGCGACATTGGCCAGATCGCTCGCCCATCGGCGCATCAACGCCCCAATCAAGATCCGCTCACAACCTCGCGAAGTCCGAGCACCATCCGCCCCCTCGCCGCGGCACCCATGCTAGGGTTGACCACGACAGGCAGGAACATGAGACTTTAGTCTAATAAAACGCGGTCCCCGCCGTTTCTCAGGCCTTCAGGGCCATTCCCCGGAGACGTTAATCTTGAAAAATATCGGCTCAACGCTCGTGACCGTGTGGCGGATCGCCGCTCCCTATTTCCGCTCCGAAGACAAGTGGGCCGGCCGCGCGCTGCTGGCGGCGGTGATCGCCGCCGAGCTTGCCATCGTCGGCATCACGGTCCTGCTCAATCAGTGGAATAGCCGGTTCTACAACGCGCTGCAGGAGCGAAACTGGGACACCTTCGTGACCGAGATCACCTATTTCTGCGTACTCGCCGCCATCTACACGGTGATCGCGGTCTACCAGCTCTATCTCAATCAATGGCTGCAGATCCGCTGGCGGCAGTGGATGACCAAGCACTATCTCGGCGAATGGCTGGATCAGGCCAACCATTACCGGATGCAGCTTCAGGGCGACGCCGCCGACAACCCCGACCAGCGCATGACCGACGACGTCAAGCTGTTCGTCGAACGGACGCTCAACATCGGCGTCGGCCTGCTGAGCTCGATCGTCACGCTGGCTTCCTTTGTCGTCATCCTGTGGGGACTTTCCAATGCCGCGCCGCTGCACCTGTTCGGACGGGATTTTGCGATTCCCGGGTACCTGGTCTGGGGCGCGCTGATCTATGCGGTGCTCGGCACCGTGCTGACCCATCTGATCGGGTGGCCGCTGGTCGGGATCGATTTCCGGCAACAGCAATACGAGGCGGATTTTCGCTTCAACCTGGTGCGGGTCAGGGAAAATTCCGAGCAAATCGCGCTGCTGCACGGGGACGAAGCCGAGCGTGAGCGCCTGCTGGTCCGCTTCGGACGCGTTGTCGAGAACTGGCTCGCCATCATGTCCCGCACCAAGAAGCTGACGGCGTTCACCGCCAGCTATTCGCAGGCTTCGGTGATATTCCCCTACATCCTGGTCGCGCCGGCCTACTTCGCGGAAAAAATCCAGCTCGGCGGCATGATGCAGACCGCATCGGCTTTTTCCAGCGTTCAGGGCGCGCTGTCGTTCTTCATCAGCATCTATCGCCAGTTGGCTGAGTGGCAGGCGGTGGTGAACCGGCTCGACGGATTTGAGGCGGGGATATCCGCGGCAAGGCAACTTGCCACCCGCAACGAGAGGATTCATGTCGTCCAGGCGGCCGGCGACGGCGCCATCGACCTCAAGGGGCTGTCCGTGCAATTGCCGAACGGAAGGCCGCTGGTGAACGCGGACGGATTCAGTTTGCGCAAGGACGAGCGCACGCTGGTCACCGGTCCGTCCGGTTCGGGCAAGTCGACGCTGTTCCGGGCGATCGCGGGCATCTGGCCGTTCGGCGCGGGCTCCATCGCCATTCCGGCGAACGCGACCATGATGATGTTGCCGCAGCGGCCGTATTTCCCGGTCGGATCGCTGCACGCGGCGATCGAATATCCCGGCAAGGACGGGACCTTCCCGGCCGGTCAAATCCGCCAGGCGCTCGAAGCGGTGGGATTGCCGAAGCTGGCGCTGCAACTCGAGGAGCACGGTCACTGGAACCGGATGCTCTCGCTCGGCGAGCAACAGCGCCTTGGGCTCGCACGCGCGCTGTTGCATGCGCCGCAGTACCTGTTCCTCGATGAAGCAACCGCTTCGCTCGATGAACCTTCCGAGGCGGCGCTGTATGGTCTGCTCCGGGAGAAACTGCCGGCCACCACCCTGGTTTCGATCGGCCATCGCTCGACGCTCGAGGCCTTCCACCAGCGCAATGTCGTGCTCGCCCGTGACGGCAATGAATTTACGCTGCAGGAAGGCGGCGCCAGCGCCAAGCCGTTATGACGACCGGCGCTGGCCGGTAATGCTGACGGCGGCGAGGCTTTCGCTCCCCTCCCGCTACGCGCCCTTGCGCGTTGCGGGGAGAAGAAAAAGCGCGCCTAATCGGCTGAGGTTGGGAGACGCTCAATCTTAGCCAAGCTCGCCTTCTTCAGCCCAAACAAAAGGGGCGGCAGATCGCTCTGCCGCCCCTCAAGATCTCGAAGAGAAGAACTTACTTCAGGTTGGTCATCGCGGTCAGGTCAGCCGAGAGCTTGACGATGCCGGCCGCGCCGCACCAGCTGGAGCCGACGCCGGTTGGATTGATCGCCGTGATGGAGGTGCCGGAAGCTGCGGTGATGTTGCCGCGGGCTGCGAAATCGCTGGTGAAGGCGTTGCAATCACCCTTCGACAGGTCGGTGTCGGAGTAGCGAATATCCAGCGTGAACACCTTGTAGGTGAAGCCGACGCCGATGTTCCAGGTGTTGTAGTCGGCGTAGTTGATGCCGTTCGGGAACGGTCCCGCAAAGCCGGGATTGGTGAAGCCCGTGCCGTAGAACGAGTCAGAGGTTCCAAGCCACTGCCGGCCGAACTCGCCGGAGATGTACATGCCGAGGCCGCTCGAGCCGAAGGTGGAGCTGGGCGCCGTGAACTTGCCGGTGATCGACGCGTAGTTGCCCCAGGCACCCGACCCTAGGAAGCTCGGGGTGTAGTACTCGGTGGCGCCGATCGTGAACATGTCGTTCACGGTGTAGTTCACCTTGGCGTAGGCTTCGAAGAAGCTCAGGTTCTTCTTGATGACGTTGCCGTTGAACAGGAAGTTGGTCTGGCACTCGTTGCTGAGCGGAACGCCGGCCGTGTCGGTGGCGGCGCCGTAGTGGCAGGTGCCGCCGGGATACAGGTAACCCCAGACACCGAAGTCGAAGGCGAAGGCGCCGAAGGTCGGGCGGATACCGCCGTAGATGTCGATTTCAGCGGCGGCGCGGTTCGGGAAGGAGATGCTGGCGCCGGCGAGGCCGACGTAGAGCTGCAAATCCTTGGTGACGTTGTAGCGCGGCTCGAAGTAGGCCGAGACCGAGGGCTTGTGGTTGGACTGGGTGATGCCGCGGAAGATGTAGTCGCTGGCGATCGAGCTACCGAAGGCGATATCCCAGGGATCGAATGCCACCGGCGGCGGCGCCTTGACGGCCTTGACCCGCAAATCTGCCGCAAGAGCCGAACCCGATACCATTGCCAGCGCCGTTGCTAACAAAACGATCTTCTTCATGACGATCCCCATCACCTTTAAAACAGTCCAGTTCCGGGGCCCCCCAGGGACTAGCGGTAACCGACTGTAACCAAATTCCTTAACCTGACTGCAATCTGGTACGCCCCACCGGTTGCGTGAAGCAAAAAAGACAAGCATCTGCCGCCTTTTTGGGCGTTCGCGCGTTTTCAGGAAATGTTGTCGACGGGTGTTGCATTAAGACAACATTTTGGCGGTTCTTTGCGGCTTCCAGTGTCGGCTGAAGTGCATAGGCAGGCCGGTTGGCGCCCGCAAAACTACGGAGCGCCCGCACCAATCGAGGCGCCGGCGAATCGGAGGGAACCTGCACCGCCCCGCACCCGTCCCGCGCCGGACAATAGAATCGCAGCGAAAAGGCCGCAGCGAATGCTGCGGCCTTGAAACGTCATTCGCTGTTTGCGCCCTTACTCGATACGCGTGTCGTCATCTGCGCTGGAAGGCGACTGCTCCCAGGACGGCGCCGGGCTGGAAGCCGCAGGACTCGGAGACGCCCAGCTCTGAGCCGCGGGTTCAGGCGCGGGAGCCGGGGTCGGCGCAACCATCGGCTCCGCGGCCGGCTTGGGCTTGGGCGCGGCACGTTTGCGCGGGGCAGGTTTGGGAGCTGCGGGCGCGGAAGCCGCGGGCTTGGCGGCCGCCTTCCTGGCCGGGCTCTTTTTGGCGCTGGCCTTCTTCGCCGATTTCTTGGCAGATTTCTTGGCGGACTTTTTCGGTGCCGATTTCTTTGCCGACTTCTTGGCAGCTTTCTTCGCGGACTTCTTGGCCTTCTTTGCCGACTTCTTCGAAGATTTCTTGGCGGTTTTCTTGGCGGTTTTCTTCTTCGCCGCTACGGCCTTTTTGGCTTTCTTAGCCTTCTTGCCCTTCTTGCTCTTCTTCCCTTTAGCCATCGTGAACCTCCTGTTGCCGCCGATCAAATGTCTATCCGGCGTTTCAAGCCGTCCGCTTCCGCACGGGGCCAAACGATTCAGTTCGATCCTGGCCGGGGACCGCCTGTCGCCCAATCGAGAAGCTCAATCGTGTGCACCACAGGAACTGACGTACCGCCGGCAATCTGAACCATGCAGCCAATATTGCCCGCAGCAATCATGTCCGGCTTCACTGTCGCAATATTGGCGACCTTTCGATCGCGCAAACTGCTGGCAATGTCGGGCTGGAGAATGTTGTAAGTCCCCGCCGAACCGCAACACAAATGGCTCTCCGGTACATCTTTCACCACGAATCCGTTCTTGGAAAGCAATTCTTTCGGAGCTTGCGTGATTTTCTGTCCGTGCTGCAGCGAACACGCGGAGTGATAGGCGATGGTGATATCGCGCGGCTGCTGCGATGGCTGCAGTTCGATGCCGCTGACATACTCGGTAATATCCTTTGTCAGCGCGGAAACCGTGGCGGCCGGGCCGGCGAAATCGCGGTCCTCGCGCAGCATGAAGCCGTAATCCTTGATGACCGTGCCGCAGCCCGACGCAGTCACCAGGATGGCATCGAGACCGTCCCGTCCGGCCTCCTCGAGCCAGACGCCGATGTTGGCGCGGGCGCGCGCCAGCGCATCGCCATCGCGTCCGAGATGATGGGTCAGCGCGCCGCAGCATTGCTCGTCCTTGACCAGCACCACCTCGATGCCGTGCCGCGTCAGCAGATTGACGGCGGCCTGATTGATGCGCGGCGCCAGCACCTGCTGGGCGCAGCCCTGCAGCAGCGCGACCCGTCCGCGCCGCTCGCCGACCGCCGGGAAAACGCTGCCCCCGGCCGGGCCCGATGGCGGCAGCCTGCCCGGCGCCAGCGCTAGCATCGCCTTGATTCGCCGTAACAAACCGGGCGACCCTTGGGCCGTTTTGGGGGTCGGCAACAAGGCGCTGAGCGGCCGACCAAGCCGCGCCAGAATCATGCTCCAGCGAAACCATTGCGGCCGCGGCAGCACGAAGGCGAGAACCGCGCGCAAGGCCCGCTCGGTCAGCGGTCGGGAGTAGTCCTCTTCAATTTTCACCCGCGCCTGATCGACCAGATGCATGTAGTTGACCCCCGACGGACAGGTGGTCATGCAGGCGAGACAGGAGAGGCAGCGGTCGATGTGCTTGACCACCTCCGCGGTCGGCGGCCGGTTCTTTTCCAGCATTTCCTTGATGAGATAGATCCGCCCGCGCGGGCTATCGAGTTCGTCGCCGAGCAGCACGTAGGTCGGGCACGTCGCAGTGCAGAAACCGCAATGCACACAGGCGCGCAGGATCTTGTCGGCCTCCGCGATATCAGGGTCGGCGAGCTGCGCCAGGCTGAATTCGGTTTTCATGTCGCGGCCCCTCGTATCATCCGGCCGCGGTTGAGGATGTTCTTCGGATCGAAGCCGTGGCGGACGCGTTCGCTCAACTTCGCAAGGCCTTCCTGCTGCGGATGGAACACGTCGATATTGCGCCTGATATGTTCGGGTGCCCGTATCAAGGTGGCATGGCCGCCGGCGGCGTTGACGCGCGCGCGCACCAGCGCCGCCTGCGCATCCGGTTTCGGCGGCAGGGCCGCCCAGATCAGGCCGCCGCCCCAGTCGTAGACCACGTCGCCGCCGGTGTCGCGCGACAGCGCCTGGCCGAGCGCCCCGCCTGTCGCGGGGGGACAGACGATCCGCCACACCGGCCACGCGCCCAGCGCGCCGTCAGCCGCAAACGGCTTCACGTCGCGAACCGAACTCCAGAGTGCCGCCGAGGCGGCATCCTGCAGAATTTCAGCTGCGCCGAATGGCGCCAGCAGCGTCATCAACGAAGCCGCGCGATGCGCCGCCGAGGCCGTGATGCCCTCCAGCCGCAGCAGCGTGAGCGCCTGCGCTCCCATGTCCCCCAGCCCGCCGATCCCTGCCCGAAACGCCGAAGCCGGCAGGTGCGCCGCGCCTGATACGTCGAACGGCGAGCCCAGCGCCACCGTCATCGCCCGGTTCGCGGTGACATCGTCGAGCCCGCGCAGCACCAGCGTGCGTTCGCTTTCGGGCCGCGGCATCACCTTCATGGTCACTTCCGTCATGACCGCGAGCGTGCCCCAGGAGCCCGCCAGCAATTTGCAGAGGTCGTAGCCGGTGACGTTCTTCACCACCTTGCCGCCGGCCTTGAAACTGTCGCCGAAACCCGACACCGCGTGCGCGCCCAGGAGATGGTCGCGCGCGCCGCCCGCGCGGATGCGGCGAGGACCGGCGAGGCCGGCGCCGATCATGCCGCCGATGGTCCCGATATCCGGCGTGCCCAGCAGCGCCGACGTATTGATCGGCTCGAACGCAAATTGCTGGTTTTTGGAATCGATCAGGCTGAGCACGTCGGCCAGCGGGGCGCCGGCCTGCACGGTGATGATCAGCTCGTTCGGCTCGTAGGCCACGACCGCGTTCAGCGCCGACAGATCGAGCAGCGCATTGGTCGCCATCGGCTGGCCGATCAGCCGCTTGCTGCCATGGCCAATGATTTCCAGCGGCTGCTCGCTGGCGATGGCCGTGCGCACCGCCTGCTCGACGTCAGCCGCATCACGTATTTTCAAGGTGTCCACGCGCGCCTGCTTAAAACCGGGGAATGTCAGGAAACGCCAGATTGCCGCCGTGCACATGCACACGGCCGAGTTCGGCGCAACGATGCAGGGTCGGAAACACCTTGCCGGGGTTGAGCAGGCCCTGCGCGTCGAAGGCGCATTTCAGTCGCTGCTGCTGGTTGAGATCGATCTCCGAGAACATTTCCGGCATCAGGTCGCGCTTCTCGACGCCGACGCCGTGCTCGCCGGTCAGCACGCCGCCGAGTTCGACGCAGACCCGGAGGATGTCGGCGCCAAACGCCTCGGCCTTGTCCATCTCGCCGGGCTGGTTGGCATCGTACAGGATCAGGGGATGCAGGTTGCCGTCGCCGGCATGAAACACGTTGGCGACGCGCAGGCCGTATTTTTCGGAGAGACCGCGAATCCGCGCCAGCGCCTGCGGCAGCGCACCGCGCGGAATGGTGCCGTCCATGCAGAGATAATCCGGCGAGATCCGCCCCACCGCCGGAAAGGCCGCCTTGCGGCCGGCCCAGAACAAATTGCGCTCAACTTCGGACGTGGAGATTTGCAGCGTGGTCGAGCCGCAGCCTTGCGCGATCGCCTCGACGCGGCTGATCAACTCGTCGACCTCGACGCCGGGACCGTCGAGCTCGATGATCAGCAGCGCCTCGACGTCGAGCGGATAGCCGGCATGCACAAAGGCTTCGGCGGCGTGGATCGCGGGTTTGTCCATCATTTCCATGCCGCCCGGGATGATGCCGGCGCCGATGATCCGCGCCACGCATTCGCCGGCCGCCTCGACTTGCGCGAAACCGACCATCAGGGCGCGGGCGGTTTCCGGTTTCTGCAGGATCCGCACCGTGACCTCGGTGATGACGCCGAGCAGGCCTTCCGATCCCGTGATGATGCCCATCAGGTCGTAGCCCGAGGTTTCCGCGGATTTGCCGCCGATCCGGAGGATTTCTCCCGTGATCAGGACGATTTCGCAGCCCAGCACGTTGTTGGTGGTCATGCCGTATTTCAGGCAATGCACGCCGCCGGAATTTTCCGCGACATTGCCGCCGATCGAGCAGGCGATCTGCGACGAGGGGTCGGGTGCATAATAGAATCCGGCATGCGCGACCGCCTGGCTGATGGCGAGATTGGTGACGCCCGGCTCGGTCACGACCGCGCGGTTGTCGAAATCGATCTCGCGGATGCGCTTGAACTTGCCGAGGCCCAGCAAGACGCCATCGGCCAGCGGCAGCGCGCCGCCGGACAGCGAGGTTCCGGAACCGCGCGGCACCACCTTGATGCCCTGCTCGAAGCAGTATTTCAGGACGTTTGAGACCTGTTCGGTGGTGTCCGGCAGCACCACCACCATCGGCGGCTGGCGATAGGCCATCAGCCCGTCGGACTCGTAAGGCACCATCTCGGCCGCACTGTCGATCACGCCCTCGCCCGGCACGATCCCGCGCAGTGCCGCCACGATCTCGTCGCGGCGCGCCAGCACCGCCTGATCGGAAGCGGGCATCATGATGGTCATTTGTCAGGCCTCCCGTGCCGGCTGCGGGCACCTTCGCTCTCGTCGAATTATCATTGGAAATCAAGCACGTCTCGAGCGCTTTGGGTAGGCCATCCGGTTGGCCGGCGGAATTCCGATTGCGCGTCGGGCATCGGGGAACGAAGATCGCGCGCCATTCATTGTGACAGCAGGAGGATACCATGGGCCTGCGCCATTATTGCATTGCTTTGTCCATTGCCACGGTTGTCACGGCGCCTTCGTCTATCAGGGCTGCTCCGGCGGCGATCGACTGGGTCAGGTACAGCGTCCCGGAGACCGGGGCCGCGGTTGACATTCCAGCCTCGATATTCACCGAAGCGGCCGGAAAGCCGGAGGGAGGATATGGCGGTCGCTTCCTGACATCGGACCGCCGCGCCGATTTGACCATGCAGTCGGTTGTCAACGACGCCGGACTTTCGCCGGCCGCCTTCCTGGCCCGGAAAAACCCACCGCCGGGCATCGTGTACAAGCGGGTAACACCGCGGTTCTTCGTGGTATCGAGCTTCCGTAATGGAAGAATCTGGTACAATCGCTGCAATTTCGCCGGGCGCTTTGCCCATTGCGTGTTGATCAATTATCCAGCCGCCGAAAAGCGTCAGTGGGATAGCGTCGTCACCCGGATCAGCAACACCCTGGCCAGCCGGTAGCCCCTTCTCCAGATCGAGCGTCACGTGGCCGCAGCGTGGGTCAAATAGCGCGGCGCTCGCCATGAGCGTCCCACGATTCCGCGGTCTTTCCGCACAGCGGAACGCGTGTGGAATTCGAGGCCGCAACAGGCGATATTTTGCCGCCTCGCACGAAATTTCTCTACGCTTGCAATCTATTGCGGGGCATAATGGCCGCTTCAAAGGGAGATCAAGAAAATGCGTGAAGCGGTTATTGTTTCTTATGCGCGAACCGGGTTGGCGAAGTCCGGCCGCGGCGGGTTCAACATCACTCCGCCGATGTCGATGGCGGCCCACGCCATCAAGCACGCCGTCGAGCGCGCCGGCGTCGACAAGGATTACGTCGAGGACAGCTATATCGGCAATTGCGCCCATGGCGCGCCCAATATCGGCCGCCAGGCCGCATTGCTCGCGGGCCTGCCGAAGTCGACCGCCGGCGTCTCGGTCAACCGCTTCTGCTCGTCGGGACTGCAGACCATCGCGATGGCCGCCAACTCGATCCGCTCGGACGGCTCCGATTGCATCGTGGCCGGCGGCGTCGAAAGCATCTCGATCCCCGGCGGCCCGTTGCCGAAGGAAGCGGTCGATCCGGACCTGCTCAAAGTGGCGCCCGCCATCTTCATGGCGATGATCGACACCGCCGATATCGTCGCGGAGCGTTACAAGCTGAGCCGCGAATACCAGGATGAGTACTCGCTGGAATCGCAGCGCCGCATGGCCGCCGCCCAGCAGGCCAACAAGTTCAAGGACGAAATCGTCCCGATGAAGACCAAAATGAAGGTGGTCGACAAGGCCACCAAGGCCGAGAGCATCGTCGACTACACGGTCGACCGCGACGAATGCAACCGGCCCGAGACCACGATGGAAGGCCTCGCCAAGCTCGAGCCCGTGAGGGGTCCCGGCAAGTACATCACCGCCGGCAACGCCAGCCAGCTGTCGGACGGCGCCGCTGCCGTCGTGCTGATGGAAGCCAAGGACGCGGAAAAGCGCGGCCTCAATCCGCTCGGCCGCTTCGTCGCCTGGACGGCGGCAGGCTGCGAGCCGGACGAGATGGGCATCGGCCCGGTGTTCGCGGTGCCGAGGCTGCTGAAGCGCCACGGGCTCAAGATTGAGGATATCGACATCTGGGAGCTCAACGAAGCCTTCGCCAGCCAGTGCCTGTATTCCCGCGACAAGCTCGGCATCGATCCCGAGAAGTACAACGTCAACGGCGGCTCGATCGCGATCGGGCATCCCTTCGGCATGACCGGCGCGCGGTGTACCGGTCACCTGCTGCAGGAGGGACGCCGGCGCAAGGCCAAGTGGGGCGTCGTGACCATGTGCATCGGCGGCGGCCAGGGTGGCGCGGGCCTGTTCGAAATCTACAGCTGAGCTTTGCCTTAGTCCGGCACGGCCGGCACAAGACCAGCAGCGCGACGGGTGACCGCCGCGCTGCTTTCTTTTGAGTCCGGCTGGCATCTCGCGGCAAACTGGAGGTTGTCCAACGTTTCGGTTGACGCTGCCGCGATGCCTCATGATATACGGGAAATATATGCTTGGGATGGGCGCGAAGGCACGCCGGCTCATGCCTTCCAGCGGCCGCGACGAGGAACGATTTGAAGTCGAAAACGCCGAGGAAAGGCCGGTCTCGCGTCGCTGAAGGCGAGGACGGCACGCTAACCGATCGTGCGTACCACGAGCTCGAGGAGATGATCGTCACGCTGCAATTGTCGCCTGGAACGGTACTGTCGGAACAGGCGCTTGCGGTGCGCCTGAAGATCGGCCGGACCCCGATCCGGGAAGCCCTTCAGCGCCTCGCGCGGGACGGGCTGGTGGTGATCATGCCGCGGCGCGGCATCATGGTCTCCGAAATCAATCTGCGGCTGCAACTGCGCCTGCTCGAGGTACGGCGCGAACTCGAGCGGCTGATGGCGAGTCTGGCGGCCGAGCGGGCCACCCCCGACGAGCGCCGCGAATTCGCCGAGGTGGCGGAATCCATGCTCGCCGCCGCCGCGAAAGCCGACGACATCGCCTTCATGCGGCTCGACCAGCGCTTCAATATCCTGATTGCAACCGCCGCCCGCAACGAATTCGCGCGGCGCTCGATGGGGCTGATGAACGCGTTGTCGCGCCGGTTCTGGTACCAGCACTATCAGGAAGTCGCCGACCTGCCGCTTGCCGCCAAACTGCATGCCGCGGTCGCCCGGGCGGTATCGCAGAAGAAAGCCAAGGCGGCCGCGACCGCATCGGACCGGCTGATCGACTACATCGAGGATTTCGCGAGGAAGACGCTGGATACGTGATGGGTTGTTCTTCCCCTTCTCCCCGTTCTTCACGGGGAGAGGGTTAGGGTGAGGGGCTCTCACCGCGGCACCGGACTCGCGGATAGTCCCCCTCACCCGCCGCGCTTCGCGCGTCGGCCTCTCCCCGCAAGCGGGACGAGGCGAAGAAACATCAATCGAACACAATCACGCTGCGAATGGCCTCGCCGCGCTTAAGTGCAGAAAACCCGTCGTTGATCTCGTCGAGCCTGATGCGGCGGGTGATCAGTTCGTCCAGCATCAGCGCGCCGTCGAGATAGGCGCGCGCCAGCAGCGGAAAATCGCGGCGCGGGCGGGCGTTGCCGTAGCTGACGCGGCGGATGCGTTTTTCCTGCATCAGCGAGCCCCAGCGGAACGAGACGTCCTTGTCGACGTCGATCTTGCCGAGCCAGATGATCTGTCCGCCCGGCCGCACCGCTTCGGCGGTCACCCGAAACGCCGACGCGCTGCCGGCGGATTCGATCACGACATCGACGCCGCGGCCGTTGGTTTTGCGTTTGCCGGCGGCTACCGCATCGTCCTTCGAGGCATCGACGCCATGGGTGGCGCCCATCCTGGCGGCGAGCACCAGCTTGGCCGGGTCGATATCGACGGCGATGATGGCGCCGGCGCCCGCCAGCCGCGCGCCCTGCACCGCGGCGAGGCCGACCGCGCCGCAGCCGATCACCATCACGGTATCGCCATGCGCGATCGCCCCGAGATTGAGCGCCGCACCCGCGCCGGTCATGACGCCGCAGCCGATCAGGCAGGCCCGGTCGAACGGCATTTCCTTCGGCACCGGAATTGCCTGCTGGTCCGATACGATGCAATATTCGCCGAACGATCCCAAAAACATCAGCTGCTGGACATCGCTGCCATCGGCAAGGGTGCCGCGATTGCTGCCGTCAAACGCCACTGCCTTCGGGCCCAGCCCGAGATATTCCTCGCACAGGATCGGCGCGTCCCGGTCGCAGTAGAAGCAATGCCCGCAATGCGGATTCCACGACAGCACCACGTGGTCCCCGACCTCAGCGCCACGTGCTGCCGGACCAACCTGCTCGACAATCCCCGCGGCCTCGTGGCCCAGCACGATCGGCAAGGGATAGCGCAGCGATCCCTCGATCACTTCGAGATCGGTGTGACACAGTCCGGCGGCGCGGATCCGCACCAGCACGTCGGTCGGCTTCAACGCCGCCGCGGTGATGGTCTCGATCGACATCGGCGTTTGCGCGGCATGCAGCACCGCGGCGCGATACTGCAGGGACATCAGGCGACCGCCTTGCCGGAAAGCGCCGCAAGCGCCTGGTCGATGTCGGCCGAAGTCATCTCCCATTCATTGCCGAAATTCGCCACCACCGCGGCCATGAACGGCTCGACCGAGGCCTTCGCCCTGTCCTTGTCGCCGAGATGGTCGAGCAGCAGCGCCAGCGCCAGCTGGCGCGGCTCCGGACCTTCGTAGCTCCACTCGAATCCGTTTTTGGTGAACTCCGCCACGTCAACGCCGGGATCAAGCGGCGCGCCGTCAACGGTCACCTTGACGCCATCGATGGTCCGGTCTCCCACATAGCTTTTCATGTTGGCCTCCCGCTTCGACCTGAATGCGTTGTCCTGGTCATGAGGCGACCTCGATCTGGCCTGCGATCACCCGCATGACGTCGCGGTCCCCATGAGCCTGCGACAGCGTGCCCGAAAACATCACCTCGCCGCGCTCCAGAACATAGATCCGATCGACGTAATCGGGAATGTGGTGCACGTTGGATTCGGCAATCAGCACGCCCTTGCCCATGGCCCGGATCGAGGCGACGCCCTCGGCGATCAGGGGAATGATCGCCGGCGACAGACCCTCGAAAGGTTCATCGAGCAGCAACAGCTTCGGGTCGAGCGTCAGCGCCCGTGCGATCGACACCATCTTGCGCTCGCCTCCGGACAGTTGCGCGCCGCCGCGCGCCAGATATTGCCGCAGTTTCGGGAAGACCGTGTAGGCCTCTTCCATCCTCACGACGGCCGGGCGGCCGGAGGGCCGCGTCCAGGTCGACAGTTCGATATTCTCGGCCACGGTCAGGTCCGCATAGACCTCGGACTCTTCCGGTGAAAAACCGATGCCACTCTGAGCGATCTGCCAGGTCGGCAGCTTGGTCAGGTCAGCGCCGTCGAAGTTGATGCTGCCGGATTGCGCACGGCGATATCCCATGATGCTGCGGAAGGTCGTGGTCTTGCCGGCGCCGTTGCGGCCGACCAGGCAGACCAGTTCGCCCGCAGCCACCGTGAGACTAATGCCGTTGAGGATACGGCTGCCCTCGATGTCGACTTTGAGGTTCGAAACTTCGAGCATCAATGCATCTTTCTCAGGGGTTGCGGACGCGTTCCCACCACGGCTGAAATCATCGCCGGGTCCTTGAAGAAGGCATCGGGCGCCATGTCGGCCAGCACGGTGCCCTCCTGAAGGGCGACAATGCGATGCGAATAGCGCTCGACCAGATCCATGTCGTGCTCGACCTGGACGATGGCACGAACGCCCGCGGCCTTCGCGGCGGTGACGAGGACCCCCATGATCGCATGCTTGTCGCCGGACGAGACGCCGCTGGTCGGCTCATCCAGCAGGATCACGCTGGGATTGAGCGCGAATGCGCTGGCGATATCGAGCAGCTTCTTTTCGCCCTGCGACAGCGTCGAGGCCACGGTTTCAAGCCGGGCACGCAAGCCCAGCACTTCCGCGATGCGCTCGGCGTCGGCCTGCAGCACGTCGTCGCGCCTCAGCGAGCGAAACGGATTACCGACCCGGCGCAGGCGGGACGCCACCGCCACCGCCAGCGTTTCGCGCACCGTCAGCGCCGGGAAGATGTTGACGAGCTGAAAGGCGCGCGACATGCCACGTCGTGCGAGTTCAACCGGCCCGATGCCGGCGATATCCTGCCCCATGAAGCGAACCTCGCCAACCGTCGGGCGCAGCAGGCCGGTCACGACATTGACCAGCGTGGTCTTGCCGGCGCCATTGGGTCCGACGATCGAGACGAACTCTCCGTCGCTGACCGAGAATGAGACATTGCGCAGCGCCTTGAACACGCCAAAGGCTTTGGTCACGTTGATGGTTTCGAACAGCGGCGCCGTAGCGCGGGCTGCGGCGGTATCGATCTGCATTTCAATGCCCTCCCTTGCGCCGGTTGGCGAGCGCCTCGATCGTGCCGGATAATCCCTGCGGCATGAAGACCACCAGCAACACCAGCACGCTGCCCATCACGAAGCGCCAATATTGCGTGACCGACATGACGAAATCCTGCAGCAGCACGAACACCAGTGCGCCGATCGCAGGTCCCGCAAACGTGCCGCTGCCGCCGAGCACCGCCATGAAGACCAAATTGCCGGAATGGGTCCAGTACGCCAGTTCGGGATCGGCCAGTCCCGTGGTGACGGCGAGGATGGTTCCGCCGATGCCGCCATAGACGGCCGAAATGACAAAAGCGGTGAGCCGCATCCGGAAAATCTGCACGCCGACATAGGCGGCCTTGCCGGCGTTCTCGCGGATCGCACGCAGATGCAGGCCGAATGGCGACTGGGTGATGCGCCACATCGCCAGCCCCATGAGCGCGAACAGCATCAGCGCATAGTAATAAAATGGCCCGGTCAGGAACGCAGTCTTGCCGCCGCGCCACTCCATCCCGAGCAGCAGCGGCCGCAGCACCCGCATGCCCTGATCACCGCCGGTGATGCCGTAGAACTTGAACAGAAAGGAATGAAACAGCATGCCGAACGCCAGCGTCAGCATGCCGAAGAAGATCCTTGTGTAGCGGACGCAGAGCGCACCGATCACCAGCGACACAAGTCCGGACACCAGCGCCGCCGTGATCAGCAACAGCTCGAAACTCAGGATTCCGAATTTTGAAGTCAGCGCCGCCGCGGTATAGGCGCCGACGCCGAGAAACAGCGCGTGCCCGAACGACAGAAGTCCAGTGGTGCCGAACAGCAGGTTGAATCCCAACAGCGCGATGCCGTAGCCGATGAACGGCAACATCAGCATCAGCGCATAGGGCGACGCCACCATGGGCAGCAAAGCCATGATCGCGATCAGGGCGAGCAGAACCCAAAGTCCATTGATTCGTGGTGCGATGCGTCGCGCCGCCGCTTCGGAAGCAATGTCGATCGAGGGAGTGCTCACGCGGTCGCCTTCCCGAACAGGCCGGCCGGCCGCACGATCAGCACGATGACGACGACGAGATACACCGACAGCATTTCCATCTCGGGCACCAATGAGATGGCCGCAGCGCGCATCCATCCGACCACCAGCGCGCCGACCAGCGCGCCGCGCATGCTGCCGAGCCCGCCGATCACGACCACCGCGAAGGATTCCACGACGAGTTCGACTGCCATATCGAGCGATGCCGCGCCCGACGGAACCACCAGCGCGCCGCCGACCGTGCCCAGCATGCAGCCTACCGTGAAGACCAGCGCGAAGATCTTTGACGCATTGACGCCGAGACCCTCGGCCATGTCACGGTTTTCAGCCGTGGCGCGCACGATGCGGCCGGTCTTGGTGCGTTCGAGAAACAGGCCGAGCCCGGCCGCGATCGCAAGACTGGCGGCGATCACCAGCAGATTGTAGGTCGGTACCCTCACGCCCAGAAAGTTCGCCGTACCGTAGGCCATATAGACATTGTCCATAGTGCGCGGGGTCGCGCCCCACAGGAAGCGAAACAGGTCCTGGAACATCAGGAGAAAACCGAATGTGATCAGGAGCTGGTAACTTTCGTCACGCCGATAGATCGTGCGCAGCACGCGCTCGATCGGCAGCCCGACGATGCCGATGGCAAGCCCGGCCACGATCAAGACCGGGAGGAACAACACCGGCGGCATGCCGAGCTTGATGGCGATGCCGACGGCGGTAATGCCGAAATAGGCACCGAGCGCGTAGAACGAACCGCAGGCCAGGTTGACGACCTTCTGCACGCCGAACACCAACTGCAGTCCGGCCGCCACGAGAAACAGTACCGCGGCGTGGAAGGTCCCGCCGAGGACGACGTCCACGAGCTCGGTCATGCCTCAGACCGGCAGCTTGGCGGTCTTGATCCACTGCCAGAAGTCCACGCCCGGCGGCTTCTGCAACTGATCCGCCGTGAAGGTGTCGATCGAGGCCAGCGTCGGGAAGTCGTACTTGTTCTTGTTGGTCGAGGGGCCCTGGTAGAAGACCTGTTCGGCGATCTTGTCCTTGCGGAAGCGGCCCTTGCCGCCGAGGCTTTCGACCTCAAGCCCCGGCATCGCTTCGGCGACCTGCTCGGGCGTCGGCCATTTCTTCAGTGCTTTTTGCGCAGCCTCGACCCCTGCCTTGTAGGTGGCGAGCGCAAAATAGGCTCGATCGGCTTCCCAGTGCGGAGCTTCCTTGTACTTGTCCATGTAGTCTGCAACGAACGCCTTTTGCAGAGCGGACGCCTGGGGGTGGTCGAAGTACAGAGTGTTATGGCCGAAGATGATGCCTTCGGGCATGAATTCCTTTTTGAGCTGGTTGAGCTGCCAGCCCGCGGCCGGCAGCACCAGCTTGACGCCCTCGAACAGACCCGCCGCGTGTCCCTGCTTCATGAACACGGGAAGATCGGCGAACAGCATCGAGGAAAAGATCAGGTCGGGCTTGGCGGCATTGAGAGCGGCAATATGCGAGGTGAGGTCCATGGTACCGACCTTGGGCCATTGTTCGGCGACGAACTCGGCCTCGACGCCGTAGCGCGCCAGGATCTGCTTGAACGCTTCCCAATTGTTGCGGCCGTAGGAATAGTCCGGGTTGATGCCGGCTACCCGCTTGAACTTGCCCTTGAAATGCTTGACCGCCAGCAGCGAGCCCATCACCGCTTCGCATTCATTGTCGGTGGAACGGAAAACATACTTCGAATTCGGCATCATCTCCTTGACGCCGTCCTGGGTGGTGCCGTCCCACATCACCATCAGCGCCTGCTCTTCCTCAGCGACCGGTGCGACGCCGAGGCTAACGCCGGTCGAGATCAGACCGTGTACGGATTCCACCTTCTCCTGCAGGATCAGGCGCCGGAACCGCTCGATGGTGTCCTTCGGGTTGGTCTCTTCCTCGATCACCAGCTCGATCTTGCGACCGGCGATGCCGCCATCCTTGTTCATGCGCTCGGCGGCCCATTGCACCGCGCGAATGCCGCATTCGCCGGCAGTCCCCGCGACGCCGGAGCGCGGCGCGATGATCCCGATCCTGAGCGGCTTGTCCTGCGCCAGCGCGGGAGAGAAAATCCGCGGAGCTGCCGCGGCCACGATGCCAGTACCTGCGAGCTTCGAAAAATCCCTGCGCGTGAGCTTCATGGTCGCCTCCCCGTTTTCGTTGCGCATTTGCCACGCGCTGTTGGCATATCATAAATATATCAGTGACATCGCATCAAGCGGTTTTTTTCGGGCAACGCCCGAAATCCCGCGATAAAGCTCGTTGCCGACCTGATAGACTGGTGATATATTAGGCTGAAGCCCTGTGACAGACACCTTTTGACGGACGGAGACCGCGAGATGGAATTATCGTCGAGCCCGATGACCGAACGGCAGCGGAAATACCGGGCAACCTACCGCCACCGCATCGCCGGCTGGTACAATGGCTGGCTCCATGCGTTCGTCATCTATGTGATCGGTTTCACCGCGCTGTCGGTCTATTTCGCCAATATCAGCGGCCTGCGCTGGTGGGAACTTCTGATCGTCCCGGTGACGTTCCTCGCCGCGAATTTCTTCGAATGGTGGATTCACCGCTTCGTCATGCACCGCCCCTCGCAGGTCAAGGCGTTTCGCGCGATCTACAACCGGCACACCTTGATGCATCACCAGTTCTTCACCGAGCAGGAGATGCGCTTCGCCGATCATAACGACTGGCGCGTGACGTTCTTTCCGCCCTACGCGCTGGTGACCTTCACCATGATGTCGATCCCGCCGGCGCTGGTGCTGGGCTTTCTGGTCTCGCCCAATGTCGGCTGGCTGCTGATCTCGACCACGACGTCGATGTACCTGATCTACGAATTCATGCATTTCTGCTGCCACGTCGACGAGAACTGGTTCGTGCGCAACACGCCCTTCGTCAACACCATCCGCCGTCATCATACCGCCCATCACAATCAGTCGATCATGATGGAGCGCAACATGAACCTGACCTTCCCGGTGATGGACTGGCTGTTCGGCACCTCGGACCTCGATCGCGGGCTGATCGGCACCCTGCTCAACGGCTACGACACCCGTTACGTGAAGACCAACATGCGCAAGACCTCGCGGACGCCGAAGCCCGAGATGGCCCGGCCATCGACGGGATTTGCGACGCCGGCTGAATAGCCGCGGGCGGGCCGAGGGAGAATCGATGCAGGCGATCGAGCCGAACTGGGTTTCCTCGCTCTGGTTCGCCGGCTTCGCGACCATCTGCACCCTTGCCTTCCTCGTCGTCGCCGGCATGTTTCCGTTGCGCGCCCGCCCGGAGGCGGTGCGATCGAAAGCGGCGACGCTGCTGGTGGGCGGCAACGCCATCCTGTTGGCAGCACTCCTGGTGGGGACCGGGCTTTACGGCTACGCCGAACTGAGGTGGAGCACCCTGGTCGTCGTGGCCGGGCTGGTCGTGTTGTTTACGCCCGGACTGTTCGAAGTCTGGCCCGCGCCGCTGCGCGATGGGCGGACCGGACTTGTGGTACTCGTCGGCGTTCAAATGCTGACGCTCGCGACGCTGGCCAGAGTCGCGGGACCGTTGTGGACAAACCTGTCCTGAGTTTGGTCGGAGAAATAGTGCGATGCCCGTAAAGATAAAACTCGGCCTGTCACTGGTGGTGGTGCTGGTGACGGCCATTGCCTTTTATTATCAGAACTCGCTCGGACACGATCGCATTCAATACGTCGTCGCCTTTCTCGGCTTCTTCATGATCTTCGCGATGTGGCTGTTTCCCGAGGTCAAGCGCGAGGAAACGGCCGGCGGCGTCCGCCGCGACACCGCGCCGCGATAGGCCTAATTCGCGGCAGCCGCCGCCGGGCCGGGCGCGATCCTGGCTATCATTGCCTCGATCTCGGCGACAACCAGTTCGGGTGCGGCGTGCTGCACCATGTGGCCGACATCCGGCAGCACGATCAATTTCGCATTCGGCACAATCGCGGCGAACGGCCGGGAATGGATGCTGGTCGATACGGTCTTGTCGGCACCGTCTCCCGAGATCACCACAACCGGCGCGCTGATCTCGGCGTAGCGCGGCGCCTGCTCCCTGACCGCTTCCTTCAGGGCGACCAGATCATGCGCATTGGCGATGAATTCGCGCGGCCGCAGCAGCAATGGCGTCGCCGATCGCTGGATAAATCCGTCCGGCATCATTTGCGGCAGGAAAACGCCGCGGGCGCCGGGCTCAGCCAGAACGTAGCCGAGTGGCAGCGTGATGGTGTGGGCTAGAAGCCAACCGATCACCGGGGTGCTGATGATCCTGTTATATTGTCCGACGCCGCCCGGCCACGGATAGGCCACCGGCGCCAGCATCACCAGACCGGCGACGCGCTGCGGATAATCCAGCGCCATCCGCGCGCCGAGCGCGCCGGCCCAGGAGTGGACCACGAAAACGGCGCGGCTGACGCCGAGCTTTCCGAGCGCCTCCTCGATCATTCGCCCCTGGATATCAGGCGTCGAATCCCCGGTACGCGCGCGCGCGCTCCAGCCGTGGCCGGGCCGATCGATCAGGATCACCCGGTGATTTTCGGCAAGCCTGCCGCCAAGCGGCTGCCGCATGCTTTCGAGATTGGAACTGGCGCCATGGATCATCACGATCGCGGGGCCTGTGGCATCGCGCGGCCCGATATCGACGACGTGGAGGGCGCCACCCGCCACTTCGATGATCTTGCCTCGCGCGGGATAGGTGCGCTCCAGCAGGAAGACGCCAGCCTGCGTGATCAGCGCCAGGATCGCCAGCGCGGCCACGACGCCTGTCAATATCATTGAGAATATCCGGATGATCCTGTGCACCAACGAGCTACGATTTTACGGCATCCGGGTTTCAAGGCCAGCCCGAATCCGTCAAACGCTGAAACCGACACGCCCCAGTCCGGGCAATTTCACGGCCGGCCGTCGCAGATCGACGCCGAACACCGCGCCGAAAAAATTGACCTCGATGCCTTCGATCCAGCCGATCGCCAGCCCCAGATAGCCGCCCAGTGTGAGGCGAACGCCGGTCCCGGAAGCGGTCGGTCCGAACATATCACCATTATAGGGAAAGTCCTTGCCGATGGCGGTCGGCGGCAACGTGGCCTGCAGCTCCGGCACCGCCGCCATCACGGCGGTGACAAACGTATTGGAGTTCGGTCCCGGCCAGGCCCGATAATCGCCCCAGGATCTGAGCTCATAGCCTTCGACCGCGGCGCGGATTCTGGGAATCATGCGTTCCGCGGTTTCGCCGTCCGTCGCGGCGATGGTCTCCGGCGTGCCCCCGAACCAGCGTCCATCGGCGGCAAATCCGTTGATCCGGATCGGCTCGCCCCAGGCCGTGTAATCATAGCGGGTGTAGCGCGTTGCCCCGCGCTCCTTGACGACGATCCAGCTGTGGACCGCGAAGATTCCGCGCCAGCGAACCGTGCGCGCGGCATAGACGCGAACCACCGCCTCGGGATGTTCCTGCGGTGCGGGCAACAGACCGGCGCTGGAACGGTCGGCCATCTGCCAATCGACCGAACGATCGCCGAGCAGATACTTCACCGCCGACATCGTGATCGGGGCGATCAGCAGCACCAGAAAGATAATCACAGATTTTCTCAAGTTGCGGAAACTTCGGCGGGTCAAATTCATGCAGGCGTCACATGCCGCTTCATATAGTCGTGCCGGGCGCTTTCGCCACGCGGCGTTCAAATGGAGGGTATTCAATGACTTCCGAGGCCAGCGAAGCCGCCATCGACCGGATCGTGGCAACCTGCAATGGCGACATCCGCGGCGCGCTGAAGGCGCTGCTGCTGGTCAACGAGCAGCTGGAAGCCGAGCTGGCACAGGCCTATGCGGCGGTGATCCACGGCGAATTGACGCCGCGCGGCAGCAACGTCCTGCACTGACCGAAGGTCAATCGTCGGTCAGGCTGCGATTTGGGCATTGGCTGATGGTGGAACGCGCCAGCTTGGCATCTTCGAGGGATTTGTAGGGACCGGTTCCGAACCAGAATGGGCCGTCATTGCTGTACGGATAAATGGTTGGATTACTGGTCACGATCTCGCATTTGTTGGTCGCGCGGCTGCCGACCACCCAGTACTGCCCATCGGCCAGACATGCCGTTCCCAGACCGAACGTCATCGCGCCAGCCAGTATCCACGATCTCATGGTCTCGCTCCTACACGCATTCCAGCGGGCAAGTTCGCGGTAGCCAAAAACGTTCCGGCCGACAATGGATGGCCTGGTTTCGTGGTTAACCGGCCCGCGACCGGATCGATCAAAAGCAGCGATCAGATGTCGCGGCCTTCGACTTTTTCAGTCAGGGTCTTGACCAGCTCCGGCACCTTTTCCAGATGCGGATTGACCGCGAGCGCCTTGCGGAAGGCGTCGAGCGCGCGCTTTTCGTCGCCGAGGTCCTGCATGATCATGCCGAGCCCGGCCAGCGCACCGAAATGGCGGGGTTCGCGCACCAGCACCTGCTCGATGTCCTGCATCGAGCGGGTGTAATCGTTCTTGAGATAATACAGCGTCGCGCGCCGGTTCCAGCCCTCGACATAGTCGGGACGCAGCTTCACCACGGCATCGAGCAGCTTCAGCGCCACGTCCACCTGCTTGGCGTCCATCGCGGCCTTGGCGCGCACCATCAGTAGCGCCGCGGTATCGCTCGGCGTCTGCATCCACACCGCCCAGATCCGGGCCTCGACATGTTTGGCGCTGGCCTCATCGGGCGCCGCCTTCAGCGCGCCGAACAGAAAATCCAGTCCCCGCGTCTTGTCGGCGCCGACCTTCGGCAGCTTGGCTGGCGCCTCCGGCAGCTTCTTCTGGTTTCGGGGTGGCGCTGATCTCGGATCCTGCGCCGACGCAGGAACCGCCCATGCGGCTATCGCTGCCGTGAGCAGAATTGCAAGGTGGCGGCGTGACCCTGGGAATCTCATTGCCATGGTTAAAGTCTAGACGCAGCAAAACGCGCTTGCAAAGCAGCAAGCCGTCAAAGACCCGTGATGACCTGAATTTTAGCGAAGGCCGGAAGCCGGAAAGGGCCTCGACTCAGTCGGAATCAACCTTGGCGCGCCTTGAAACGGCGCTGGACCTTGTTGATCACGTAAACCCGGCCCTTGCGGCGGACCAGACGGTTGTTGCGGTGACGTCCACGCAGCGATTTCAGCGAGTTACGGACCTTCATGGGACAATCCTGATGCTTTGAAAGGCCGTGTTTCGACAGGCCGAAAGTGGCAAAACGAGATTTTTCCCGCCAGCGGTCATACCGCCCGGGACGGCCGGTTTCTAAGCCATCGAACGGTCGAATGTCAATCCGGACGGGCAAATCAGGCTGCCGCCGGCCTTTCCTGACCGGTTGGAACCGGGTTCCCCGGTTAGGAAAAATACATAAATTCGGTCAAAGGTTTGCTGCGGCGCCGTGATTCGCACCCTATATCTGGAATTGGCTATTCGGCCGAGCTGGGTCTCGCGCAAAGATGGGATCCGCCTCCGCCATGACATCTGCCCATAACCCCACCATCAAGCCAACGATTCCGGCCCCCGCGGATTATGCCGCCCCACTTGCCGCCACAGGCCGAATACCCCTGCCCGCGGGCGTACGGCCGTTCCAGCTCAACTGGCCCTATATCATCGTGATCGCCGGCTATCATGGCCTGGCGCTGCTGGCCTTCATGCCCGGCTGGTTCTCCTGGAGCGGCCTGTTCCTCGCCATGCTGCTCACCCATCTGTGCGGGCTGTTCGGCATCAACCTTTGCTACCACCGGCTTCTCACCCATCGCGGCCTGAAGGTGCCGAAATGGCTGGAGCATTCGATGGTGGTGGTCGCGATGTCCTGCCTGCAGGAGACGCCTGCGCGCTGGGTCGCGATCCACCGCCGCCATCATCAATTCGCCGACGAGCAGCCGGACCCGCACAGCCCGCTGGCCAGCTTCTTCTGGAGTCATATCGGCTGGATCCTGGTGCACCAGCCCGAACTGTCGCGGCTCGGCATCTATGAGCGCTACGCCAAGGACATTTTGCGCGATCGCTTCTACGTCGCGCTCGAGCGCCATGGCTGGCTGGTCTGGATCAATCTGATCCAGATGCCGCTGTTCTTCGCCGCCGGTTTTTTGGTGGGATGGCTGGCCGGGCAATCACCTGACGTCGCGATGCAAACCGGACTCAGCATCCTTCTGTTCGGTGTCTTCGTCCGCACCGTGCTGGTCTGGCACATCACCTGGGCGGTGAACTCGGTGACCCATCTGTGGGGCTATCGCAGCTACGAGACCGACGAGGACAGCCGCAACAACTTTGTCGTCGGCATGATCTCCAATGGCGAAGGCTGGCACAACAACCACCACGCCGACCCGCGCTCGGCGCGCCATGGCCATCGCTGGTGGGAGATGGACAATACCTGGCTGACCATTCGATTCCTGGAACGGATCGGCCTGGCCACCAACGTCGTGTCGCCCAGCGCGCACCTCAAGGCGCATGCCGCCAAGGCCAAGCTGATCACCCGCGGCTCGGACGGCGTCCCGGTCGATTAGAGGCGCGGTCGAGGGGCCGAGGGGGCTCCCAACCAAAAACAGCGAAAACAACCCCATGCACAGTAAGCAAGGGGTTGACGGCATGGATGTTTTGCCCGCGAAAGCGATTTGACACGTTGGGCAAATCACCGCGATATTGGAATAGTGCCCACGACTAGTACTGGCCACGTGAGATCGTTGAGTCGCTGGCTGTCCATGCTTCGAGACGCTCGCGCCGCTCACTCCTCAGCGATGAGGTCCTCGTCGCTCCTCGAACAACCCCAGTTCCCTCATTGGTGAGGAGCAATGCATCTCGTGTCCCGGACGCGGCGCAGCGCCTCTTCAGCGCTGCTCCGCAGAGCCGGGACCCACACTTCGCAACCGTGGGCCCCGGATCAGCTGCGCACAACGCCGCGAAGGGCGGCGCGCTGCGCAGCATCCGGGGCACGAAACCTCATCTTTCAGGATAAGGTCGCAGGCTCTCAGCATGAGGTTGTTGTGGTTCAACAAGCTAAACCTCATCCTGCGGAGGCCGCGTAGCGGCCGTCTCGAAGGACGGGCTGCAATACCAGTCTGTGATTCCGGGCGCTAACTCGGAAACTCCACCATCGCCTCCCCCGTCGCGACCTTCTCGCCGGCCTGGTTCTTCACCATGACGTCGATCAGCACCCAGCGCGAATTGGCGGTGACCTGTTTCGACTTCACGATGCCGGTCGGCTGGATGGTGTCGCCCGGCTTCACCGGCTTGACCCAGCGGGTTTCCAGGCGGCGATGGATGGCGCCGGCGGGATAGGCCCAGTCGGTGATCATCCGCGTGATCAGGCCGAAATTGTTCATGCCGTGCATGATGATGCCGCCGAAATTGGTCTTGCCGAAACTGCCCTTCATGTATTCGTCGTCGAGATGCAGCGGGTTGTAATCGAGCGAGCCGTCGCAGAACAGGCGGATGGATTCGCGGCTGACTTCGAATTTCGGGCCGTCGATGGTGTCGCCTTCGCCGAGGTTTTCAAACGTGGTGGTCATGATTTCCCTCGCGTCATTCCGGCCGGATGGTCCAGCCGCGGCCGGAACAGATCACGTCGCCTTGCTGGTTGAAGAAGACGTTGTCGTGCACCACGAACAGCCGTTCGCGCTTGATGAATTTGTCGAGCGCGCGGGCCTCAAGCCGGATGACGTCGCCGGGACGCGCGGGAATGTTGTAGCTCCAGGACTGCCCGGCATTGACCGTGCCCGGCGAGCGCATCCAGTCGTCGGCCGGCGTGCAGGCGAACATCAGGAGGATGTGGATCGACGGCGGCGCGATCAGCCCGCCATACCGCGTGGTTTTGGCGTAGGCCTCGTCGAAATAGATCGGGTGATCCTCGCCGACCGACGCGCAATACAGCTCGATGGCGTCGCGCGTCAG
The DNA here is from genome assembly GCF_030646015.1 of Bradyrhizobium sp. Classification (GTDB taxonomy): domain Bacteria; phylum Pseudomonadota; class Alphaproteobacteria; order Rhizobiales; family Xanthobacteraceae; genus Bradyrhizobium. The sequence continues at coordinate 29,459 of NZ_JAUSLT010000170.1, forward strand.
CGTATAGGGAATGGTCTTGCGCGGCTCGCCGGGGACGATGTCGTCCCAGACCTTGCGCAGATTGGCGTGTTTCCAGAAATCGGTTTCGAAGGCTTCCGCCTGCGCCATCGCATCCTCCCTTGCCCGCCGCTATTATGATGCAGGTCTGTCATCCCATCTTGCGGAATTTGTTATATAGTATAATCAATTCGCGACCGTGTAAAATCAAGCGACCCTGCCGGGGAAACACCATGCCCAAACTGAAGCTGCCCAATATCGACGACGTCGTGGCGATCGACATCCACACCCATGCCGAGGAGCCCTGCGGCATGCATGGCGACGACGGCTATGACGACTTCCAGGAAAAGATGGCCGACTACTTCAAGTCGCCGAACAAGCACCCGCCGACCGTTCAGGAAACCGCGGCCTATTACCGCGCCAAGAAGATCGCGGCCGTGATCTTCCCGGTCGATGCCGAGCGCGAGACCGGGTTCCGCCGCTACAACAATTACGAGATGCTGGAGATCGCGTCGGAGAATTCCGACGTGCTGATCCCCTTCGCCAGCATCGACCCGCACAAGGGCAAGCTCGGCGTCCGCGAGGCGAGGAAGCTGATCGAGGAATACGGCGTCCGTGGCTTCAAATTCCATCCGACCATGCAGGGCTTTTATGCGAACGACCGCATGGCCTACCCGCTCTACGAGGCCATTACCGAAGGCGGCGCGATTGCGCTGTTCCACACCGGCCAGACCGGCGTCGGCTCAGGCATGCCCGGCGGCATGGGGATGCGGCTGAAATACTCCAACCCGATGTACATGGACGACGTCGCGGCGGATTTCCCCGACCTGAAAATCATCCTGGCGCACCCGTCATTCCCCTGGCAGGAAGAGGCGCTGTCGGTCGCGACCCACAAGCCGAACGTCTATATCGACCTCTCCGGCTGGTCGCCGAAATATTTCCCGCCGATCCTGGTGCGCTACATCAACTCTATTTTGCAGGACAAGATGCTGTTCGGCTCGGACTGGCCGGTGATCACGCCGGACCGCTGGATGGCGGATTTCGCCAAGCTCGACATCCGCGACGAGATCAGGCCGAAGGTGCTGAAGGCCAATGCGCGGAAGCTGCTGGGGATCTAGATTTTGCCTCAGCAAGAGAGCGTCCCTTCGGTGCTGGAAACCGAAGCCATCGGCGAAACCGCCGAAATTTATGCGGACATCCGCAGGACGCTCGACACCAGCGTGGTCAACCTGATTTGGCGTCATCTCGCGACCATGCCCGGCGCGCTGCCGTGGGCATGGTCGGCGGTACGGCCGCTCAATCTGGCGCCGGCCGCGGCGCATGCCGAATCGATCCGCCGCTCGCTGCAGCTGCCCGACATACCCGCGATTTCCAAAGATGTTTTGTCCGCGGCTGGAATTGATCAGCGGGCACTGACGAATATCCGCGCGGTATTGAACAGCTACTATCATACCAACGCGTTGGCGCTGGCCGTTCTCTCCGCCCTGCTCGAACATTACGATCCGAGCGCCGCCGAGCCGGCGCAGCCCTCGGACGCCGTACCCGTCTCTGCGCCGACTGAACTCCCGCCGTTGCCGCCCATGCAAGGCCTGTCACCCGAGGTGCAGCGGTTGATCCTGGAATTGAATGAATTCGGCGAGGACACCGATCCGTTTCTCATTGCCAGCATGTACCGGCATCTGGCGTACTGGCCGGCCTATCTCGGCATCGTCCGGACCCTGCTCGCACCATACCAGGCCGACGGCAGCTTGAACGCGCTGACGCGCTCGGCACGCGCCGTCGGCCGCGCGCATGGAAAAGTGCTGGCCCGCCAGCTGGCGCCCGGCAGGCCGCCAGATAGCCTGTCGGCGGCGCTTGCCTCGTGCCGGTTATTCGTCGAACATCCGATCGCCAGGATGGCAGGAATCTGCGCCATCATTCGACGTGCCACGCCCGAATAGCCCGGCGCGGGCACGACATCAGGGGCGTTGCATGAGCATCAAGGCCGTCGTATTCGACGCCTACGGCACATTGTTCGACATCCAGTCGGTCGCCGCGGTCACCGAAGAGGCGTTTCCCGGTTACGGCGAGCTCATTACCCAGGTCTGGCGCATCAAGCAGCTCGAATATACCTGGCTGCGTTCGCTGATGCGACGATATGAGGATTTCTCCGTCATCACGCGGGATTCGCTCGCCTACACGCTCAGGATACTCGGGCTGCCATACGACGGCGCCGCGTTCGAACGCATCATGGACAAATATCTGCATCTCGATCTTTATCCGGATGCGATGGCGGCTCTTGCGGCGATGCAGGGCCGCAAGCTCGCCATACTGTCCAACGGCAGTACTGGCATGCTGAACGCGCTGGTCGCCAACAGCAGCCTCGACCGCGTGCTGGATGCCACCATCAGCGTCGACTCGCAAAAGATCTTCAAGCCGGCGCCGGAAGCCTACGGGCTGATCGAGACGAGGCTCGGCGTGCCGCCCGCCGAGGTGCTGTTCATCTCCTCGAACCCGTGGGACGCCTGCGGCGCCAAGGCCTTCGGCCTCAACGTCGCCTGGATCGAGCGAGTGACGCATGAAGCGATGGCACTGGCCTGCGTCAAAAATGACCTTGTCACCCCACTCACTATGTTCAAGGCGATCCGCACCCAGATGGACGAACTCGGGCTCGAGCCGGATTATCGCATCCACGCACTGGCGCAATTGCCGCGACTGATCGCCGCTCATCCTTAATCCGTCCGACAAATGAAAACGAGCAGGCAATTCGGAGTTTCCTCCCAACTGCCTGCTCGTCGAAGACCTGACCGCTATTGGCTATCCGCGTCCGGCGCCGTTGTTCACAGCGAGCGATCATGTTTCCTTCGGAGATAGAACTGCACAGCCGCCAAAGCGTTCCACCCGACAATCAAGTCTCTTCACATTTCCATGCTTTTGCGGAATGTAACGATTCCGCTAGAATCCAGCCGCTCAAACCAGCAGAAACAGCCGCTTCATGAGTATTAAATCCGTCCGCGCGTTCTTCGCCGAACATGCCCCCGATATCACCGTGATCGAATCGCCCCTGAGTTCCGCCACCGTGACGCTGGCCGCCGAGGCCTATGGCGTCGAGCCGGCGCGGATCGCCAAGACGCTTTCCCTGCGGATCGGCGAGCGGGTGGTGCTGATCGTCGCCGCCGGCACCTCGCGCATGGACAACAAGAAGGTCAAGGCGCATTTCGGCGGCAAGCCAAAGATGCTCGGCGTCGACGAAGTCGCCGACATCACCGGCCACGAAGTCGGCGGCGTCTGTCCGTTCGGCCTGAAGGCGCCGTTGCCGGTCTATTGCGACGTCTCGCTGCAAGCGTTCGACGAGGTGGTGCCGGCCGCGGGCTCGACCCACAGCGCGGTGCGCATCGCGCCGATGCGGATGGCGCAACTCACTTCCGCCGAATGGATCGACGTGTGCCAGGCGCCGGCATAACCCGGGGGCGTCATTGCGTCACGGCTTGCTACCCGTTTCCGCGTGCAGCGCTTTCGCATCCACAGGCGTCATTCCAAAGCGCCGCCGAAACGACCGGTGAAAATACGAGACGTCGTTGAAGCCGGCAAGATAGGCGACGTCGCTGATCTTGCCCGCCCGGTGCCGCGGGTCACCCAGCAGCCGCGCCGCGCGCAGCAGCCGCTGTTCCAGCACGAATTCCGAAAACGTGGTGCCGCTGCGCTCGAACAGCAACTGGATGGTGCGGGTACTTGCGCGGTGGCGCTGTGCGACCTCGGCAAGCGTGAGGTTGCCGTCGCCGAGGCAAGCCAGAATGTCGGCCTTGACGGCTTCGAGGCGCGCGGCTGCGAGACCACGGCCTTTCGCCAGTTCGGTCGCGTCGCGTCCAGCGCCGAGCGCCAGCACCACCAGATCGATCAGGTGCTGCGAAACGGCATGCTGCGCCAGCGCATCGAGTCCCGGGGCGTGCTGAACCGCGAAGTCGTAGTATCGATGCAGCAGCGTGGTGAGCGCGGGGTCATGATCGAGCGGCCGCGCAATGCTGTCTTCCGCATCGGGACAGTAGGACAGCAGCGTCTTGCGGTCGAACAAGGCAGCCTTGTTGCTGCCCTCCTCGAGCTGCGCGATGAATGCGTCCTTGATGGAGGCGTCGATGAGACTGATGCCCAGCGGCGCGACGTCGAGCGCACGGCGGCCCATGACGGCGTGCAACGGCGAATCCGGCGCCATCAGCAACGCCAGACTGTCGCTGGCGCAGAGCGTCGTGAACCTGATCGGCGTGCCGCTGCAGAGGGATATCGTTGCCTGCGGCAACATCAACGCTGTGACGTCGCAGCGAAAGGCGCCGTCGGACAGAGGCGAAAGATCGGCCGCCATCACCTGGCGGCAAAACTCCTCCCGCCACATTTCATAGGCTGGCCCATGCGGGTCGCCGGCATAGCCGAGGCGCGGCGGGGATCGATTCGTTGTCGGCCGCCATAGGCGCGCGCGTCTCCAGGCTCGTGTAACGGCACAGCAATACCGCGCAGGCGGCCCGGCGCGCAACGCCTTCAAGCCCAATTACGCATCAAGCCATTGAGATTTGCGCTGTCGTCCATTCGGTGCGACGACCCGTGGCGCCGCCGGCCCGACCGGCTGTGGCATCGCCGCAACAGGCCGGCCGCAAAACCGGCGTCCTGCGCCTTCGGGCATAATGCGTTTCGCGTCGCTCCAAGAACCGCATCGTCATTCCCGCTAGCGTTCACGCGCTGCAACAAGGGAATTATCGATGCCGACTGGAATGCCGATTGGAATACAGCCCCGCGCGCAAGACTCTGCGGTCGGAAATATCTTGCGCGACAGGCTGCTCGTCACCACCGCGCTGGCGCCGCTCGTGCTCGGGGGACTGCTGTCACTGGCCCCCGGCCCGGCGCGCGCCGCCTGCACGGTGGTCGGCACCGGCACCATCGGCGCACTCGATTCCAACGATGTGGCGACCTGCACGGGCCTTGGCAACACCGATCACATCAATGCCACGGGCCAGACCAATGTCACGGTCAACATCGGTAGCGGCGCCACGACGTCACTGACGCCGGCCGCCGGAATTCCGGCGATCGTTTTCGACAACACATCGAATTCGAATGTGGTCGTCAATGATCAAGGAACAGCCTCAACCTATAGCGGAGCGCTTCTCCTCTCCAACGGCGCGAACAACAACAATGTGACGATCGCGGTCGGCGGGGTTGCGGAGGGCACGGGCAATGCCGAAGCCGCGATCGTCATCGATAATTCGAATGGCAACCTCGTTAACGTCAGCGGATCGGTGGTCGGCCCCGGGGGGACAGTGACAGGGCTCCGAATAGCCGGAACATCGACCGGGAATATCATCACTATCTTCTCGGGCGGATCGGTGACCGGCGGCCATACTGGAATACAATTCATTGCCGGCGGCAATTCCATCTTCAATGCCGGCACAATTTCGGGCGGCTTCAATCTCGGCATCTCCGGCTCTGCCGGGATCGACACCATCGTCAATTCCGGGATTATCTCCGGGCCCGACGCGATCGACCTGTTCGGCGACAACGATGTGCTTACCCTTGTTTCCGGGTACGCCATCACCGGGAGCGTGCTTGGCGGCACCGGCACCGATACGCTGGGGTTTGGCGGGACCGGCAGCGCCACATTCGACCTCAACAGTCTAGGGGCCGGGCTACAGTATCGGGAATTCGAATTGCTGCAGAAAAGCGGCTCATCGGTGTGGACGCTGACCGGCACCACCGCTTTCAACGGCGCGATGACATTGAGCGCCGGCGGCCTGATCGTGAACGGCACCCTGCCGTCCGTCGTCACGGTCGATGGCGGCTATCTCGGCGGCACCGGTACGGTCGGCGGTCTCGTCGTCAACAATGGCGGCACGGTCGCGCCCGGCAATTCGATCGGTACCATCAACGTCGCCGGCAACGTCGCTTTCAACGCCGGCTCGACCTATCAGGTCGAAATCAACGCCGCGGGCCAATCCGACAGGATCGCGGCAACCGGCGCCGCGACCCTCAATGGCGGCACGGTGCAGATCGTGCCTCTCGGCACCGGATTCCTCGCCAATACCCAGTACACCATCGTCACCGCGGCCGGCGGCGTCACCGGCAGCTTCGCATAGCTGGCGCCGCTGACGACGCCGCTGGCTTCCGGGCAGCTCAGCTACGACGCCAACCATGTCTATTTCCTGCTGCAACAGGTCGCAGCCTTTGGAACCCTGACCGGGCTGACGCCGAACCAGTCTGCCGTCAGCACGACGCTGGACCAGGCACAGCTCGGCGGCGCGTCCGGACCGCTCGCCACTGCCATCAACACGCTCGCCGCGCTCAACACGCCGGGCATCAAGGCCGGCCTCGACGATCTCGCCGGACAGATTCACGCGGATGGACGCCGCTTCACGGTCGACCAGGCCACAGCCTTCCAGAATTTCATGTGGAACGCCGGCACGCAGTCACGCGGCGAGACGGTGCGCGTATCGACCTCGTCGGCCTCTTCCTACGCTCTGGAACCGGCGGACCCGATCGGCAAGTCGCTTGGCGCGCGCCGCGCGGCGCCGGCGCAGAGCGTGTGGTTCGGCGGTTATGGCAATTGGGACAGGGTGGCGGCGACCGACATCGCCTTTGGCTACAACACCGGCGGCGGCGGCGCCGCGCTCGGTGTCGATCTGTGGAACAGCCCCGGTTTCACCGCCGGCCTCGCGGCCGGCGCATCGACCGGCAAGCTGCGGTTGGCGGGCCGCGCCGACCGCATCGAAGCCAATGCCGGCCATGGCGGGTTCTATGCCCGCGGCGAGAGCCACGGATTCAATCTCGCATCGGCCATCAGTTATTCGTTCGCGGCGCTCGACTCCTCGCGCGCGATCGCGTTCCTGGGACAAACCGCCACCGGCTCATCCCATGCCAGCACGTTTGCCGCCACGCTCGGTGTCGCACGGCCATTCCAGTTCGGCGGCATCACGGCCGAGCCCTTCGCCAACCTCGACTGGTACGCGACGAGGCACGATGGTTTCAATGAGACCGGTGCGCCCGGCGTAAATCAGACGGTGCAGGCTGGCGGCTTCGACGCGCTGTTCGGCACTACGGGGCTGCGCATGGTGCATCAAACCGTGATGCCTAACGGTGTTGCGGCGCAGTTCGGCGCGACGCTCGCCGTGCGCCATCAGTTTTCCGGCAACGCGCCGGCCATGACCGCGGCCTTCGAGGGCGCGCCGGGAATTCAGTTCGCGATCTCCGGTGTCGAACGCGCCCGCACCACGGCGCTCACCGGCGTCGAGGCGCGATGGGATCTCACTGCCACGACGTCGTTCAGGACCTCTTACGAGGGCGCGTTCGCACCGGGCTTCGACCGGCACACCCTGCGGGGCACAATTCGCAGCGAATTCTGAGCCGGCCTCCTACTCCACCTTGCCGATCTTCTTCACCGCCGCGATCAGCCGCGCGGAATCCTCCGCGACGAACTTTGAAAATTCCGGCGCGTCCAGATAGGCGACCGGGCTGCCGGCATTTTCGAAGGTCTTCATCACTTCCGGACTCTTCGCCGCCTGCGCCATCGCCTCGCGCAGCCGCGTCATGATCGGCGCCGGCAGCGCGCTCTGCGCGAACAGCCCGGCCCAGATGTAGAACTCGACGTCCTTGTAGCCGAGTTCCCGGAAGGTCGGCAGATCGGGAAAGCTCGAGACCCGCTGCGCGCCCCAGTTCGCCAGCACGCGCATCTTGCCGTCGTCGACATGCTGCTTCAGGGTGCCCGGCGCCGACGCCATCGCCTGCACCGTGCCGCCGAGCAGCGCCGTCAGCGCGGGACCGGCGCCGCGGAACGGCACATGCAACAGCTTGATGCCGGCGGAGGCCGCGAACATTTCCATCGCCACATGCAGCGTGCCGTAGGGACCCGACGAGCCGTAGGGAATCTGGCCGGGGCGTTTCCTGGCGTCGTCGACGAAATCCTGCAGCGTCTTCCACGGCGCCGAAGCCGGCACCGCCAGCAGCGTGGGATCGGCGAGCACGCGCGCGACCGGCGCGAATTGCGAGACTTCGTAAGCGACGGGACGGCCGAACAGCCGGTCGGCTTCCGGCAGCACCGCCAGCGACGACAGCGTCATCAGCAGGGTGTAGCCGTCGGGCTCGGCGCGCGCCGCCGCCGCGTTGCCGACCGAGCCGCCGCCGCCGCCGGCGCGGTTGTCGACGATGACGGGCTTGCCGAGAATTTTCTCCAGCGCCAGCGCCACCGGCCGCGCGGCGAGATCGGCCTGGCCGCCGGCCGGGAACGGCACGATCATGGTGATATTGCGCGAGGGCCATGGGCTTTGCGCGAATGAGGCATTCGAAAGCGCGGTTTGCACCAGCGGCAATACGGCGGCAGCTTTCAACAGTTCGCGACGGTTCATGGTGGTTTTCTCCCCGGTAATGTTGTTCTGGTTGTTGGCGGGCAGCGTACCGGAATTCGCTGGGTGGGCAAACGCCTACGAAGATTTCCGCTTCTTTCCTTCCGCCAGACGCTTCGCCAGAAACTCCGCCAGCACCTCGACGCGGGCGGGGCGCGGGCCGCCGGGTGGGGTCACCAGATGCACGGCGCCTTCGGGCTGCTTCCAGTCTTTCAGGATCACCTCGACCTTGCCGGAGGCAATGGCGTCGCCGACGATGAAGTCCGGCAGGTCGGCGATGCCCAATCCCGCGAGCAGCGCCGGCATGACGGCTTCGCCGTTGTTGACGCGCAACTGGCCCGCCGGGCGCACGCTGGCCTGTTCGCCGGACGCATTGGTGTAGTGCCAGATCCCGGGCGTCGAGAGATAGGCGTAGCCAAAACACTTGTGTTCGGCGAGATGCATCGGATGCGTCGGCCGGCCGTGACGCGCGAGATAGGCCGGCGTCGCCACGGTGTAGCGCGGCATCGCGCATAGCCGGCGCGCGATCAACGAGGAATCCGGCAGCCGCGCGATGCGCAGGCCGGCATCAAAACCCTCGCCGATCAGATCGACGGTGGCATCGCTGAGATGCAGATCGATCGAGACCTCGGGATATTGCTCGAGGAAATCCGGCAACAACGGTGCCACGTTTCGGACCCCGAAGGTCATGGGCACCGCGAGCCGCACCAGCCCGCGCGGCGTGGCCGATTGCGCCAGCGCCTCGTTTTCTGCCGCCTCGCCGTCCGCCAGCAGCCGTGCGGCGCGCTCGGCCAGTTTTTGCCCCGCATCGGTCAAAGCGAGCCGCCGCGAGGTGCGGTTGAACAGCCGGGCGCCCAGCCGCCCCTCCAGCCGGGTGACCGCCTTGGATACCGTCGCCTTGGACAGCGCCAGTTCGGTCGCGGCCGCCGCAAACGACCGTAATTCCACGACTTTTGCGAAAATCGCGAGGCCTTCGAAGTCCGGCAGTTTTGCCATCGGTGCTCGCCCTATTGGACCTATTTTTGAAACAATGTGTTTCGATAGTTTCTATTTCTATCATACCGGCGGAGGCATATCCATTGCTCCAACGGAAATCGAACGACGGATCTGTCGACAGCGATTTCCAAAGTTCAAACCAAAGGGAATATTCCATGATCGAACTCAGGCCTTTTGAACAACTCGGCGGCGCCGATCACGGCTGGCTGAAAGCCAAGCATCATTTCTCGTTCGGCAGTCATTACGACCCCAGCAATATGGGCCATGGCAGCTTGCGGGTGTGGAACGACGACGAGATCGCGCCGAACAGCGGCTTTCCGGCGCATCCCCATGCCAATATGGAGATCATCACCTATGTCCGCGAAGGCGCGATCACCCATCAGGACAGCCTCGGCAACGAGGGCCGCACCGAAGCCGGCGACGTGCAGGTGATGAGTGCGGGAAGCGGCGTGCGTCACTCCGAGTACAATCTGGAACCGACGCTGACAAGAATCTTCCAGATCTGGATCGAGCCGACCACGCAGGGCGGTCAGCCTACCTGGGGCGCCAAGCCGTTTCCGAAGTCGGACCGGTCAGGAAAATTCGTCACCATCGCCAGCGGCTTTGCGGCCGACAACGATGCGCTGCCGATCCGGGCCGATGCGCGGGTGCTCGCCACCACGCTGAAGGCCGGCGAAAGCGCAGAGTATGCGTCCGACAAGGCCCGCAACCTCTATCTGGTACCGGCCGTCGGTAGCGTCGAAGTCAACGGCGTGTTCATCAACGCCCGCGACGGCGTCGCGATCTCGGACGAGGCAAGGCTGACGATCACCGCGCTGGAGGATTCGGAGCTGGTGCTGGTCGACGCGGCGTAAGGTTCCTCATCTCGTCATGCCCGGGCCTGACCCGGGCATCCATCCTCTTCACGTAAATTCTCGCGAAGCGAGATGGATTGCCGGGTCAAGCCCGGCAATGACGACCTCTTTTTCACTCTCGCAAACCCAACCACACGGAAAACCACCATGACAAAAGTCCTCGTTCTCTATCATTCCACCTACGGCCATATCGAGACCATGGCCAACGCCATCGCCGAAGGCGCGCGCGAAGCCGGCGCCACGGTCGATATCAAGCGGGTGCCGGAGCTGGTGCCCGAAGCCGTCGCGAAAGCCTCGCATTACAAGCTCGATCAGGCGGGCCCCGTGGCTGACATCAAAGACCTCGTCAATTACGACGCCATCATCGTCGGCACCGGCACCCGCTTCGGCCGGATGGCATCGCAGATGGCGAGTTTCCTCGACCAGGCCGGCGGCCTGTGGGCCAAGGGCGCGCTGCACGGCAAGGTCGGCGGCGCCTTCACCTCGACCGCGACCCAGCATGGTGGCCAGGAGACAACGCTATTCTCCGTCATCACAAACCTCCTGCATTTCGGCATGACCATCGTCGGACTGAATTACGGCTTTGCCGGCCAGATGAAGCTCGACGAGGTCACCGGCGGTTCGCCCTATGGCGCCACCACCATTACCGGCGGGGATGGCAGCCGCCAGCCGAGCGAAAACGAACTGGCGGGCGCGCGTTATCAAGGACGCGTGATCGCGGAGACCGCGAGAAAGCTTTATGGCTGATGCAAGGGCGGTATTCCCTTTCGGGAATGCCGCCCTATCTCGATCACGGGGATCGACGGATATTGCCATGATCGAAATTCTTTTTGTCTATCAATTGGTTCGCAAACCGCTCGAGGCGCTGGCGCGCCGCTGGTATTGCCGTAGTCCGTTCTGCGCGTCGCGGGGACGGCGGCAATGCCCGGGTTGCACCGATTTGTGAAGCGACGTGACGATTCGTGATGCCTCATGTCGTCACGACATCGGCGACAGAGCCCATCAGCGAGTCTGGGTATGAACCACGCCCCGCATGTTCACTGGCCGGAATTGCCCACCGCGGCATGGCGCGACACCTATGCCACGCTGCATCTGTGGACGCAGATCGTCGGCAAGATCCGGCTGGTGCGCTCGCCTTGGCTGAACCATTCCTGGCATGTCGCGCTTTACGTCAGCGCGCGGGGGTTGACGACCTCGCCGATCCCGGACGGCAACAGGACATTCCAGATCGATCTCGACTTCATCGATCATGCGTTGCGCATCACCACCAGCGACGGCGCACAGCGGCAGTTCGCGCTGCCCGGACACTCGGTCGCGAGTTTTTATGCCGGCGTCATCGCCGCGCTCGCCGAACTCGGCATCGACGTTGCCATCGACGAGACGCCCAACGAATTGCCTGACCCAATTCGGTTCTCGCAAGACAGCCGGCATGCTTCCTACGATCCGGACGCGACAGGTCGTTTCTTTCAAATCCTTGTCAACGTCGACCGGGTATTAAAGCAGTTCCGCACCGGCTTCCTCGGCAAGGCAAGCCCGGTGCATTTCTTCTGGGGCAGTTTCGATCTCGCGGTGACGCGCTTTTCCGGCCGCCGCGCGCCGCGCCATCCCGGCGGCGTGCCGCATCTGTCAGATGATGTCGCCAGCGAGGCCTATTCGCACGAAGTCAGCAGCGCCGGCTTCTGGCCGGGCTCGGGTGCTGTCGATTACCCCGCGTTCTATTGCTATGCCTATCCCGAACCGGCGGGCTTTCGGACGGCCCAGGTGCGTCCCGACGCCGCGTTCTTCAGCGAGGCGCTTGGCGAATTCATCCTGCCCTACGACGCCGTGCGCACCGCCGCCAATCCGGACCAGGCCTTGCTCGGATTCCTGCACAGCAGCTATGAGGCCGCGGCCAATGCGGCGCAGTGGGACCGCGACGCGCTGGAATGCGCGCCGGGAAAGCCGGGCGTGGTGCGGCAGATCTAGGACGTCAATCTTCATTCCGCGACGGCGCTTGCCCAAGGCGCGTTACAAAAACGCCTCAAACGGGGATGTCTGTGCAGCGACTGCACGGCGCGAACACGTCACGCTTAGGGAAGTCCGCGCCAGCCCAGGGCCGTCGTGATATCGGATAGCGGAAAGCGCGTCACGCCAAACCGCCGCTTGTAGGCGTAGATGCCGATGCTGAAGTCGACTTCACGCACACCGCCATAGTGCAACGCCGCCATGGCCGCTCGATGATCCGCCGGCCCGGCGAACAGTTCGACCATTTCTCGCCGGCATTGCTGATGCGCAGATGAATAGCGCATGCCGCGGCGGATGCCGAGCAGTGTTGCGACCACCTCCTCGCCCACGGTCAGCGCCGACACGACGGTAAAGCCACTATGGATGCCATCATTGAGCAGATGCCCGAAGGATCTCGGTCGGGGCCTTTGTCTTACTTAATGAAAATTGGGTTCGTTCTGCCAATTAGTGCGTTTTTAAACCTCCTGCATCTGCAGAAACAAACGTTTCTTACGGGATGACGCCCTCTTCTCGTAGCGGTCGATGCGCTGCAAGCTCTGCAGCGACATCAACACCGAAGCGCTTGCGCTAGCCCGTTCGGCCGCTTCAAGGAGTTTCTCGGTCAGCCGGCTGCGCACGGTGTGGACCGACCTCGTCCGATATTCAGCAACCGCGAGCAGGCGCGCTTCTCGTTCACAGTGGCCAGCCTTGCGCAGCAGGTTCGTCAAGACTTCAACGGAACGGACCGCAGCTGGATCCTTCCGGAAGTTCGCTGCCAGCCCGTGGCTGGTGGCGTTTCGGCTCGCACGCATCTTGCCGCCGATGCTGCGGGGCCCGCGGCTTTTCTGGGCATTAGTCCTGTTGGCGGCCAGTTGTTTTTCAGATGCCATCGATCCCCTACTCCGCCACATCACTGAATTCACCGTCAATGATTTGCTGGGAGGTTTTTTCCAAGCGTCTCGCCATAAACTCATCCCGCCGTTGAACCTCCCGCAAGATGGCCATCCGTCGGAATTCCCGGTCGGCAATCGACTTGTCGAGGACTTGCAGCTCGGCGACACACAACGAATAGGCCTTGCCGAGTATGGAAGCGACATCGTGACCACGAGCGGCGAGTCGTTCATCAATCTTGGCGCCGAAAGCGGGGTCCGTTGACCAGCGGCGAGCCTCATTTCGTGCGTCTAACATGTTGTACAAAGTGTCTCTGTAGGCATCCCGGGGATCGTAGGTTGATTTCATAAGCTCCTCAACGACCTCGATTTGCTTGTTCAGAATCAACGCGGCCTTTGCCACCTGAAGCCGGCGAGCGTCCAACGCAAGACAGGTGACGTCGTTGGCACAGAACCAATCCACGATGTCCCGAGCCCCTACCGATACGGCAACGGCCAAAAGTATTGCATCGTAGTGATCGCGCTTTTCATTCCGCCAGAGCACGGGCTCGCCCAACAGATTTGCAATCTCGACGGGAATTTTCCGCAGCGGTGGCGCGTTATTGACTTCGGACATGACGGCTCCCTTTTCGCCACGCGACGGCTACACCAAGGCATCGATCGCAATGCGGCAAGAACCGAGCGGGAAAACTTATCCCCGATCTTATTTTTCCTTTGGGAAGCTCAGCAGGCCTGCAAACAGGATCCGGCGGCATTGTTAAGATGAGGGCGATTCGAGGAGACTCGAGATGGAAATGATGGACATTCAAGCCGCTACTCGCCAGTTCGAGTCAGCCGCCAATATGTTGGCCAATGCGCGCCAGGATCTGGAAGCATTGCCTCAAGCCCATTCCGATCCGGAAATCCAGGCGCACATCGATTCGTTTCGCAAGACCCTGAAGAAATTGTTTCGAGACACGTCGATCGCAGCAATCGCATGTTATGAACTGATGCCTTCCCAAATGCCGCTATTACTTAACTATCCCGGCGAACTGGGAAAGCTAATCGCTGCACAAACTCGTTTTACAATGGAACACAACCAGACGACCCGGCTGTTCAATAAGGTCAGCGACCCGGCCGGGGCAACAGCCGGAACACAGGCCGGCTAATCCACGTCATTGGTTCCGGCCGCCGTGCGACGTTACGCCAGACGGTGGAGCAAGGAGCGCGGGCAATCGGCGGCGCCCTGAAGGTGTCGCGGAACACGGTCAAGGAGGTGCTGAGCTCGGGAGAGCTCTCCTTGCGAGTACGAGCGTGTTGTTCAGCCGGCCGAAGCTGGGACGATGGGCAGCAGAACTCGACAGTTTACTGGCAAGTAACGATAGCCAAGGCTGCTCGCGAGCAGTTAACGTTGATCCGGATTTTCGAAGAACTCCTCGGGCGCGGCTATGATGGCGGTTACGACGTTACGCTGCCTGCTTTCGCGAAGCAGGTGGTCAGGGATGCTGATCCTGGAGACAATTGCTCGGATTCAGCGCGAGCACTTTATCAAGGGCAACACGATCAAGGAGATCGCCCGCAGCCTACGTGCCGCTGAGGCTTGAGCTGGAGAAGCCTATCAGTTCGGCTGGAGCCACGAGGTGGTTCTGCTGAATGGCGTGACGGTGATCGTAAAGGCCGCCCATGTCCGGCTTGGCCATAGCCGTATGCTGTTTGTGCGGTGCTATCCGCGCGAGAAGCAGGAGGTGGTGTTCGACGCCCACGACCGGGCATTCGCCCTATTCAAGGACACTTGCGTGCGCGGCATCTACGACAATATGAAGACTGTGGTGGAGACGATCTTCGTCGGCAAGTGTCGTCTCTAAACGGAGTCCTCGGTCAATCGAAAAGACAATTTTTATGTTCGACTATTAGGTCCTGTGGACACTTATCGCATTCATAAGACGATGGCGGCAAGGATAACGACAGCCAGATCGTTCCGAGCGGTTTTCTCGAAGCGCGTTGCGACGCGCCTGAACTGCTTGAGTTTTGAGAAGCAGCACTCCACGAGATGGCGTTGAGCATAGAGATGCTTGTCGAGCGGATATTTGAGCGCGCGTGACGGGTTGTTGGGAATGACGGCGAGTGCTCCCTTGGCGGCGATGGCCTGGCGCAGAGATCGGCGTCATAAGCTGTGTCGGCCATGACGACCTCGGCGGGCAACCCTTCGATTAACCCGTCGGCTTGCGGTGCATCGCCTTTCTGGCCTGCTGTCAGCGTGAGGCGCACCGGACATCCATCCCGGCCTCGACCATCGAACGCAAGCGGCGTCTTCGGCTTCCGCCCAGCGGTCGCGCGGCAATGACGTCGCTAAGGCCATGGACTACATGCTCAAACGCTGGAGCGCGTTCACCCGCTTCCTCGACGACGGCCGTATCTGCCTGTCGAACAACGCGGCGGAGCGTGGCGTGCGCGGCATCGCTTTGGGGCGCAAGTCGTGGTTGTTCTGCGGCTCAGATCGCGGTGGCGAGCGCGCCGCCGTTATGTACAGCCTGATCGTCTCGGCTAAGATGAATGACATCGACCCGCAAGCCTGGCTCGCCGACGTCCTGGCCCGCATCGCCGAACATCCCGTCCAGAAACTCGACGAACTGCTGCCGTGGAATTGGCGTGGGTCCAGCGCGCAGATCCGTCGGGCAGCATGACGTCCGCTTCCGCCCCTCAGCCGCGCGAGTGATGCCACCGCGGTCCTGACCGGATGCTAAC
>NZ_JAUSLT010000105.1 GCF_030646015.1 Bradyrhizobium sp.
GCCAGCACCAGGCGGCCTTCGGCATCGGTGTTGATGATCTCGATGGTCTGGCCGGACATCGAGGTCACGATATCGCCGGGGCGTTGCGCATTGCCGTCAGGCATGTTTTCGACAACGCCGATGGCGCCGACCACATTGACCCTGGCCTTGCGCGCGGCCAGCGCATGCATCAGCCCGACCACGCAGGCCGCGCCCCCCATGTCGCCCTTCATGTCCTCCATGCCGGCGGAGCCCTTGATCGAGATGCCGCCGGTATCGAAACAAACGCCCTTGCCGACAAAGGCAACCGGCTGCTCGCCCTTCCTGCCGCCATTCCAGCGCATGATCACGGTGCGGCCGGGCTGCGTCGAGCCCTGGGAAACGCCGAGCAGCGCGCCCATGCCGAGCTTGGTCATGGCCTTGACGTCGAGAATTTCGACATCGACGCCGAGCTTGCGCAGCTGCGCGGCGCGCCGCGCGAATTCCACGGGATAGAGCACGTTCGGCGGCTCGTTGACGAGTTCGCGCGCCATGATGACGCCATCGACGATGTGGGCGCGAGGGGCGAAGGCTTTTCGCGCGGCGGCGACGTCATCGACCGCGAGCGAAACCTCGGCGCGCACCGCGGCATCCTCGCCGTCCTTCTTCCTGGTCTTGTAGCGATCGAATCTATAGGCGCGCAGCCGCACGCCCGACGCCACCGCGGCGGCCTGGTCGGGCTTCATCGCGCCGTCAGGCAATTCCGCCATGATCGTCACCACCGCGTTGCCGCCGAGCAGCTTGCCGGCGGCGGCGCCGCCAAGCTTGAGAAAATCATTGTCCTTGATCGCCGACAGCTTGCCGGCGCCAACCACGATCAGCCTGCTGGCCTTGAGACCCTCCGGCGCCAGAATATCGAGCGTCGAGCCGCTCTTGCCCTTGAACTGGTTGGTTTCGGCCGCGCGCTTGATGACATCGGCCGATGTCCCCAGCCCCTTGCGCGTCGCCGCGCCGAATTTCAGCGTGTCGTCGCAAAAGATCACCAGAACCCCGCGCGGGGCGGTGGAAAACGGAACGAAGCCGACCTTGACGGCGTCGGACATGGGCAAATCCTCCAAGAATTCAGGGCTGTCGCTGGGTCGGGAACCGGCCGGGCGGTGTTACGGATGCTCTCATCGGCTGTGGCTGCACATCCCTGGGGAAGCATGGTCCGGGACACTATGGCCTGCCAGCCGCTGTAATGCCAAGCGCCCCCGTGGCTCATTAGCCACATAGCGCGAATTATTAACCATATAGCAAGGGTGCCATGGCGCAGCCATTTTGTTGACGGATCAAAGGGATGGTAGTGAGAATGTGAGCCGGCAGGACAACTGCGGCGCGACCAGTGGGGATCCCGTAACAGGGATGGTCGTGAGCCGCGGTTTCGGCTCGTGAGGTGGGGATCGTGCGGTAACGATGGGGTCGATCGACAAGTATATTTTCCGAACGACGCTGGCGTCGTTTGCGTTGATTCTGGTGAGCCTGACAGGGGTGATCTGGATTACGCAGGCGTTGCGCGGCATCGACCTGATGACGAGCCAGGGCCAGACCATCGTCACCTTTCTCGGCATCACCAGTCTCGTCATCCCGGCGCTGGTGCTGATCATTGCGCCGATGGCGCTGATGATCGCAATCTCGCATACCCTCAACAAGCTCGCGACCGACTCCGAGATCATCGTGATGAATGCGGCGGGCCTCTCGCCGTTCCGGCTGTTCCTTCCGTTCTTCTATGCCACCTGCGTGGTGTCGGTTCTGGTTGCCTTCATCGCGGCCTATTTGGCGCCCGACGGCATGCGCCGGATCAAGCAGTGGGACGCCGAAATCACCGCCGACGTGCTCACCAACATTCTGCAGCCCGGCCGCTTTGCCTCGCTCGATCGGAACCTGACGATTCGCATTCGGGAGCGTCAGCCCGGCGGCATTCTCGCCGGCATTTTCGTCGATGACCGGCGCGACCCCAAGGAACGCGTCACCATCATTGCCGACCACGGCACGATCCTGCGCAACGAGAGCGGCTCGTATCTGGTACTGGAAGACGGAAATCTCCAGCGTTTCGAAGCCGGCAAGCGCGACCCGGCGCTGGTGGCGTTCGGCCGTTACGCATTCGACATGTCGAAATTCTCCAATAGCGGGCGCGACGTCGCGCTGGGCATCCGCGAACGCTACATCTGGGAATTGCTGAGGCCGTCTTACGAGGACCCGATTTACCAGCAATTGCCCGGCCAGTTCCGCGCCGAATTGCACGACCGCTTCATGGCGCCGATCTATCCCTTCGCCTTCGCGGCGTTGACGTTCGCGTTCCTGGGAACGCCGCGCACCACGCGGCAGAGCCGCAGTTTTGCGATCGGCGGTTCGATTTTCGCCGTGTTCGGACTGCGTATGGCGGGATTCGCCTGCTCGGTCGTGACGGTGAGGTCGCCACTCGCAGCCCTCTTTCAGTACCTGATGCTGATCGTCGCGATCGGCGGCGGGGTGGCGATGATCCTGACGGGCACCGTGGTCGAACCGCCGGCATCGCTGATGGAGGCCATTAACCGGAATAACGAACGTATTCTGCGGCTCTTCGGACGACCGGCCGCAGCATGAGCATGATGGTCAACACACTCGGGCGCTATTTTGCCAGCCGCTTCCTGATCTCGGCGGTGGGCGCGTTCGCGAGCATCTTCCTGCTGCTGGTGCTGGTCGATTACATCGAAATGGTCCGGAAGACGTCCGGACTGCCTTCGGTTTCCGCCATCATGGTGGCGAAGACCTCCATCTACCGGGTGCCGCAGCTGCTCGAAAAAATGATGCCGTTCTGCGTCCTGATCGGCGCGATGACCTGCTATCTCGCGCTGTCGCGGCGGCTGGAACTGGTGGTGGCGCGCGCTGCCGGCGTTTCCGCCTGGCAGTTCATTTCGCCGGCATTGGCAAGCGCGATTGCGCTCGGGTTCCTGGCAACCGTCGCCTACAATCCGATGTCGGCCAATTTGCGCGAACTATCCAAGCGCATGGAGGCGGAAATGTTCGGATCCGCGTCCGGCGGCGGAATTCAGGACGCATCCGGCTTCTGGCTCAATCAGGTCGCCAGCGACGGCCAGTGGATCATCAACGCCGCCCGCAGCGAGCAGCAGGGCGTCCTGCTCACCGGGCTCACG
>NZ_JAUSLT010000107.1 GCF_030646015.1 Bradyrhizobium sp.
TCGCTGCGCGATGCCCCGGAATGACGCGGGGCCTCACCCCTGCCTTACCGCCCCGCCCGCATTCATGCCGCCGTCGATCACGAGTTCCGTTCCCGTCACGTAGCGCGAGGCGTCGGACGCCAGATACAACACGCCGCTGGCGATTTCGATGGCGTGGCCGGCGCGGCCGAGCGGCGTCGCCAGTTTCGCGCGTTCCTCAGGATCGATCGGCGCGTTTTGCCCACTGCCCGATGCTTCCGTCGGAATCTTGCCCCAGATCGGCGTGTCGATGATGCCGGGATGCACCGAGTTGACCCGGATGCCGTCGCCAAAGGACGCGCACTCCATCGCGATCGCCTTGGCGAACAGCCGCACGCCGCCCTTGGTCGCGCAATAGCCGGCCAGTGTTTGCGCACCGCGCAGGCCCGCCAGCGACGACATCATGATGATCGAGCCGCCGCCGGTCCGGCGCATCAGCGGCAGCGCGTGCTTTACCGAAAGAAATACGCCGTCGAGATTGATCGCGGTCTGCCGGCGCCAGTCCGCCAGCGACATGTCCACGATCGACGGCACCGAGATTCCGATACCGGCATTGGACACCAAAATATCGAGCCGGCCATAGCGTTTCCCGACATCGGCGACGACTTCCTCCCAGCGCGGCTCGCTGGTGACATCCTGATGCAGGAACTCGGCTTCGTGTCCGGCCTTCTTGATGCCGGCGACAATTTCGGGACCTTTGAGATCATCGATATCGGTGACAACAACCCTGGCGCCTTCGCGCGCCAGCAACTCGGCGACCGCGGCACCAATGCCGGACGAACCGCCCGTAACCAGCGCGACCTTGCCTGCAACCTGCCCCGTCATTTCCACTCCCGTTGTTATCGTTGTTGTGTTTTACCGGATCATCGCAGGGCCCAACTCGTACTCGGCGCCCTGACCGCGAGCGATCCCCCGACCTGCAGCGACTGGGCGAGTCACTACTCCGTTTCGACGTCTTCCAGACGAACCCCGCGCCCTGCTTGCAGACTGGCACGGGCCTGCTCGATCCGGCGCAAAAATCGCGGATCGTTTTCGAGCCGATATTCAAACCAGTCCTCTTCCGACTGGAATCCGATCAAGATCCCTGCCGGTTTGCCGTGACGCGTAATGACGATCTCTTGCGTCTCCGCCTCACGAAGATACCGGGACAAGTCATCCTTGACCTCCGAAAGCGGGACTTCTTTCACTCCGGATTTCCGAACAATGCGAGCCATGAGCCGGCCTCCGATTTTGTCACGATCGCCAATATCTCGACGGTCGTTTCGGTTACGTCGTAGAATACTCGTACCTCGCCAACGCGAAGCCGGTATTGCGGCTTGCGCAGGCCGCGCAATCTCTTGACGCGGCTTCGACTCAATTTTTTCGGTTCGTGTCTCAAATGCGATTCGAGCGCAGCCCGGACATCGGCCCGAACGTTCGCTTTCAAGCTCTTGAGTTCCTGAACAGCCTCGGGGGCCAAAACAATGACGAATGGCATTCTGGCTATAATATAGCCAGAATAGCTGGCGGTCAATGTCTGGCATTGGCTGGAAGGTCAGCGCTGGCTTTACCGGATGATCGCCGGGCCCTGATCGGGCATCGCGACATCGATCACGCGAAACTGCACCCGCTCGGTACCCTGCCAGCGATCGACCGCGAGCGATCCCGCGACATGCAAGGGCTGGCCGCGATTCTGTACCAGCGCGTTGCCGAGCTTTTGCCCGATCGAGCGAAACGCGATGCCGTTGACGATGGCGCCGTCGCCGGATTTGAACCGCAGCCGCAGATGCGCCTGTCCGACCTCATCGGCATAGACCAGTTGATGCGACGGCAGCGCCACCACGGGCTCGGGATTGCCGCTGCCGAACGGGCCCGCGCGATTGAGCGTGGCGGCGAAATCCGGGGTCACGCTGCGCGCGCTGACGGCGCCATCGATGAACAGCTCGTTTTCGTGCCGCGAACTGGCGACGTCGGCGGCCAGCGCGCTTTCCATATAGGCGCGGAATTCCGCCAGTCGCTCCTTGCGCAGCGTGACGCCGGCGGCCATGGCGTGACCGCCGCCCTTCATCAGCAGCCCCTGCTTCACTGCCTGCCGCACCGCCTTGCCGAGGTCGACGCCGGAGATCGAGCGGCCGGAGCCGGTGCCGATGCCACCCGGCTCCAGCGCAATGGCAAAAGCCGGCCGCGAAAATTTTTCCTTCAGGCGTGACGCGACGAGGCCGACCACGCCGGGGTGCCAGCCTTCCGATGCCGTGACGATGACCGCGCCCTTGTCTTCCAGCCCGAGCGAGGCCAGCGCCTCGGCCTCGGCCTGCGCCTCCGCCATCTGCTCGATGACGCGGCGCTCGATGTTGAGGCGGTCGAGCTCGGCGGCGATCCGTGCGGCTTCCGAAACATCGCCTTCCAGCAGCAGCCGGACCCCGAGATCGGCACGCCCGATCCGCCCCCCCGCATTGATGCGCGGCCCGAGCATAAAACCGAGATGCCAGGCCTCGGGCGGGCCGTTCAGCCGCGACACATCCATCAGCGCGGTGAGACCGACATGATCGCGCCGCCGCATCGCGATCAGGCCTTTGGCCACAAAGGCGCGGTTGAGCCCGGTCAAGGGTGCGACGTCGGCGACGGTGCCGAGCGCGACAAGGTGCAGCATGCCGAGCAGATCGGGTTCCGGCATTTCACCGGTCCAGAACCCCCGCGCCCGCAGTTCCCGGTTGACCGCGACCAGCGTCACCAGCACCAGACCGATCGCGGCGAGATGACCAAGGCCGGAAAGGTCATCGGGCCGGTTCGGATTGACCAGTGCGTCGACCTCCGGCAATTCGTCGCCGGACTGGTGATGATCGATCACGACCACCGACATGCCGAGCCGCCGTGCTTCGGCCAGCGGCTCAAAACTGGTGGTGCCGCAATCCACCGTCACCAATAGGGTGGCGCCCTTGCCGGCCAGCATGCGGATCGCCTCGACATTGGGGCCATAGCCTTCAAAGATCCGGTCGGGAATGTGAATCAGCGGATCGAGCCCGCAATGGCGCAGGTGCCACGCCAAAAGCGCGGCCGAGGTGGCGCCGTCGACATCGTAATCGCCGAAGATCGCCACCTGCTCGCGCCGCGTCGCCGCATCCGCGATGCGTTTGGCGGCGGCTTCCATCTGGGTCACGGTGTAGGGATCGGGCATCATTTTGCGAATGGTCGGATCGAGAAAATCCTCGACCGCGTCGAGTTCGACATCGCGCCCGGCCAGCACCCGCGCCAGCATTTCCGGCAATTGATACCGTTGCGCGATCGCCAGCGCCCGCGCCGCCCCCCGTGCATCGAGCCGGTCGCGCCACAGCTTTCCGGTCGCGGAACGCGACACGCCGAGAAACGCCGGAGGCGCTTCGACGGGCAATGCGGATGCGGGAAGGATCATGATGCTTTCAGGGCGTAGGCGCGAAGGGCAGGAACGGCAATGGGAATTGTTGCAGTCGGGTTGGTCCTCGTTCCCCTGACAAGGATCGAACGGAGCACAGCACCCCGTTTCTCATACTTCAAATCGAGAATGAAATGCTGAAAAAATCATCTGACTGCTCAAACAAGATGCAGATCTTGGTCGTGTTTCTACCGTGCCGGATTCCAGAAATTAAACCCGCGTTAGGTCAAATCGACGAAAAGAATCAAAGTATCCGATGTGTGTTTTCTTTTTCCCCGTCCACCGCAGGAGACGGGTCAATAGCCGCAACGCAGAGGAAGTCGGTCAATGTCCACCGCGCTTGATTACAGTCGAGCGAGATCGATCGCGGGCGAAGCAGCCAATCCAGCAAGTGCCGAGGACGAGTCCGATATTTCCGCTCTGATCGCGCGGCTGACCGCCGAGGTCAACCAGATCGCCTGCGAGAAGACGAAATCGATCCAGCACATCACCAATCAGATGAAAATGCTGGCGCTGAATGCGCTGATCGAAAGTTCGCGGGCCGGCGCCCAGGGTGCCGGCTTTGCCGTGGTCGCGCAGGAAGTACGCAGCGTCGGTCAACAGGTCGAGGGCATCGCGCGGGAGCTTGAAACCCAGCTGACGAAGCGGACCGGCAACCTCATGAGTTCGATCGAGCGGATGACCGAGCGATCTCGCGGTGAACGCATGGTCGACCTGTCGCTGAACGCCATCGAGCTCATCGACCGTAACCTCTATGAGCGAACTTGCGACGTGCGCTGGTGGGCGACCGATTCCGCCGTCATCGACTGTGCCGCAGCGCCGGACGCAGCAACCGTCTCCCATGTGTCGGAGCGGCTGGGCGTGATCCTCGCCGCCTATACCGTGTATCTCGATCTTTGGCTCTGCGATCTCGACGGCAATGTCCTGGCCAGCGGCCGGCCGGACCGCTTCGACGTGATCGGACAGAACGTCGCCGCGACGAAATGGTTTCGCGAGGCGCGCGGGCTGCGCTCCGGCGACGACTATGTCGCCGGGGATGTCGAGTGCCAGCCCCTGCTCGCCAACGCCCAGGTCGCGACCTATTGTGCGAGTGTCCGCGCTGACGGCAAGGTCAACGGCAAGCCGATCGGCGTGCTGGCGATTCATTTCGATTGGCAATCCCAGGCCCGTGCCATCGTCCAGGGTGTGCGCGTCAACGCCGCCGACAAGGCGCGGGTGCTGCTGGTCGATTCGAATTT
Organism: Bradyrhizobium sp.; assembly: GCF_030646015.1. Taxonomy (GTDB): domain Bacteria; phylum Pseudomonadota; class Alphaproteobacteria; order Rhizobiales; family Xanthobacteraceae; genus Bradyrhizobium. The sequence goes on from NZ_JAUSLT010000107.1 coordinate 4,645, forward strand.
TCGCGTGATCGCGGCGTCCGACGGCCAGGGTCTGCTTACCGAACGCGTGCCGCTTTCGCTGGAGCAACAGCGCAGCGGCTTCTATTATGACGGGTCCGGCGCGCTGGTCGCGTTCCACGCCACGCCCGGCTACGAGACCTACAAGGGTCTTGGCTGGTTCGGCGTCATCATCGGCGCCGCGGCATAGCCGCTCGGCACCCGTATTGCTGATCTAGCACCCCATCTTTTCGGCGATTCCGTTAAAATCCTTGGCGACGATGTCCCAGTTGCCGGTCGCCTCGAAATCGTATTTCTGCAGCGGGCCGTATTCGGTCGGCCGCGCCACGAAGGCGGTCCTCAATCCCAGTTTCTGCGCGGCCTTCAAGTCCTGGTTATGCGCGGCCACCATCATCACCTGCTCCGGCGCCAGGCCAAGCAGTTTTGCGGCACCGAGGTAGGTTTCCGGGTCGGGCTTGTAGTGCTCGAACAGTTCGGCCGACAGGATCAGGTCCCAGGGCATCCCGGCAAACTTCGCCATATTGGTCAGCAGCGCCACATTGCCGTTCGACAGCGGCGAGATGATGTATTTCGTCTTCAGCCGCGTCAGCCCTGACACGGTGTCCGGCCAGGCATGAAGCCGGTGCCAGCCCATGGTGAGATGGTGCAGGTCAGTCTCGGTCAGCCCCTCGATCGAAAACCGCGCCACCAGCTTTTCCAGCGATTGCCGGTGCAGCGTATCCAGGATCATGTAACCGCGTTCGGGATGTTTTCTGACCTCATCCATCGAGGCGGCATAGACCGCGCGCCAGCCGTCGACCAGGGCGGTCCAGTCGGCCTTGATGCCGCGCGTCTGCGACCATTTGGTGAAATCATTGATCAGGCTGGTGCGCCAGTCGACGCAAGTACCGAACACGTCGAACACCAGCGCCTTGACCGCCGAAACGTCTGACATTTCCACTCCCTGTTTTTTTGTTCTTGACCGCGCCGTGTCTAGAGCACCTTGCGGTATTGGATGAATCCGAGATTGTCGGCAACCGCGTCGTACAGCGCGCGCGCCTGGGCGTTATCCGATTGCGTCAACCAGTAAACGCGGCTGGCGCTGGCCGCCCGGGCCTTGTCGTAAACCGCCTCGATCAGCGCCCGTCCGAGCCCCCGGCCCCGCGCCGTTTCCGCGACGAACAGATCTTCCAGATAGCAGTATCGGTGTGGCGCCCAGGTCGAACGATGAAACAAATAGTGGGCGAACCCCGCCAACTCGCCGTCGACATAGCCGCCCAGCGCAAACATCGGTTCGTCCGGATCATGAAACCGCATCCAGGCGAGATCGCTGACGTCCTGCGTCAGCGCCGTCTTGTAGAACGCCAGATAGCCCGCCCATAGCGGGTTCCATGCCTCACGCTCGTCCTCACCAACCGGTCGTATCTGGACAATGCCGGTCATGCGTTGCTCAGTCGAGGTGGAATTTTTCGAGCTGCCGGTGTTCGGCTTTGATGTAACGCACCGTGCCGGTGACCGAGCGCATCACAACGGTTTCGGTCTCGATCACGCCCTTGCGGAATTTGACGCCTGACAAAAGCGAGCCGGTGGTGACGCCGGTTGCCGCGAACAGGCAGTCGCCCTTCGCCATGTCCTCGATGCCGTAAATCATGCGCGGATCCTTGACGCCCATCTTGTGGGCGCGCACGCGTTGCTCCTCGGTATCGAGGATCAGCCGGCACTGCATCTGACCGCCGATGCAGCGCAGCGCCGCCGCCGCCAGCACGCCTTCGGGCGCGCCGCCGGTGCCGATATACATGTCGACCCCGGTATTGTCAGGATCGGCGCAGTGGATGACCCCGGCGACATCGCCGTCGGTGATCAGGCGTACCGCGGCGCCGGTGCCGCGGATCTCATGGATGAGGTCGGCGTGGCGCAGGCGATCGAGCACCAGCACCGTGATTGCCGAGGGATCGACGCCCTTAGCCTTGGCCAGCCGGCGGACGTTGTCGGAAGGTGATGCGTCAAGTTCGACGACGCCCTTGGCGTAACCGGGACCGACTGCGATCTTCTGCATGTAGACGTCCGGCGCATGAAGCAGCGTGCCGCCATCGGCCATTGCCATGGTCGCAATCGCGCCGGGCATGTTCTTGGCGCACAGCGTGGTACCTTCGAGCGGGTCGACGGCGATATCGACCTTTGGGCCGGCATTCATTCCGACCTTCTCGCCGATGAACAGCATCGGCGCCTCGTCGCGCTCGCCCTCGCCGATCACGACGGTGCCCTCGATCGGCAGCTTGTTGAGTTCGCGGCGCATCGCGTCGACCGCGGCCTGGTCGGCTTCCTTCTCCTTGCCGTGGCCGCGCAGCCTTGCCGCCGACACCGCCGCGCGCTCCGTCACCCGCACGATCTCGAGCGTCAGGATGCGCTCGAGCAGCAACTGCGGCGGAACAGAAATATGGGTCGACATTGGCAAACTCCCTTAGACGTCACTGCGGGTCTGGCGACCCGTACAATCGTTTCACGCGTTGTCCGTTCGGACGCCGCGTCAGTTCTTTTCGATCCGGATCACCTGCGGCCGGCCGCTGATCACCTTGTCATGCTGGACCGCGGCCAGCGCGCGATAGACCGCGTCCTCGCTGGTGGCGTAGGTGATCAGGATGACCGGCACCGGCGAAGCCTTCTTCGTCGCGGCGCCGACGTCAACACCATCGGGGTGGCGCTGCACGATCGACTCCAGCGAAATTTTCTGCTCGGCCAACCGGGTGGCGATGGTGGCGGCGGTGCCGGCGAGATCCCGCGCCATCAGCCGGATATAGTAGCCGCCCTCATGGCGCTCCATCGGCGCCTTTGTGGTCGCGCGCAATTTCTTGACCGGGCGTCCGAACGGATTGGCGCGGATGCCGCGCGCGACATCGGCGATGTCGGCGACCACGGCCGACGCGGTCGCAGCGCCTCCGGCGCCGGGGCCCACCAGCGTAATCGGCGGAATGCCCTCGCCGTCAATGGTCACCGCATTGGTGACGCCCATCACCTGCGCGATCGAGGACGATTTGGGTACCATGGTCGGATGCACGCGCTGTTCGATGCCCTTGGCGGTCCGCACCGCGACCCCGAGCAGTTTGACCCGGTAGCCCAGCTCTTCCGCGGCGCGCAGATCTTCCGGCGCGATCGAGGAAATGCCTTCGACATAGACCGAACTCTGCGCCACCTTGGTGCCGAAGGCGAGGCTGGCCAGAATGGCGAGCTTCTGCGCGGTGTCGTGGCCGTCGACGTCGAACGACGGATTGGCCTCGGCATAGCCGAGGCGCTGCGCGTCCTTCAGGCATTCGGCGAACGACAGACCCTCCTGTTCCATCCTTGTCAGGATGTAATTGCAGGTGCCGTTGAGAATGCCGTAGACGCGGTTGATGCTGGTGCCGGCCAGACCCTCGCGCAGGGTTTTTATCACGGGAATGGCGGCGCCGACCGCCGCTTCAAAATTCAGCGCACCACCATGCTTTTCAGCCGCCTTCGCCAGCCGCAATCCGTGCTTTGCGATCAGCGCCTTGTTGGCGGTGACCACCGATTTGCCGGATTTCAGCGCCGCCTCGATCGCCGCCAGCGCGGGATCGCCGGAGCCGCCCATCAACTCGACGAAGCAATCGATGCCGGGATCGTTGGCCAGCGCCAGCGGGCTCTTGGCCCATTCGATGCCGCGCAGGTCGAGCCCGCGCTTCTTCACCTTGGAGCGCGCGGTGACCGCGACCACCCGCACGCCGCGTCCACAGCGCGCCGACAAGATCCGGCCTTGCTGCTCGATGAGACGGACGACTTCGGCGCCAACAGTGCCGAGCCCCGCAATACCCACTTTCAAGGGTGCGACCATGACCCGAAAAACCTGAAAGAGAAACTCAAACTAGGCATGACCTTGTCCGAAAACCGGAAGTCCACTTTTCGGGATCATGCCTATCGCCGGTTGGCGAGAGGAACCACGTTGTGCAACGTTTCAAGCCCGCTTTCAAGGAAGCGGCGCACGCCGCGGGCGGCCTGGCGGATCCGCTGCTCGTTTTCCACCATGGCGATGCGGACATACCCCTCGCCGTGCTCGCCGAAGGCCACCCCCGGCGACACCACCACGCCCGACTTCTCGACCATCAGGGTCGCGAACTGCATGCTGCCGACGTCACGGAACGCCTTGGGCAGCGGCGCCCAGGCGAACATCGAGGCCGCCGGCGCGGGAATATCCCAGCCGGCGCGGCCGAAGGAATCCACCAGCGCGTCCCGGCGCTTGCGGTAGGTGTCGCGCATCTCGCGGATGCAGTCGTCGGGACCGTTCAATGCCGCGGTCGCCGCGACCTGGATCGGCGTGAAGGCGCCATAATCGAGGTAGGATTTAACCCGCGCCAGTGCTGCGATGATGCGTTCGTTGCCGACCGCGAAGCCCATGCGCCAGCCCGCCATCGAGAATGTCTTCGACATCGAGGTGAATTCGACGGTGACGTCGATCGCGCCGGGAACCTGCAGCACCGAGGGCGGCGGGTTGTTCTCGTCGAAATAGACCTCGGCATAAGCGAGGTCCGACAGGATGAAGATCTCGTGCTTCTTCGCGAACGCCACCAGATCCTTGTAGAAATCGAGGCTCGCGACATAGGCGGTCGGATTGGAGGGATAGCAGACCACGAGCGCCAGCGGCTTCGGGATCGAATGGATGATGGCGCGCTCCACCGCCTCGAAGAATTGCGGCGTCGGCTCGGATGGAACCGAGCGGATCACGCCGCCCGCCATCAGGAACCCGAAGGCGTGGATCGGATAGCTCGGATTGGGGCACAGAATGACATCGCCGGGCGCGGTGATCGCCTGCGCGACGTTCGCAAACCCCTCCTTCGAGCCCAGCGTGGCGACGATCTGGGTTTCCGGATTGAGTTTCACGCCAAAACGCCGGCCATAATAGGCCGCCTGCGCCTTGCGCAGGCCGGTGATGCCGCGCGAGGCCGAATAACGGTCGGTCCGCGGCTTGCCCAGGGTTTCCTTGAGCTTTTCGATCACATGGGGCGGCGTCGGCAGGTCGGGATTGCCCATGCCGAGATCGATGATATCGGCCCCGGCATTCCGTGCGGCCGCCTTGGCCCGGTTGACCTGCTCGAACACGTAGGGCGGCAGACGGCGGATGCGGTAAAATTCTTCCATCGGTCTCATAGCTCCGGAACCGGGTCGCGGCAGGGGATCGCCAGCATGGCTTGCAGCACCGCGGACTCGATTCCGCGCAGAAAGCCCGCTTGATCAATGATTTAGAGCAAATTCGCGCCAAACCGTTGAATCGGGATTGTTTTACCACGCGGGCCCGGCTGCGCCAGCCGTAATAGCGAAAGCTGGCTCACTTTGCGGCGGAGTTTTTGGCGGCGGCGGACGCCTGCTGGTCCCGGGCGGCGGCCAATTCGCGCAGCGCCTGCGCCTGCTGCGCCGGCCCCATCGCGGCCTGGTCGCGATCGGGAGGCAAGTCATGAACCGGAAGATAGACGCCGGCCTCCTTCGGCCGCGCGGGGGCATCCGCCGGCGTGCCGACCAACGGCATATCCGCGATCGATGTCGCGCAGCCGCCGAGCGCCAGCGCCGACAGCAAGAGTGCTGCCGCCGTAGCTGCCATGATGTGCCGATTGATCGCCATCCCCTGAGGAAATCCCCGCCTCACCCGCGCCGCTGGTATGAGCCTTGCAGCGGCAATACGTCAAATTCTTCTGATCCGGCTCCGTGGTTCAAACCTTTGTCGCCCGAAACGATTAAAGCCGAAACAACAAAGCCGAGCGTTGGGGCCTCAATATGTCGGAACCAAGAATTTTATCGCACTGCAGCGGGTGCGGTGCGGGAGATTAACCCCTAATCATTCCGCGCTGATTGCGCGCGGTGACGAACTGGAAATGAACCTATAGTGTCGTCCCATGAGTGAAGTCGCCACCGAGACCCAAGTCGAGACTCACGTCCCGAAAAAATTCGATCCCGAAGCCTTCGCGATGAACCTTGCGAAGGCGATGGAGAGCAGCGGCCAGGCGCTCGCGGCCTATCTGAAGCCGCGCGAGAACGGCGAAGCCCGGGACAAGCCGCCCAATGAAATTGGCGAGGTGGTGAAGACGTTTTCCGCGGTGGCGGAATACTGGCTGTCGGACAACGAGCGATCGGCAGACCTGCAAGCCAGGATCGCCAAGGCCTATCTCGATCTCTGGGGATCATCGGCGCGCCGGCTTGCCGGTGAAGCGGCGAAGCCCGCGATCGAGCCCTCGCCGCGCGACAAGCGGTTCAAGGATCCGGAGTGGAAATCGAACCAGTTTTTCGATTTCGTGATGCAGCTCTATCTGCTCACCACGCAGTGGGCACATGATCTGGTGCGCAATGCCGACGGGCTCGATCCGCACACCCGCAAGAAAGCCGAGTTCTACGTCCAGCAGATCAGCAATGCGCTGGCGCCGTCGAATTTCGTTCTTACCAATCCGGAAGTGCTGCGCGAGACGCTCGCCTCCAGCGGCGACAACCTGGTTCGCGGCATGAAGATGCTGGCGGAGGATATCGAGGCCGGCCGCGGCACGCTGCGGATTCGTCAATCCGACCCCGCCAATCTCGTGGTCGGCGTCAACATGGCGACGACGCCGGGCAAGGTGATCTTCCAGAACGAGCTGATGCAGCTGATCCAGTACACGCCGACCACGGAAACCGTGCTGCGTACGCCGCTGCTGATCGTGCCGCCCTGGATCAACAAGTTCTACATCCTCGACCTCAAGCCCCAGAACTCGTTCATCAAGTGGGCGACCGAGCAGGGCTACACCGTGTTCGTCGTCTCCTGGGTCAACCCCGACGAGCGGCTCTCCAAGCTGGTGTTCGAGGATTACATGAAGCTCGGGCCGCTGGCGGCGCTGGGTGCGATCGAGCAGGCGACGGGCCAGCGCCAGGTATCGGCGATCGGCTACTGCATCGGCGGCACGCTGATGGCGGCGACGCTCTCCTACATGGCGGCGCGCGGCGACGACCGCATCGCCGCCTGCACCTTCTTCACCGCCCAGGTCGACTTCACCGAACCCGGCGAACTCGGAGTCTTCATCGACGAGGACCAGCTCGCCAGCATCGAGGAGATGA
>NZ_JAUSLT010000113.1 GCF_030646015.1 Bradyrhizobium sp.
AGTTCAGCTTCTTGGCCAGCGCCTCGTCATTGCACAGGATCAGGCCGCCGCGCGGTCCGCGCAGCGACTTATGCGTGGTCGTGGTGGTGACATGGGCGTGCGGCACCGGCGAGGCATGCGCGCCGCCGGCCACGAGGCCGGCGAAATGCGCCATGTCGACCATCAGGTAGGCGCCGATCGAGTCGGCGATCTCGCGAAAACGCTTGAAATCCCAGGCCCGCGAATAGGCTGAGCCGCCGGCGATGATCAGTTTGGGCCGCACTTCCTCGGCCTGTTTTGCCACGGCATCCATGTCGATGATCTGGTCCTCGCGCCGCACCGTGTAGTGCGAGGCCTTGAACCATTTGCCGGACATGTTGACGGGCGAGCCATGGGTGAGATGGCCGCCGGCGGCGAGGTCGAGGCCCATAAAGGTGTCGCCGGGCTGCAGCAGCGCCAAAAACACCGCCTGGTTCATCTGGCTGCCGGAATTCGGCTGCACATTGGCAAAGCCGGCGCCGAACAGTTTCTTGGCCCGCTCGATCGCCAGCGTCTCGGCGACGTCGACCCATTCGCAGCCGCCATAATAGCGATTGCCCGGATAGCCCTCGGCATCTTTGTTGGTCATCACCGAGCCCTGCGCTTCGAGCACCGCGCGGCTGACGATGTTTTCCGAGGCAATCAGCTCGATCTCATGACGCTGGCGACCGAGTTCGCCCTTGATCGCGGCGGCGATCTCGGGATCAGCCTGCTCGAGGGTGGCGGTAAAGAACGAGTCGGGCGCGGAAGGGGTCTTGACGCTGCTGGCAGAAGAGCTCATCGGCGAAATATCTCCACCGCCGCAACCTGTTAGCTGAGGTGCGGCCGGTCACGTGTGGCGATCGAAAGCGGCGCTGGCGGGATACCATATCAGGCGGCGGCGGCCAAGCGGTTGCGGTACATGGCTGATATTTATGCAAGATATGGTGGGGGATGGGGTCCGGTTACCCCGGTTCGAACCGACGGTTGCCTTGGGCTCCCCGGAAGGACCCAATACGGGGGCTTTGGCGAAGTGAGCCGACGAAGGCCTTCCTGTCTGCGCTGTGAGATGTCTCATGCCTCACAACACCCGTCGCTTCAGACTTATTTACGTACACTTTTATTGTTGATAGGCAGCCCTTTTTCGTGTACGAATAATACCTCATGAAAATTATTTGGGACCAACCGAAGCGCATTGCGAACATCGCCAAGCACGGCTTGGATTTCGCCGCATTGACGGAAGAGTTCTTCGCTGATGCACTCGTCATCTCGGCCAAGCACGGTCGTTACCTTGCAATCGGCAAGGACGTGAATGGTGTCATTTCCGTCGTGTTCGTAACCCTCGGTCTTGAGGGGATTTCGGTAGTCTCAATGCGTCCCGCTTCGAGAAAAGAAAGAAAACTCTACAATGCCCAAAGCTAAAACCAGCCGAACCAAGACCGGCTACACCAAAGCGGACATGGAAGCCGTTTCTGATAACCCGGAATGGACGAAGGAGGATTTCGCCCGGGCAAAGCCATTTAGCGAGGTGTTCCCCGAGTTGCATGCCAGCATCAAGCGATCGCGTGGTCGTCCGAAGGTCGATAATCCGAAAGAGGCCGTTACCCTTCGCTTGCCGCCGGACGTCGTTGAAAAATTCAAGGCGGCCGCCGGCGACGAATGGCGCGCCAGGATGGCAAAAACACTGAAACAGGCGAAGGTTTAGTTCGCGCACGGCAGCGCGGCGTTCATGCCCCCTTACTTCGCAAACCTGTACGCCCCGCCCTTCTCGACCGAGCGCTGGAATGCCGGCCGGGCATGCATCCGCGTCAGCCATGCCGCCAGGTTCGGATACGGCGCGAGCTTCTCGAACACTTTGGCCATTTCGCCGACAAAGCTCATCTGGATGTCCGCGCCGGTCAGCGACGTCCCGACAAAGAATTTCTTGCCCTTCAGCGCGCCATCGACATAGCCGAGATGGTTTTTCAACTCGCTGTCGATCCGCGGATGCAAGGGGGCGCCGGCCTCCTTCAGCCTGCCGACATAGAGGTTCAGCATCAGCGGCAGCATCGCGGAGCCCTCGGAATAATGCAGCCACTCCATATAGGCCTCGAAGTCGGCGCTATCAGGCGTCGGCATCATCGCGCCCTTCCCGTAGGTCCGAATGATGTAGTCGACGATCGCGCCCGACTCCGCGATGGTGATGCCGCCATCGGTGATGACGGGCGACTTGCCGAGCGGATGCACCGCGGTCAATTCCGGCGGCGCCAGCCGCGTGGTGGCGTCGCGCTGATAGCGCTTGATCTCATAGGGCGTGCCGAGCTCCTCCAGCAGCCACAGGATCCGTTGCGAGCGGGAGTCATTGAGGTGATGCAGGGTGAGCATGGGTTTCCTCAGGGTGATTATTGCCCCAAGGTGTATCGGCTCCGCGCGATGTCAGCAACGCATACAGACGCCTGCCGCCGCAATGCGCTCTTCCCTTACAGCCCCGTAAATCCCGCCTTCACCGGATCGCTGGAGCCGTCGAGTTCGCGCAAGTACGTCAGCCCGCACACCGTCAGCCGGTGCGTATCCTTCTCGCCGGCTTCCATCAGCGTCGTGAGATAGTCCGTCACCTTGGCGCGCGCTTCGGCGCTGGCGGCGGCGGAGCGGTTCACCAGCAGATCGTAGGTCATCATGATGCGGTCGATGGCGGGTTCCATGCAATCCTCGGGGGTTACGATCAAACCAGTTCGCTGGCTTCGAATTTTACGATCGCCTTGTTGGCAAGGCGAAGCCGGTTGAATTCGCCACGCTGGAACATCTGTACGATGATCTCCAGCAGCCGGTCGTTGGTGGCGAGCGTATCCGGGATGGCACCGCTACGGCGCAGATAGTTGGCGGCGATGGCATAGGCATCGCCAACCACCTCGACATTCATCACCTGCAATCCGCGCTCGACCAGCATGGCTCGTTCTCCGATATGGAGAGACAAGCCCCGTCGGGAGCAAAAGTTCCATTTCAGGAAACCTGCGTGGGAACTTGCGCCGCCCGGCCCCAAAAACCTCTGTAAAAACAAAACGCACCGGTCCGGGTGTCCGGGCCGATGCGCTTGGGGAAGTCTTTGATCCAGTTGCCGCCGGTCTTTTGAGACGCCGGCTTGGCCTGATCTCGCAGTCGAATAAGTCTCAGAGCCGATACAGGATCTGGTCGGTCCAGAACCGCTCGAGCCGGTGCAGCGACTTGTTCAGGGTCGCGAATTCCTCGTTCGAGATGCCGCCGACCTGCTCCACCGTCTTGACGTGCTTCTGATAGAGCGCGTCGACGATCTTGCGGATTTCCTGGCCCTGCGGCGTGAGGCGGATGCGAACCGAGCGGCGATCAACGCGCGAACGCTGATGATCGAGGAAGCCGAGTTCGACCAGCTTCTTCAGGTTGTAGGAGACGTTGGAGCCGAGGTAGTAACCGCGCGTGCGCAGCTCGCCCGCAGTCAGTTCCTTGTCGCCGATGTTGTAGAGCAAGAGCGCCTGCACCGAGTTGATGTCGGCGCGGCCGCGGCGATCGAATTCATCCTTGATGACGTCGAGCAGCCGGCGATGCAGCCGCTCCACCAAAGTCAATGCTTCGAGATAGAGCGGCTGCACCGGAGCCTGGCCCGGAGCGCGTTCGGTGGTTTCGGCCACCGTTGCAACGGCTTTCATCATGACACTTCCCCTGCTGTCGTTTTTATCGACTTATTCGACGAAACTTGTGTCCCGCCTGATAGCTTCAACTTAAGGGGCCGGTTTGAAGATCCGCTTAAATAAGACAATAAAGAGATCATGAATTTAAGACAGTGAATCGCGGATTAAGCCCGCTAATAAAGGGCTTTTCGCAACCTTTCGATAACGGTGGAAGGCCTCTGTTCACGCTTCGTTGGCGCGTTCTGTCGCATATGGGAACAGGACCGTTCAAATTCGAAACGACTGCGTAACAGGTGTGACCGCAGCGTTAGGGTGACTCAAAAGTTACCGCGAAAATTCCCGAAAATTTTAGATGATGGCGCGCCTTTTTTTGCACGCCTCGCGAATTTACTCTCAATCACCAGGGTGATCGTTCGCGCTATGGCGGCCGTTCGCGCGCGGCCATCCACGCCAGCGCGAGATAGGCCGCCAGCATCAGGGCTTCCAGCGCCACCACCGTCAGGCTGCCGCCGTAGATTCCCGGAAACATCAGCTCGATCACCGCCATCGACACCACGGTGGTCAGCCACACCACGGCACCCCACGGCGTCGCCAGCCACAGTCCGACCGCGGCGACCAGTTCGATCACGGCGAAATAAACCGTGGCGGTCTGCCACGCCATCGGCTGGTTTTCGAACGCCTCTTCCTCGCCGCCGATGAAGCCGGTGACTTGGGCCCAGTGATAGAGCCCCTTGGCCACCGAGACGACGGCCATGATGCGCAGGAAGAACACCAGCCGCCGGGTCCACACATTGTCGTCGGATTCGATTCGCTCCGACGAGATCGCCGCCACCGACATCGCATTGTCGCGCGGCTGGTCGCGCGATGGGGTTTCAGACATGCGGCTGGCTGTTCTTGATCGGGGAAATCGACTTCATCGTCGATTCATGGCCCCTCGGCGCGGCAAAATCAATCCGCCTGGCGATGCCGCCGGCCGATTTGCGGCAGGTCAAGATGCCAATGACGCCCGCCATGCAAGATGTTAGGATTGGAATAAGTCCAGTCTGCCGCCTTCAGGAGTGACCAAATCATGGCGATCAAATTCGGCCGTCCGATCGAAATGCGCGACGCGCCGCGGCGGGAAACCACCCTCGCCCACTCGCTCGACCTCGTGGTTCGCCCGCGCCGCAACCGCAAGGCGGAATGGGCGCGGCGGTTGGTGCGGGAAAACGTGCTGACCGCGGATGACCTGATCTGGCCGCTGTTCGTGGTCGACGGCCACAACAAGCGCTCGGCCGTCGCCTCGATGCCCGGCGTCGACCGGCTCAGCGTCGATCAGGCGGTGCGTGACGCCGAGCGCGCCATGAAGCTGAACATCCCCTGCATCGCGCTGTTCCCCTACACCGAGCCTTCCCTGCGCGACGAGCACGGCTCCGAAGCGCTGAATTCAGGCAATCTGGTTTGCCAGTCGGTGCGCGCGATCAAGAAGGAATTCCCTGATCTCGGCGTGCTCTGCGACGTCGCGCTCGATCCCTACACCAGCCACGGCCATGACGGCCTGATCCAGGACGGCCGCATCCTCAACGACGATACCGTGGCGGTGCTGGTGCGCCAGGCGCTGGTGCAGGCCGAGGCCGGCTGCGACATCATCGCGCCTTCCGACATGATGGACGGCCGGGTCGGCGCCATCCGCGAGGGGCTCGACGACGCCGGCTTCCTCGACGTCCAGATCATGGCCTATGCGGCGAAGTATGCTTCCGCCTTCTACGGCCCGTTCCGCGACGCCGTCGGTTCGGCGAAGACGCTGACCGGCGACAAGCGCACCTACCAGATGGACTCGGCCAATTCCGACGAGGCGCTGCGCGAGGTCGAACTCGACATCGCCGAGGGCGCCGACATGGTGATGGTGAAGCCGGGAATGCCCTATCTCGACATCGTGCGTCGGGTGAAGGACACCTTCGCGATGCCGACCTTCGTCTACCAGGTGTCCGGCGAATACGCGATGATCGCCGCCGCCGCCAATAATGGCTGGATCGACGGCGAGCGGGCGATGATGGAGAGCCTGCTCGGCTTCAAGCGCGCTGGCGCCGACGGGATTTTGACCTACTTCGCGCCACAGGCGGCGGAGAAGCTGAAGGCGGAAGGGTAAGGTCCCTCACCTCGTCGTCCCGGCCGCCGAGCCGGGACCCATACCGCGTGATCCATCGATTCGGAAAGCTGTTCGACGACGTCGTGTAAACGCTACCGCCGGTGGCTATGGGTCCCGGCTCGGAGGCCGGGACGACGGATGTGAATATTGCCGTTTCTTAATGCGCGCCGGGATCTTGCGTGCGCGCCGCTAGTTCCCATGTCCTGCACGGGAATGCACGGTCTGGAGGACGGACATGTCTTACGATGGTTCTGGAAGTGGCAACGACGCCTGGCGCAGCGGCGGCGGGGTGCAGCCCCATGCCTTCGATCCCCTGACGCAGCCGGAATTGTTTCGCGGCGTGCTGACGCGGCGGGTGTTCGCGTTCCTGATCGACCTCGTGGTGCTGACGGTCCCGGTGGTCCTGGGCTACCTGTTCATCGCGGTGTTCGGCGTCATCACCCTGGGGCTCGGCTGGATGCTGTTCTGGCTGGCCTGGCCGGCCACCGTGGTCTGGGCGATCGTTTATTACGGCGCTTCGATCGGCGGGCCGTATTCGGCCACCTTGGGCATGCGCGTGATGGATCTGGAACTGCGCACCTGGTACGGCGCGCCCGGTTACTTCGTGCTCGGCGCCATGCATGCGGTGCTGTTCTGGGTGTCGATCTCGTTCCTGACCCCGCTGGTGCTGCTGGTCGGCCTGTTCAACGGCCGGAGGCGGCTGCTGCACGACATCGTGCTGGGCACCGTGGTCATCAACAGCTCGGTTCGGACCCAGATCGCGCAGCCCGCGCGGACGTTTTGACCCAGTAAATTGATTGACCGTCGGCCTCCGCGGCGCGATGCTCTGTCCTGCTGCTTCGGAGGCCTGACGACTCAACGTGACCCAGCACTCGCGTGACACCCCGCAATTCTACCTGACCGCGCCCTCGCCCTGCCCCTATCTGCCGGGCCGGCACGAACGCAAGGTGTTCACGCATCTGGTCGGCGACAAGGCGGGCGATCTCAACGATCTGCTCACCCATGGCGGGTTCCGGCGCAGCCAGTCGATCGCCTATCGCCCGGCCTGCGACCAGTGCCGCGCCTGCGTGTCGATCCGCGTCATCGCCAACGAATTCCGCCTCTCGCGCAATTTCCGCAAGATCATGGCCCGCAACGCCGACATCACGGGCGAACAGCGCAGCGCGGTGCCGACCTCCGAGCAATATTCGGTATTTCGCGCCTATCTCGACGCGCGGCATCGCCATGGTGGCATGGCCGACATGACCGTGCTCGACTACGCCATGATGGTGGAGGACAGCCACGTCGAAACCCGCATCATCGAATACCGCAAGCGCGGCGTCGATACCGGCATCACCGGCCGTGGCCAGGAACTGGTGGCGGTAGCACTGACCGACGTGCTCAGCGACGGGCTGTCGATGGTGTATTCGTTCTTCGAACCATCGGAGGAAAGCCGCTCGCTCGGCACCTTCATGATCCTCGACCACCTCGCCCGCGCCCGCCGGCAAGGGTTGCCTTACGTCTATCTCGGCTACTGGATCGAAGGCTCCAAGAAGATGGACTACAAGGGCCGCTTCCTGCCGCAGCAGCGCCTCGCCCCCTCCGGCTGGCTGCGCATCGACGCGTCAGGGGAAGTGTTGTCGGAGCCGCAGGATTAGGTGGCGAATAGGGAGTAGCGAATAGCGAATAGAAACCCTCCATTCGCTACTCGCCATTCGCCATTCGCGTGTTCTTCAGCTCTCGATCACCCGCACCGGATCGCTGCCGTCCCAGTTCGCGGCGGCTTTACGGACATGGCCGAAGAAGCGGCCCTTGCCGCCGCTGATGTCGGAGATCTCGATCACGGTGCCGGCATGCCCCGCGCTCTCGAAATAGGCGAACCGCCCCTGCGCCCCGCCGATCTGGCCCTCATGGCCGACGACGAAACCCGCTGCGATGGCGCGGTCGTAGAGCGCCTGATAGTCGTTGCTCCAGTACGACATGTGCTGCATGCCCTCGCCGTGATCCCTGAGATGATCGAGATACATCGACGGCGCGTCGTTGCGCTGCTGGATCAGTTCGATCTGCAGGTCGCCGGAATTGGCCAGCGCGATGCTCATCTCGACCGCTGAATCCACCCCGCGATAGCGAAACCAGTCGGTCTTGACCCTGGGGATGTAGAAGAACGGGCCGACGCGCATCACCTCGGTCCAGAACTTCATCGCCTTCTCGATGTCACGAACGACATAGCCGTTCTGGCAGACCTTGCCGAATAACAGGCTCATAAAATGCTTCCGTTACTATACTCTCGCATCCGCTCAGGCGCTCCGCGGCTTGCCGCCGTCATAGACCCGCATGCCGGCAGCGGGATCGAGATCGGTCTCGGTCGCCTCGGTCAGGCGCGCCATCATCATGTAGAACCCGATGGCGACGATGGTCTCGACGGTTTCCTGTTCGCTGAAATGCTGGCGCATTCCTGCAAAGACCGGCTCCGGCACCCGAACATTTTCGGCGACCTCGCGGCCAAAGGCGAGCAGCGCGCGCTCTGCCGCGTTGAAGGCGACATCGCCGTAATCGCGGCGCTCCAGCGCATCGATCTGGGGCTGCGTGACGCCGACGCCGAGCGCGATCGGCACATGCTGGCGCCACTCATAGGCGCCGCCTTCCAGCTGCGCGACCTGCAGGATCAGCAGTTCACGATTGACCGCGCTGAGCTTCTGCTTGTGCAGGATGGAATTGCCGAGCCGCATCGCCGGGATCATGTTGGCTTCGGCGTGCGCCATCATGCGAAAGATGTTCAGCTTCACCGGCATCCTGTCGAAGGATGCGCGGATGTCTCCGGTGGTGGTCTCCGGGTCAATCAGCGGCAGTCTTGCCACGCGTGCCTCCCCTGGCTTTTTTGGTTTCTTCTCCGAGACAGCGTAGCCCGGCAAAGCAGCGTCGTCACCCGTGGCTTTGTAGCCCGGATGGAGCCTACGGGTCGCGCGAATGCGCGCCCGATGGCGTAATCCGGGAATCTTCGATTGCGGTACGAGCGGCCCCGGATTTCGCAAGAGCTCCATCCGGGCTACGGGTTCAGTCTACCCTCACCCGAAAAACGTCTCGAACAGCAGCTTCAGGTTCAGGATCACGATGATGCCGGCGACGATCCACGCCACCGCCGCGACCGGGAGCGAGATCGCGAACTTGCCCATCTTGCGCCGGTCGGACACGAACCGCACCAGCGGAATCACGGCGAAAGGCAGCTGCATCGACAGGATGACCTGGCTGAACACCAGCAGCTGGCCGGTACCGCGCTCGCCATAGAGCGCGGTGACGATGACGACCGGGACGATGGCGATGCCGCGGGTCACAAGCCGCCGCGCCCAGTTCGGCAGGCGCAGGTGCAGAAAACCTTCCATCACGATCTGGCCGGCCAGCGTCGCCGTCACGGTGGAGTTGAGGCCGGAGGCCAGCAGCGCCACCGCGAACAGCGTCGAGGCGATCGACAGGCCCAGCAGCGGCGACAACAGCTCGTGGGCCTGGCCGATTTCGGCGACGTCGGCATGGCCGCTGGTGTGGAAGGTGGCGGCGGCGACGATCAGGATCGCGGCATTGATGAACAGCGCCATCATCAGCGCAATGGTGGAGTCCGCCGTCGCCCATTTGATCGCGTCGCGGCGGCCTTCGTCCGATCGTTCGTAGGCGCGGGTCTGCACGATCGAGGAATGCAGATAGAGATTATGCGGCATCACCGTCGCGCCGATGATGCCGATGGCGATGTAGAGCATCTCGGGATTGGTGAAGATCTCGGTGGACGGCACAAAACCCTTCAGCATCGCGGCTACCGGTGGTGCTGCGGCGGTGATCTGGATCGCGAAGCAAACCGCGATCACGATCAGAAGCGCGATGACGAAAGCCTCGAGGAAGCGAAAGCCCTTGTTCATCAACAGCAGCAGCAGGAACGCGTCGAGCGCCGTGATCAGCGCGCCGCCGAGCAAGGGAATGCCGAACAGCAATTTCAGCGCGATCGCGGTGCCGATGACTTCGGCGAGATCGCAGGCGATGATCGCCGCCTCGCAAGCCAGCCAGAGCATGAAGTTAACCGGCCGGGAATAGGTGGCGCGGCAGGCCTGCGCGAGGTCGCGATCGGTGACGATGCCGAGCCTGGCGGCCAGCGCCTGCAGCAGGATCGCCATCAGGTTCGAGATCAGGATGACCGACAGCAGCGTGTAGCCAAACTTCGACCCGCCCGCGAGGTCGGTCGCCCAGTTGCCCGGATCCATATAGCCGACCGAGACCAGATAGCCGGGACCGGCAAAGGCCAGCAGCTTGCGCCACCAATGGCCGCCCAACGGGACCGCGACGCTGCCGTACACCTCGGGCAGGCTCTTCTGGATGCCGGCTGCGGCATCAGCACGCCAGCCAGTGCCATCCTTCTGGGCTTCTGTCGGGGAATCAGCGGGCAAAACGGGGATTTTGGCGTCCATCGCAACAAGATGTGCGTGCCGGCAGTTTAATACAACTCATTAGCTGCTTCCAGTCGATCCCGTCTGCTGTCGGGAAACGGGTGGATTGGCCGTCCTGGGGGCCAGACGATGGCAGTGACCGATTTGCCAGGGAACCACGCCATGACTGCGATCCATCACACGCCGCGCCTGCCGCCGACCTTCAACCGGCTGGCCTGGTCCAATCTCGCCGCGCAATCGGCCGAGCAGATCGCGCTGGCGGCGGCTCCGATCGTTGCCGTCATCATGCTCGGGGTCGGCGAAGGCCAGACCGGGTTGCTGCAGACCGCGCTGACGCTGCCATTCATCCTGTTCGCGATCCCCGCCGGCCTGCTCGCCGACCGCATCCCGCGGCGCCGGCTGATGGCGGGCTCCGAAGGTCTTCGCGCGGGAGCGTTGGCCGCAATTCTCGCGCTGATCTGGCTCGATTGGCTGTCGCTGCCTTTGCTCGCTCTGCTCGGCTTCGTCGCGGTATGCGGCACCGTCGCCTACAGCGTGGCGACGCCCGCGCTGGTGCCGTCGCTGGTGGCGCCTGACCTGTTACCTGCGGCCAACGCGCGGATCGAGCTGGCGCGCACCGTGGCGTTCGCCAGCGGCCCGGCGCTGGGCGGTGTGCTGGTGGGATGGACGGGTGCTGCCCCCGCCTTCGGGGTCGCCGCGGCGCTCTCCGTGATCGCGGTGGTGCTGCTGTCGGGCATCTACGAGCCGGCCCGTCAGCCTGTGCCGCGCCGCCATCCGCTGCAGGAGATCAGGGAAGGCGCCGCATTCGTGCTGCATCATCCGTTGCTGCGGCCGGTGTTCATCACCCAGTTCATCTTCAACACCGCGTCGTTCCTGCTGCTGGCGGTGTTCGTGCCCTATGCGGTGCGCCGGCTCGGACTATCGGCGACCGGCGTCGGCATCACGCTCGGGATGTACGGCGTCGGCATGGTATTCGGTGCGCTCTTGGCGACGCGGGTGATGCGCCGCCTCGCCTTCGGCACCGTGATCGGCCTCGGACCGGTCACCGGCTTTGTTGCCGCCTGCGTGATGGCGCTCACCACCATCATCCCGTCGCCATGGCTGGCGGGTCTCAGCTTCTTCCTGCTCGGCGCCGGCCCGATCCTGTGGGTGATCTCGACCGCCACGCTGCGGCAATCGGTGACGCCGCCACGGCTGCTGGGACGCGTGTCCGCGATCAACATCCTGAGTTATGGCGCCCGACCGGTCGGTTCCGCGCTCGGCGCCCTCGTCGGCGGATTTTACGGCGCCGAGATTTGTCTCTACCTCGCCGTCGCGATCTTCGGCGCCCAGGCGCTGGTGATCCTGCTGTCGCCGGCTGTGTCGCTGGCGCGGCAGCCGGACATGGTCGGCGACGCCGCGAAGGCATAGCGGGCCTGCTGAAGCTTCGCCCCTTTGTCTCCCTCTTTTCGCATCCCTGCCCCGCCCATTTCCGGTTTCCCAACCCGTTTTATATGATATACATCATGTAATCTAAGCGGGAACTCCGATGGCCGACCAGACCGTAGCAATCGACGCAACTCCCCGCCCCGAGGTCTCTTCGACCTTCCTGCAGATCGCAGTTCTCGCCGCGCTGTCGGCGACCGGGACGCTGGCCACCAACATCCTGCTGCCGTCGCTGCCGCAGATGGCGGCGTCGCTGCTTGTGTCGACCGCCGAGGTGACGGCGTCGATCACCGTGTTCCTCGCGGTATTCGCGCTCGGCCAGCTCGCGGTCGGGCCGATCTCCGATCGTTACGGCAGGCGTTGGCCGGTGCTGACAGGTTTTGCCGTATTCATCGCCGGCAGCATCTGGTGCGGGGTCGCCACCGACCTTCCGAACCTGCTGATCGGCCGCGTCATCCAGGCTGCCGGCGCCTGCGCGACCTCGGTACTGTCGCGCGCCATCGCCCGCGACTTGTTCACTGGCGCAGCACTCGGCCGCGCCATGGCGCTGATCATGATCGCGATGGCCGCGGCGCCCGGCTTTTCGCCGTTGCTCGGCGGCGCGCTCGATCACGCGTTCGGCTGGCGTTCGGAATTCGTCTTTGTCGGAGTGTTCGCCGTGATCGCGGCGATTGCCTATGCCGTGGTGCTCGGCGAGACCCACCATGCGACGCGGACGCCGCTCAATCCGCTGGCGATTGCCAAAAACTATCTTGGCCTGATCGCCGACCGCCGCTTCCTCGTCCCGGCCGCGACCGTCAGCCTGATCATGGGCGGACTGTTCGCGATATTTTCGGCCGCACCTCGCGTACTGATCGAGGGCATGGGCTTCACCCCGATCGAGCTCGGCCTGTTCTTCGCCGGCACCGTGCTGATCGTGTTCGCCGCCGGCATGCTGGCAACCAGACTGGCGCCGCGGCTCGGGCTCGACCGCGCCATTCAGATCGGGCTCGTGCTCGCGGCCACCGGCAGCGTCGCCATCCTGCTGGTGTCGTTGTTCAACGCCGCCTTCCTGCCGTTCCTCGCCAGCCTGTGCGTGTTCCTGCTCGGCATGGGCATCGTCAATCCGCTCGGCACCGCGCAGGCGCTTTCGCCGTTCGGCGAAAAAGCCGGTGCCGCCTCGGCACTGGTCGGCTTCTGGCAGATGATGAGTGCCGCGATCGCGGTCTGGCTCGCCGCCACGGTGTCGCATCAGGCGATGTTCGCGCTCGGCGGCGTGCTGACGGTGGCGTCTCTAGTGGCGGTCGGGCTCTACACGATGCGCGTACGAGCGCGCTAGCGCTTGGTGACAACCTCGCCGTCTTCCTTCACGAACGAGGCGACGGGACGATTGAGCAATTCCAGCACCGCTTCCGACGGCCGGCACAGTTTTGTACCCTTCGGCGTCACCACGATCGGCCGGTTGATCAGGATCGGATGCGCCAGCATGAAATCGATCAGCTCGTCATCGCTCCATTTGGGATCGGCGAGCCCGAGCTCCGCATAGGGCTCACCTTTTTCGCGAAGCAACGCACGGGTCGAGATTCCCATCGCCTTGATCAGCTCCTGCAGCCGCGCGCGATCGAGCGGATGCTTCAGATACTCGATCACCTCGGGCGCCTCGCCGCTTTGCCGGATCATCGCCAGCGTGTTGCGCGAGACGCTGCAAGCCGGGTTGTGATAGATCGTCACGCTCATGTCCGTGCTTCCTTGCTGACTGCGGCGGCGCCGGCGCCGGCCTCGTACCAGCCCCGTGAAGCTTTCACCAGATAGACCACCGACAACATCACGGGCACCTCGACCAGCACGCCGACCACGGTGGCCAGCGCCGCGCCGGAGTTGAGGCCGAACAGGCTGATGGCGGCGGCGACGGCGAGTTCGAAGAAATTGCTGGCGCCGATCAGCGCCGCCGGCGCGGCGACACACCATGCCACGCCAAAACGCCGGCTCAACCAATAGGCCAGCCCCGCATTGAGATAGACCTGGATCAGGATCGGCACCGCCAGCAGCACGATCACCAGGGGCTGGGCGATGATCTGTTCGCCCTGGAAGCCGAACAGCAGCACCAGCGTGGTCAGCAGCGCGACCAGCGACACCGGTTGCAATACGTGCTGGGTTTTCTGCAACGCCGCCGGGCCGCTGGCCAGCAGCGCGCGCCGCCATAGCTGCGCGATGATGACGGGCACGACGATATAGAGCACCACCGAGATCAGCAGCGTGGCCCAGGGCACCGCGATCGAGGCAACGCCGAGCAGCAGTCCGACCAGCGGCGCGAAGGCAAACACCATGATGACGTCGTTGAGCGCAACCTGACTCAGCGTGTAATGCGGCTCGCCCTCGCACAGGTTCGACCAGACGAACACCATGGCGGTGCAAGGCGCTGCCGCCAGCAGAATGAGGCCTGCGATGTAGGACGGAATTTGTTCCGGTGGCAGCAGCGGCGCGAACAGATGGCCGATGAACAGCGAGCCCAACAGCGCCATCGAGAACGGCTTTACCGCCCAGTTGATGAACAGGGTGACGCCGACGCCTCGCCAGTGCTCGCGCACCTGGCCGAGCGCGCCGAAGTCGATCTTCAGCAGCATCGGGATGATCATCAGCCAGACCAGCCCGGCCACCGGGAGATTGACCCGCGCGACCTCGGCGCCGGCAATGGTGGCAAATGCACCGGGCAGCAGATGCCCGAGTGCCACCCCCGCAACGATGCAGAGCGCGACCCACAGCGAGAGATACCGTTCGAACAGATTCATGGTGGTTCCGACCTCCCGGGCATGAGTCGTGGAGCCCTTTCCCACCCCTTATCGGCCGCATCAAACAAGGTTGTGAATAGTGGAAATCTGCGGAGCCCTCCATAATATGTCTTGATATCTCGACAAATGGAATTAATATTCTTTCGAAATTGGTAGCATTCTAGCGCCTTTTACTCCATTTCGTCATTTATATGTCGTCCAATACATCCAGAGATATCGACATGAATTCAACATCCTCACGTTCCAGCGCAATGGACGGAAGTCATCGAGAAGCGATTGCCATCCACGGCTTTGGATCGCTGGCGCAGCCGACCCGCCTCGCGGCGGTTCGGCATCTGCTGGCGGTCCATCCGCAAAGCCTGCCTGCCGGCGAGATCGCGCGGCTTTGCGAGGTGCCGCACAACACGATGTCGACCCACCTCGGCATTCTCAGCCGGGCGGGTTTGATTTCGGCCGAGAAAGACGGCCGCTCGATCAACTATCGGGCCGACGTCGCCGGCTTTCGAGGCCTGCTCCAATTCCTGTCGCAGGACTGCTGCCGCGGGCGTCCGGAACTGTGCGGGGACGCGTTCGACCTGCCATCGCAAATCATCGCCACGGAACCGACGGAGAAGTGCATGACACCCGCGTTCAATGTCCTGTTCCTGTGCACGCAGAATTCCGCCCGCTCGATCATCGCCGAAGCCCTGCTCGAGAAGATCGGCCGCGGCCGCTTCCGGGCCTATTCCGCCGGATCGAATCCCGCCAGGGAGCCGGTTCCGGAAGTCATCGAGCGGCTGACGGCCCTCGGCCACGACGTGTCGCACCTGCACTCCAAATCATGGGACGAATTCAGGGGACCTGATGCTCCCCGCATGGATTTCATCATCGCGCTCTGCGACGCGCCCAATAACCAGTTCTGTCCGGATCTCGGTACCCAGTTCGTTACCGGGGCCTGGCCCCTGCCCGACCCCGCACAATTCACGGGATCTCCGACCGAGCGCACCACGCTTCTGAATGAACTCTACGCGATGATCCGGCGCCGGATCGAGATCTTCACCAGCCTGCCGTTCGACTCGCTGGACCGCATGGCGGTCAAGGCCCGCCTCGACGAGATCGGCGACACCACGCGCGTATCGCCTTGAAGGAATTGATATGAAGGTTGGCATCAATGGCATGGGCCGCATCGGCAGGCTCGCGTTGCGCGCTGCGCTCGGCGGCATACATCGCCCCGAGAGCGATCCTCGCGCCGGCAACCGGCTGGAGGTCGTCCATATCAACGAGCTGAAAGGCGGCATCGCAGCGACCGCACATCTGCTGGAATTCGACAGCCTTCACGGACGCTGGCACGCGCCCGTTGCGGTCGATTCCGACAACGTCGTGGCGATCGGCAAGCAGCGCATCGGCTTCAGCGAACAAGCCAGTCCCGGCGATATTGCATGGGGCGATCTCGGCTGCGACGTCGTGCTGGAATGCACCGGAAAATTCCTGAAGCCGGATCAACTGCAGGCCTATTTTGACCGGGGCGTCAAACGGGTGATCGTGGCTGCTCCCGTCAAGCACGAGGCCGCCCTCAACATCGTCGTCGGCGTCAACGACCAGCTCTACGATCCCGCCCGGCATCGGCTGCTAACGGCGGCGTCCTGCACGACGAACTGTCTGGCGCCGGTCGTCAAGGTCATCCATGACGCCATCGGAATCCGGCACGGACAGATCACGACGATCCATAACCCGACCAACACCAATGTCGTCGTCGACGCCCCGCACAAGGACCTTCGCCGCGCAAGGTCGGCCATGCTTTCGATGCAGCCCACCACGACCGGGAGTGCGACCGCCATCGCGCTGATCTATCCGGAACTCAAGGGCAAGTTGAACGGTCACGCCGTGCGGGTGCCGGTGCTGAACGCCAGCCTGACGGATTGCGTCTTCGAACTGAAACGTCCGACTACGGTCGATGAGGTCAATCAGCTGTTCAAATCCGCCTCGGAAGGCGTGTTGGCGGGCATCCTGGGTCTGGAGGCGCGGGCCCTGGTGTCGGCCGACTACAACAACGACCCGCGCAGTTCGATCGTCGATGCCCTCAGCACCATGGTGACCGACGAGACATTGCTGAAGGTCTACGCCTGGTACGACAACGAGGTCGGATACGCCTGCCGGATGGTCGATCTCGCCAACATCGTCGAACGCGCGGGCGTCTAGTTCCATGGTCCGAAACTACCTCATCGTCACGGCGTCTTACTGGGGCTTCACGCTGGTCGATGGCGCCTTGCGGATGCTCGTCCTGTTCCACTTTTTCCGGCTCGGATATACGCCGTTCACGCTGGCCTTCCTGTTTCTGCTTTATGAGGCGGCCGGAATCGGCGCCAACCTCGCCGGCGGCTATTTCGCATCGCGCTTCGGCATTCCCCGCATGCTCGCGGTCGGCCAGATGCTGCAGATCGCCGGCTTGCTGATGCTGTCCGCACTCGATCCCGGCTGGGGGGCCGCGGCATCGGTCGCGTGGGTTGTGATCGCCCAGGGCATCGCCGGCGTCGCCAAGGATTTGACCAAGACCGCTTCCAAATCCGCGATCAAGGCGACATCGGCCGAAGGCAGCGGACAATTATTCAAATGGGTCGCATGGTTCACCGGCTCAAAGAACGCGATGAAGGGCGTCGGGTTCTTCATCGGCGGCCTGTTGCTCGACCTCGCCGGATTCACTTTTGCGCTGTGGATGATGGCCGCGCTGCTCGGCGTGATCTTCGTCGCGGGGCTGCTTCTGTTGCCCTCGCAGCTCGGCAAGGCCAAGTCCTCGAAGACCATCCGTGAATTGTTCGGCAAGTCGCGCGGCGTGAACCTGCTCGCCGCCGCGCGCATCTTCATGTTCGGCGCGCGCGATGTCTGGTTCGTGGTCGGGCTGCCTGTGTTTCTCTACGCCAATGGCTGGCGCTTCCTCGAAGTCGGCGGATTTCTCGCGGCCTGGACGATCGCCTATGGCGGTGTGCAGGCCATCGCTCCCCTGCTCGTCAGCCGCAGCCCGGACGGCCTCAGCCGCGAGGTGCCGGCCGCCCGCCTCTGGGCCGGGATGCTCGCCGCCGTACCGATCGCGCTGGCCGTCATCATGCAGACCACCGGTGTCAGCCGCCCGGATATCGTCCTGGTCATCGGGCTGGCACTGTTCGGTTTGCCGTTCGCGGTGAACTCCTCGCTGCACTCCTATTTGATACTGGCTTATGCCGGATCCGAAAAAGCCGCCGAAGACGTCGGATTTTACTACGCCGCGAACGCCGCCGGACGGCTGCTGGGAATTACGCTTTCAGGCGTTCTCTACCAGTTCGCCGGCATCACGGGATGCCTGGCGGGTTCGGCGGTGATGTTGCTGCTGTGCTGGCTGATCACGTTCCTGCTGCCAAGCAGGGAAGCTCTGTCTCCCGCTCAAGCGCGCCCATGAGCTGGGCGGCAACCAACCTAGTATTTCGATAATACTAGAAATATGGTTGACGGCGATCGCCGCGTCTGAAATACTGCCGGCATGAAACTCGATGACGCCGCCGCACATCTGGAAGCCCTCGGCAATCCGACCCGGCTGAAAATCTACCGCGCGCTGGTTCGCGCCGGGGATGCCGGCATGCCGGTCGGGCGACTGCAGGACAAATTGAAGATCGCGCCCTCCACCCTCTCCCATCACATCAAGACGCTGATGGTGGTCGGCCTGATCAGTCAGGTGCGGGAGGCAACGACGCTGGTCTGTCATGCCAACTACGATGTGATGCGCGATCTCGTGGGCTTTCTGGTCGCCGAATGCTGCACCGGTGTCGCCGAATGCTCAGACGCAAAGTCGGCCGCGTAGTTTCTTGCGGCGCTTTATTTCGATACTTCTAGTTTGACAGGAGAACAGGATGAACCAGCCCAGGAGCGTCGCGATCATCGGAGCCGGCCCGGTCGGGCTCGCCGCAGCCGCGCATGTGCTGGAGCGCGGACTGACGCCGATCGTGCTGGAAGCCGGCGACAGCGTCGGACATTCGGTGCGGCAATGGGGCCATGTGCAGCTGTTCTCGCCGTGGGAATACAATGTCGACCGCGCCGCGGCACGGCTGCTCGCCTCGACCGGCTGGAATTCTCCCGAGCCCGATCAGTATCCGACCGGCGCCGAGCTGGTGGAGCGCTATCTCGCACCACTCGCGGCCAAGACGGCGCTGGCGAGCCACATCCATACCTCGAGCCGCGTCACCGATATCAGCCGCGTCGGCTTCGACAAGCTCAAGAGCAAGGGTCGCGAAGCCGCCCCTTTCGAGCTGCGATATCAGAACGGGCAAGGCCCCAAGAGCGTGCGCGCTGATGCGGTGATCGATGCGTCCGGCACCTGGCATTCGCCCAATCCGGCCGGCGCCAACGGCTTGCGCGCCGTCGGCGAGACGCAGGCGGCGGACCGCATCGCCTATGGGATGCCTGATGTGCTGGGCAAGGACCGCGCACGCTATGCCGGCAAGACTGTCGCGGTGCTCGGCGCCGGGCATTCGGCGATCGGTACGCTGACTGATCTCGCGCGGCTCGCGACCGAGGCGCCGGAAACCAGGCCGGTCTGGCTGCTGCGCGGCAACGATCCCGCCAAGGCTTTTGGCGGTGGCGCCAACGACAAGCTCGCCGCCCGCGGCGAACTCGGTGTAGCTTTCGCCGCGCTGGTCGCGGCGGGCCGGATCACCGTCGAGAGCGAATTCCGGGTTTCGCATCTCGCAGCCAGCGGCCCTCGCCTCACCGTCGCCACTGGCGCAAGCAGTTGCTGCCGTCAGGTGGTCGTGGACCAGCTGATCGTGGCCACGGGATTCCGGCCGGATCTGGATTTCGTGCGCGAACTGCGCATCCAGCTCGATCCGGCGATCGAATGCCCTGTTGAGCTGGCGCCGCTGATCGATCCCAACGAGCACAGCTGCGGCACGGTGCGGCCGCACGGCGCGCGCGAACTGGCGCAGGCCGAACCCGGCTTCTATTTCGCTGGCATGAAGTCCTACGGACGCGCGCCGACCTTCCTGATGCTGACCGGCTACGAACAGGTCCGCTCGATATCAGCCGAACTCGCCGGCGACCATGAAGCCGCGGCGCGCGTCGAACTGGTGCTGCCGGAAACCGGCGTCTGCAGCCGCGCGGATGCGCCCGGCGCAAGCCAGTGCTGCGGCGGACCGGCACCATCGGCTGTTGACGCCTGCTGCGTCGACGACGCAAATGCCAGGCAACAAGGAAAGACCGGATGCGGCTGCGGCTCCTGAACACTTCTCCCTCTCCCCGCTTGCGGGGAGAGGGTTGGGGTGAGGGGGATTCTCCGCGAGTCTGGTGCCAATTGAGAGAGCTGTACCCCCTCACCCGGATCACATCTGCGATGTGATCCGACCTCTCCCCGCAAGCGGGGAGAGGTGAGAATGGAGGAAACCAGATTTCGCTAGAGGGCCGATCCGTCATCGTCGCGATGTGCCTGGGGCAGCTCGGCAGCCTGCTGCCGCACGTCGTGGTGCCGTCGGTTCTCGCCGCGTTCCTGATACCGGAATGGCAGTTGAGCGGCGCACAGGCCGGCCTGCTGGCGGGCTCCGGCGCTGCCGGCTACATGCTGACCGTGCCGGTGCTGGCGACGCTGACGGACCGGATCGATGCCCGCAAGATCCTGATCGCGGGTTCGGCGGTCAGCGCGCTCGGCACACTGTTGTTCGGACTGTTCGCCACCGGCCTCTGGTCGGGCGCGCTGTTCAACGCGATCGCGGGCATTGGCTTTGCCGGCGCCTATATGCCCGGCCTCAAGGCGCTGACGGACCGTCTCGCATCAGGCGATTCCTCCCGCGCGATTACGTTCTACACCTCCAGCTTCTCGTTCGGCGTCGGCCTGTCCTTCCTGGTCGCGCAACTGGTCGCAGAAAATTTTGGCTGGCGCAGCGCGTTTTACGTGACGGCTCTTGGTCCGATCGCGATGCTGGGGGTCTGCCTGCTGTTGCGACCCGTCGCACCGAAGCCGGCGCAAGGGCGTTTGCTGGATTTCGCGCCGGTGTTCCGCAACATCAGGGCGATGGGGTTCGTGCTCGGCTACGGCGCGCATTGTTTCGAGCTTTACGGCATCCGGACCTGGCTGGTCGCGTTCTGGACTTTCGTCATCGCCAGAAACGGACAAACTTCCATCCTGACACCTGTTGTCGTCAGCGTCGTGTTCTCGCTGCTGGCAATGCCCGCCAGCATTTTCGGCAATGAACTGGCGCTGAAGTTCGGCCGGCATCGCGCCATATCAGCGGTCATGCTGAGCTCCGCTGTCGTGGCGCTGCTGATCGGATGGTTTTCCGACCAGTCGCCCTGGCTGTTGCTGCCCTTGCTGCTGGCCTACGCCATCACGGTGCCGGCCGACTCCGGCGCGTTGACCTCGGGCATGTCGATGGCGGCGCACCCCGACTATCGCGGCGCCACCATGGCGGCGCATTCCACCGTCGGCTTCAGCCTGTCGGCGCTCGGTGCCTGGGGCGTCGGCGTCGCACTCGACCTCGCCGGCGGGCCGCTCAGCGCCACCGCCTGGATGGCCGCGTTCGCGGTTCTGGCGGCCGGCATTCTGCTCGGCCCGGTGGCGCTGTATTGGTCCAGAAGCGCAGCAGTACGGCCATGAACCCCGCGGCAGCGGCAGTGTCCTGACGATCCCGCGATAGTCCCTTCCAATTGCACGCCGTTTCGAGCAAGAACACCGCATGGAAAACGACACCGGCCCGGCAGGAAAGCCCAGAAGTCTCGTGCGGTGGGCAATCACCCCGCCGCAATCCTATGCGGTTTATTTCCTCGCCCTCGTGCTGGTGGCGGGACTGTCGTTTTACGTCGGCTCACTGAAGCCGAAGAAGGCCGTCGGCGGGCCCCCGCCGGTGACCGCTCCAAGCAACTGAAGTTCGGATCATGCCATGACCCGCGACGCCTCAGCTTCGATCGTCCGAATCAACCCGCCCGAACTCGGCACGCCACCCGGCTATTCGCAAGTGGTCGACATCAGCGCCGGCAGGATCATCTTCATATCGGGCCAGACCGCGCTCGACCACGACGGCAATCTGGTGGGCAAAAATGATTTCGCCGCCCAGGCCGAACGGGTGTTCGGCAACCTCGCGGTGGCGCTGCAAGCGCGCGGATGCACGGCCGCCAATCTAGTGAAGCTGACGGTGTTCCTGACCGACATGGACAATCTCGGAGCCTATCGCGAGGCGCGAAACCGGTTCTTCGCGACCGTCGCGCCGCCGGCCGCGCCCGCGGTGACGCTGGTCGAGGTCTCAAAACTGTACGGCCCGGATTTCCTGATCGAGATCGAGGCCATCGCGGCCGCATAAATTTCGCGAATCGATCTAGGCTGGGCGGCCACGCACAATCAGGTGTCCAAATGCCCGATGCCAGGCTCGCCCTAACCGCCGACCTTGCCTCGCTACTCGATCTGTTTCGAGTCTCCGATGTCAGCTCCCCTGCCGAGCCGATCGAACGGGCCGAACAGATCTGGCGGGAAATGCTGTCCGACCCCAGTGTCGCGGTTTTCGTTTCCGCTGATAACGCGCAGATCGTTGCAAGCTGCATGCTGATATCAGCGCCAAATCTGCTGCGGGCCGGTCGGCGGCACGGTTTTCTCGAAAATGTCGTCACCCATCCGGCCTTTCAAGGGCAAGGCCATGGACGCGCCGTGGTCGGCGCCGCCCTCGCGGAAGCATGGACCCGGGACTGTCACCACGTCCTGATGCAGAGCGGCCGGCAAGACCCGCGCGTGCATCGCTTCTATCAGCGTTGCGGCTTCGAGCCGGGACTCAGGGTCGGCTACGTCGCGCGCCGGCCCGCTGGAGAAATGCGGCAGGACGGTAGTCCCTGTACACCATGATTACGGACGCGCCACGCGCAAATTTGAGTTCCGGACGCCGGAACAAATTGCGGCCTGCCGCTTAGTAATCCCAAGCCGTTGCGCTGGAGATTGCCGATGCCAAGAACTGGCTCGAAGGTGCCCTATGGGGCGGATCAGACCGTCTACCTCGTCGTCGACCGCGTGAGTCGGCAGGGCGCCGTGTACTGCGAAATCGAGATCGAGCGGACCGACATCGAAACCATCGTCACCGACCTCCTCGCCGGACAATTTAACGACCCGGTCCGCGTCACCGCCTTCAATACACTCGAACATTGGTCACACGACATCTCCAGGGATATCGCCACCGAAATCCAGACCCGTTGCGACATCGAGGGCACCGCCGTGCCCGGGCATGTCGAAGACTTCGTTCACGATCACACCGGTTCGGTCCCGCAGCACCCGTCGTTTCGCCGGCCCGGTCACTCACCGGCAAGCCGCGCGGCAAGATAATCGGTGCGGCGCTGGCCTGCGGCCAGCGATAGCTGAGCTTCCCCCAGATGCGGAGCGTGTGGCGGCTGGATCGCGCCCCGGTCTGTGGCATCTTGCCTGACGGCATCGCACAGGCATACTTGCCCCGGGAGATGATCATGCCATGGCCTACTTCATCATCAAAATCCTGTTGTCGGGCATCATTATTGCCGCCGTGTCCGAAATTGCGAAGCGCAGCCCGGCCTTCGGTGCGCTGGTCGTTTCCCTGCCGCTGGTGTCGCTGCTGGGGATTCTCTGGCTTTGGCGCGACACCAGGGATATCGAGCGCATTGCCGGTCATGCGGAGGCGACCTTCTGGTATGTGCTGCCGTCGCTCCCCATGTTCCTTGTGATGCCGGCAATGCTTCGCGCGGGCTTGGGGTTTTGGCTTTCGCTGGGTGCAAGCTGCGCACTGACCGTCGTGCTGTATTTCATCACGGCCTGGGCGCTCGCGAAGTTCGGGATCAATTTGTAACCCGCAGCGCTCGCGGCCCGCGAGCGGGCCATATCGGCGATCCACCCGCGGTCCGCGCATTGACAGCCGCCGCCGGTTCGCTTATTTCCGAACCCATGGGGATTTTTGCGATCTCCCCACGAGGCGTCATGCCCAAGTATCGCGTCCCGTATCTCTCACGAGGGCGCAACCATGTCATCCTTCACAACGATATCTGCTGACAAACTTGCTCGCCTGATCGGCACCGCGAGCACACCTGCCTTGATCGACGTCCGCACCGATGAGGATTTTGCCGCCGATCCCAGGCTGATTCCCGGTGCGGTGCGGCGCAAGCATCAGGAGGCCGCCGACTGGGGCGAGGAATTTTCGGGACGTCCGGCCATCGTTGTCTGCCTGCGCGGCCAGAAGCTCGCGGAGGGCACCGCTGCCTGGCTCAGACATGTTCATGTCGAAGCCGAAGCGCTGGAGGGCGGCTTTGAAGGCTGGAAAGCCGCCAAGCTGCCGCTGGTGCCCGCGCAAAAACTGCCGGCGCGCGATTCGAAAGGGCGCACCGTCTGGGTCACCCGCGCGCGGCCGAAGATCGACCGCATCGCCTGCCCCTGGCTGATCCGCCGGTTCGTCGACCCGAACGCGGTGTTTCTGTTCGTGGCGCCGGCCGAGGTGGTCGCGGTCGGCGAGCGCTTCAACGCCATCCCGTTCGATATCGAAAACACGTTCTGGAGCCATCGCGGCGAACTCTGCACCTTCGACGTCATGGTGGAGGAGTTCGGCCTCGCGACCCCGCCCTTGTTGCGGCTGGCGACCATGGTGCGTGCCGCGGATACCGGCAGGCTCGATCTGTCGCCAGAAGCGCCGGGGCTGCTCGCCGCGTCGCTCGGGCTGTCGCGGATGTATGATGACGATCTCGAACAACTCGAGGCGGGCATCGTGCTGTACGATGCCTTCTACCGCTGGTGCCGGGATGCATCGGGCGAAACCCATAACTGGCCCACCAAGAAGGCGACGCCGTGAGCGATATTGCTGCGAATGAGAAGACCACCGGAGCGGATGTCGGCCATGGCATCAGCTTCGGTGAAGCCTTTCGGGTCTGGTTGCGGATCGCCGTCCTGAGTTTCGGCGGTCCGGCCGGGCAGATCGCGGTGATGCATCGCATCCTGGTCGAGGAAAAAAACTGGATTTCCGAAAGCCGGTTTCTGCATGCGCTGAACTACTGCATGCTGTTGCCGGGACCCGAGGCGCAGCAGCTCGCCACCTATATCGGCTGGCTGTTGCATCGCACCGCCGGCGGCATCATGGCCGGCGGCCTGTTCATTCTGCCCGGCATCATCGCCATCATGGGGCTGAGCTACATCTACGCCGCCTTCGGCAAGGTCGGGTTGGTCGAGGCGCTGTTCTTCGGGTTGAAGGCCGCGGTGCTGGCGATCGTGATCCAGGCGGTGGTCCGCGTCGGCAAGCGCGCGCTGCGCAACCGGATCATGATCGCGCTGGCGGCCATCGCCTTCGTCGCGATCTTCTTCTTCAACGTGCCGTTCCCGATCATCATCATCGCCGCCGGCGTGATCGGATTTTTCGGCGCCAGAAGCGGACGAAGCGAATTTGCCGCGGTCGAGCATGGCGGCGGCAAGAACGCCGCGGCGGTCGACAGCATGCTCGGCGACGTCGTCCCCGACCATATCCGCGCCAGCCTTCCCCGCGCGCTGAAAGTCAGCGCGGTCTGGCTGACGCTGTGGCTGGTGCCGGTCGCCGCCCTGCTGATTGCGTTCGGCCAGGCCAATGTGTTCAGCCAGATCGCGCTGTTCTTCAGCAAGATGGCGATGGTGACCTTCGGCGGCGCCTATGCGGTGCTGGCCTATGTCGCGCAGCAGGCGGTCGAGCATTATCACTGGGTGCAGCCGGGCGAGATGCTCGATGGTTTGGGCATGGCCGAGACCACGCCCGGTCCATTGATCATGGTGCTGCAGTTCGTCGGCTTCATGGCCGCCTTTCGCGATCCCGGCACGTTGTCGCCGATGCTGGCCGGCACGTTTGGCGGATTGCTGGCGACCTGGGTCACCTTCACGCCCTGCTTCCTCTGGATCTTTCTCGGCGCGCCCTTTGTCGAGACCTTGCGCGGCAACAAGGGCCTCGCCGGCGCGCTCGGCGCCATCACCGCCGCCGTGGTTGGCGTGATCCTCAATCTGTCGATCTGGTTCGCGCTGCACACCATATTCCGGCAGACCATACCCATACGATCGTTCGGGCTGTCGTTCGACATGCCGGTGTGGTCGAGTGTCGATATCGCCGCACTCGTTCTGGCGATTGCGGCAGCCACCGCGATCTTCCGCTTCAACATGGGAATGCTGACGGTGCTGGCGGGCTCGTGTGCGGCCGGCGTGCTGTTGCGGATGGCGGGGGTGATCTAGCCTCGCAGCACTTGCTGCAGATCAAATGGGTCGTCGCCGGCGCAGCTATCCTGCCGCACATAATCAGGAGCTGCACCATGTTGCCGTTTACGCAGGAGCAATTTCTCGCGGTATTCGTGAGTTACAATCGGGCAATCTGGCCGGTTCAGTTCGGGATGTATCAGCTCGGCGGCCTCGCGGTCGCGCTGCTGTTCTGGAAGCCGAAGGGAGCGGATCGCGTGATAGCCGGCATCCTGGCGGCGATGTGGCTATGGACCGGTATCGCCTATCACGCGCTGTTCTTCTCGCAGATCAACAAGGCGGCGTATCTGTTCGCCGCATTATTCGTGATCCAGGGCGGTTACCTGATCTATGCCGGCGTGTATTGCGGCCGGATCCAATTCGGCGTCCGTTCCGGTTCGGCAAGCTGGGTCGGTATCGCGCTGATCGCCTATGCGGCGATCGTCTATCCCTTGATCAGCATAGCGAGGGGCCACCCTTATCCCGCGATGCCGGTGTTCGGCGTCACACCGTGCCCGGTGACGATCTTCACCTTCGGACTGCTGTTGTTGGCTGCCCCGCCGCTGTCGCGCTGGCTTCTTGTCATTCCCTTTGTCTGGTCGCTGATCGGCGGCAGCGCCGCGATTCTTCTCAACGTACCGCAGGACTGGCTGCTGCTCGCCAGCGGCTTCGTCGCGGTGCCGCTGATCATGTTCGGAAATCGGCGGGCCACCTGAACTCAGCTGCCCCTACACCACTTCCGCCGGCGCCAGTTTGCAGGTATCGGTGCCGGCCTCGATCTGCAGCGTGGCGTGATCGATGCTGAAGCGGTGCGAAAGCTCCGCGCACACGTCATTTAGGAATGAATCGTCGCTGCCGCCCGGCCGCACCAGATGTGCGGTCAGCGCGGTTTCGTTGGTGCTCATGGCCCAGACATGGAGGTCATGCACCTCGGTGACCCCTTCGAGTTGCCCGAGATAATCCCTCACCTCCGCCAACGCGATGCCTCTGGGCACGCCGTCGAGCACGAGATTGACGCTGTCGCGGGCAAGGCCCCAGCTGCTTGCGAGCACGACGGCGGCGATGACGAGGCTGATGGCGGGATCGACCCACAGCCATCCCGTCAGCATGATCGCCAGCGCCGCGACCACCACACCGGCGGAGACGCCGGCGTCCGCCGCCATGTGCAGATAGGCGCCGCGAATATTGAGATCGCCCTCCCGGCCGCGCATGAACAGCAGCGCGGTGGTGCCGTTGATGGCGATGCCGAGCGCGGCCACCCACACGACGGTCCAGCCCGCCACCTCGGCCGGCTGCCTGATCCGGTCGATGGCCTCGACGGCGATGGCGCCGACCGCGATCAGCAACAGGCCGGCATTGGCCAGCGCCGCGAGGATCGAAGCCCGCCGGTAGCCATAGGTATGCCGCTCGGTCGTCCGCCGGCGCGCCAGCCATCCCGCCGCCCACGCCAGCACCAGTGCGATCACATCGGAAAAATTGTGAACCGCATCCGAAATCAACGCCAGCGAATTGGCGGCATACCCGAACACCAGCTCGGCCGCGACGAAGGCGGTATTGAGCGCAATGCCGACGGCGAACGCGAAGCCGAAATTATCCGGCGCGTGGCTGTGGCCGGCATGGCCGTGCGCGTGGTCGTGATGATCGTGGTGGTGGGCCATAGCGGCGTGACAATCGTTGCGCGGCCGTTTGTTCGGCCGCCTGCGATTATAGCGCGCGCGAAATGGCGAATACTATTACGGCATTTCGTCGTCCCTGCGAACGCAGGGACCCATAGCCACAGGCCATGGTGTTGTGCACGGTGTTAGACATTCCGCCTTGAACGAGAGGACAACGCGGTATGGGTCCCTGCGTTCGCAGGGACGACAATCACTCCACGCCCTTGCCGAACTTGTTCGACTTCGGCAGCCCATGCGCCAGCCGGCCGGCATCGGCGCGGTTGCCGCGCCAGTCGGTCAGTTCCTTCCAGCTCATGCTCTGGTCGCGCCCGGCCGAATCCTTCCAGGTCAGGCCGGCCTTGGCTTCGAAGGTGGCGACATCCGACAGCGACGCGCTGGTGTATTTCTGCAGCCGCACGCCGCGGCCGCGCGCCATTTCCGGCACCTGGTCGAGCGGGAACACCACCATCTTGTGATTGGTGCCGATCACGGCGACGGTGTCGCCGCTGACGGTCGCGATCGCGCAGGCTTCGTTCGGCATTTCGACGTTCAGCACCTGCTTGCCCTTGCGGGTGTTGCCGACGCAATCGTCCTCGTTCACGACAAAGCCCTGGCCTTCGAGGCTGGCGATCAGGAACTTGCGGCCGCCCTTGTTGACGAACAGCGAGACGATCGCGGTCTCCTGCTCCATGTCGATGAACATCCGGATCGGCTCGCCATGGCCGCGTCCGCCCGGCAGTTTTGCCACATCGAGCGAATAGAACCGGCCGTTGGTGGCGAGCAGCAGCAGCTTTGACGTGGTCTCGGCGAAGAACGCCTTGTCGAGCTTGTCGTCGGTCTTGAAGGTCAGGGTCGACAGATCGGCGACATGGCCCTTCAGCGTGCGCACCCAGCCCTTTTCGGAAACGACGACCGTGACCGGCTCGCGCTCGACGAAGGCTTCCTCGATCGCGGCGAGGTCATGCTCGGGCGCGTCGGCGAACATGGTACGGCGCTTGCCGAGCGGCGTCTTCGGCCCAAAGATGTCGCGAACTTTCCGCACCTGCTCGCCGATCTTCGACCACTGCTCGGCCTCCGAGCCCAGCAGGCCCTTGATGCCCTTCAACTCGGCACGCAGGTTCTTGTCCTCGGTGCGGATCTCGAACTCCTCGAGCTTGCGCAGACTGCGCAGCCGCATGTTGAGGATGGCCTCGGCCTGGATCTCCGTCAGCTTGAACGCCTTGATCAGCTCCGGCTTCGGCTCATCCTCGGTCCGGATGATCTTGATCACCTTGTCGATGTTGAGATAGGCGATCAGGTAGCCGCCGAGCACTTCCAGCCGGTGCTCGATCTGCACTTTCCGATAGTTGGAGCGGCGCAGCAGCACGTCGCGCAGATGGTCGAGCCATTCGCGCAGGCATTCGGCGAGGCCAAGCACCTTGGGGATGCGGCCCTTTACCAAGACGTTGAGGTTCAGCGGAATCCGGCTTTCCAGCTCGGTCAGCTTGAACAGCGATTCCATCAGCAGTTCCGGATCGACGGCGCGGGATTTCGGTTCGATCACGAGACGGATGTCTTCGGCGGATTCGTCGCGGACGTCACCGACCAGCGGCAACTTCTTCTCGTTGAGCAGTTCGGCGATCTTTTCCACCAGCCGGGACTTCTGCACCAGCCAGGGGATTTCCGTGATCACCACCACCCAGGTGCCGCGCGCGCCCTCTTCCTGCACCCATTTGGCGCGGGTGCGGAACGAGCCGCGCCCGGTCATGTAGGCTTCGGCGATGCTCTCCTTGGAATCGACGATGATGCCGCCGGTCGGGAAATCAGGACCCTTGACCCATTTCAGCAGCGTCTTCGATTTGGCGTCGGGCTTGTCGATCAGATGCAGCGCGGCGTCGCACAGCTCGGCCACGTTGTGCGGCGGGATCGAGGTCGCCATGCCGACCGCGATGCCCTGCGCGCCGTTGGCGAGCAGGTTCGGGAAGCCGCCGGGCAGCACGATCGGCTCTTTGCTCTGGCCGTCGTAATTGGCGCGGAATTCGACGCCGTCCTCGTCGATGCCTTCGAGCAGGAGCCGCGCGACCTCGGTCATGCGTGCTTCGGTGTAGCGATAGGCCGCCGGATTATCGCCGTCGATATTGCCGAAATTGCCCTGGCCGTCGACCAGCGGATAGCGCGAGGAGAAATCCTGCGCCAGCCGCACCAGCGCGTCGTAGATCGACTGGTCGCCATGCGGATGGAACGAGCCCATCACGTCGCCGACGATTTTGGCCGATTTCTTGAACGGCGTGCCCGGGTCGAGCCGCAGCAGCCGCATGCCATAGAGGATGCGCCGGTGCACCGGTTTCAGGCCGTCGCGGGCGTCTGGCAGCGCACGGTGCATGATGGTCGAGAGCGCATAAGCGAGGTAGCGCTCCTCGAGCGCATCGCGCAGCATGACCTCGTGGATCTCAGCCGGTTCAGGCGGAATCAGTCGTTTTCCCATGGGGACGGGTTAAACTTTCGGGGTGAACCGGGCAAGTCGCGAATCAGTAAAACTGTCGTCCCTGCGAACGCAGGGACCCATAACCACAGGCGTTCATGGAGAAAACGGCCAAGGCCACAGCTCCTATCGATAGGCCGCGGCGTATGGGTCCCTGCGTTCGCAGGGACGACCCGTTGAGGGACCATGCTCATACCGCCGAACTGACCCTCGCCCGGTGCTTCGTCACCGCATTGATGAACCCGTCGCGGGCATCCGAATGGCCCTGCCCGCGCGGCTCCAGCACGTGGCGTAGCAGGAACCGTCCGGTGAGCAAGAAACCGTCCTGCAGGTCCTGGTCGGACCAGCCATTCGCCCCGCCGCCGCCCTCGCGCAAAAACGACGGCAGGCGCAGCAGCCGGTCGCGCCAGGGATCGCCGGCCCGCCGCGACACCGCACCGCCGGACTTCGGCGAGACGTAGATCAGGTCCGAGGTCTCGCCGGTCGCGGCGCAGTTTTCCAGGTCGAGGCCGAAGCCGAGTTCGGTGAGCATGGCGAGCTCGAACTTTATCAATTGAATGGCGGCTTCGCCGATGTCGTCGAAATCATCCAGCGTGCGTTCCAGCATCTCGTAAATGTCTTCATGCGGATCGCGCTCCGGCAACAGCCGCGCCAGCGAGGCCAGGTGGGTCACGCCATAGGTCGCATGCGACGACGCCAGCACCGTGGCCGCGCGCAGCCGCGTGCCCTCGAGGACGTAATAGCCGAGATGCTCGTCGAGTCGCGCCCGCCACACCGCGCGCACGCTGTTGCCGGGCTGCAGCATCGGGCGCATCCGCTTGCCGGCGCCGCCGCGCACCAGGCCGAGGTGGCGGCCGTGGCCGCGCGTCAAAAGCTCGACAATGGCGGAGGATTCGCCATGCCGCCGCACCCCCAGCACGATGCCTTCGTCGGTCCATTCCATGGGATGAAGCTTACAGGATTCCGGTGCCGGGCGCAGCCATCTCCGCGTTCCCCCGACGCTGCGCAGCACGAAGTGATGCGCTGCTGAGCCGGGGTCCAAGGCTTGGCGCGAAAAAGTTGGGTCCCGGCTCTGCGGAGCAGCGTGAAGGACGCTGCACCGCGTCCGGGACACGAGACCGCGAACACCGAACCCGGCACGGAACATTCACCCCCTCCATCCGTTGTGACCGCTCTTCCCCCGGCCACGGCCTGACTTGACGGAGGTCTGCATGGATCTCCGCGGATTTCTTCTATTGGCAGAAACTGTTCCCCCGATCGAACTGCACCGGCCCAAGGGCACCGCGCTGATCAATCTCGCGGTCGCAGGCCTGATCGTCACCGGGCTGTACTTCGCCCGCGAAATCCTGGTTCCGGTCGCGCTCGCGGTGCTCTTCAGTTTCGTGCTCGCACCGTTCGTGATCCGGCTGCAGTCCTGGCGGGTGCCGCGCCGGCTGGCGGTGCTGCTCGCGGTATTCGTCGGTTTCTCGATCATCTTCAGCCTCGGCGGCCTGATGGTTTCGCAGGCCAACCGGCTGGCCGAGGAATTGCCAGGTTACCAGCAGACGCTGCGTGAGAAGATCGAGAA
The DNA here is from genome assembly GCF_030646015.1 of Bradyrhizobium sp. Classification (GTDB taxonomy): domain Bacteria; phylum Pseudomonadota; class Alphaproteobacteria; order Rhizobiales; family Xanthobacteraceae; genus Bradyrhizobium. The sequence continues at coordinate 31,216 of NZ_JAUSLT010000113.1, forward strand.
CCTGCGCGGCGTCGCCGCCGGCGGCTCCAGCACGCTGGAGCGAGCGTCAAAGGTGCTGCGGGAACTGGACAGCGAGTTGCACAATCCCGCCCGCGGGCAGGTCATCGATGGCCTGCGCCGGCAGCCACAGGACAGGCCGATCCCGGTGGAGATCAGGCAGCCCGATCCCGGCACGCTGACGACTTTGGTCGCCATCATCCAGCCGCTGATCCAGCCTTTGACCACGACCGGCATCGTCATCATCTTCGTGATCTTCATCCTGATGCAGCGGCAGGATCTGCGAAACCGGTTCATCCGGCTGGCCGGATCGCAGGACATGCAGCGCACCACGGCCGCCCTCGACGACGCCGGACAGCGGCTGAGCCGGCTGTTCCTGAACCAGATCATCGTCAATGCCTCGTTCGGCCTCCTGATCGGAATCGGCCTGCAGCTGATCGGCGTGCCCAGTGCGCCGCTGTGGGGCCTGATCGCCATGATCCTGCGGTTCGTGCCCTATGTCGGCACGCCGATATCGGCGGTGTTTCCCCTGATCCTGGCCGCGGCGGTCGGCTCCGGTTGGGAAATGCTGCTGATGACGGTGGCGCTGTTCGCGACGCTGCAGGTGTTTGCCGCGCAGGTGGTGGAGCCCCAGGTGTACGGACGCAGCTCCGGCCTCTCGCCGGTCGCCATCGTGCTTTCGGCGTCGTTCTGGACCTGGTTGTGGGGCCCGATCGGGCTGGTGCTGGCGACGCCCCTCACCGTCTGCCTCGTGGTGGTCGGCCGCCATGTCGACCGCCTGCAGTTTCTCGATGTCCTGCTCGGCAACGAGCCGGCGCTGACGCCGCCGCAACTGGTCTACCAGCGGATGCTGGCCGGCGACCCGATCGAGGCGTCGCAGCAGGCGCAGGACTTCCTCGCCGACGCCTCGCTGGAGAACTATTACGACACCATCATGCTGCACGGACTGCGTCTCGCCGAAGCCGATGCGCGTCTCGGCCGGCTCGACCGCGAGCGGATGGAGCGCGTGCTCGCCACCGTGCACGAAGTGGTCGACGATCTCGAAGCCCATGAAGACCGCACGGAGGTCGAAGCCGAACAGGTCGAGAGCAGCCCGCTGGCGCGCCTGGACATTGAGCTGGAATTGCCGACCAGCGTGCCGGAACGATGGCAGCAACCGGGCGCGGTGCTATGCCTTCCCGGTTCAGGCAAAATCGATGAAGCCGCCGCCGTCATCCTTGCGCAGATCATGAACCGCCGGGGGATCGGCGCCGCCGCCGAGAAAGCCGACGCGTTATCGATGTCGCGCTTTTTCTCGCTCGATTTGTCGTCGGCCGCCGCTCTCTGCATCTGCTACGTCGGCAAGCCGTCGGATGCGATGATTCAGTACACCGTCCGGAGGCTGAGCAAGAAGAGCAAGGGCGGTCGCATCATCATCGCGCTGCTCGGCAGCGAGAGCGACGCGGTGACGCCGGGAACGCGCGATATCACGACGGTGGTCGGCCATTTCAGCGATGTCGCGGACCAGATCGTCGAGACCGCCGCCAGAACCGCCCGCGCCATGGAAGCCTCTCCCGAGGCCGGCAAGGCCGCCGTCGACTGAAGACTACGCGTTGAACCAGTCCTTGGCGTCGCCGGTGAAGGAAAAGAACAGGCCGGCCGCCGTCAGCGCGCACGAAACGATCTCGACAGCGCTGTCGAACTCCAGACCCTTTGCACCGATGACCTGCACCAGCGTCATCGCGGAAAGCACCAAGGCGGCTGACAGCACCCAGCGCGGCCAGTTCTTGCGCTGCCGTGCGGCGAGCCGGACGAAGTAGACCAGCAGCAGCAGCAGCCCGGCCGCGAACAGGCTCTCCATCATGATCATCGATTCCGTCATCTTCGCGGTCGGCGTACGGTCGCGGAACGCAACCGAGAGCGCGTCGAGCATCAGCGACAGATAGAGCAGCACCTCAAACCACAATACGTTTCTCGGTACGGTCATCGCGACGCCTGCTATTCCTTCGGGAATTCGAGGCCCATTTCGCGGTAGCGGTTGGGATCGTCGCCCCAGTTTTCGCGCACCTTGACGAACAGGAACAGGTGCACGGGCACGCCGACGATCTCGGCGATCTCCTTGCGCGAATCCGCGCCGATCGACTTGATGGTGGCGCCGCCCTTGCCGAGCACAATCTTGCGCTGGCTTTCGCGCTCGACGAAAATCGTCTGCTCGATGCGGATCGATTTGTCCTTGCGCTCGGTCCAGCTGTCGGTCTCGACGGTGGATTGATACGGCAGCTCCTGGTGCAGCTGACGAAAAATCTTCTCGCGGGTGATTTCCGCCGCCAGATGCCGCATCGGCGCATCCGACATCTGGTCTTCCGGATAATGATACGGCCCCGGCGGCACCATCGCGGCCAGGGTGTGGCGCAGATCCTCGACGCCGTCGCCGGTCATGGCGGACACCATGAAGGTCTCGGCAAATTTCAGCCGCTCGTTGGCGGCCTGCGCCAGCTTCAGCAACTTTTCCTTGTCGACGATATCGACCTTGTTGATGACCAGCAGTTTGGGATGATTGACCGTCGCCACCTTGGCGAAGATCGACTCGGCCTCCTCGTCGATCCCCTCGCGGGCGTCGAGCAGCACGCAGACGAGGTCGGCGTCATGCGCCCCGCTCCAGGCGGTCGACACCATGGCGCGGTCGAGCCTTCGCTTCGGCATGAAGATGCCGGGCGTATCGACCAGGATGATCTGCGCATTGTTGTCGATCACGATGCCGCGAATCAGCGCCCGCGTGGTCTGCACCTTGCGCGAGACGATGGTGACCTTGGAGCCGACCAGCGCATTGACCAGCGTGGACTTGCCGACATTGGGGGCGCCGATCAACGCGACGAAGCCGCAGCGTGTCGCCGCCGGCGGCGCAACTTCGTCCTCGATGCCGCCTTCAGTATCGTTGTCGACGTGTTTTTGGGGTTCAACCATCATTGTTACCGCCACCGACACTTTCGACGCCTTCACGTTCTATCATTACGGATGCCGCGACCTTCTCGGCCGCGCGCTTGCTGCCGCCGACGCCTTCGGCCGACTCGAGGCCGGGCAGATCCACCGCGACCCGGAACTGGGGATCGTGATGCGGCCCGGTGCGCTCGACCTCGCGATAAACCGGCGTCGGCAGTCCCTTGCCCTGCGCCCATTCCTGCAGCACCGTCTTGGGATCGCGCAGCGGCCGGCGCGGCTTGCGCATCCGCTCCACCCAGTTGCGCTCGACGAATTGCGCCGCCGCGGTGTAGCCGCCGTCGAGAAAGATCGCGCCGATCACCGCTTCGCAGATGTCGCCGAGCACCGATTTGCGCAAACGCGCGCCGGCGCCGGCGCCGACCGCGCCGAGCTTGATGTCGTCGATCAGTCCGAGCGATTTGGCGACATCGGCGCAACTTTCCTTGCGCACGAGATCGGCCAGCCGCTTCGACAGCTCGCCCTCGTTGGCACTGGGAAAGGCGCGATACAGCATGTCGGAGACCACGAGCCCGAGCACGTGATCGCCGAGAAATTCGAGACGCTGATAGCTGTCACCGCGCTTGCGCGAGGATTTCAGCGCCGAGACGTGGGTGAAGGCGGTCGCCAGCAGCTCGGCATCGGCAAATTTATGCCCGATCCGCGCCTCGATTGCCGCGGTCGCGGCCTTGGCGCTGACCTTGCTGCGCTTCTTCTTCACCGCCGCGGGTTCGCTCCCGGCATCAGGCTGAACGCGTGCTTCGTCCGGCGCGGAGGAGGTCTGGAGATCGGGCGATTCGTCGTTCATCGCACGATTGAGAAGATACGGTTCCAGCGCACCGCGGTCGGCCAGCGCCAGAACATCCAGGCGTGCTCGCCCTCGGCAATGGAGAAGAAGATCATCTGGGCCCGGCCGACGATATTCTCGAACGGCACGTAGCCCACCGCCGACAACACCCGGCTGTCGGTGGAGTTGTCGCGGTTGTCGCCCATCATGAACAGGTGGCCGGCCGGCACGGTATAGACCGTGGTGTTGTCGTAAAACCCGTTGTCGACGCAGTCCAGCGACTCATAGGTGACGCCGTTCGGCAG
>NZ_JAUSLT010000172.1 GCF_030646015.1 Bradyrhizobium sp.
TCTGCGAGGCCGCCGAGTGCGGCCAATCCATCGATCGACGAGACAACGCCAGCCCGGCCGCCTTACTCGGCGTCAAGGTGCTGTCAGGCAGCGCGGCCGCCAAGCTGGCGACGGCGCGATAGGTTCCCTCGCGGCCGGTTACGTCTTCCCGTGCTGCGGGGTCTGCCTCGGATTGGGATGTCATCCGAGAGCGGGCGGCTGTTCTCCGCAGCGCGGCCCGCACCAATTCGGATCCCGCGCGTCAGGTGATGCCTCGCGCAGGAGCACACCTCGGGATGCGAGACCCGAGTGCGGGCGGTCGGCGTTAGGGGCGCGGCCCGCAGTTCGGTACTCCCTGATTGCTCAATCGGCCCTTGGCCCCTACCATGGCCCCCGGATCGTCCGACGTGTCAGAAGTGCCCGTGGCTGTTGAGCGGGCAACCGGGCTTGACCCGGCAATCCATCAAACAAGAACTTTCCGGAAGATGGATGCGCGGGTCAAGCCCGCGCATGACAACTAAAAATCACTGCAACAGGTCCTATATAACCGACATGCGTCCGCAAGACATCCTGCTGCCAGCTGCTGCCGGCCTCTGCTGCAAGCCCGGCGGCTTTCATATCGACCCGGTGCGGCCGGTCGAGCGCGCCGTGATCACGCACGGCCATTCCGATCATGCCCGGCCGGGTCACGGGACGGTACTGGCTACAAGGGAAACGCTCGACATGATGCGGCTGCGCTACGGCGATAATTTCGCCGGCAGCACGCAGGCGATCGCCTATGGCGAATCGATCAGGACAGGCGATGTCACGATCAAATTTCACCCCGCCGGCCATGTGCTGGGGTCGGCCCAGATCGCGGTGTCCTGCAAGGGCACCTGCATCGTGGCATCGGGCGACTACAAGGACGCGCCCGATCCCACCTGTGCGCCGTTCGAGGTGGTGCGCTGCGACGTCTTCATCACCGAGGCCACGTTCGGGCTGCCGGTGTTTCGCCACGGCGATGCAGCGGACGAGGTGAAGAAATTGCTGGCCTCGGTGGCGCTGTTTCCGGAGCGCGCGCATCTGGTCGGCGCCTATTCGCTGGGCAAGGCGCAGCGCGTGATCGCGCTGCTTCGCCTCGCCGGTTACGACGCGCCGATCTATCTGCACGGCGCGATGGAAGCGATCACGTCCTATTACCAAAGCCGCGGCGTGGCGCTCGGCGATCTGCGCCCGGCCAGGGGCATGAAGAAGGCCGATCTCGCCGGCACCATCACGCTGGCGCCGCCGTCGGCCACCTCTGACATCTGGACCCGGCGGTTTCCCGATCCGGTCACGGCCTTCGCCTCGGGCTGGATGCGGGTGCGCGCCCGCGCCCGGCAGCGCGGCATCGAACTGCCACTGGTGATTTCCGACCACGCCGACTGGGATGGATTGACCGCGACCATCGAGGCCACAGGCGCGCGTGAAATCTGGGTCACCCATGGCCAGGAAGACGCGCTGGTGCATTGGTGCAAGACCAAGGGCCTCGCGGCGCGGCCGCTCGATCTCGTCGGCTACGGCGACGAGGATGAAGGCGATACGGCGCCGGCCGAGGGCTTCGCGTCATGAACCGTTTCGCCGAGCTGCTCGACCGGCTCGCCTACGAGCCCGGCCGCAACAACAAGCTGCGGCTGCTCACCGCTTTTTTCCGCGAGACCGAAGATCCCGATCGCGGCTACGCGCTGGCGGCACTGACAGGTGCGCTATCGTTCAAGCACGCCAAGCCGGGGTTGATCCGCGACCTGATCGCCGACCGCACCGACCCGGTGCTGTTCGCGCTGTCCTATGATTATGTCGGCGATCTCTCGGAGACGGTGGCGCTGATGTGGCCGCGCGCCAACTCGCGATCGCATTCTTCTCCCCTCCCCCCACGCGCTCTTGCGCGTGGTGGGGAGGGGTCGGGGGGTGTCTCGGCGCGTACAATTGCCGGCGAGTTTGCTGGTACACCCTCCACCCCCGACCCCTCCCCGCCACTCGCTGCGCTCGCGGGGGGAGGGGAGAAGACACGCGCTTCGCGCGTGGAGGGAGAGCAGATCGGTCACAACAATCCTCCCCCGCCCACCCTCACCGAAGTCGTCACCACGCTGCGCACGCTCGGCAAGACCGAGCTGCCAAAACAGCTGACGCGCTGGCTCGACGAGTTGGACGAAACCGGCCGCTGGGCACTGCTGAAACTCGTCACCGGCGCGATGCGGATCGGGATTTCGGCGCGGCTGGCCAAGACCGCTGCGGCGGCGCTCGGCGACAAGGACCCGCATGATGTCGAATTGATATGGCCGGGGCTCGAGCCGCCCTATCTCGATCTGTTCGCGTGGCTGGAGGGTCGCGCCGACGCGCCGGTCAATCTCGATCCCGCCCCGTTCCGCCCGGTGATGCTGGCGCATGCGATCGAGGATGCGGATTTTGTCAGTCTCGACGCCGCCGATTTCATTGCCGAATGGAAATGGGACGGCATCCGGGTGCAGGCGGTCAGCGGCCGTGACGGCGACGGCCATATGCAGGCGCGGCTGTACTCACGCAGCGGCGAGGACATTACAAAGAGCTTTCCCGACTTGCTGCCGTCGTTGCATCTGCCCGGCGCCATCGACGGTGAACTGCTGGTGCTGCGCGAGGGCCGGGTCCAGACCTTCAACGTGTTGCAGCAGCGACTGAACCGCAAAGTAGTGTCGCCGAAACTGACAAAAGAGTATCCGATCCATCTGCGCGCCTACGACCTGCTCGGCGAAGGCGACGACGATCTGCGAACGTTGCCGTTCGTCGAACGCCGCAAGCGGCTGGAAGCCTTCATTGCAAGACTCGACGATCCCCGAGTCGACCTGTCGCCGGTCGTCCCCTTCGACAGCTGGGACGCGCTGACATCAGCGCGCGCCGATCCCGCCGGCGCCGGAGCCGGCGAGGATGCCGAGGCGGTCGAGGGCGTGATGCTGAAGCGCCGCGACGCGCTCTATCTGCCGGGCCGCCCGAAGGGGCCGTGGTGGAAGTGGAAGCGCGATCCGCATTTGATCGACGCCGTGCTGATGTATGCCCAGCGCGGCCACGGCAAGCGCTCGTCCTATTATTCGGACTACACCTTCGGGGTCTGGACAACAGGCGACGGCGGCGAGCAGCTGGTGCCGGTCGGCAAGGCGTATTTCGGCTTCACCGACGAGGAACTGTTGCAGATCGACCGTTTTGTCCGGCGCAACACCACGGAGAAATTCGGCCCCGTTCGGCACGTGGTGCACGAGGCCGAGCAGGGGCTGGTGCTGGAGGTCGCTTTCGAAGGGCTGGCGCGCTCGCCGCGGCATAAATCCGGCGTCGCGATGCGGTTTCCGCGCATCAACCGGCTGCGCTGGGACAAGCCGCCGCGCGAGGCCGACCGGCTGGAAACCCTGGAGCGGATGCTGAAGACCGAGGTTTCCGACCAGCAGCCGGCGACATCAGGCCATTGACGCCGACACACGGGTTCCCCATGTCAGGGCGACCAGACTATACTGCGCGGGCAAATCCGCGCCGGAGACCACCGATGCCCAACGACACCCGAGAACTGCCGGCCGCCAATGACGGCCTCTACCGCTTTCTCGGCGGCTCGCCGCTGGCCGTGGCGGTTCGGCTGATCCTGTTGTCGATCCTGGTGGGCGTGGTGCTGTCCGCGATCGGCTTCGATCCCTGGAACATCCTGAGCAGCATCCGGCGGCTGTTCGACTGGATCTACAATCTCGGCTTCGACGCCATCAACTGGGTGTGGCGCTACTTCCTGCTCGGCGCCGTGATCGTGATCCCGATCTGGCTGCTGTCGCGGCTGTTCGGCACGCCGCGCGGACGCTAGATCGCGGCTTCAGGTTGCCAGTTTCCCCATCGAAGGTCACGACCGCGCAGGTCTTCGCCATCGCCGGTCCGGCGATGGTGGCGAACCTGACGACGCCGCTGATCGGCATCGTCTCGACCATCGCGATCGGACGGCTGGGCGATCCGACGCTGCTCGGCGGCGTGGCGATCGCGTCCGTGGTGTTCGACTGCCTGTTCTGGCTGTTCGGCTTCCTGCGCATGAGCACGCTGGCCTTCACCGCGCAGGCGCTCGGCGCCGGCGAAGTCAGGGAACTGCGCGCCATTTTCCTGAGGGGCCTCGTGGTCGCGGCCGTGATCGGCATCGCGCTCATCGTCCTGCAGATACCGCTTGCCGCGCTCCTGTTCGGCGCGATGGGCGGCAGCGAAGGCGTCACCCGCGCCGCCAAAATCTACTTCGACATCCGGATCTGGTCGGCGCCGCTGGTGCTGGCCAATTATGTCGTGCTCGGCTGGCTGATCGGGCAGGCCCGCGCCCGGCTCGCGCTTGGCGTCCAGGTCGCCATCAACCTCATCAACATGGCGGCGACGGCGTTGCTGGTGCTGGTGTTCGATTTCGGCATCGCCGGGGCGGCGATCGCCGCATTGGCCGCGGAAGCCACCGGTCTTGTGCTCGGCGTCCTCATTGCACGCGGGCTTTCGCACGGACAACCCGCGGTGCCGCGCACGGCGTTGCTCGACCGCACCAAGCTGGTCCGCATGCTGGCGGTCAACCGCGACATCATGATCCGCACCGCTTCGCTGATCGCCGCATTCCTGTTCTTCACCGCGCAGGGCGCCCGCCACGGCGACGTGACGCTGGCCGCCAATGCGGTGCTGCAGAATTTTCTGCTGATCAGCGCGTTCTTCCTCGACGGCCTCGCCAACGCTGCCGAGCAACTCTGCGGCCGCGCCTATGGCGCGCGCGACCGCGGCGGCTTTACCAGCGCGACCCGGCTGGTGATCTCCTGGGGATTCGGCTTTGCCCTGGCGGTGACCGCATCCTACGCGCTGTTCGGACCCCTGCTGATCGACATCATGACATCAAGCGAAGAAGTCCGTCGCAGCGCCCGCGACTATCTGTGGCTGGTGACGCTGGCCCCGATGCTCGGCGTGTTCGCCTTTGCCTATGACGGCATCTTCATCGGGGCGACCTGGGCGCGCGAGATGCGCAATCTGATGGTGCTGTCGCTGGGGATCTTTCTCGGCGCCTGGCTGGCGCTGCGATCTCTGGGCAATGCCGGGCTGTGGGGCGCCCTGCTGGTGCACTATGCCGCGCGCGGCGGGTTGCAGGCGCTGCGCTATCCGGCGATGCTGCGCGCATCATTCCCGAAGGCGTCGCCCGCCGGCTGAACCCAGAGGATCGAACCGATGCAACTGCAATTTGTCGGCTGCGGTGATGCGTTCGGTTCCGGCGGCAGGCAAAATACCTGCTTTCACGTCACCGGCCACCGCGTCAATTTCCTGATCGATTGCGGCGCGACCTCGCTGCCGGCCCTGAAGCGGCTCGGTATCGCGCGCGACGAGATCGACCTGATCCTGATCACACATTTCCACGGCGATCATTTCGCAGGGCTGCCGTTCCTGCTGCTGGATGCGCAGTTCACGCGACGGAGCCGTCCGCTTGTCATTGCAGGTCCGGAAGGAATCGAAATGCGGCTGACGCAGGTGATGGAAGCGCTGTTCGAGCATTCCTCGAAGACCAAACAGAAGTTCGAACTGTCGGTGGTCGCGCTCAGGCCCGAGGAAACATTCATCTTCGGCGCGGTCGATGTCACGCCCTTTTCCGTGGTGCATGGCGAATCCGGCGGGCCGTTCCTGGCCTACCGGGTCGAGGCCGAAGGCCGCGTCATCGCCTACAGCGCCGACACCGAATGGACGGAAACGCTGATCCCGCTCGGCCGCGACGCCGACCTGTTTATCGCGGAAGCCTATACTTACGACAGGGTGGTGAAGAACCATCTCAGCCTGACGACGCTGGAGGCGCGTCTGCCGGAGATCAAGCCGAAGCGGCTGGCGCTGACGCATATGAGCGACGACATGCTGGGGCGGCTGGATACGCTGGACTACACGGCGGCGAGCGACGGGATGGTGGTGGAGCTGTAGAGGGCCTTCTCCCTCTCCCCGTTCTTCACGGGGAGAGGGTTGGGGTGAGGGGCTCTCTCAACCAGCACCAGACTCGCGGATAGCCCCCCTCACCCGACGCGCTTCGCGCGTCGACCTCTCCCCGCAAGCGGGGCGAGGTGATTCAACCGCCGGCGCAATCCACCTAAACCGGCCAGTCCTCGGCGGTAATCGTCGCCGCGTCCGCGCCGACGATTTCCGACAGTGAGTCGCGCCCCGTTCGCAGCAGCGTCGAGGCGAGGTCGGTCTTGATGTCCTCGACGAGGCCGAGACCCTTGTAGATCAGCGACGAATACAGCTGGATCAGGCTGGCGCCGGCGCGGATTTTCGTCAGCGCGGCGCCGCCGGAATCGATGCCGCCGACGCCTACCAGAGGAAACGCGCCCTCGGCGCGCACATAGGTTTCCGCCACCATCCGCGTCGACAGCCGGAACAGCGGCCGGCCCGACAGGCCGCCCTGCTCCCTGGCGCGGTTGGTCTCGCGCAAGGTCGCGGGCCGCGCCAAGGTGGTATTGGCGACGATCATGCCGTCGACCCGGCGCGAGCGGGCGATATGCACGACATCGTCGAGTTCGGTGAGGCTGAGATCGGGCGCGATCTTGAGCAGCACCGGCGAGTCGCCGGCGTTCTGCCGCACCCGCTCGCGGGCGTCGATCACCTTGGCCAGGAGATCGTCGAGCGCCGCCGCCTGCTGCAGATTGCGCAGGCCGGGCGTGTTCGGCGATGAGACGTTGACGGTGAAATAGCTCGCCACCGGCGCGAAGGTTTCGATCAGCCTGACGTAGTCGGCGACGCGATCGACGGAATCCTTGTTGGCGCCGACATTGACCCCGACGATGCCGCCATGATGCGCGCGCGCCGCGAGCCGGCGCAGCACCGCATCGGCGCCGTCATTGTTGAAGCCCATGCGGTTGATCACGGCTTCGTCGCGCTCCAGCCGGAACAGCCGCGGCCGCGGATTGCCGGTCTGCGGCTTTGGCGTCACCGTGCCGATCTCGACAAAGCCGAAGCCGAGCCGCAGCAGCGCATCGGAGACTTCCGCGCTCTTGTCGAAGCCCGCGGCCATGCCGACCGGATTGGGAAAATTCAGGCCAAACGCCCGCACCGCCAGTTTTGGATCGTCCGGCTTCGGCCGGACCGGCGGCAGTAGCCGCAGGCCCTGGATCGCCAGACGGTGCGCATCCTCCGGATCGAACCAGCGCAGCAACGGCAGGGAGAATGTATCGAAGGCGCGGATCACGGTTCGAGCTCCGGAATGTCGTGAAAGCCGTCGGAGCGCGCATGCATCTCCTGGACGCCGGTGACCGCGCCGAGGTCGAGTTCGCCGTAGAGGTGGGGAAACAGCTCGTCGTTGCGCGACGGTTCCCAGCGCAGCGCGGCGCCCAGCGCATCGGCATCGACCGCGACCAGGAAAAGTCCGGTCTGGCCGGCGAAATGCTTCCTGGCCGTTTCGGCCACCTGGGCGGCCTGCGAAAAATGAATGAAGCCGTCGCGCGCATCGTCGGCGCTGCCCCGGTACACGCCCTGCCGCTCGGCTTCGCGCCAGGCCGAAGCGGGACAAATTTTGTAGATCCTGCGCACCGGCCTGACGTCCTGCCTGTTGCTTGAGTTTATTGTGATTTTCCGGAATTGCCGGATCGCGCGCCGACCGTATCGGCGCACCCTGCGCACTTCAAGGGCCGCTTTCGCTCCCTTTTCGGTCCCGTTTTCGGTCCTTCCTCGGTCTCTTGCGCCAGCGCCGGAAACGGGTTTACTAAGGTAATAATTCCTAAGCTGCCGAGCCATTAAGCCGAGCCCTGCCATGGCCAAAGTTCCGAAAGCGCCGCGCATGCTCACCCACGACCAGATCTGGATCGCGCTGGACCGGCTGGCCGAGCGCGCCGGCATCACCACCTCGGCGCTGGCCAAACGCGCCGGGCTCGATCCCACCACCTTCAACAAGTCGAAGCGGATCACCACCGAGGGCCGCGAACGCTGGCCATCCACCGAATCGGTGGCCAAGTCGCTCGCCGCCACCAACACCTCGATCGACACCTTCGTGCAGCTGATCGGCGACGCCCCGCGGACCGTGCAGTCGGTGCCGCTGCTCGGCTTCGCGCAAGCCGCCGCCGACGGCCATTTCGACGGTTACGGATACCCCACGGGCAAGGGCTGGGACGAGCTGGGCCTGCCCGCCGTCAACGACGAACACGCCTATGCGCTGGAGATATCGGGCGACGCGATGAAGCCGGCCTATCGCGACGGCGACGTCATCGTGGTGTCGCCGGGCACCCCGATCCGCCGCGGCGACCGCGTGGTGGTGAAAACCACCGGCGGCGAGGTACTCGTGAAGGAGCTGAAGCGGCGCACCGCGAAGACGCTGGAGCTGGCATCGCTCAACCCTGCCCATGTCGACCGCACGCTGGCATCAGGCGACGTCGAATGGATCGCGCGGATTGTTTGGGCGAGCCAGTGATCTCTTCCTTCTCCCCTTGTGGGAGAAGGTGGCGCGAAGCGCCGGATGAGGGGTCTCTATCCGCGCGTGCAGTGCCTGCTGAGGCAACCCCTCACCCGTCGCGATGCTTCGCATCACGCCACCCTCTCCCACAAGGGGAGAGGGAAGAAAGCGCCGCTTCGTCCGCGTCTCCTACTCCGCGTAGTCCGGCTCCTTGCGGTCGAGCATGCGCTTCAGCGCATCGAAGTGCCGCTGCGCAGCACTCGGGCCGTCGAACAGGCTGCTGCCGCCGATGTCCCGCATGGTCTTCTGCACCACCGGTTCGGGGAGCTGCTTCAGCTTCTGCCCGGTCCACATCGCGTAGATCTGCACCTGCGCGGCGCGCTCGACGTAATACAGCACGTCGTAGGCATCGGCGACGCTGGCGCCGACCGTGGAGATGCCGTGATTGGCCATGAAGAGGACCTTCTTGTCGCCGATCACGCGCGCGAGGCGGGCGCCTTCGGCCGGATCGAGCGCCGGGCCGGTGTATTCGTCGTCATAGGCGATCTCGCCCATCAATCCGACCTCGGTCTGGCCGATCTCCTTGATGCGCGGATCTTCCAGGCGCGTCAGCGCGCTGGCATAGGGCATGTGGGTGTGAAACACCGCCTTGGCCTGCGGCAGCGCTTTGTGAATCGGCGCGTGGATGCAATAGCAGGAGCGCTCGACGTCGCCCTCGCCGCGCTTGACCTCGCCGTCGTCGATGCCGACTTCCATGAAGGACGACGCCGTCACTTCGGACCAATGCATGCCGAACGGAATCTGGTAGTAGCGGTCGCTGCGGCCCGGCACGGTGAGGGTCAGATGGTTGAAGATGCCCTCGCTGAAACCCTGATTGAAGGCCAGCCGGTGCGCGGCGGCGAGATCGACCCGCGCCTGCCATTCCTGGGTGCTGTAGTTATCGAGCGCTTTCGGCGAAACCCTGAACTGCATGAGCATCCTCCCTGCTGAACCCGTTGGCGCCCGCCCCTCGACGGAGGCTTGCGGCGTTCCTCGTGAGCATTCTAGCGCGATTTAGAAGGTGCGCCGCTGAAATTACAGCGGGCCTGCCATCTCGAATTGTCGCAGGGCGCGGTGATGCGCTACGGAGGGGCAGGCACTTTCTTCCTTCTCCCCTTGTGGGAGAAGGTGGCAGCCGAAGGCTGCCGGATGAGGGGTTTCTATCCGCAAGCAATCTGCTCGTTGAGCCAACCCCTCACCCGTCGCCTCACTTCGTGAGGCGCCACCCTCTCCCACAAGGGGAGAGGGGAAGCAAAGCTACGCCGACCTTGCCAGCGCGCCGTCGATCATCGCGATCGCGTTGGGCAGGCCGTAGACCGCGACGAACGAGCCGAAGCGCGGGCCTTTTTCCTGGCCGAGCAGCACCTGGTAGAGCATGTTGAACCAGTCGAGCGAGACGCCGGGGCGGCCGTCCTTGCCCTTTTTCACCAGATCGAGGAACGGCTCGCGGCGGCCGATCTCATAGACCACGTTCTGGATATCCTCGGCGGAGGCATCCGCCGCCAGTTGCGACAGCGCATCACGCAGATCCTGCAGCGCAACGCGTTCCGCGTCGGTCGGCTCGCGGAATTTCTTGGTCGGCGCCACGAAGTCGCGATAGTAATTGATGGCGTAGCCGACCATGGCGTCGAGCTTCGGATGGCTCTGCGGCGTCACGCCGGGACGATAGCGGCCGATAAAGCCCCACAGCGTCGCGGCGTTCTCCGCGTTCGACGACGACACCAGCGTCAGCAGGAGCTGGAACGTGACCGGCATGTCGGAGGCCGGCGGCTGGCCGGCGTGGATATGCCAGACCGGATTGGCGAGCTGCTGCTTGGCATCCTGCCGTGAAAATCCGTCGAGAAACTGCTGGTAGTCGTCGACGTTGCGCGGGATGACGTCGAAATACAGCCGCTTGGCCGACTTCGGCTCGCGGTACATGAACAGCGACAGCGATTCCGGCGAGGCATAGCGCAGCCACTCGTCGATGGTCAGCCCGTTGCCCTTCGACTTCGAGATCTTCTGGCCCTTGTCGTCGAGGAACAGTTCGTAATTGAACCCTTCCGGCGGCAGGCCGCCGAGCGCCGCGCAGATCTTGCCCGACAGTTTTACCGAGTCGATCAGGTCCTTGCCGGCCATTTCGTAGTCGACGCCGAGCGCGTACCAGCGCATCGCCCAGTCCGGCTTCCATTGCAGCTTGCAATGGCCGCCGGTGACCGGGAGCGTGACGCGCTCCTTCGTTTCGGGATCGTCATAGGAGACCGTGCCTGCCTTGACGTCATGCGCCACGATCGGCACCTGCAGCACCACGCCGGTGCGCGGGCAGATCGGCAGGAACGGCGAATAGGTCGCCGCGCGTTCCTCGCGCAGGCTCGGCAGCATGATCGCCATGACAGCATCGAAGCGCTCCAGCACGCGCAGCAGCGCGGCGTCGAACCTGCCCGAGGTGTAGTAGTCGGTCGAAGAGGCGAATTCATAGTCGAACTTGAAGGTGTCGAGAAAGGCGCGCAGCCGCGCATTGTTGTGGGCGCCGAACGACGGATATTCATTGGAGAACGGGTCGGGAATCCGCGACAACGGCTTGCCGAGATGCGATGTCAGCATCTCCTTGTTCGGCACGTTGTCCGGCACCTTGCGCAGGCCGTCCATGTCGTCGGAGAACGCCAGCAGCCGGGTCTTGATCTTGTCCTCGGTGAGCACGCGAAAGGCGTGGCGCACCATGGTGGTGCGCGCGACCTCGCCGAAGGTGCCGATATGCGGCAGGCCCGACGGCCCGTAACCGGTCGAGAACAGCACCTCGTCCTTGGGCTTCTTCTTCAGCCGCGCGACGATCGCCCTGGCCTGCTCGAACGGCCAGGCGTTGGATTGTTCGGCGAGCGCGCGCAGGTCGCCCGGGTTTGTGGGATCGATCGTGGACATCAGGAAAGGCTTTCTCCGGAACAGGGCGGTACTTATAGGCCGTAGGGTGGGCAAAGCGCCAGCGTGCCCACCATCTCAAACCGAGCAGCTGCGGCATGGTGGGCACGGCGCAAGCGCGCCTTTGCCCACCCTACGAAACCGTCTTCTAAAACGGGCTCACCGAAAAATAGCGCAGCCACAGATCGGTGTAGCGGCCCTTTTCCCAGAGCCGGAACAGCGCCCAGTTCAGCGATTGCCGCAACAGGTCGTTGCCCTTGCGCACGCCGATGCCGATGCCCTCGCCGAAATAGCGGCTCTCGACGAACGGCCCGCCGGAGAACGCGCAGCATTCGGCGGAGTCGGTGCCGTTGATCCAGAACGCCAGCGAGATTGCGTCGCCGAAAATGAAATCGACCTCGCCGCGCCGCAGGGCCAGCCGCAGCGCGTCGTCGCTGGGGTAAGGTTGCAGCTCGGCGTCGGTGAACATCGCCTTGAGATAGGCCTCGTGCGAGGAGCCGGCGATGGCGCCGATCTTCTTGCCCTCGAGATATTCCGGGCGGACTTCCGCCATCACGGCGTCGCGCCGCGACACGAAGCGCGCCGGCGCGCGGTAATAGGGATCGGTGAAATCGATCCGGGCGCGCAGCTGCGGCGTCACCGCCAGCGAGGCGATGATGGCATCGCCGCGGTTGCTGGCGATCGCATCCAGCAGCGTCTCGAACCGCCGCATCTGGACCGTGCAGGTCACCTTGATCTCTTCACACAGCAACCTGGCGAGATCGACGTTGAAGCCGGCGGGATTGCCGTCGGGGCCGGTGAAATTGAACGGCGGATAGTCGGTCTCGGTCAGAAACCGGATCACCGTGAGACGGGACAAATCGGGCCGGTCCGGACGCCGCCGCGGGTCCCAGAACCCGGGCACCGCCTGCGGAGCGGCCTGCACGGCGGGTTTTGCGACGGTTTGGGCCTGTACCGGGCCACCGGACACCGCCACGGCCAGCAGCAGTCCCGCCACAGCCAGGCCGGCGCGGGCGCTTCGGAGCGGTCTTCCGGCGGGAAACGGGAGGATCTGCGGCTGCATTGACGGCGGTTTTTCCGGATTTCGACGGCCTTATAGACCATCGGGCTCGCGACGCGAACGCCGTTTATCGGCAGATATCGGGGGCTTGCCCGGGGCTAGAGATACCGCTTGAGTTCGGCGGCGGCCTCCTCGGGCGTCCGTTTCAGATTGAACGGGGCCACGAACTTGCCGTCGCGGTCCATCAGATAGATCAGCGCGGTGTGATCCATGGTGTAGTCGCCGTCTTTCAGCGGCACCTTCTTGGCATAGACCCGGTAGCCCGAGATCACCTTCGCCACCGCCTCGGGGCTGCCGGTCAGCCCTTTCAGATGCGGATCGAAGCTCGACAGATAATCCTTCATCGCAGCAATGGTGTCGCGCTCCGGATCGACCGAAACGAACCAGGCGTTGACGCGGTCGGCATCCTTGCCCATCGCCCGCAGCACCTCGGACATCTCGAACAGCGCCGTCGGGCAGATGTCGGGACAATGGGTGAAGCCGAAGAAGATCACCGTCGGCCGGCCCTTGAGGTTGGCGTCGGTGACGGTCTGGCCGGCCTGGTCGGTCAATTGAAACGGCCCGCCGATGGCGGCAGGCGCGGCCACATTGCGCAATCCGCCGGTCGCCCACAGCATCAGCACGAGGCCGACCACCAGGCTGGCACCGAAGGCGGCGAGGATGACCAGCGGGCGAACGGCCTGCGCGCGGGTGGGCTGATCCTTCATGAGAATTCCTCTACGTTCGGGATCAGAAGCAGGCGGAGATGCCGGAGGCGATCATCTCGAAAAACACCGCGGTGCCGTAATGGAACCAGAGCGCCAGCGCGCCGGCCACCACTAGAGCGCCGAACGCGACACCACCGATCGCGATCGCCGACGCGAGTTTGCGGCCCGGCAGGATCGCGGGCATTTCGGGCTGCGTGGAAACCGGCTGGGCCATGGACAACCATCTGAAAGCACTGGCGTCTGACCGGCGTTGCCGCCGGTTCGCCTGCCTGTTCCGTTCAGATAGGGCTAGTCGGGCTGCCGGGCAAGCGCCGCGGGATCGGGCGCGATCACTTCACGCTGACCGATGGCGCGATCCCGGCGCGACGACGGCCGGGGTGCTGCCTGGGCATCGAGGTAGCAGGGCTTGTACATCGCCTGCAATTGCTTGCCGCGCAGGAAAATCATCTGCGATTTCAGCCCGCCGCGCTGGGCGATCCAGCGCCGGATCGGCGTCGGATACATCGAATACAGCATCTGCGTGGCTTCGGGATTGGTGATGGCGCGGCCATTGGCGCCGAAATCCCATGCGGCGTGGAAGCCCAGATTGGCGGCGGAGGTCACGCAGATCCTGTCGTGGGGAACCGCGCCGAGCACGATGGTGCAGGCCGAGGCGCACAGACCGTCGATGATTACCTGTTCGCCCGAGGTGCGCAGGCCCTGATACTTGTCGACGTAGGTCCCGATCCGGCCGCCGCGGTCATCGGCAATGCGAACCACAGCATGGCTCGCCCCCATCCCCGCCATCAGGAGAACCGCCGCGAGCAACCCCGTCACGAGCTTCATGTCCCAGCCCCAGTCCAAACCCGTCGAACCCGAATCTGTTTGCCTTGTGCGATGCAAAGCGTTTCGCCAGCGTGTTGCCGGATCGCGATTTTGTCCAGATGGCGGAGAGCACTCCAATCAAATTCAAATCAAGTGTTGCAGGCACGCTGCACCTGGCGGCGAGAAAAGGTCCCAAACTGGAACAAGTTAACAGATCTTTGCTACTCCCTGACGCGCCTTGAGCGCTTCCTGGATACACCATGTCCGCGGCAGGCGGCCGTTTGCCGTTGACCGCGGTAAAGGGTGCGGGCTTCAATCGCGCAAGGCGGGGGGCAAGGGGGAACGACGCGATGGCACAGGATGCGGACGTAATCGTGGTCGGCGGCGGCCTTGCGGGTCTCGTCGCGGCAACCGAAATCGCCGACGCCGGCAAGCGCGTCATCGTGGTCGACCAGGAGGGCGAACAGAGCCTCGGCGGCCAGGCCTTCTGGTCGTTCGGCGGATTGTTCCTGGTCGACAGCCCGGAACAGCGCCGGCTCGGCATCAAGGACAGTTTCGACCTCGCGCTGCAGGACTGGATGGGATCGGCGGGATTCGACCGCGACGACGACCACTGGCCGCGGCGCTGGGCCGAAGCCTATGTCGCCTTCGCCGCCGGCGAAAAACGCGACTGGCTGCGGGCGATGGGCCACCGGATCTTCCCGGTGGTCGGCTGGGCCGAGCGCGGCGGCTATGACGCGATGAGCCACGGCAATTCGGTGCCCCGGTTCCATGTCACCTGGGGCACCGGCCCCGGCATCATCGAGCCGTTCGTGCGGCGGGCGCAACTGGCGCAGGCCGGCGGCTACCTGACCTTCAAATTCCGCCACCGCGTCGATGCGCTCAGCATCACCAACGGCACCGTCGATGGCGTCAGCGGCACCATCCTGGCGCCTGACAACGTCGAGCGCGGCAAGAGCTCTTCGCGACAGGCCACCGGCGACTTCAGCCTGCGCGCGCAGGCTGTCATCGTCGCCTCCGGCGGCATCGGCGGCAATCACGACCTGGTGCGAAAGAACTGGCCGAAGCGCCTCGGCGAGCCGCCGAAATTCATGATCTCCGGCGTGCCCGAACATGTCGACGGAAGGATGATCGGGATCACCGAGGCCACCGGCGCGCGGCTGATCAACCGCGACCGCATGTGGCATTATGTCGAGGGCATCCAGAACTGGGCGCCGATCTGGCCGCGCCACGGCATCCGCATCCTGCCCGGCCCGTCGTCGATGTGGTTCGACGCCACAGGCAAGCGCCTGCCGGCACCGCTGTTTCCCGGCTCCGACACGCTCGGCCAGCTGCACTACATCATGGGCACCGGCTACGACTATTCCTGGTTCGTGCTGACGCAAAGCATCATCAAGAAGGAGTTTGCCCTCTCCGGCTCCGAACAGAACCCCGACCTTACCGGCAAGAGCTGGCTGATGACCGCCAAGCGCGCCACCAACAAGGGTGCGCCCGCGCCGGTCGAAGCCTTCAAGACCCACGGCGTCGATTTTATCGTGCGCGACAATCTCGGCGACCTGGTCGAAGCCATGAACAAACTCAGCGGCGACAATCTGCTGAAGCTCGACGACATCAAAGCCCAGATCGAGGCGCGCGACCGCGAGATCGCAAATCCCTACGTCAAGGACGCGCAGGTGATGAACATCCACAACGCGCGCAAATATATCGGCGACCGCCTGATCCGCACCGCCAGGCCGCATCGCATTCTCGATCCCGCGCAAGGTCCCCTGATCGCCGTGAAACTCAACATCCTGACCCGCAAGACGCTGGGCGGTTTTGAAACCGATCTGGACTCGCGGGTGTTCGGCAGCGAGGGCGTGATCATGCCGGGACTCTACGCCGCCGGAGAAGCCGCCGGCTTCGGTGGCGGCGGCATGCACGGCTATCGTTCGCTGGAAGGGACGTTTCTGGGCGGCTGCCTGTTTTCCGGGAGGAATGCGGGACGGGCGGCGGCGAAGGCGGCGGGGTAGTGCCGGAAATCGCAAATTGGCATTGCTGCCCATCCTTCGAGACGGCCGCTAAGCGGCCTCCTCAGGACGAGGTTTAACCTGTTGAAACACAACAACCTCATGCTGAGGAGCGAGCGGCGCGAGCGTCTCGAAGCATGGGCAGCAAGCGACTCGCCGCCTACGAGAACCCTGTAGCGCATGCCGTCCCCGCGCGCTAAGTAGTCGGCCCCACCTTCAGGAGAAGCATATGACCATCCAGCGTTTCGATACCGGCCCGCGCATGAGCCAGGTCGTCGTCCACGGCGACACCGTCTACCTCGCCGGCGTCGTCGCCAGCAATGCGGCCGGCGAGAGCGTCACCAGGCAGACGCAGGACGTGCTCGCGACCATCGACAGCCATCTCAAGAAGGCCGGAAGCGACAAGTCGAAGCTGCTGTCGGCGACGATCTACATCACCGACATGAACACCTTCGCCGAGATGAACGCGGTGTGGGACGGCTGGGTCTCGGCGGGCAATACCCCGGCGCGCGCCACCGTCGAGGCCAAGCTGGCGTCGCCGAAATACAATGTCGAGATCATGGTAATCGCGGCCAAGTAACGGCGCCGCGAACGTCCGTGCCCGGCCGCGCAATTTCGATGAGCTGAGGAGCGCGGCAGACGCGCCCTCAGCCTTTGCGAAACCGGCAGTGCGGGGCCGTCGCGTCGCGCCGGTCGGGACGTTAAGTAAGCACCGTCCGCCGCAACGCCTGCGCCAGCCCGACCGCGACGCAGGCCTGCCAGACCGGATAGAGCACCGAGGTCAAATCGAGATCGAGCGCGCTGTCGAGCGCCAGCAAGGCGCCGGTGACGGTGCCCGATATCAGCATCGGCAGCCACGCCGTGAAGCTGCGCGGACCGGCCGGCAGCAAGGCCAGCCCGAGCGCCATGATCCCGGCGCCGACAAAGCCACCGGTCAGGCCGGCGAGGATATTTCTCAGCAGCTTGGCCAGGCCATCGGCTTGCGCGTCGACGAGAATCGCGGCGTTCACCGCGGCAACGAAGGCAATCATGGTGACGATGGCGGCGGCCAGCGCCGCCCACCCTGGATTGGCGGAGCCGCGCCGCACCAGAACGAACACCAGCACGGCGAACGGGACCGCCACCAGCGCAATCCGGAAATCGCCGGGAGCACCCCCGAGCTTGTCGATCAAGGGCGGCAGCAACGGCGTCAGGAGGCCGGTCACGATGCCGGCAGCCGCGACCTTCAGCAGGTCGTTGCGGGATGTGTCGGAGGCAGCGATCGCATCGGTCAACATTCACCTCCCCTTGCTCGAATTGGTTTAGACCGAGCGAAGCGTACAGGAGATGAAACCGCGCCGCCAATGATATCAAATGGTTATCGACCTCCGGCACGGATTTGGCTGGAACGCGCACCGGAGCGGTGTTCGAAGAACGACGTTGTGATATAACTCCAGCATGACGACCAAGGCTCTGAAGGAAGTGTTGGAACACGCCGCGACCTGGCCCGTGGAGGACCAGAACGATCTCGCGGAATATGCCCGCGAAATCGAGGCGCGGCGAACCGGCGTCTACACCATGTCCGCTGATGAACGAACCGCCGTGGGCAGGGGTTTGGCCGAGGCGGACCGCGGCGAGTTCGTCGCCGACGAGACGGTCGCAGAGACTGACAAGCGCGATGACAACTGAAAGACCCGTAGCCCGGATGGAGCCCTTGCGAAATCCGGGGCCACCGTCTCATCCTTCCCGGATTGCGCCAGCGGGCGGCGCTTGGCGCCGACCGCTGGTTCCATCCGGGCTACAATCTCCGCGATCCACAAATTAAAGCCGCGCCAGCCCGAAGGCTGACGCGGCGATGGCCGTTCTGTTGCTAGGTGGACCAACCCCGAACGGTTACGCCGCGAGGCGCACTTCGTTCAATGCAACGTTATCGTTTGCATTTAGGTTTTTGACCCGATAACGGCGGTATCATGCCGAGCACCATTCAGAGCTTCTTCGCAGCCATCGATCCTGTTTCGCCCCCGCCGTAGCAGCCTGCCTTCCGGCAAAATCAAGCTGCTAGGGTGGAGGCGCCGGGTACTGCCCCCGGGTCTGCCTGCAGTCCGCTCTGAGGTTCAGCGCCATCGTCTTGCGACCCCCCGAATATAGGCGCGGTCGGGGGAAAATACTAGGCTGCCGGCCAAGGCTCCTAGCAAGGGAACCGGCCGCCCTCCCGGCATCAGCCGGCAAAAGCCTTGTCCAGATCGGCGATGACGATCTTTCGCATCTGCATCATGGCCTGCATGGCGCGATCGGCCCTGGTGCGATCGGGGTCGCCGAGATAGCGGCCCAGCGCCGTGGGGATGACCTGCCAGGACAGGCCGAACTTGTCCTTCAGCCATCCGCACATCGATTCCTCGCCGCCGTCGGCGGTCAGCCTGTTCCAGAAGTAATCAACCTGTTCCTGGGTATCGACGCTGATGAAGAACGAGACCGCCTCGTTGAACTTGTATCTTGGCCCGCCATTGAGCGCGTTGAACTTCTGCCCCTCGAGCTCGAAGCTCGCCATGAAGTCGTTGACGGTCTCGACCTTGGCATTGGGAAACACCGATTTGTAGAAGGCGACAGCCTCCGGGACGTTGTTGTCGAACCAGAGGAACGGGGTGATCGAAGTCATGACGGGTTTCCTTGTCGGTCGGGTTCGGATCGGCGGGCATCCGTCGTGCCCTATCCCCGAGGCGGTGGCGCGGGAAAGATCAGCGACAGGCGCAGCTTGGCCCCCATTGCGGGGGCTCGTCTGGACGACGAACGGAGGGACCGGAGTCCGACAACAAGGGCTGAATTTTTTGCTGGGCTGGAGCGGGCGAAGGGAATCGAACCCTCGTCGTGAGCTTGGGAAGCTCCTGCTCTACCATTGAGCTACGCCCGCGTGCCCCCTAATTAGCCGAGACCGGGCGGTCCGCCAAGCGCCTTGGCCGCCCCTGCCCCCGCGACCCTTAACCGACCCCGAAGATTCCAGGTGCAGCCGTTTGTGACGGTGTTATGATCCCCTTGGGGTGGGTAGCGTAATGTCGGGACGTGGGTACACCATTTTCGACACCATGATCGGCCGGTGCGGCATCGCATGGGGCCATGGCGGCATCGTCGGCGTGCAGCTGCCCGAGGCGCGCGAGATCGAAACCAGGCGCCGGCTGTATCAGCTCTATCCCGATTCCCGCGAAGCGCGTCCGCCGCCGAACGTCGAAGTCGCGATCGAGGGCATCGTGGCGCTGCTGCGCGGCCAGCCCGGCGACTTCACAGACGTCACCCTCGATACCCAGGGCATTCACGCCTTCAATCTGCGCGTCTACCAGCTGACGCAGGCGATCCCGCGCGGCGAAACCCGTACCTATGGCGAAATCGCCGCACGGCTCGGCGCCCCCGGCGCCGTGCACTCGGTGGCGCAGGCGCTGGCCAGGAATCCCTTCGTGATCATCGTGCCCTGCCATCGTGTGCTCGAAGCCGGCAGCTATGCCGACAGGATGTCGCCGCACGGCGGCAGTATTTCCAAGCGCAGGCTGCTTTCGATCGAAGGCGCCCGCAGCGCTGTCAGCAGCAAGACCCTGTTCGACGTGTTGCTTCCCGTTGCCCCGCCGCGCCTGCAGGGCTAACATTGCCGCATGACGGCAAGACCCCTGTTACAGTGCGATTCCATCTCGGTATTCGACTTCCGCTGCACCGCAGGGCCGGCGGATACGCCGTTCGTGGAGCAGCATACCGGCCACTCGGTTTCCTTTGTCCGCAGGGGCAGCTTCGGCTGCCGCAGCCGCGGCCGGAGCTTCGAACTGGTGGCGGGATCGGTGCTGGTCGGCCATCCCGGCGACGAATACATGTGCACCCACGACCATGTCTGCGGCGACGAGTGCCTGGCGTTCTTTCTCGGTCCCGAACTGGTGGATGCGATCGGCGACCGCGCCGAGATCTGGCAGATCGGCGCCGCCCCGCCGCTGCCGGAATTGATGGTGCTCGGCGAACTGGCACAGGCCGCAGCCTGTGGCCGCAGCGATATCGGCCTCGACGAGATCGGGGCGCTGTTCGCCAGCCGGTTCGTCGAGGTGGTTTCGGGGCGGTCGCAAAAGCCCGCGGCGGCGGCTCCCAGGGATCGCCGCCGCGCGGTGGAAACCGCGCTGTGGATCGACGCGCATTCGCACCAAGCTATCGATCTGGAGCAGACCGCCGCGCAGGCCGGGATCAGCCCGTTCCACTTCCTGCGGCTGTTCTCCAGCGTGCTCGGCGTCACCCCGCATCAGTATCTGGTGCGCTCGCGGCTGCGCCATGCCGCGCGGCTATTGGCCGACGACGAAATCTCCGTGACGGATGTCGCCTATGACGTCGGTTTCGCCGATCTTTCCAACTTCGTCCGCACCTTCCACCGCGCCGCCGGAGTCTCGCCGCGCCGGTTCCGTGAAGCATCGCGGGGCGACCGCAAGATTCTCCAAGAACGCCTCGCTTTGCACTGACTAGGGTCGTCTCCGAACCGCGCGCTTGTCCGCGCGCCTTGCATCGGAGATCGCCATGTACGACCACATCGGATTGAAAGTTAAGAACCTCGACGCCAGCGTGGGCTTCTACACCGCAGCCCTGGCGCCGCTCGGATTCGTGCTGTGTTCGCGCGACGACAGCGGCGCCGGCTTCGGCCCCAAGGGCGAGCCGGCGCTCTGGCTACATCTGCACAAGGGCCCGGCCAATGGCGGCGCCCATGTCGCCTTCCGCGCGCCCGATCACGCCGCCATCAAGAAGTTTCACAGCGAGGGACTGAAAGCCGGCGGCAGCGACAACGGCGGCGCCGGCCCGCGCGCCGATTACAGCCCGACTTACTATGCGGCGTTCCTGATCGACCCTGACGGCAACAATGTCGAGGCGGTGTGTACGTAGCGTCGCGCTTTCTTATCCCTCCCCCCGCGCAGCGGTGGGGAGGGATTAGAAAGCCGCAGCCCTCGTTCAAGCATTCACAGACAGGATCACCCCATGGCTTCCATCCACAAGGACATCCCGCTCGACGCCCATCCCGACGAGGCCTGGTCCGCGGTGCGCGATTTCGGCGCCGTGCATACGCGGCTGGCGCCGGGTTTCGTCACCGACACGAAGCTCGATGGCGACGCGCGCATTGTCACCTTCGCCAACGGCAGCGTCGCGCGCGAGCAGATGGTCGATTGCGACGATGCGCGGCGGCGGCTGGTCTATGCGATCAGCAACGAGCGGGTGAGCCATTACAGCGCCTCGGTGCAGGTGTTTTCCGATGGCGAGACGCGCAGCCGGATGGTGTGGATCGTCGATGTCCTGCCCAACGAAATCGCGCCCTATATCGACGCGCAGATGGAGCTCGGCGCGCTCGCCGTGCAGAAGGCGCTGCGGCGCAGCGCGGCATGAACGCCTGCCATGACGATCACGACAGAGCGGGGCGGCTATCCGGCGCCGGACCGCCCTTCGGCCCCCAGCGCGTGAAGATGACGCTGGCGGCGGACAGCACACCGAGCACCACCATGGAGGCCGCTGCCAGCGCAAAATAATTCGCCGGGGTGGCATCGAACGTCGCCAGCCACCAGCCGCCGGCGGCGACGAATACCAGCCGCGCGGTTTGCGACAGCACCGGTCCCAGCACCTTCGCCGCCCCCTGCGAGGAGAAATACATCGAGATCGACAGCCCGATGAAGGCATACATCGGCGCCGCGATCGACAGATATTGCCGGCTGGCGGCGCGCACGTTCGGATCGTCGGTGAAGATGTTGACCCAGAGATCGGGAAAGATCGCGATCACGGTGGCGAAGGCGCCGACCGACACGAAGGCGACGCAGCCCGCGATCCATGCGATCCTCCGCGCCCGCGCCACCCGCCGCGCGCCGATCGCCATCCCGACCATCGGCACCGAGGCGATGCCGACCGCGAACGCGATCGAGGTCAGCATGAATTCGAGCCGGGCGCCGACGCCGTAGCCGGCCAGGATTTCGGTGCCGAACTGCGCCAGCATGTGGGTGAAGATGGCGACGGTCAGCACCGACTGCAGCGGCGAGAAGCAGGAGATGGCGCCGACCTTCAGGATGTCGAAGAACATCGCCCACTGAATGCGGAGGCCCCTGATCTTGGGAACCACGCGCGCGCGCCCGGAAAAGATGTACCAGGCCATCACGGAGACGCTGATCACATAGGCGACCAGCGAGCCCGCGGCGACGCCGCGCATGCCGAAGGAAGGGATCGGCCCGAGGCCGAGGCCGAGGATGCCGCCGAGAATGATCTGGCAGGTGGCGGACGACAGCATCAGGAGCGACGGCAGCTTCATGTTGCCGGTGCCGCGCAGGATTCCCGCGAACGTGTTCATCAGCCAGGGCACCACCGCGCCGCCGAAGAAGATCTGCACATAGCCGATCGCCTGGGCCAGCACGTTGCCGCGACCGCCGAGCAGTTCCAGCAGCGTGGGCCCGAAGATCAGCATGCCCAGCATGAATACGAGGCCGAGGCTGATGCCGATCAGCATCGCGTGCGCCGCCAGCGTCGAGGCGCGGTCGATATCGCCGGCGCCGATCGCGCGCGCGATCGCGGAGGCCACGCCGCCGCCCATCGCGCCGCCCGACATGGTCATGGTCAGGATCACGAACGGAAACACCAGCGCCATCGCCGCCAGCGATTCGACGCCGAGCCGGCCGATATAGGAGGTCTCCGCGATCACCACGCAGGTGCCGGCCGTGAGCGCGATCACATTCGGCCAGGCCAGCCACAACAGCGTGCGCAGGATCGGCCCCTCGACCAGCGCATTCTTCACCGGCGCTTCCGGCGGCGGAAGCGGGCGCTCGGCATCGTCTACGGGAATCTCGGCGACACCGATATCGGACATTTCTTCTCCCGCGCGCGTCGCGCCGCAGCCCGATCTACCTGCCGTGCTGGCCGTTTCCTAGCACCGATCCGGCATGATTCCATGCGCGCCGGGCGCATGGGCCGCCTGCGTGGGCACCTCGCGGTGGAATCCGTGACGCGTCATCTTACCCTCCCCTGGAGGGGTGGAGACGAGCGAAGCTCGCTCTCTGGGTCGACGCGACTGAAAGGAGCGGCGGTGTGGGGTGACAGTCTCTCGCCTCGAACAGTGCTTACGTTGAGGGACCGTCACCCCGCCCCGTCTCGCATCTTGCGATGCGAGCCGACCCTCCCCCTCCAGGGGAGGGTAAGAAAAATCAGCCGATCGACCAGACGAACGGCGGCTTGCCGCCCGGCGACGGCTTCAAATGCACCGGAATGTGGCGGCCGCAGCCGGCCGCGAGGCCCTCGAACAATCCTTCGAGCACTTTGGCGCAGGCCGGGTGATAATCGCCGACATCGGCCATCAGCTTCCAGCTCTGCTGCCGGATTTCGAAAGCGCCGCCGGACTCGCTGATGTCGGCGACATCATCCTGCGCGTCGAACAGCGCGCGCAGAAACGCTGCGAACTCTTTCGCGCCGCCACGCCCCATGCCGAATGCGCGCGCGATCTCGTCGAAATACTGCATGCCGATCAGCTTGCCGGTGAGATGCAGGAGGTAGCCGGCATCCTCGGGGCCGAACACCTGCACCATCACGGGTGCGGCGGTGCGGACATATTCCATCGCGTAGTTGCGATAGGCCTTTTCGAGTCGCGGTTTCGGCCAGCTTGCAACCGGCAACGCGGGTGCTGCGGCGGGATCGAACAAGGGCGCTTCGAGATGGCGCGCGAATACCATGCGTTGATCGATCTCGAGCGGATGGTCGTATTCGCAGTAATAGCCTTCCAGCCCGTCCTGGCCGTCGACACTCTGCTTGGTGCAGACAAAACCCAGCCGGAGATCGCCGAGGGCTGCGCCATTGTTGCCGTGCCAGCCGCGCAGCATCGCGCGCGAGACTTCGCCGGGCACGCCGCAGATCGCGGTGCCCTTCCAGATCCAGCGCGGCGGCGGATAGCGGATCCAGGCCTTGCGGTCGGTCTCGTACATGTATTCGACATGGACGCCGCCGATCCAGTTCGAGAGATAATGATACTGCGCCGCCGCCACCGCCGGCGGCAGGTGGCTGAGGCCGAGCTTTTCGAGGCCGGGCAGGAAGCGCTCCTGCTGCTGGCGGCGAAACACCCGGAACACGAATTCCGCGGCGTCGGCGGTGCCGCGCCGCGTCACCACGGTCAGGATCAGCCCGGTGAAAAAAGCGTGATAGAGATCGGCAACGCTGCGCCATTTCAGCCATTGCGCCTCGCGCGCGCCGTCCGTCGTCCCGTTCATGGCGATCTCCCAAAACCCTGTTGCTGCCCGCTCCCGACCAAAACATCGAAAACAACCCCATGCACAGAAAGCAAGGTATTGCTTTGGCACGGTTTTCCATCACACGAAATTCATGTTGGAAGCCGTGAACATCGGCAGGCCTGCCGCATTGTACAGGGCAATTTCCAGGGAACCATCATGCGCAACCCACTCCTGCTCGGCCTCTGTCTCGGAACGCTGGCGCTGCCGCTCGCCGCCTGCAACGAGCCCGCCAATACGGCCGCCGCCGAACAGACCTTCGGCGCCTCCCCGACCCTGCCGGCCCCGCAGAAATCCTGGATCCCGACCGTCAACGTCGCCAAGGCCACCGGCTGGCCGTTCGGCATGAAGCCGACTGCCGCCAATGGCATGACTGTCACCGCCTTCGCCACCGGGCTCGACCATCCCCGCACGGTCCATGTATTGCCGAACGGCGACGTGCTGGTGGCCGAGAGCAACGCGCCGCCGAAGCCGGAGGATGGCAAGGGCATCAAGGGCTGGGTCATGAAGAAGGTGATGGGCCGGGCCGGCGCCGGGGTCCCCAGCGCCAACCGCATCACGCTGCTGCGGGATGCCGACGGCGATGGCGTCGCCGAATTCAAGAGCGTCTTTCTCGAAGGGCTGAATTCGCCGTTCGGCATGGCGCTGGTCGGCGAAGATTTCTATGTCGCCAATGCCGATGCCATCGTGAAGTTTCCCTACCGTGCCGGCGATGCCAAAATCACCACACCCGGCGTGAAGCTGGCCGACCTGCCGGGCGGCCCGATCAACCATCACTGGACCAAGGACCTCGTCGCCAGCCCCGATGGAACAAAGCTCTACGCAACGGTGGGCTCCAACAGCAATGTCGGCGAGAACGGCATGGAGGCCGAGGCCAATCGCGCCGCCGTGCTCGAAGTCGATCGCGCTTCCGGAAAGTGGCGCGTGTTCGCCTCGGGCCTGCGCAATCCGAACGGGCCGGCATGGGAGCCGAACACCGGCGCGCTGTGGGTGGTCGTCAACGAGCGCGACGAGCTCGGCAACGATCTGGTGCCGGATTACATGACCTCGGTGAAGGACGGCGCCTTCTATGGCTGGCCCTACAGCTATTTCGGCCAGCACGTCGACAGCCGCGTCGAACCGCAGCGGCCCGATTTGGTGGCGAAAGCCATTGCGCCGGACTATGCGCTGGGCGCGCATACCGCCTCGCTCGGGCTGACCTTCAACACCGGAAAACTGTTTCCGCAGGAAATGGCCGGCGGCGCCTTCATCGGCCAGCATGGCTCATGGAACCGGAAACCGCGCGCCGGCTACAAGGTGATCTTCGTGCCGTTCGCCGATGGTAAGCCCTCCGGCAAGCCGCAGGACGTGCTGACCGGTTTCCTCAATGCCAGCGGCGAGGCACAGGGCCGGCCGGTCGGCGTGCAACTCGATAAACAGGGAGCGCTGCTGGTGGCCGACGATGTCGGCAACGCGATCTGGCGCGTGACGCCGGCGGCGAAGTCGGCGGCGCGCTGAGAACAACGCAACCCGCGTTCACACCACCTTGCCGAAGACGGCGCCGATTCCCGCCGTCAGGGCCATCGCGAAGGCGCCCCAGAAGGTCACGCGGACCGTCGGCTTCAGCAGGCCGGCTCCGCCGGCTTTCGCGCCGATCGCGCCGAGCAAGGCGAGGAACAGCAGCGATCCCGCCGACACCACCGGGATCAGGACGCTGGAGGGCGAGACCAGCACTAGCGCGAGCGGCGCCGCCGCCCCGACCGAAAAGGTCGCCGCCGACGCCAGCGCCGCCTGCACCGGGCGCGCGGTCGTGATCTCGGAGATGCCGAGTTCGTCGCGGGCGTGCGCGCCCAGCGCGTCCTTCGCCATCAACTGCTTGGCGACCTCGCGGGCGAGTTCAGGCTCGACGCCTCGCGCGACATAGACCTGGGCCAGTTCTTCCCGCTCGAATACGGGATCATCCGCAAGCTCTTTCTTCTCCCGCGCGAGGTCGGCGTGCTCGGTATCGGACTGCGAACTGACCGACACATATTCGCCGGCCGCCATCGACATCGCGCCGGCGACCAGGCCGGCAACGCCGGTCAGCAGCACATCGCTTTGCGAGGCCGAAGCCGACGCCACGCCCAGGATCAGGCTCGCGGTCGAGATGATCCCGTCATTGGCGCCGAGCACGGCCGCCCGCAGCCAGCCGATGCGCTCGACGAGGTGGTTTTCTCGATGGAGACGACTCATTCATCGATCCTTTTGCCGCGCGAACCGTCGCGTCGCGAATGGAACAGCTTCCCAAAGCGCGGCGCATTCGGCAATGATCTGCATCAACATCGAGCGATTGCGACGGGATGAAGTGGGTCGGCCGTGTTGACGGCGAGCAGTTCTCGACGCTGAGGCGACCTGACGAACGGGAATGGAATGTTCAATCTGCCTCCCCTGCTTTTGAATCTCGCGGTCGCGCTCGGCATCGGACTTCTGATCGGCGCCGAGCGCGAGCGCCGCAAGGGGCAAGGGCCCGCCCGCGCGCCGGCGGGAATCCGCACCTTCTCGGTCGTCGCGCTGGCCGGCGCCACCAGCATGATGGTGGGCGGCGCGCTGGTGCTGGCCGTCACGGTGGCAGGCGTGGCCGTTCTGACGGCCATCGCCTATTTCAAGTCGCGCGACGAGGACCCCGGTCTCACCACCGAGATTGCCCTGGTCCTGACCGCGATGCTCGGCGGTCTCGCGATGCAGCAACCCGCGCTGGCGGCAGGCATCGCCGTCGCCCTTGCCGTCCTGCTCGCGGCCCGCGCCCCGCTGCATCATTTCGTCCGGTCGGTGCTGACCGAGGCGGAAGTGAGAGATGCGCTGATCTTCGCCGGCGCGACCCTGGTGGTTCTCCCGCTGCTGCCAAACCAGGCGATGGGACCCTATGGCGCGCTCAATCCGCGTTCGATCTGGATCGTCGTGATCCTGGTGATGGCGATCGGCGCCGCCGGCTACATTCTCATCCGGCTGCTCGGCGCGCGCTTTGGCCTCCCGATCGCAGGTCTCGCGGCGGGCTTCATCTCCAGCACCGCGACCATCGGCGCCATGGGAACGCGGGTCCAGAAAAGCCCTGATATCATCACCGCGGCGGTCGCGGGCGCGGCGCTCTCGACCGTCGCCACCATCGTCCTGATGTCCGTTGTGCTCGGCGCCACCAGTATCGCCGCGCTGCGCGCGGTTGCCATTCCGCTGATCTGCGCCGGCATTGCCGCGACAGCCTATGGCGGCTTCTTCACGATCCGGACCTTGCGCGAAAAGGACATGCCGGACCCTCAGCCGGGACAGGCGTTCAGCCTCCCGGTCGCGCTGATTTTCGCGCTGACCCTTTCGGCGATGCTGATCGCCTCGGCCGCGCTGCGCGACTGGTTCGGCGAGACCGGCGTCCTCGTCGCGGCCGCGGCCGCCGGCTTCGTCGATACGCACTCCGCCGCCATCGCGGTTGCTTCGCTGGTGGCCTCCGGAAGGATGAGCGCCGCCGACGCGGTGTTTCCCGTGCTTGCCGCGCTCACTACCAACACCGTCAGCAAGATCGTGTTTGCCTGGAGCAGCGGCAGCCGGTCGTTCGCGTTGCGCCTGATCCCGGGGCTGATGCTGGTCGCCGTCGCGGCCTGGGGCGGCGCGCTGCTGACGCGGTAGGGGAGATTTCGTGCCCCGGATGCTGCGCAGCGCCTTCAGCGCGTTCGCGCGCGTTTTCGACGCGCTACGGCTTGCGGCGTGGTGCGCTGCCAAGCCGGGGCCCATTTCTCTTGGCAGATGGGTCCCGGTTCTGCAGAGCAGCGCGACCGGACGATGCTTCGCATCGCCGGAAGAGCGCTGCACCGCGTCCGGGACGCGAGAGCATCACACCTTAAAATGCTTGCTCAGCTTCAGGCCCTGGGCCTGGTAGTTCGAGCCGATGCGCTGGCCGTACATCGCGTCGGGGCGGGCCAGCATCTTCTCGTAGACGAGGCGGCCGACGATCTGGCCGTGTTCGAGAATGAACGGCACTTCGCGCGAGCGCACTTCCAGCACGGCGCGCGAGCCTTGTCCGCCGGCGCCGGCGTAGCCAAAACCCGGATCGAAGAAGCCGGCATAATGCACGCGGAATTCGCCGACCAGCGGATCGAACGGCACCATCTCCGCGGCGTAGTCCGGCGGCACCTGGACGGCTTCTTTCGACGCCAGAATATAAAACTCGCCGGGATCGAGAATGAGACTGCCGTCGGGCCGTGCCGCGATCGGTTCCCAGAATTCACCGACGGCGTAGCCGCCGCGGCGGTCGATATCGACCACGCCGGTGTGACGCTTGGCGCGGTAGCCGACGAAGCCGCCGGAGTTTTCGCCCTGGAGGTCGACGCTGAGCGCCACGCCGTTGACGAGATCGGCGTCGTCGACATCGACCAGCCGCTCCAGATCATGCAGCGCGTCGAGTTCGTCGGCGCTGAGGATGGCGTCGCCGGTGCGGAAGCGCACCTGCGACAGCCGCGAACCCTCGCGCAGCAACACCGGAAATGTCTTCGGGCTGATCTCGGCATAGAGCGGGCCGTGATAGCCGGCGCCGATCATGTCGAAGCGCCTTGTGCCGTCGGCGATCACGCGGGTGAAGACGTCGAGCCGCCCGGTCGAACTTTTGGGATTGGCGGCGGCGACGATCTCCGGCGGCAGCGCGAGACTCTCCAGCAGCGGCACGATGTAGACGCAGTTGGTCTCCAGCACCGCGCCGTCGGTCAGGTCGATTTCATGCAGCTTCAACTCGTCGATGCGCTCGGCCACCGTGGCACCGGGCCCCGGCAAGAAGCTCGCGCGAACGCGATAGGCGATGTCGCCGAGGCGCAAATCGAGGCTCGCCGGCTGGATCTGGCTTTCGACGAAGGGATAGGCCGGCAGAATGAGGCCGGCGTCCGCCATCGCCGCGATCATGCGGTCGGGCAGAATGCCATTGGCGTCGGGCGAAAGCGTGAAGGTCACGGTGGGGGTCCTCAGGAAGGGCCGGGCTTTCCGGCCATCCAGACGCTGAAAATGCGGACTTTTACCGGTTATCCGATGGCCGCCTTGACGGAAAGGGCGCAAGGGAATATCAGCATGACTTATCCCGTGGTGATTTGAGCCGGCCGGCTTGCAGCCACGTTAAATAAGTCGCTAAACAGGCCGGGGACATGTGTGATCCCGGCTTGTGGAATTTTTTCCAGGCCGGTTTTTTTGTGACCATTTTTCGATTGGTCACGACGGAGGTCACATGTCTGAGACTAAATCTACCGCCCGCTACCGCCCCGAAACCCGGCTGGTGCATTCCGGCACGTTGCGTTCGCAATACGGCGAAACGTCCGAAGCGCTGTTCCTGACCCAGGGTTTTGTCTACGACTCAGCCGAGCAATGCGAGGCGCGGTTCAAGGGCGAGGAACCCGGCTTTCTCTATTCGCGCTTTTCCAATCCCAACATCTCGATGTTCGAGCGCCGCATGATCGAGCTCGAAGGCGCCGAAGCCGCGCGCGCCACCGCCACCGGCATGGCCGCGGTGACGACGGCCATTCTTGCGCCCTTGAAGGCCGGCGATCACGTGGTGGCGGCAAAGGCGATGTTCGGGTCCTGCCGCTACGTGGTGGAAGATTTGCTGCCGCGCTACGGCATTACGTCCACGCTGGTCGACGGCCTCGATCTCGACCAGTGGCAGAAGGCGATGCGGCCGAACACCAAGACCTGTTTCCTGGAGAGCCCGACCAATCCGACGCTCGACGTGCTCGACATCGGCCCGATCGCCGAGATCGCGCATGCCGGCGGCGCGCGGCTGATCGTCGACAACGTGTTCGCGACGCCGATCTGGCAGAGCCCGCTGACGCTCGGCGCCGACGTCGTGGTGTATTCCGCCACAAAACACATCGACGGCCAGGGCCGCTGCCTCGGCGGCATCATCCTGTCGTCGGAAGCGTTCATCGCCGAGCACATCCACAATTACCTGCGCCAGACCGGCCCGTCGATGTCACCGTTCAACGCCTGGGTGCTGCTGAAGGGACTCGAAACGCTGGCCGTGCGCGTCCGCGCCCAGACCGAAACCGCCGCCGCCATCGCCGACGCGCTGGCGCAGCACCCGAAAATCTCGCGGCTGATCTATCCCGGCCGGTCCGACCACCCGCAGGCCGACCTGGTGAAGAAGCAGATGCGCGCCGGATCGACGCTGGTCGGCTTCGAGGTCAAGGGCGGCAAGGCGGCGGCGTTCCGTACG
>NZ_JAUSLT010000121.1 GCF_030646015.1 Bradyrhizobium sp.
CGAGACGGGGTGGGGTGATCTCTCAACTCGGGCATCGTTCGAGATGAGAGACTGTCACCCCACCCCGCCGCACTCCGGACGATGCTTCGCATCGCCGGGTTCGCGTCGACCCTCCCCCTCCAGGGGAGGGTGAAGGCCGTCCGTCAGCTATTGCACCCCACCAAGACAGAGTTAGATAGAGTCTCTCACCCGCACGAGGCCCAGCCATGACCGTCCACGAACGCAACATCTCGGCATCGATCGATCCGATAAAACTCGACCGGCTCGCCGAGGTCGCCATCCGGATCGGGCTGAACCTGCAGCCGGGGCAGGACCTGCTGCTGACGGCGCCGAGCGTGGCGCTGCCTTTGGTGCGCAAGGTTGCCGAGCATGCCTACAAGGCCGGCGCCGGCCTGGTGACGCCGATCCTGTCGGACGAAGAGATCACGCTGGCGCGCTACCGGTTCGCTCAGGACGACAGTTTCGATCGCGCCGCCGGCTGGCTTTACGACGGGATGTCGAAGGCATTCTCCGCCAACACCGCGCGGCTCGCCATTGTCGGCGACAATCCGATGCTGCTGGCGGGCGAGGATCCCGCCAAGGTCTCGCGCGCCAGCAAGGCCAATTCGATGGCCTATCAGCCCGCGCTGGAGAAAATCGTCGGCTTCGACGTCAACTGGAACATCATCGCTTATCCGAGCCCGGCCTGGGCGAAGCAGATGTTTCCGGGCGACGAGGAAGATGTCGCGGTGGCGAAACTGGCCGACGCCATCTTCGCGGCCTCGCGCGTCGACAATGACGACGCGGTCGCGTCATGGAAGAAGCACAACGCGGTGCTGCGCGAGCGCACTGAATGGCTGAACGGCCAGCGCTTCAGCGCGCTGAAATATTCCGGACCGGGCACCGATCTCACGATTGGTCTCGCCGACGGCCATGAATGGCAGGGCGGCGCTTCCACCGCGAAGAACGGCATCATCTGCAACCCCAATATTCCGACCGAGGAAGTGTTCACCACCCCGCATGCGCGGCGGGTCAGCGGCCATGTTGTCAGCTCCAAGCCGCTGTCCTATCAGGGCTCGCTGATCGACAACATCTCGGTGCGGTTCGAGGACGGCCGCATCGTCGATGCCAAGGCCTCGCGCGGCGCCGAAGTGCTGAACAAGGTGCTCGACACCGACGAGGGCGCGCGCCAGCTCGGCGAAGTGGCGCTGGTGCCGCATTCCTCGCCGATCTCGAAAAGCGGGCTGTTGTTCTTCAACACCCTGTTCGACGAGAACGCCGCCTGCCACATCGCGCTCGGCCAGTGCTACTCGAAATGCTTCGTCGACGGCGGCAACCTGACGCCGGAGCAGATCGCGGCCCAGGGCGGCAACAAGAGCCTGATCCACATCGACTGGATGATCGGCTCCGACAAGACCGACATCGACGGCGTTCATGCCGACGGCCGGCTTGTGCCGGTGTTCCGCAAGGGCGAGTGGGCCTGAGATAGTTAACGGGCGGCGCGAGCCGCCGCCCGATGCCAAAGCGGGCGTATTTGGCCTCTAATGCCTTCGATTGCGGCAGGCGGCCCGCAATGCGGCCGGTCTTGCATGCAACCTTGGCCATGGCGTTTTGGCCGCTATTGGCCTAAAGCACGCCCAACTCAATCAAATCAATCATCCACGCGGCTGTGCATCTGCCAGGCACGCGAGCTTCAACCGATCCGGTTCGAAGCCGTATTCGGCTTTTCAGCGCTAGCGCCAACCAAGGTTTTCCCCTCCCGTGACATTCTCAACCACCAGCCCGCCGCTCGCCCGGGCCCTCGCCGAGCGCAACTACGATTCCGCGACCGCGGTGCAGACCGCCGTGCTCGCTGACGCCGCTGTCGGCCGCGACCTGCTGGTCTCGGCGCAAACCGGCTCCGGCAAGACCGTCGCCTATGGGCTCGCCATCGCCAAGGACCTGCTCGGCGACGCCGAGCGGTTCGAGCGGGCCACCGCGCCCCTGGCGCTGATCGTGGCCCCCACCCGCGAACTGGCCTTGCAGGTGCAGCGCGAACTCGCCTGGCTCTATCAATACGCCGATGCGCGCGTGGTCTCCTGCGTCGGCGGCATGGATCCGCGCGCCGAGCAGCGCCAGCTGGCGGCGGGCGCCCACATCGTGGTCGGCACGCCCGGCCGTCTCTGCGACCATTTGCGGCGCGGCCGCCTCGACGTCTCGCAGTTGAAGGCCGTGGTGCTCGACGAGGCTGACGAGATGCTCGATCTCGGCTTTCGCGAGGACATGGAGTTCATCCTCAAGACCACCCCGGCCACCCGCCGCACGCTGCTGTTCTCGGCGACGCTGCCGCGCGGCATCGTGGCCATTGCCAAGACCTATCAGCAGCAGGCGTTTCGCGTCGAAGTCGAGGGCGACGAAGGCGGTCATGCCGATATCGAGTATCGCGCCATCCGGATCGCGGCGGCCGATGTCGAACACGCGGTCGTCAACGTGCTGCGCTTCTTCGAATCGCCGGGCGCGCTGGTGTTCTGCAACACGCGTAACGCGGTGCGGCACCTGCAGACGACGCTGTCGGAACGCGGCTTCTCCGTGGTCGCGCTGTCGGGCGAACTGACCCAGAACGAGCGGACCACGGCGCTGCAGTCGCTGCGCGATGGCCGCGCCCGGGTCTGCGTCGCTACCGACGTCGCGGCGCGCGGCATCGACCTGCCGAACCTCGACCTCGTCATTCACTCCGATCTGCCGAACGATGCGGAGGTGATGCAGCATCGCTCCGGCCGCACCGGCCGTGCCGGCCGCAAGGGTGTCAGCGTTCTGCTGGTGCCGCCGGCGCGCAAGCGGCGCGCGGAATTGCTGCTGAATCTCGGCGGCATCGACGCCGTCTGGGGCACCGCGCCCACCTCGGAAGAAATTCGCAAGCTCGATCAGGAGCGGATGCTGAAGGACACGCTGTTCGCGGAAGAGCCGACGCCGGAGGATCTGGTACTGGCGCAGGCCATGCTGGCCGAGCGCTCGCCCGAGGAAATCGCGGCAGCCCTGGCGCGGCTCTACCGCGCGCGGCTGCCGTCGCCGGAAGACATTCTCGATCCCGGCCAGGGCGCCGGCCGGTCTCGTGACACCAATAGCCGGGACACCAATAGCCGGGACAAAGGCGCGCGTCCGCCGCGTGGTGAGGATCGCGATTACGCGCCGCGTTCAAAACCCGGCAAATCATCGCCGCGTCACGGCGGCATGGCGGAGGGGAGCGTGTGGTTTCGCGCCGCCATCGGCCGCAAGAAGAACGCCGAAGCGCGCTGGCTGTTGCCGATGATCTGCCGCCGCGGCGGCATCGACAAGCATGACATCGGCGCCATCCGCATCATGGACACCACCACCGAGTTCGAGATTTCCAAGGGGGCCGCGGAATCCTTTGCCGCCATGATCCGGCGTCCCGACAAGGAAGACAACATCCGCATCGAGGCGATGACTGAGGCGCCGCAGAGCCAGCCGCCGCAGGAGAAGCGTTCCTATCCGCCGCGGCGCGAAGCCGGCGCCGCGGAGCGCGGCGATCGCCCGAACGATCGTTTTCGCGACGAGCGCGGGCCGAAGCCGCACGGCAAGCCTGCTGGCGGAAGCGGGCCGGGCTTTGCCCGGGAGCCGGGCTTCGACAAGAAAAAGAAATATGCGCACAAACCCGCTTACGCGGGAAAGCCGGCGCATGCCGGCGCGGGCGATGCGAAGCCCGCGTTCGGAAAGAAGAAAAAGAAGAATCGCGCCGGCTGAGGCGGCGCGCGGTCTAGCGTGTTCCGTCCGCCGGCAGACCGCCGAGCGTTCGCGCCGACGGCGGACAGGTGATGGTCGCCTCCAGCGTATTCAGAATGTTTTCCGTGGTGAAACGCTGGTCCCACAGCCGGTTGCTCCGGGTCCTCGGCGTTTCCTGCGCGGCCTCGCGCGCGGACAGGATGGCGTTGGCATAGGAACATCGACAGTCGCTGCTCGAGCAATGCCGCCGGCAGCGGCAAAGCCGGGAAAGTGGCGCGCTGCTCGCCGACGTGATGCGGCGCATTCATTGCGGCGCCGATCCGGAAAAAGTCGCGGCATCCGCGTTTCTGGTGTGGCAGCTCGGCGAAGCCACCATGCGGCTGGCGATCTCGCTGCCCCGCAGGGAAGGCGACGCGATCGTGGAGGCTTACAAGCGGATGACCCTGCGCGAGATTGCGGAAGTCTGACGCGGCCGTTGTTGGCGAGGCGAAATATGGTATGGCCTGCCTTCGACTGCCAATCGATGTCCGACCGGATTTTGCAATGACCGATACGCTTGACGGCTTCGCGCCGCTCGTCGCCATCCAGCCGCTGCTCGCCGAACTCGCCGCGCGCGCGGCCGAGATGGAAGAGGCGCGGCGGCTTCCGGCGGATCTGGCGCGCAAGATGGCGGAGACCGGTGTGTTTCGCATGGTGACGCCAAAACGCTATGGTGGCTTTGAGGCCAGTCCGCGCCAGATCGTCGGGACCATCGAGGCCATTTCGGCAGTCAATGCCAGCGCCGGCTGGTGCACGATGATCGCGGCCACGACCGCGCTCAACGCCGCCTATATGGCGCCGGACGCGGCGGCCGAAATCTATGCCGATCCCCTGACGATTACCGGCGGCGTGTTCGCCCCGATGGGCAAGGCGATCGTCGAGGGTGACGGCTACCGGGTTTCCGGACGCTGGCAGTGGGGCTCGGGCTCGGCGAATTGCAGCTGGCTCTGCGGCGGATGCACGGTCTGGGAAAATGGCGAGATGAAGCGCCTCGCCAGCGGCGCGCCAGAGATGCGGATGATGGTGTTTCCCGCCAGCGACGCTAGTTTGCACGATACCTGGCACGTGATGGGCCTCAAGGGTACCGGCTCCGGCGACTTCGAGGTCAGGGATATGTTCGTGCCGCGGGGAAGGTCGGTGTCGCTGATCAGCGATGCGCCGCGCGAGCAGGGGCGGCTGTTCAAGTTTCCGTCGTTCGGATTGCTGGCGCTGGGCGTCAGCGCGGTCGCACTCGGCAATTGCCGCGGTGCGCTCGATGCCTTTGTGGCGCTGGCGACCGTCAAGAAGAGCCAGGGCTCGGCCAAAACGCTGGCCGAGCGCCAGACGGTGCAGGCGGCCTATGCGGATGGCGAGGCGAAATGGCGCGCCGCGCGTGCCTACCTGATGGCCGAGATCGACCGGGTCTGGGAGATCGCCGGCCGGCCGAAGCCAATTCCGGTTGAAGCGCGCACCGATCTGCGCCTCGCCTGCACCCACATGACGCGCACCGGCGCCGACATCTGCCGCACGCTGTACGACCTCGGCGGCGGCAGCGCGCTGTTCGAGAGCAGCGACCTGCAGCGCCGCTTCCGCGACGCCCACGCCATCACCCAGCACATCGTCACCGCGCCCGCGACCTACGAGTTGATCGGCCGTATCCGGTTCGGCCTGCCGACCGATGCGGGCATGCTCTAGGACGCCGTTTGATCAGCCGAGCTTCAGCCGGTAGAAATCGGTCGCTGTGTTAGAGAACAGCGCCGTCCTCTCGGCTTCGCTGTATTGCGCGGCGATGCGCTTGAAGGCGTTGAAGATAACCTGATAGCTGCACTGGCCCTTGTCGGGTGGAAAATTGCTTTCGAACATCGCGCGGTTGGGGCCGAAGGCCTCGATGCAGGTTTCGATATACGGACGCCACGCCGCCGCGGCCTGTTCCGACGATGGCGGCATCGCCCGCTCGTGAAAATCATAACCGAGCAGCCGCATCGCGAGTCCGCCGAGTTTCACCGAGACATTGGGGTACTTGGCGATTTCCTCGATCGAGGCCTTCCACGTCACAAACGTCTCCTCGCGCTTGCCGGCGAAACGGCCGATGCCGACCGGGCCGCCGCAATGGTCGAGCACGATCCTGGTGTCCGGAAAGGCGCGGGCGAGATCGACCAATTCCCCGATCTGCGGATGAAACAGCCAGGCATCGAAACTCAGGTTCAATGGTGCGAGACAGGCAAAACCCTCGCGGAAGGCAGCATCGAGCAGCAGGCCTTTCGGTCGCTTGGCATACATGCCGGCGACCTCGAACTCGGCATCCCATGCCGAGGAGTGCCGGATGCCGCGGAAGCGGCCGCCTCCGGCAGCGATTTCCGCTTCCAGCACCGGTTTTGCGCCATCGCCGAGCAACAGATTGACGTGGCTGACGATGCCGGCATTGATCTGCGCCGGACCATAGCCGCCGCTGGCGCTCATCGCCGCGACGCCGTTGGCGAACTCGACTTCGCCGACCGGGCGGAGCGCTTCGGGTCCTGACGCACGGTACATCGATCGGCAATCGACATAGACGGTCGCGACAATATTGTGGCCGGAGGCGATATCGGCAGCCATCTCCTCGAGCATGTAGCGCTGGCCGCCGCGATCCCAGAGATGATGATGCGGATCGACGATCGGACGGGCGGGATCGATCACTTCCTCGGTGTACTGCGCCAGCCAGTCTTCGCGTGGATCGGCATACAATCCGCTGCTCGATGCCGCGGCAGTGCTGGTGGTCATCATTTCACTCCCTGTCTTTCTTGTTATTGTTGAAGCCTCGCGGCCCAGTGACTCAAACCCCGTCCAGAATAATCACCGTCGGCGTTGTCGGCAGCGTCTCCCGCGATATTTTGAGGCTCCGCTCGCCGCGGCGGTCGATCTCGAACTGCTGGCCGATCTTCTGCATGAAATCGTCGAGCGGGGTCATGAAGCGATGCATCGGCAGCACCACCGAGGAACGCAGCCGCCGCGTGATCTCGGAAATGCCGTCGAGCGACATCGTATAGGTGCCGTCGATCGGCACCATCAGGATGTCGATGCGGCCGATCTGGGCGAAATGGCTGTCGTCGAGCTTGTGGTGCAAATGGCCGAGATGGCCGATGCAGAGGCCGGCGACCTCGAAGATGAAGATCGAGTTGCCGTCCCGGACCAGCGCGTTGTGTGAATCGTCCATGGTGTAGGGGCGGATGTCGGTGGTGACGTTGCGGATATAGACGTCGCCGATGCGCTTGTTGATATAGGCGGGCTTACCGTCATCGCCCCAGCCATGCAGCACATGCGCGATGCCGCGGTCCGGGGACAGCGAGTAATGCGTGGAATGGGCGCGGTTCATGGTGACGACATCGGGCAATCGGCCGGTCTGGTAGGCGCCGCTGTAGTCGGTCGCGATCCGCACGCCGTCGCGCGACTCGATGTAATAGGTCGAATGGCCGGCATAGGTGATCGTGACTTCCTCGCCCTTCGCGGCTGCAAGCCGCAGGCTGACCGGCGTGGCGCGCGGCGGCGCATTCGCCATCGCCAGGCACTCGCTGCGCAGCGGTTGTTGTTGCTGGGCGGCGGCCGGCGCCATCAGCGGACACAGCATGGCAATGACGACAGGCAAGGATCGCAGCATGGCAGGCCCCGTGTTCCGATGACCGGAGCGGCACTGTATCGCCGAATCCGGCAGCCGTCATGGCGACATCGATGCTGGCCAGTCATCTGGAGGCGGCAGACTGGAACAAGATGTCGCGGTTTGAATTGCCGTCCGCCGGAATTCCGGCGGGTGTTTCGGCATTTTCCGCTTGGCTGCGACGCCCGTTAAGCGATTAAGCTGGGCGCTGTGGCCAAGCCTGGACAGGTCGAGCGCAAGCATCGTCTCGATCCGGGCACGCCACGCGGGAGTTGCATCCGGGGGTCCAGTTTGATGCGTGCATCCTCATCCCATCGGCTGGAGCCGTTGCGCCATGTCGATGCCGGCGCTCTCAATGTCGCCTATCACGAGGCGGGTCCCGTCCACGGTCCGGTCGTGATGCTGCTGCACGGCTTCCCCTACGACGTCCATTCCTATGTCGACGTTGCCCCCATGCTGGCGGCGCAAGGCTGCCGCGTCATCGTTCCCTATTTGCGCGGTTATGGCGCAACCCGATTCCGCGACAAGGCGACGCCGCGCTCGGGAGAGCAGGCCGCGTTGGGCGCCGACCTGATCGCGCTGATCGATGCGCTTCGCATCCAGCGTGCGGTGTTCGCCGGCTATGACTGGGGTGGCCGCGCCGCCTGCGTCGGCGCCGCGCTATGGCCGGCGCGTTGCGCTGGCCTGGTGTCGCTCAACAGCTATAATATTCAGGATATCGCGCGAGCCATGGTGCCGGCCAGCGCCGAGCGCGAGGTCGCGCTCTGGTACCAGTATTATTTTCAGCTCGAGCGCGGCCGCGCCGGTCTCGCCGCCAACCGGCGCGAGATCGCGAAAATTCTTTGGCAACAATGGTCGCCGAACTGGGCCTTCGACGACGCCACCTTCGATCGAACGGCCGCAGCCTTCGACAATCCTGACTACGTCGACGTCGTGATCCACAGTTACCGTCATCGTTACGGGCTGGCCGAAGGCGATCCGCAATATGCCGGTCTGCAGCAACGGTTGGCGGCGCAGCCTGCGATTTCGGTGCCCGCCATCACGCTGGACGGCGCCGGCGACGGCGTGTTCCCCGCCAATGACGGCAGCGCGACCGCGGCGAAATTTACCGGCCCGCGCAGCCATCGGGTGATCCCGCGTGCGGGGCATAACCTGCCGCAGGAAGAACCCGAAGCGTTCGCGGCGGCGGTGATGGAGTTAGTGAAGGCATAAGTCCCGAATCCCGTCATTGCGAGCGCAGCGAAGCAATCCATCTACCACCCCGCGCAGTTCATGGATTGCTTCGCTGCGCTCGCAATGACGATTTTTCAGTAAAGGCAATTCAGATGTTGAAGCGCTACGCCGTTTTGTTGACCTTCCTCGCCGCGTTCGGCGTTGCCTCGCCCGCTGCGGCCGAAGAGTTTCCCAACCGCCCGATCACCTGGATCGTGCCGTTCGCGCCAGGCGGCATCACCGACACCACCTCGCGGCTGGTGGCTGATGAAATGTCGAAGTCGCTGGGCCAGACCGTGCTGATCGACAACAGGGGCGGGGCGGGCGGAACCGTCGGCACCGAGCAGGCGGCCCGTTCCAGGCCCGACGGCTATACGATCCTCTACGGAACGCAGGGCACCATGGCGGCCAATGTCACGCTGCGCAAGAACCTGTCCTACGACCCGCTGACCAGTTTTCTCCCCGTCCATATGATGGCGGAGTCGCCGAACATTTTTGTGGCCTTCGAGGGCGCGCCATTCAATTCGGTGCCCGAGTTGATTGCCTATGCCAAAGAGCATCCGGGCAAGGTGACCTTCAGCTCGGCCGGTGTCGGCACCGGAACACATCTGGTCGCCGAACTGTTCAAGACCGTCGCCGGCATCGACATGCTGCACGTGCCCTACAAGGGCAGTGCGCCCGCGCTCAACGACCTGATCGCGGGGCGAATCGACGTGATGTTCGATTATCCTGTTTCGGTCGGCCCGCATATCGAGGCGCGCAAACTGAAGGTGCTGGCGACCACCGCTCCG
Source organism: Bradyrhizobium sp. (assembly GCF_030646015.1). Lineage (GTDB taxonomy): Bacteria > Pseudomonadota > Alphaproteobacteria > Rhizobiales > Xanthobacteraceae > Bradyrhizobium. Next base: position 9,352 of record NZ_JAUSLT010000121.1, read on the forward strand.
ACGCGGCTGAAGAACATGCCGAACGCGCCGACCATGGCCGAACTCGGATTGCCTGATATGACCACCGAGAGCTGGTCCAGCATCATGGTGCCGGCGGGCACGCCGACCGGGATCGTCGACCGGCTGGCGGCCGCCGCGCATACCGCGCTGACCTCGGAGCGCGTCCGCACCCATTTCGAAAAATTCGGCACCAGGGCGATGATGCAGCAGAAAAGCGAGGCCACGCCGTTCATCCAGAAGGAGATCAAGCGCTGGGCGGACGTGATCGAAAAGGCAGGGCTGGAGAAGCAGTAGGCGTCGCCGAACTCAATCCCGCCGCGGGCTGATCTTCCATGTCACCGCGATAATCGCCGCAGTCATCAGGCCGCTGATCAATCCTGCGACCGGAAGCGCCAGCGCCAGCACGGCGGTGGCGGCCCAGCCGATCGAGGAGAAGGCTTCGGCGAAGGTGGCAAAGCGCGACGAGGTCTGGCGGCGGCGGAACTGGCTGCGCCGGGCCTGCACCCGGAACCAGTGCTGGATCGCGGTGGCCGATGCCGCCGCGATGATGATGCCTGATGCGGTGACTGCCGCCTGCAGCGGCGCGGCCCAGGCCAGCGCCATCAGCAGCGGCGCGAAGATGACGGCGATCGCGATCAGTACTACCTCGATCTTGGCGCGGGTCACGCGTGACGCCGGCAACGGCGCGGTCGCCACCAGATCGGGGGCGTCTTCGCCCGAAATCGTCAGCCAGGCGAGGCCGCCCGCGAGCTGGCCGGCGGCCATCACGATCACAGGTGTGATCAGCACGAGCGCGGCGTCGCTATCCGCAAAACTCTTCCATAGCAACAGCGCCGGCGGCACCAGGTAGAGCAGCTGCATCAGGCTCTGCGACAGCAGCCAGGGATCGCGCTTCAGCAGCACGAATTCCTTCCAGCGCAATGCCTGCTGCCGCGAGCCGGCGCGAAACGCTTTCGTGCGAAGACCTTGCTGCGCCGTCGCGGGGTTGGCCGAAGCGCTGACGACGGTGTCGGCGAAACGCGGCGAGAAGATCGCCATGACCGCGCCGAGCAGGACGAGGCCGCCGGCCAGCAGGCCCAGCAGCGCCTCGCCGTCGCCAAGGGCCGCGCGCGCCGGCCACCAGACGATGCTGTCGAGCGCGGGCGCGAAGGCCGCCGCGGCATCCGACGTCAGCACCGCGAACCGGGACAACGTGCCGTAGGACAGGATCGCGGCAATTTGCAACGCAATGACAAAACCGGCGCCGATCACGGCGGCAAGGATTTGCGCCACCAGCCGGGTGCGGCTCGGGCCGATCAGACGAAACAGCACGACCGTGATCGCGATTGCGACCGCCGCGGCCGAAAGGCCGATGGCGACGACCACGCCGAACGCGGCAAGCCAGCGCCAGCCGCCGCCGATGACGAGAACATCGACGAACGGCGTCGACAGCAGCAGCGCCATCGCGATCACTTGCAGCGCGATCGCCGCGATGCGCACCGAAAACACGTTGGCCAGGGCGACCGGCGACGACATGATCAGATCGAGGTCGGCGCGGGCGTAAAACACCCGCGTCACCGATTCGATGGCCTGCGACAGCATCAGCGCCCATGCCAGAAGAATGGTCGCGGTGATGACGATCAGGGTGGATTTATCCAGCGGTTCCTGCAGGTCGGCGAACCGGCCGATCACGGCGTAGGCCGGCAGATGCATGATCGCGGCAAAGACAATCAGCCCGATGATGGCGGTGCGCTTGCGTCCCTTGCGGCCGGCGGTGAGCATCGCCAGCCCCTCGCGCCATGCCAGCCGGATTTCGTGCCGGGCAAACCAGGTCAGATCCGCGGACGAACTCATGCCGCGGCGGCCTCGGTATCGACCAGCGCGATGAACATGTCCTCCAGACTGGTGTCGTTGCGCCCGTTCTGCTGGCGCAACTCGCTCAGCGTGCCCTCGGCGATCAGCCGTCCCGATGCGATGACCCCGATCCGGTCGGCCATCCGTTCCGCGACTTCCAGAATATGCGTGGTCATGATCACGGTGCAGCCTGATCGCACCCGGTCGCCGAGCAGGCCCTTGACGTGGCGCGCCGACACGGCGTCGAGGCCGGTGAGCGGTTCGTCGAGAATGATCAGGCGCGGGTCGTGCACCAGGGCGCCTGCCAGCGCCACTTTCTGGCGCATGCCCTTGGAAAATCCCTCGCAGCGTTCGTGCAGATGCGGCTCGAGGCCGAGCGAGACCAGCAAATCATGGGCCGATGGTTCGGAAATCTCGGGGTCGATGCCCCACAGCCCGGCGACGAAGGCGAGATATTCCAGCGGCGTCAGCTTGTCGTAGATCATCGGCTCGTCCGACACCCACGCCGTGATCTGCTTGGCGGCGACCGGATCGGCCAGGGCGTCGATACCCAGCACCGAGACCGAGCCGGCATCGGGCCGCAGCAGGCCGGCCACCATGCGCAGCGTCGTGGTCTTGCCGGCGCCGTTGGGCCCGAGCAGCGCATAGAACTCGCCGGTTCGGACGGTCAGGTCGAGCGCGTCGACCGCGAGGCGGTCAAAACGCTTCGTTAACCCTCGTAGCGCCAGCGCGGATTTATTGGGCTTCATGTCGGGGCGATCCAGCATTTGCATGGGATACGCAGCATGGACCGAAGAACTTTCGGCGCGGTGAATCGAGGGCGGCAAATCCCGCCGATGCGCTGTCCTGCCCGGGACCGCCCAAGACATTGCACAAGACTGCGGCATTTGTCCGCAACCGGCCGCCGGGACGGCAACCAGCGTTAAGTTGACAGGGATCAGTGCTTTGGGCTGTATACCGGCCAGCTGTTCGCGAGTGCTTCGACACCGGCGATGCGGGCAGCGACTAGACACAAGATGCGGCAAAGGCGGTCAATAGAATCGCCGCGCATCCGGGGGAGGGAAATCTGCAATGCTGGACTTTGTTCAGCAGTTGGTGAGCGGTATTGCGCTCGGCTGCGTCTACGGCCTAATCGCGCTCGGCTTCGTCCTGGTATACAAGGCGACCGAAGTCGTGAACTTTGCGCAGGGCGACCTGATGATGCTGGGCGGGTTCTTCGCCTTCACCTTCATCGGTGTTCTCGGCCTCAATTACTGGATCGGATTCGCCGGCGCCGTGGTGGCGATGGCGCTGTTCGGCATGCTGGCAGAGCGGGTCGTGGTGCGCCCGATCCTCGGTTATCCGCAATTCTCCATCATCATGGCGACGATCGGGCTCGGATACTTCCTGCGCTCCATCGCCGGCATCATCTGGGGCACCGACGACCTCAAGATCGAGACGCCGTTCAGCCAGGGCGTGCTGCGGATCGGCAGCCTGGTGCTGGCCTATGACAAGCTCTCCGTGATCGCGGCGACCATCATCCTCTGCGCGATGCTCTATCTGTTCTTCAACCGGACCACGCTCGGCACCGCGATGCGGGCGAGTTCGGAGAATATGCTGGCGGCCTATTATATGGGCATTCCGGTCAAGCGCGTGGTGTCGATCGTGTGGGCGATCTCCGCGGCGGTGGCGACCGCGGCCGGCGTGCTGCTGGCGCCGATCACCTTCATTCATTCCACTGTCGGCCTGGTGCTGGGGCTGAAGGCGTTTCCGGCGGCGGTGCTCGGCGGCTTCGGCTCGATCCCCGGCGCGGTGGTGGGGGGCGTGCTGATCGGGGTGATCGAGAGCATGGCCGGCTTCTATCTGCCGCAGGGATGGAAGGACGTCGCGCCCTACGTCGTTCTCCTGATGGTGCTGCTGCTCAAGCCCGAAGGCCTGTTCGGCCATCACGCGCGCAAGAAGGTTTGAGGGCCCAGCCATGCGTTTCATGTTCAAGACCGATTATGAAGACGACATCAAGCTGTTTCCGCACGGCGGCTACATCGTCACCTACGGTGTTCTGCTGGCGTTCCTGGTGGTCGCACCCTTCATTCTCTCCAGTTATCTCGTCAGCCAGCTGGTCTTCGTCTTCATCTACGCCACCGTCGGCGTCGGGCTGATGATCCTGACCGGTTTTACGGGGCAGGCGTCGCTCGGCCATGCCGCCTTTCTCGCCATCGGCGCCTATACCGCGGCGTACCTGCAGCAATACAACGTCCCGTTCCCGGTGTATTTTCTCGTCGCCGGCGTGCTGACCGGCGCGGTCGGTGCCATGGTCGGGTTCCCGGCGCTGCGGCTGCAGGGCATCTATCTGGTGATCGCGACGATTTCCTTCGCCTTCATCATCGAGGAAATCCTGGCACGCTGGGAAAGCGTGACCCATGGCAACGAGGGCATGCGGGTCAAGGCCCTGCAATTCCTCGGCACCACGGTGTCGCGCGACAGCCCCTCGTTCTATTTCCTCTGCCTTGCGGTGCTGACGCTGACCATCGTCGGCACGCTCAATCTGTTGCGCTCGCCGACCGGCCGCGCCTTCGTCGCGATCCGCGACAGCGAGACCGCGGCGCGCAGCATGGGCGTCAACGTATCGCTCTACAAGGTCAAGTCGTTTGCGATCTCGGCGGCGATCACCGGATTCGCCGGTGTCTTGTTCGCCCACAAGCTCAGCTTCATCAGCCCGGAAATGTTCACGCTGCAGCTCTCGATCGAGTTCATCATCGTGATCCTGATCGGCGGCGCCTTCAGCCCGCACGGCGCGGTGCTGGGCGCGATCTTCATCGTCATGATCGATCCGTTCCTGACCTACCTCAAGGACGACGTGCCCGGAATGATCGCGGCCGTCGCCGCGACCTTCGGCGCCGGCGCCGCGACGGCCGCGAAGATCCAGAGCAACGTCGCGGCGTTCGCTTCCGCCAACGGGCTGAAAGGCGCGATCTACGGCGTGATCATCGTGCTGTTCGTGCTGTTCGAGCCGCTCGGCCTCTACGGACGCTGGCTCAAGATCAAGCTCTTCTTCCAGCTGTTCCCGCTCTACAAGCGCGCCACCTTCAAGCGGCAGAAGATTTACGTCAAATCGGAGCGTAACCGATGAGCTACTTCCGCGCCGAGAACCTGTCGCTGCATTTCGGCGGCCTGAAAGCGGTCGACGCGGTCTCCTTCGCCGTGGAGAAGGGCGAGATCCTGTCGATCATCGGTCCCAACGGGGCCGGCAAGAGCTCGATCTTCAACCTGGTGTCGCGGATCTACAACCCGACCTCGGGCCGGATTTTCTTCGAGGACCAGGACATCACCGAGGAGCCCGCCTTCGGCATCGCCAAGCTCGGCATCGCCCGCACCTTCCAGAACATCGAACTGTTCGAGAATGCCACCTTGCTGAGCAACCTGCTGGTCGGCCGGCACCGGCATTCCACCACCCAGCTGTGGCAGGAATTGCTGTTCCTGCCGAGCGTGAAGGCGAACGAAAAGATTCACCGCCGCCGCGTCGAGCAGGTGATCGAATTCCTCGATCTCGAGCCCTACCGCGACAAGCTGATCTCGGGCCTGCCCTATGGCGTGCGCAAGGTGATCGAACTGGCGCGGGCGCTTTGCACCGAACCGAAGCTGATCCTGCTCGACGAGCCGTCGTCCGGGCTCAATGTCGAGGAGACCGACGACATGTCGTTCTGGATCCGGGACATGAAGACCGAGCTCGGCATCACCGTGCTGATGGTCGAGCACGACATGACGCTGGTAAACCGGGTATCCGACCGCGTGATCGCGCTGAACTACGGCAAGGTGCTGGCGATGGGATCGCCGGCCGAGGTGCAGCGTCATCCCGACGTCGTCGCCGCTTACCTGGGCGCTTGAGGGGGATGACGACATGAGTACCCCCGACATCATCCTCAAGCTCAGCAATATCGAGAGCTATTACGGGCCGATCATGGCCATCCGCGGTATCAGCATCGAGGTGCCGCGCGGAAAAATCGTGACCCTGCTCGGCGCCAACGGCGCCGGCAAGACCACGGTGCTGAAGACCATTTCCGGCATTCTCGATCCGCAGAAGGGTTCGATCGAATTCCTGGGCAAGCCGATCCAGCGCATGGAGGCCGACAAGATCGTGCGGCTCGGCCTCAGCCATGTGCCGGAGGGGCGCGAGGTGTTTCCGTTCCTGAGCGTGCGCGAGAACCTGATGATGGGCGCCTATCCGCGCAAGGATCGCGACAACGTCGCCGGCGACCTGGAACTGGTCTACGGCTATTTTCCGCGGTTGCGGGAACGGCTCGACCAGCCGGCCGGGCAGCTGTCGGGCGGCGAACAGCAGATGCTGGCGATCGGGCGGGCGCTGATGAACCGGCCGACGCTGCTGCTGCTCGACGAGCCGTCGCTCGGCCTGTCGCCGATCCTGGTCAAGGAGATCTTCACGATCATCAAGCGGGTCAACGAGGAGCAGGGCATGTCGATCCTGCTGGTCGAGCAAAACGCCAAGATCGCGCTGGAAACCGCCCATTACGGCTATGTCCTGGAAATCGGCCGGGTGGTCATGAACGACACCTGCGAACGGCTGATGCATTCCAAGGACATCCAGGAATTCTATCTCGGCGCCAAGGAAGAGGGTGCGCGGGGCGAACGGCGCTGGAAAAAGAAGAAAACGTGGCGCTGACGCAGAGTTGGCTTTTAGGGAAGATTCGGCGTTAAATACGGGTCCTGCTTTCGGAAAAGACTGGCTGTCAAGGCTGGCATTCGCGGGCGGGGCCGAGAGGCGGAGGGAACGAAATATGGCCAGACCCGCAGTGTTGACTGTGGCGGACACGATCGCGAAGAGCTTTTTGCTGGCGGTGGAAACGCGCGGCGACAAGCCCGCGATCCGCGAGAAGAAGTTCGGCATCTGGCAGCCCACCAGCTGGCGGCAGTGGCAGCAGATATCGAAGGAAATCGCCTACGCGCTGCACGCCATCGGCTTCCGGCCGGGCGACGTCGCCTCGATCATCGCCAACGCCGTGCCGGAATGGGTGTATGCCGATATGGGCATCCTGTGCGCCGGCGGCGTTTCCTCTGGCATCTACCCGACCGATTCGGCGGTCCAGGTCGAATATCTGGTGAACGATTCCTCGACCAAGGTGATCTTCGCCGAGGACGAGGAGCAGCTCGACAAGATCCTGTCGTGCCGGGCGCGCTGCCCGACCTTGCAGAAGATCGTCGTGTTCGACATGGAAGGCCTCAACGGCTTCATCGATCCGATGGTGATGTCGCTGGCCGAGTTCATGGCGCTGGGCAGCAATCACATCAACGACCACGCGGCGCTGTGGGACGAGATGATCGCAAGCCGAAGCGCTGCCGACCTCGCCATCCTGGTCTACACCTCCGGCACCACGGGCCCGCCGAAGGGCGCGATGCATTCCAATCGCAGCGTCACCCACCAGATGCGCCACGCCAACGACCTGTTTCCGTCGAGCGATGCCGAGGAGCGCCTGATCTTCCTGCCGCTCTGCCATGTCGCCGAACGGATCGGCGGCTATTACATCTCGCTGGCGCTGGGGTCGGTGATGAATTTCGCCGAAAGCCCGGAAACGGTGCCGGACAATCTGCGCGAAGTGCAGCCCACCGCGTTTCTGGCGGTGCCGCGGGTCTGGGAGAAATTCTATTCCGGCGTGACCATCGCGCTGAAGGATGCGACCCCGTTGCAGAACTGGATGTATCGCCAGGCATTGGGGCTGGGCTATCAGCTGACCGAATACAAATTGCAGGGCGACACGGCACCGCTGCCGTTGCGTCTCGCAAATCAGGCAGCCTACTGGCTGGTGTTCCGCAACATCAGGCGCATGCTGGGGCTGGATCGCTGCCGGCTGGCCTTTACCGGCGCCGCGCCGATCGCGCCCGATTTGATCCGCTGGTATCTCGCGCTCGGCATCGACATGCGCGAAGTCTACGGCCAGACCGAAAACTGCGGCGTCGCCACCGTGATGCCGCCGGATCGCATCAAGCTCGGCTCGGTCGGCAAGGCCGCGCCGTGGGGCGAGGTGAAGGTTTCCCCCGAAGGCGAGATCCTGATCAAGGGCGACTTCCTGTTCATGGGCTACCTCAACCAGCCGGAAAAGACCGCCGAGACCATCGACGCCAAGGGCTGGCTGCATACCGGCGACGTCGGCTCGATCGACAATGAGGGTTTTGTCAAGATCACCGACCGGATGAAGGACATCATCATCACCTCGGGCGGCAAGAACATCACGCCGTCGGAGATCGAGAACCAGCTGAAATTCTCGCCCTACATCTCCGACACCGTGGTGATCGGCGACAAGCGGCCGTTCCTGACCTGCCTCGTCATGATCGACCAGGAGAACGTCGAGAAATACGCCCAGGACCACGACATTCCCTTCACCAACTATGCCAGCCTGTGCCGGGCGCCGGAAATCCAGGATCTGATCCAGCGCGAGATCGAGGCGGTGAACGTCAATTTCGCGCGGGTCGAAACCATCAAGAAGTTCTTCCTGATCGAGCGTCAGCTGACGCCCGAGGATGAGGAACTGACGCCGACCATGAAGCTGAAGCGCAGTTTCGTGAACAAGCGCTACGCGGTCGAGATCAACGCCATGTATGGCGAGCGCGCGGTGGCGTGAGCGACGAGCAGACGAGCAATCGGAAACGGCGAAGGATCTAAAGGCCCCGGCCTTCGCTCAACACGGGCCACACGAAGAGGAGACTGCAATGTCGAAATCGTTCAAGGTGCTGGGCCTTGCGGTGGGCGCCCTTGCGCTGACCCATCTGCCGGCCGCAGCGCAAACCAAGGTCACCAATGAAGGCATCTCGGCGACCGAGATCGTCATCGGGACCCACCAGGACCTGTCCGGCCCGATCAAGGGCTGGGGCGTGCCGGTTTCCAACGGCATGAAGATGGCAGTGGAGGAGGTCAACGCCGCCGGCGGCGTTCATGGCCGCAAGATCAAGATGGTGCTGGAGGATTCGGGCTACGACCCGAAGCGCGCGGTGCTGGCGTCGCAGAAGATGGTCGAGCGCGACAAGATCTTCGCGATGGTCGGCCCGATGGGCTCGCCCACCGTGCTCGCCTCGCAGGACGTTTTGTTTGACGCCGGAGTGTTGCAGCTGTTTCCGCTGACCGCGGCCGAATTCACCTTCAAGTTCGACCCGGCCAAGCCGCAGGAACGGCTGAAGTTCAACAACCTGCTGCCCTATGTCGAGAGCACCCGCGCCGCCGTCAAGTACATGATCGAGACCAAGAACTTCAAGAAGCCCTGCATCATGCATCAGGACGACGAGTACGGAAAGAACGTGCTCGATGGCTTCACCCAGCAGCTTACCGCGATGAAGCTGACGCCGGCCTCGGTGACCAGCTACAAGCGCGGCGTCTCCGACTTCAGCGCGCAGGTCGCCAAGATGAAGGCCGACGGCTGCGATATGGTGTTGCTCGGCACGGTGCTGCGCGAGACCATCGGAACGATGGGCGAAGCCAAGAAGCTCGGATGGGACGTGACCTTCCTCGGCGCCACGCCCACCAACGTGCTCGAAGTGCCGGCGCTCGGCAAGGAAGTGGTTGAGGGGCTCTATGCCGCTTCAGGCTTCGAAATTCCCTACGAAGACACCGCGAAGGGAAAAGTGAAGGACTGGCTCGCCAACTACAAGAAGATGTTCGGCGCCGACGCCAACACCCAGGCGATCATCGGCTACAATGCGGTGATGACGTTCGCCCATTATGCCAACAAGGCCGGCAAGGATCTGACCGGCCAGAAGATGCTCGACGCGCTGGAATCCGGCGACAAGTTCCAGGATATCTTCTCTTCGCCGCCGACCGTGTTCTCGAAGACCAACCATCTCGCCACCACCATCACGCAGGTCCAGCAGATCAAGAAAGGCCGCTGGGTGCTGGTGAAGGAAGGCCTGATGTTCTGAGGCCGGTTTCGCTCTGACAAAAGAAGGGCTGCGCGAGACGATCGCGCAGCCCTTTTTGTTTGGCTTATCTGCGGAAGCCGGTACGTGCCAGATGGTTCGAGACGCGCTCCTCACCATGAGGGAGCGGAGTGCGCTGCGAGAGACCCGAGGGAGGCCCTCATCCTGAGGAGCCGCGCCGCTTCGCGCGGCGTCTCGAAGGATGGCCGCGAGTCAGCCATTGCATCCGTATTCGTGAGGCTTCCTTCGCAAGCTTCGAATCTGACTCGTCACTTCCTGAATATCTTCAGCCAGACATCGCCGAGGATCGCCGGCTCGCGCGGCGGCAAATAGGTGAGGCCGGCGGCCTTTGCGAGGTCCGCCATGGTGCCGGCGGCCTGCAGCTCGGTCAGCGCCTTGTTGACCGCTGTGATCAGCGCCATGTCGCTGTCGAGGCCGACATAGCCCCGGTTGGCGCCGACCGGATAGTAATATCCGGAAGCGGCAAGTTTGGTGTCGGGATTGGCGGCGCGATGGGCGTCGAACCGGCGCAGGTCGAGCAGCGTGGCGTCGAAGTCGCCGCCCTCGAGCGCGCCCAGGAGGTCGTGGCGGCCGGGCACCAGATGCGTGATGCTGTCGATCAGCCGGCCGTTGTCGAACGTCATCAGGATGGCGTCGCCAAGCGTCCCGCTCTCGATCGCGAGGCGCAGACCGGTGAGATCGGCGATGCCGTCAATGCGGCGGTCGCGCGCCTTCGGTCCGAGGATGACCGTGAGCGGCGCATGGATGTAAGGCTGGCTCGGGGCCAGCACGCCCAGTGCGACGCGGCGCCGGCGGTCGGCGCTGCTGCGGCCTTCGTAATCCGGCGGTTTGGCGGTCTTGACGCCGGGCGCGACCAGCGAATCCTGCGTCAGAGCATAGCTGCCGACCAGCGCGCAGCGGCCGTCGGAGAGCAGCGCGTTGGCTTCCAGCGCCGGGCTGGAATCCTCGTCGAGCTTGCTGCCGAACCACTGGACTTGGAGCGGCCGGCCGAGTTTTGCGGCGACCGCCTCGGCCAGCGCGACATCGAAGCCGGAGTCGGGGGCGCCCTTGCGGTGCGCCGACAGCGGCGGCAGATTTTCGTCGAGGCAGACCCTCAGCGGCTCGCCCGCGGCATGCGCCGGCACAATGGCGGCCGCCGTCAACACCGCGAGCGCGGATGCCGTCAGCCAGGTTCTCATGGTGTCCTCCGGCTCGAGGCGAAGGCCCAGAGCGTCGCGATCTGCTCGTCGCTCAGAAGGTCGCCCCAGGGCGGCATTCTGTTGTTCTTGCCGAGCTTCACGGTGGTGATGAAACGATCCCTGTCGTCCGGAAACCGGCGCAGGTCGGGCGCGACGGCGCCGCCGCTCACCATGTTGGGGCCATGGCAGTGCGAGCATTTCTGCGCATAGGTGACCTTGCCCTGATCGATCTGAGCCTGATCGGCGCCAGCATTTTGTTGCGGCAGGGCGGCGGGCGTCGGCGTCTGCGCGCTTGCCGTCACGGTGACGGCGGCGAAACACGCCGCCGTCCAGAACCAGGATCGTCTGATCACGCGCGGCCCTACTGCTTCACGGCGAACACCCAGAGCGATCCGCCGGTGGGCACGCTGGCCAGCCGCTCGTCGCCTGCGAACAGGGAGTAGACGCCGCCATAGCCGCTGGTGATGGCGACATATTGCACGCCGTCCTGCTGCCATGTCACCGGCTGCCCCTCGATGCCCGATCCGGTCTGGAACTGCCACAGCTTCTTGCCGTCATTGGCATCGAAGGCTTCGAACTCGCCGGTCAGCTGGCCGGAGAACACGACGCCGCCGGCGGTCGACAACACGCCCGAGAAACGCGGGATGGCGCTGCCCACTTCCCACTTGGACTTTCCGGTCAGGGGATCGATGGCCCTGAGATGGCCGCGCGGCTCGCCGGCGGGGGGCCATTCCCACAGATCGGTCAGGTCCATGCCGAGATACCACTCGCCGGCCTTGTAGGTCGCAGGCTCGGACTTGTAGCGGCCGCCGAACGACAGCGTGTTGGCGTAGGCGAGGCCGGTCTGCGGATTGAACGACATCGGCTCCCAGTTCTTGCCGCCGAGGATCGAGGGATACACCACCACCTTCTTGCCTTCGCGGGCCTCCTTGCTGACGTCGGTCTCGACCGGACGGCCGCTCTTCATGTCGATGCCGCTGGCCCAGTTGACCTTCACATAGGGATTGGCCGCGAGCAGTTTGCCGTTGGTGCGGTCCAGCACATAGAAGAAGCCGTTGCGGTTGGCGTCCATCAGGACCTTGGTCGGCTTGCCCTCGACAGTGATGTCGGCGAGCACCATCTCCGCGACCGCGTCATAGTCGAACGGGTTGTTCGGCGAGAACTGGTAATGCCATTTGATCTTGCCGGTCTTCGGCTCGAGTGCCAGCACCGCGCAGGTAAAGAGATTATCGCCGGGGCGCACCGCCGCGTTGAACGGCCCGGGATTGCCGACGCCCCAATAGACCGTGTTCAGCTCGGGGTCGTAGGAGCCCGTGATCCAGGTCGATCCGCCGCCGAGCTTCCAGGTGTCGCCCTTCCAGGTGTCGCCGCCGGGTTCATCGGGGCTGGGTACGGTGTAGGTACGCCACAGACGCTTGCCGGTCGCCGGATCCCATCCGTCGATGAAGCCGCGGGTGCCGAATTCGGCCCCCGAAATGCCGGTGATGACGACGCCGTCGGCGACCAGCGGCGCCACCGTCATCGAGTAGCCTTCCTTGATGTCGGCCGCTTTCTGGCGCCAGAGCTCCTTGCCGGTCTTGGCGTCGAGCGAAATGACATGGGCGTCGAGCGTGGTGCGGAACAGCTTGCCGTCGTGGATCGCGACGCCGCGATTGATGATGCCGCAGCATACGATCCGCGGCGTCTCCGGCGGATACTCGACCTTGGTCTTCCAGATCTGCTTGCCGGTCTTGGCGTCGACCGCCATCGTGGCGTTGTGGGTGGTGACGTAGAGGACGCCCTGGTAGACGATCGGCTGGGATTCCTCGGCCCGGTCGTCGGCCAGGCTGTAATTCCACACCGGCACCAGGTTCTTGGCGTTGTCCTTGTTGATCTGGGTGAGCGGACTGAACCGCTGCAGATTGTAGCCCATGCCGTAATTGAGCACGTTGCCGGTGTCGGTCGCGCCCTTGACCAGTTGTTCTGATGTCTGGGCGCCGGCGCCGGGCGGGGCGAGAAAAGCGAGGCCAGCGGCCAGCGCGATGTGCTCGATCTGGATCTTGCGGAAAAACCGGCGAGTAAGAACGACGCGCGGTAAAGCTGTCATATTCACCTCCCAACGATCTCTAGCGGATCTGTTGCGATGGTAAGTCCGCACCGAGCACGCCGTCAATCGAAGGTAGAGCGGAAGCCGCAAAAAGAGAAAATTAGTCTCGCCACAATTTCCGCCAAACGAAATGCCACGCGCATTTCGGACGCACTGCAATATCGGGCGATGATTCAAATGCACCAACGTGCGATTGCCGTGATGTGCAAATTGCCTGGATGAAACGGAGCGGCTTGCGGCCGGTTACATCGGCGACGTTTCAAACCCGGCATCGCGGACCGCTTGCGACACCAGGTTGCGATCCCCGAGCACCGGCATTGGCGCCTCCTCGTAGCGTCTGACGCCGTCGCGATCGAGCACAAAGGTCGGCCGGTAGTTTCTGACCCGGGCGTCCTCGACCATCGCCATGCGGCGATTGTCCAGCGTCAGCCATTGTCCGTCCAGCCTTGCCGCGGCCACCGCGTGATCCTCGCCGCGGATGGTGTCGCGCATGATCACGATGCGCAAATCGTCGGATGAAACGCCGGCCCGCTGCAACGCAATGAATTTGGCGATGGCATAGTCTTCGCAATCTCCGGCGCCACGGGTCAGCGTCGCCAGCGGCGAGCTCCACACGTCGATCTGCCCATATTGTTCGAGGTCGCCCATCGGCCGGATCGCGAGGTTGATGGCGCGGTTGATCTCGCCGAGCCGGGCGCGGCCGCCGCGAGTCTTGCCGATGTCGACGATGGCGAGAAATTGCAGTGCTGCCGGCGAGGCGCAGCGATCGGGATCGCCTTCGCACAGCGCCAGCTGCACCATCTCATCGTCGAGGCGGCGCTGGACGCCCTGCCACTTCGCCAGCAGTCCGCCGCCGGTGAGATGCAATGCAAACAACCCGAATGGCTCGGCGGACCGTTCGACCGGATCCGGTGTCGCCGACGCTTTCAGCGTTTCCGCCGACAGCTCCGTCGCTGGCCCGAACCAGGCCAGGGCCAAGGCAAGCATGGCAAGTATGGCGGCGCGCAACGCGCGCGAATGACCCGATATCCCCATCTGACGCCCCATGTCCGGGCATCGGCGAGGGCTCGTTAGCCCGCTCGTGACCGGATCGTTTCGCGGGTGAGGATGGGCGGGGGAGCTTTTAGTTGACTTAAAACCGGTCCCGGGCGGCCGAAAAGCGCGAAACAGGCTGAAACCGGTCTCGTCAGTTTACGTAAAATTTTATGGATCGGCCGTGGCGGGTCGGGCTAATTCGCGGGAAATCTCACGCTACTGTTAGCTGGATCACAATGTTTGCCGGGAAACTGGCGCAGTGTTCTGCAGGGAAATGCAGGGTAAGGTCGAGCCAAGTATCGGGTTTTATTCTATACGGTGATCTACGCAAAAGGTGCTGTTGATAGGCGCTTTGGACCCGATGAACTTGCGAAACTTTCGACCAATACTTCGAATCTTCGATGTCCCGGACGAAAGGACTCGGAATGGCGGCCCTCCGGAATGTGATTTGTGCAAGCTGGAGATGGTTTCGCATCGTTCCGCGCAGTGGTAAGCACGGTTCCATAGGCAGTATTCGTTAAATATTAACCATTTACGGTGGCGCATTGAATTACGCCGGTAAATTTGGGTCGGGCACGCCAGATAATTTTTCCAGTGCCGGCTTCAAGATCGACGCGCTGGAACACCAGGGCGGCGGCGATAGCGTCACCATTCCCGATGCACATCTGTTGTTCTCCGGCGATTATTCGCGGTCGGGCGCCGACCTGATCGTTTCGGATCAGCTGCATCGCGTGGTGGTGCCGAACTATTTTCACGGCGACAAGCGTCCCACGCTGGTTTCGCCCGAGGGCGCGCCGCTCGATGCCAGCGTGATCGAGGCCATGACCGGGCACGTTCAGTATGCCCAGGCCGCGGGCACTGCTGCTGCGGCCGCCGCCAAGGTGGTCGGCCATGTCGTCAAGATGACCGGCAGCGCCAGCGTCGTGCGCAACGGCGTCACCGTCACGCTCAACAATGGCGACACCGTCCTGCAGAACGACGTCGTGCAGACCGGCAGCGGCTCCAGCGTCGGCCTCGTCATGATCGACGGCACCACCTTCAACCTCAGCGCCAACGCGCGCCTGATGCTGAACGACCTGACCTACGACGCCAGCAGCACCTCGAACTCGTCGCTGTTCACCCTGGTGCAGGGCGCGGCCAGCTTCGTCGCCGGGCAGGTCGCCAAGACCGGTGACATGAAGGTCGGCACACCTGTCGCCACCATGGGCATTCGCGGCACCGCGGTGATTCTCGATATCTCCGCGGTCGACGGCAAGGTCTCGATCTCGGTGATCGACCAGCGCGACGGTCTGACCCATGCCGTTCAGGTCTACAACAGCCGGGGAGTCCTGATCGGAACGGTCACCAGCAACGGCTCGACGCTGACGCTGACGCCGATCGCCAACTTCGAGGTGATCGCCCAGGAGAGCAACAAGACGGTCGCGCAGATCCAGCAGGAATTCAGTATTTTCCGGGAAGCGCTGACCCTCTACGAGATCCAGAAAGCGATCGATCCGAACCTTCCGCAGCACACCGAAAACAATACCGCCAATCCGCGGCAGTATGCCGCCGCCGGCAGCACCCCGGCTAACCCGCTTGCGCCCGTCTACATTCCTGCCGGCAGCACGCCTGGCCATACAGGCGATGGACTGCCGCCTGCTACGGTCGTGCTCAACCCACCGCCTGTTCCGGGGACGCCGGGAACCACCCCGGTTCAGCCGAGCCCCATTGTCGTCACGCTCAATATTATTCCCAATATTATTCCCAATGCGCCGCTGCCCTTCGTGGTGACGCCGCCGACCGTCAACCAGATCTCGGGGCCGGGCGGCGACCATTTCGGCCCGGTCATGAGCGCCGACGGGCAGTACATCGTCTACGACCCCGATGGCTCGATCTTCCTCTACAATCACCAGACCCACACCACGATCACGGTCGCCGAGGCGGGCAACGGCTTCAGCTACAGCGGCCAGACCATCAGCGCCGACGGCCGCTACGTCGTGTTCCAGGGCACTAACGGCACCCAATCTTACGTCTACATCTACAACAACGATCCCACCGACTCCGCGCACTATCAGCAAACGACCCAGCTCGCCGCCGGCGGCGCGCCCACGGTGTCAGGCGACGGCAGCAGGATCGCCATCGAGCACGGCGGCAACGGCATCGGAATCTACGATCCCCAGGGCCACGTGACCGCCACCATCACGGCGGCCGCGATCGGCGAGACCGGGTCGGTGTGGCTGCCGGCGATCAGCGCCGACGGCCATCTGATCGCGTTCTGGCAGACCGATGCGGCAACGCCGGGCGGCTCTGGCCATCTGTTCGTCTATGATCTCACGACCGGCACCGCCACCGAGATCGCCAGCACCGCCACCGACGCCGGCAACGCCGCGGCTTCGTTCAGCGCCGACGGCCGCTATGTCGTCTATCAAAGCGACGCGCCGGGTGGCCATTCGGAAATCTATCTCTATGATCTCTCCCTCGGGCAGGTCGTGTTCCACACCGCCAATGCGTCGGGCGCCAGCTACCATCCGGTGATCAGCCCGGACGGCAATTTCATCATCTTCGCCAGCGACGCCGAGCTGGCGGGCGACGGCAATGCCGTCACCGATACCTATGTCGTTGACGTCAGCGATCCCAATAACCCCATCTACCGCCGGGTTTCGAACCTCGCCAACGGCAACCAGCCCGACGGCAACGCCAATCTCGGCGCGACCATCAGCGCCGGCGGCCTGTACATTGCGTTCGCCAGCAGCGCCGCGCCCGGCACCGGCGATATTTTTCTCGCCGATCCGACCTCGGGCCGCAGTGCGATCATCCAGGAACGCGCGAACTCGCCGGCCATCCTCACCGCAAGCGGCGTCATCGACCTGACCGGCGATCACAACGGCGCCACGCTCAGCGTGGCGAATCCGAACGGCAGGTTCACCGCATCGTTCAATGCCCAGGGCGACATCGTCTGGAGCTTCAGCGAGCCGAAGTCCGATTTCGCCGCACTGCTGCCCGGCCAGAAAGTGACGCAGGATTTCGTCATCCTGCTGACCAACGACAGCGGCACGACGCAGATTCCGGTCCGGGTGGTGGTCTACGATGCGGATCTGCCGGTGACCTTTGCGGTGGCCAACCCCGGCACCATCGCCGGCGACAACAACGACAACACGCTGACCGGCACCGCCGACAACGACATCCTGCAGGGTTTTGGTGGCGACGACACCCTCAACGGTCTCGCCGGGTTCGACCGCGCCGTCTACACCGATGCGACCGGCGGCATCACCGTCGATCTCGCCGCGGGAACCGTGACCGGCCAGGGTATCGGCGCCGACACGCTGATCGGGATCGAGGCGATCCAGGGCAGCAATTTCGCCGATCATTATTCGGCCGCGGGCTTCACCGGCTCTTCCGGCCTGCCCGGCGTGCCCACAGGCTTCAACTCCTTCGAAGGCATGGCCGGCGACGACATCATCACCGGCAACGTCAATGTGCAGGGCCAGGCGCTGACGCGGATTTCCTATGCCAGCGCCAGTGCCGCCGTGGTCGTCGACCTTGCCGCGGGCACGGCGACCGGCAATGCCTCGGTCGGAACGGATCATTTTACCAACGTCAGTAGCGTCATCGGATCCGGCTACGGCGATACGCTGCGCGGCAGCGACAATGAGAACGGCAGCTTCGAGCAATTCGATGGCCGCGGGGGCAACGATACGATCGAGGGCCGCGGCGGCTATGATTTCGCCGCTTACAACAGCGACCCCGCCACCCATTCGGGCATCACGGTCAACCTCGCCTCCGGCACCGTGACCGGCGACGCCTCGGTCGGCACCGACACGCTGCGCGGCGTCGAAGGCGTGCGCGGCACCCACTTCGCCGATATCTACAATGCCGTGGGCTTCAACGCCGGCAGCACCAATGCCGGCTCATTGGGCGCCTTCAACAATTTCGATGGCCAGGGCGGCAACGACAGCATCACCGGCAACGGCAACACGCGGATTCAGTTCTCGCAATCGACGGCCGCCGTGCTCGTGGACCTCGCCTATACCGCCGCCGGCGGCACCGGCGTGGCGCTCGACCGGGCCGACGCGCTCAATCTGACAAACCTCGACCTCGCGTCGGTCGGGATCGACGTCATCTATGGCGGCGTCAACGCCGTGATGGGTTCGATGTTCGGCGACAGCCTGTTGGGAAGCGCCAACGACGAGCAATTCATGGGTCTCGCTGGCGACGATTTCATCGATGGCCGCGGTGGATACGACATCGCGCAATACAATAACATGACCCACACCACGGGTGGAATCAGCGTCAACCTCGCCGCCGGCACCGTGACCGGCGATGCCTCGACCGGCACCGATACGCTGCGTGGTATCGAAGGCGTTCAGGGCACCAATTTCGCCGACAGCTTTGATGCGACCAATTTCGGCGCCGCCGGCTACCTCAATGCTGCGGAGTTCAACGTCGGCAATTCAGGCACCTTCAATCAGTTCGAAGGAATGGGCGGCGACGACACCATCACCGGTAACGGCAACACCCGCGTCATTTATTTCAATGCGACGGCGGGCGTCACGGTTGACATCGACGACGGCACGGCCGACGGCAACGCTTCGGTGGGGCATGATGATTTCAGCGGCGTCAACGGCGTCGTCGGCAGCGATTTTGCTGACACCCTGCGCGGCAGAGATAACTGCTGGGACCGCTCGAGCAATTCGAAGGACGCGGCGGCGACGACACCATCGACGGCCGCGGCGGGGCCGATCTGGCGATCTACAACGATCCGAACGCAACGACGGGCATTACCGTCAACATGTTCGCCGGCACCGTCGACGGCGACGCCGCCGTCGGTCACGACACGTTGATCTCGGTCGAGTTCGTGATCGGTACCGGGTTTGACGACGTCTACAACGCGCTGAATTTCGTCGGCTACAACGGCTTCCAGGGCCTCGGCGGCGACGATCAGATCGTCGGTAACGGCCATACCGATCTCGGCTATTACAGCGCCACGTCGAGCGTGACCATCGACATGGCGCTGGGAACTGCTGATGGCGATGCCTCGGTCGGCCATGACACTTTCAGCGGCGTCGATGAAATCGGCGGATCGAATTTCGGCGATAGCATTCGCGGCGATGGCAATGACAACATTCTATTTGGTGGCGGCGGCAACGATCTTCTCGATGGCCGCTCCGGAACCGACTCCCTGATCGGCGACACAGGCGCGGACACCTTCGTCTATGCGACCGGATACGGCAACGACACCGTCATCGACTTCAACCGCGGCGAGGGCGATCGGATTGATCTCACCGGTGTGCCGGGCGTCTATTCGCTGGCCGATCTGCATCCGATCCAGGATGGTCCGCACACCGTCATCACCTTCAGCTCCGGCAACTCGCTGACGCTTCAGGGCGTCTCGGCGGCGAGCCTGGTCGAGAGCGATTTCATCTTTGCCCCGCCGAACGATGCGCCCGCGATCAGCTTCGCGCCGACCTATCTGCACTTCGGTGGCGACTCGGCCGCCATCGGCCCGGCCACCACCACCCATGTCGGCAATGGCGCGGAGGATGGCGTCACGCTCGCGGGCTGGGTGAACTGGGACGGCCAGGGCAACGCCGAGGACGCCCAGCTGCTGTTCTACAACGGCAGCACGTCGGACGCCGGTTTCGGTGTCAATGGCATGATGACCGAGGGCGGTCTTGCGCTGCATATTTATGCCGGCGGCATCGGCGGCTTCGATACCGATGTCACGCTGGCCGCCGGAGAATGGCACAACGTTGCGCTGTCGCACGTCAACGGCACCTTCACGCTCTACGTCGATGGCGTGGCTGAATTCACCCTCGAGCAGGGCGTGAACGGCATTCCGGGTTCATACGACTACCCGGATTTCACCATGATCGGGGGCGTCACGGTTGACGGCGTCGAATTCCAGACCGAGGGTTTCCACGGCTCCATCGCCGATGTCAGCGTGTGGAACACCGCGCTTACCCAGCAGCAGGTTCAGGCGGCGCAGTTCACGTCGTTGACGGGCAACGAAAGCGGCCTCGTCGCCTATTTCCCGCTCAATGACGGTAGCGGTACGACCGCGGCCGACCTGACGAACGGCGAGGGAGGCCTGACGCTGCTCGGAGATCCGGGCTGGACCGCCAACAGCGGCGACAACTGGCTCGCCGACGGGGTGACGATCAACGAGGACACCCCGCTGAGGTTGACCTCGCTGTCGGTATCCGACCCCGATGCCGCCAGCGCCCCGATATCGGTGACGCTGAGCGTGCAGCACGGCACGCTCGCCTTCGACGACGCTGATATGCCCGGATTGACCGGCGATCTCGACGGCAGCGACGGCACGGTTTCGCTGACCGGCTCGCAATCGGCCATCAATGCCGCGCTGGCCAATGGCGTGGTCTACATTCCGGAGTCGAATTACAGCGGGCCCAGCCAACTCACGGTCACCGTCAACGACCAGGGCCATAACGGACCGGGCGGCGCGCAGTCGGCGACGGAGCATTTCGATTTCAACGTCGCGCCGGTCAACGACGCGCCGGATTTCACGGGCGGCAGTGTCGGTACGGCGTCTGTGGCCGGTGCCGCGGTCGCGATCGCAACCGGGGTCTCGGCGAGCGATATCGACAGCGCCGACTACGTCGGCGGGTCGCTGACCGCGACAGTGACGGCCGGAGGTCACCAGGGCGATACGCTGTCGATCGCGGAGAGCGGATACATCCACTACGATGCTTCCGGCCATATCGTGAGTTTCGATTCCGACGGTGCGGCCAATGGGGCCAACTTTGTCGAAATCGGCACGCTCACCGACAATATCAACAGCCTGACGATCGCGCTGAACGGCAACGCTACCGATGATGCCGTTGCCCGGCTGGCGCAGGCGATCCAGTTCGCGAACGGCAAGCAGGACGCGGTTCCCGGTACCCGGACGGTGACGTTCACGCTCAACGACGGCGACGGCACCGCCAATGGCGGCCACAACACCGACTATTTCAATGCGACGGTGGATCTCGCCGCGGCGTCCTCCAACAACGCGCCCGTCGCGGGCAACGACAATGTCATTGTCCGCCCCGATTACATCGCCATCGCCAGCACGCTGATCACCAACGACAGCGACCCCGACGAGGACTCCTTCGCGATCTCCGGTGCTGCGTACGGCGAGAACCAGGCGACGCCGGGCGACGGCACCTACACCATTCAGGGGCAGTACGGAACGATGCGGTTCTACGCCACCGAACAGGTATCGGTGACGTTCGGGGGATTCGTCGACTTCCACGTCTATGCCGGCAACTACATCTACGCGATCGGCCAGGACGCCAACGGCGAGTCGATTCCCGGCATTCCGATCTACGACCTGCAGCCAGGTCAACTGCCGGCGCTGACGGATGTATTCACCTACACCATCACCGACAGCCACGGCGCGGTCTCCGCTCCCGCTACAGTGACGGTGACGTTCGAGCCGTCGTACGTCGATCTCAGGGTGCGCACGGCGGACGGTTACGACACCACGACGCTGTGGAGCGATCTGCACGACGGCGACCTCACATCCATCGACGCAAACCATCTCACGGTCGAGATCGGCGGCAGGACGATCGTGATCGATGCCAAGGGCCTGCAATGGACCGGTTCGATCGAGGAAGAGGTCACGCTGACCGGCGGCCTCATCAGTGGCGTTCACGTCTCTGATGCATTTGGACCGCTTTTCGAGGCGACGCGTTTCAATATTCCGGCCACGGATATCGACGCCGCCGTGCAGAGTAACACCCCGGAGGCGTTCGACGCCATCCTCGCCGAATATGGTTATGACAGCCACGCAGCGCCGGTGCCGATGTGCTGCGGGGCGGCGATCTGGCCGACTACATCGATGCCGGGGGCGGCGCCGATACCATCGACGCCGGCAAGGGCAACGACGTCATTACCATCAGTGACAACGCCGCGTGGAATATCGACGGCGGTGACGGGGTCGACACCATCAGACTGTCCGGCGCCTTCAATCTGGCTGCCGGGCCCGAGGGTCAGAATCTGACCAACATCGAAATCATCGATCTCAACAAGACCGATGCCAACACCATCGTCGTCCAGCCCGAGGACCTGTATCAGGTCAATGCGGGCCATGTGGGACGAATTCTCGGCAACGGCAGCGACACCGTGGTGCTGGCCGGCGAGTATTACGGGCATCGCGACGGTCATTGGACTCTGGCGCAAACGGGCGCCTTCTATTCTCCTCCCGGCGATTCCGCGACGGCGGGGGTCTCGTTCGACATGTACGAATACAGGGACCAGGGGCTTCTCTTGGGGACGCTGTATGTGGAACAGGGTGTGACCGTCGACCGCGCGCCGGTCATCCTGACCAGCGATCTTCAGACCGGCGGAGACGACTTCGGCGGCACGATCGTAAGCCAGCTTTCGATCGCGGACGACCAGGCCAATGGGTTTACCGTCACTGTCGTGGCCGCTCACGGCACGTTGGCTCCCGTTGGCCCGCCATCAGAGATCAATAATTTCGACGATGGCACCGACGGCACGTTGTGGGGGGCGGGGCCTCTCGGATCCATCAACCAGATGCTGACGGAAGGATGGATTTATACGCCCGACGAGAATGTCCCGCCGACCGACATGGTCACGATGACCATCGCCGACAACCTCGGCGGCAGCGATACCGTGAATTTCGTCTTCAACCAGACCGGCGAGGGCCCAATCACGCTGCAGGGCACTGCCCTCAAGGACGTGATCTTCGCGACCGGCTACAGCGACACGCTCACGGGAGGCGCCGGCGCCGACCAGTTCGTGTTCACGGCCGATAGCGGCGTAGACACCGTCACCGATTTCAGGCCGGGCCAGGACAGGATCGATCTGGTGAATGACCTTCCGTTCGATGCAGGCAATCAGGTTTCGTTCGACGCCTGGCTCACTTCCTCAGGCCAGGTCGTGCAGCAAGGTGCGGACACGCTCATCACACTGGGTGACGACTCGATCCTGCTTTCGAATGTCAGCCGCAGCAGCCTGCACATGAACGATTTTATTCTGCATCCCAGCGGCGGCGGTTTCGACTAGCACCGGCTACGCCAGCCGCGGAATGTCCATCCGCCCGACCTCGGCCAGCACCGCGGCGAGATCCTGATGCTCCGAGCCGCTCACACGGTTGAACATCGGCAATTCCCGCAGAACCCCTGGATCGGACCACCCAGCATACAACCGATTTATGCGCGGGTTATAGTATTGTCCCCACCGGCATCTGGTGCCGCAATCCCCTGATGTGATACCCAATCGGAATGAAGCGGCTGAGGGTAGTGCGGCGCTGGTTCAAGCGCAGGTTCGGGATTGCCAGGCTGGTCTGCCTCGCGATCCTGCTCGGGCTGGCGGCGCTGCGCGTCGCCGACCCCTTTGCGATCGAGGAGCTCAGGGTCAGGACCTTCGACGGCTTCCAGGTCATCGAGCCCCGGGTCAAGACGGCCAAGCCGGTCACCATCATCGACATCGACGAAAAGAGCCTGGCAAAGCTCGGCCAGTGGCCGTGGCCGCGGACCCAGGTCGCGGATCTGATCGACAAGCTCACCGCGCTCGGCGCCGTCGTGATCGCCTTCGATATCGTGTTCGCGGAGCCCGACCGGCTCAATCCGGCGGTCGCGGCCGACACCATCCCCAATCTCGACGAGGATGTCAGGGCCAAGCTGCGCGCGCTGCCGAGCAACGATCGGATCCTTGCCGATTCGCTCAAGCGCTCGCGCGTGGTGCTGGGCCAGTCCGGCTTTCCCTATGTGCTCGGCGAGCTCGACAAATCGTTGCCGGTGACGGGGCTGGCGATGCGCGGCGAGGAGCCGCAGCCGTTCCTGTACGATTTTCCAGGCCTGCTGCGCAACGTCCCGGTGCTGGAGCAGGCGGCTGCGGGGCGTGGCCTGTTCACGATCAAGAACGAGCGGGACGGCATCGTGCGGCGGGTGCCGATGATCATGCTGGCGCAGGGCGCGACCATGCCGTCGCTGAGTTTTGAAATGCTGCGGGTCGCATCCGGCTCCGGCACGATCCTGACCAAGGCCGACAAGGCCGGCATGCAAAGCGTCGCCGTCTCGGGCTTCGAGGTCCCGACCGATCGCAACGGCCAGGTCTGGGTGCATTTCGCTCGCCGCGATCCATCGATCTACGTCTCGGCGATCGACGTACTTGAAGGCCGTGTCCCGCCCGAGAAGATTGCGCAGAAGCTGATACTGATCGGCACCTCGGCGGTCGGTCTTCTCGACACCAAGACGACGCCGGTCGATCCTGTCATGCCCGGTGTCGAAATTCACGCCCAGGTGCTCGAAAGCGTGCTGACCCGAACCGTGTTGTCGCAGCCCAATTGGGCTATATCAGCGGAATTCTTCTTTGCACTCATCCTCGGGCTTCTGGTGATCGCATTTGCGCCGATGTTCGGACCGGTCACCCTGGTTGCGGTCGGCGTCCTGTTTGCCTCGGCGCTGATCGGCACCTCCTGGTATTTCTACACCCAGCACCGGCTGCTGATCGATTTCACCTACCCGCTGGCGTCGACCATGTCGATTTACCTGACCCTGGTGTTCTCGAGCTTCGTGCGGGAGCAGAAGCAGCGGCGGCAGATTCGCTCGGCCTTCGGCCAGTATCTGTCGCCGGCGCTGATCGAGCAGCTGGCGCAGTCGCCGGAAAAGCTCCAGCTCGGCGGCGAGGAGCGCGAGATGACGATCATGTTTTCCGACGTCCGCGGCTTCACCACCATCTCGGAATCCTACAAGCACGATCCGCAGGGCCTGACGGCGCTGATGAACCGGTTCCTGACGCCGCTGACCAACGCCATTCTCGATCGCAAGGGCACCATCGACAAATACATGGGCGACGCCATCATGGCGTTCTGGAACGCGCCGCTCGACGACAATCAGCACGAGATCAATGCCTGCGAAGCCGCGCTCGACATGCTGGAGCGGATCGACCAACTCAATCAGGAGCGCGAGATCGAGGCGCAGGACGGCGGCCACGTCTATATCCCGATCAATGTCGGCGTCGGCCTCAATACCGGTGTCTGTGTCGTCGGCAATATGGGGTCCAATTTGCGCTTCGACTATTCGGTGCTGGGCGACAGCGTCAATCTGGCCTCAAGGCTGGAGGGGCAGTCCAAGGAGTACGGATTCCCGATCATCATCGGCTCGAAGACCGCGATGGCGGTCAAGGACAAGTTCGCGATTCTCGAACTCGACTTCATCATGGTCAAGGGCAAGAAGGAGCCCGAGGTGATCTACGCCATCGCCGGCCGCGAGGACACCGCGCAGTCCGAAAGCTTTCAGCGTTTGCGCAACCTGACCATCGAGATGCTGGCATGCTATCGCAACCGCGACTGGGACGGCGCGCTGGCGGCGATCGCGCGCGGCCGCAAGTCCGACGACGGACACGCGCTGGAATATCTGTACAATTTGTACGAGGCCCGAATCCGCCTCTATCAGGAAAACCCGCCGCCGGAAAACTGGAACGGCGCATTCGCGTTGCTGACGAAGTAGGGCCGCGGCGCAAGCGATCGTAGGGTGGGCAAAGCGTCCGCCAGAGCTCAAAGAGCGAAGGCGGATGCGTGCCCACCATCTTGACGAAGCATCGCGAATGGTGGGCACGGCGCGAAGAGTGCGCCTTTGCCCACCCTACGGCTTTCCTCTACTCCAGCCCGATCGTGGTCAGATCCTGAAACCAGTGCTGCGCCTGCACGAATTTCTTCACCTTGGGCGACAGCGCATGCGGGTTGGTGTCATGCACCACCCACACCAGGGTGGCGTCGTCGACGATCATCGCATGGGCCTGCGCCAGCAATTCATCCTGTTTGGCGACATCGAAGTTCTGCTTGGCCTCGTCGATCAGCGCGTCGACCTTCGGATTCTTGTAGCCGCCCCAGTTGACGCCGACCGGCGCGATCTGGCCGGAATGGAAGAACCGCACGATGGCGTAGAGCGGGTCCGAGGTCACATAGGCGATGTTGTTGGAGGTGATGCCGGCGTTCATTTCGTCCGCCGCGCCCTTGCGCCAGGCCGTATATAGATTCTCGAGCTCGACCACCTTGAAGTCGACCTCGATGCCGATCTCCTTGAAGCTCTGCTGCAGGAATTCGTTCATCGGCAGCGACAGCATCTGCCCGGTGCCGCCTTGCGCGATGACGAAGGTGGTCTTCAGCGGCTTCTCTTTGGAGTAGCCGGCTTCCTGCACCAGCTTCTTCGCCGCCGCCAGATCGTATTTGAGATCAAAGGAAGGCTTGCCGAACCACGGGCTCGACGGATCGACCTGGCCCTTGGCGGGTTTGGCGAGGCCGTTCATCAGGCCGACCACCGCCTCGCGGTCGATCGCGAGGTTGAGCGCCTTGCGCAGGCGGATGTCGGTCCAGGGCGAGCCCGGCAGCACGCTGAGATGGTAATTCCATACATGCGGGGTGATGTTGTCGACGATGCGCATTCCTGCCGATTTCAGCTGCGGCACCGCGTCCGGCGCCGGCGTCTCGATCAGGTCCACCTGTCCGGCCAGCAGCGCGTTGGTGCGCGTCAGCGCTTCCGGCATCGGGATCAGGATGATCTTGTCGGCCTTGGGAAGACGCTTCTTGTTCCAGTAGTCCGCATTCTTCGAAAGTTCCGCGAGTTCGCGCGGCACCAATTTAGTCAGTTTGAACGGTCCGGTGCCTGAAGGTGAGGCAGCGAACTTGTCCCAGTCCTTGCCGAGCTTCTCGTATTGCGCCGGACTGGAGACCAGGAACCAGAGCATCTGATAGGGGAAGAAGGAGTCGACGGCCTTGGTGGTGATTTCGATGGTGGAACCGTCGACCTTGGCGTAGCTCGCCACCGAGGGCAGCCGGGTCTTGACCTGCGCGCTCTGCCGCTTGTCGAATTGCGGCGCCTTGTCGTTGAGCACCTTGTCCAGATTCCAGATCACCGCATCGGCGTTGAAATCGCTGCCGTCATGGAACTTGACGCCCTGCCGCAGCGTGAACCGCCACTTCTTCTTGTCGGCTTCATCGACCTTCCATTCGGTGGCCAGCCCAGGCACCAGCTTGCCGGGCCGCTCCGACACGTCCATTTCCCAGGCGACCAGCGGGTCGTAGATCGTATAGGCGCTGAATTGATAGGCACCTGCTCCGCGATCGGGCTGTCCGGTGGTCAGCGGAATGTCCGCCATCGAGATTCCGTACCGCACCACTGTCTCGGCTTGCGCCGGTACGGCGAACAGGCCGGCGCTGACGGCAAGTGCCGCGGCAGCAAGAAGCATCGAGTTTCGGGTGCGCATGTACCAGGCTCCGTGAGGGGGAAACGGATTGTGCATTGCAAACTTGATGCCAGAATAGGCATTCATTCCCTGCGCCGGCCCGCGGTCACAACGAATTGTGCGTCAAATAGCCTTTCGGAGAATAATTGCTTCCCTTGGCATGCGCGTTGCATGAGATTGCATAAGAAATAGTCATCAAAAACGAGAAGGAGTTGCTGGGATGCGTGCTGCAAAATCTTGGAAATATCGGGCCGCCACATTCGCCGTGCTTGGGGTTGGCCTGGTCGCCGCACTGCCGCAGGCAGCCGTCGCCCAAACCACCCTGCGCATCGGCATGACCGCCGCCGATATTCCGCGCACGCTGGGCCAACCCGACCAGGGTTTCGAGGGCAACCGCTTCACCGGCCTCACCATGTATGACGCCCTGACGCTGTGGGACCTCTCCTCTGCCGACAAGCCGAGCGTCGTGATTCCCGGGCTCGCGACCGAATGGAAGGTCGACGAGGCCGACAAGAAGAAGTGGACGTTCAAGCTTCGCCCCGGCGTCAAATTTCACGACGGCTCGCCGTTCAATGCCGACGCCGTGGTCTGGAACGTGGAAAAGGTGCTGAAGCAGGATGCGCCGCATTTCGATCCGAGCCAGGTCGGCGTCACCGCGTCGCGGATGCCGACGCTGGCTTCCGCGCGCAAGATCGACGATCTCACGGTGGAATTGACCACCAAGGAGCCGGACAGCTTCCTGCCGATCAACCTGACCAACCTGTTCATGGCGAGCCCGGCAAAATGGCAGAAGCTGTTCGAGACGGCGGAAGGCGCTGACGCCAAGGCCAAGTCGCAGGCCGCCTGGGCCGGCTTCGCCCGCGACGCTTCCGGCACCGGGCCATGGAAGATGTCGAAGTTCACGCCGCGCGAGCGGCTCGAACTGGTGAAGAACGAGGCCTATTGGGACAAGGCGCGCGTCCCCAAGGTCGACAAGATGCTGCTGTTGCCGATGCCCGAGGCCAATGCCCGCACCGCGGCGCTGCTCTCCGGCCAGGTCGACTGGATCGAAGCCCCGGCGCCGGATGCGGTGAAGGAAATCAAGGCGCGCGGATTCCAGCTGCAGTCAAATGAGTCGCCGCATGTCTGGCCGTGGCAGTTCTCGCGCGTCGAGGGTTCGCCCTGGAACGACATCCGCGTTCGCAAGGCGGCCAATCTGTGCATCGATCGCGAAGGGCTGAGGGACGGCCTGCTGGCCGGCCTGATGGTGCCGGCGACCGGCACTTTCGAGCCCGGTCATCCCTGGCGCGGCAAGCCGACTTTCCAGATCAAGTATGACAAGGCCGCGGCGCAGAAGCTGATGCAGGAAGCCGGCTTCGGCCCGACCAAGAAGCTGACGGTGAAGACCCAGACCTCGGCGTCGGGTTCGGGCCAGATGCAGCCATTGCCGATGAACGAGTATCTGCAGCAGGCTCTGGGCGAATGCTATTTCGACGTGCAGCTCGACGTGATCGAGTGGAATACGCTGTTCACCAACTGGCGCCGCGGCGCCAAGGACCCCACCGCCAATGGTGCCAATGCCACCAACGTCACCTATGCGGCGATGGACCCGTTCTTTGCCCTGGTGCGCTTCCTGCAATCGTCGATGGCGCCGCCGGTCTCGAACAATTGGGGTTTCATCAATAATCCCAAGTTCGACGAACTGGTGACCAGGGCGCGCCAGACCTTCGAACCGGCGGCGCGCGATGCGGCGCTGGCCGAACTGCATGCGGCCTCGGTCGACGACGCGGCGTTCCTCTATGTCGCCCACGACGTCTCTCCGCGCGCCATGAGCCCCAAGGTCAAGGGCTTCGTGCAGCCGAAGAGCTGGTTCGTGGACTTCTCGCCGATCTCCATGACGCCGTGATCGGCGGACTTTGCGCTTTCTACCCTCTCCCCCTGCGGGAGAGGGTGGATCGAATGCGCTTCAGCGCATTCGAGACGGGTGAGGGGTCTGTCTCCGCGGATGCAGACCCCTCATCCGGCGCGGACTGCGTCCGCGCCACCTTCTCCCACAAGGGGAGAAGGGAAGAAAAAGGTGACCAGTGCTCGTCTATATCGCCCGCCGCATCGTCTATGTGATCCCGATCGTCATCAGCGTGGCGCTGGTGTGCTTCCTGCTGGTGCACATCACGCCCGGCGATCCCCTGGTGGCGGTTCTGCCGGCCGATGCCTCGCAGGAACTGGCGGCGCAACTGCGCATCGCCTACGGCTTCGACCGGCCGCTGCCGGTGCAGTTCGGAATCTGGCTGTGGAAGGCGGTCCATGGCGATCTCGGCAATTCCATCGCCACCGGCCGCCCGGTGCTGTCGGAAGTGCTGCGCGCCGTCAGCAACACCGTGACGCTGGCGATCGCGGCCGCGCTGATCGGCTTCACGCTCGGATTGTTCTTCGGGCTGCTCGCCGGCTATTTCCGCGACACCTGGATTGACAAGGTCGCGACCTCGATCGCGATCGCCGGCGTCTCGGTGCCGCATTACTGGCTCGGCATGGTGTTGGTCATCATCTTCTCGGTGCAGCTCAACTGGCTGCCCGCGGTCGGCGCCGGCCCCGGCGGCTCCGGCGCCTGGGGCTGGGACTGGGAGCACATCCGCTATCTGATCCTGCCCGCGATCACCACGTCGGTGATTCCGATGGGCATCGTCACCCGCACCGTGCGCGCGCTGACCGGCGACATCCTTTCGCAGGACTTCGTCGAGGCGTTGCGCGCGAAAGGGCTGCGCGAGATTCATGTGTTTCGCCACGTCATCAAGAACGCAGCACCGACCGCGATGGCGGTGATGGGCCTGCAACTCGGCTACATGCTCGGCGGCTCGATCCTGATCGAAACCGTGTTCTCCTGGCCGGGCTCGGGGCTGCTGCTGAATTCCGCGATTTTCCAGCGCGACCTGCCGCTGCTGCAGGGCACTATTCTGGTGCTGGCGCTATTCTTCGTGTTCCTCAATTTGATGGTCGATATCACGCAGGCGGCGATCGACCCGCGCATCAAGCGGAGTTGACGCCATGGCGTTGAGTCGAATCGGCAGCGACATGATTTCACCTCTCCCCGCTTGCGGGGAGAGGTCGGATCGCATCGTCAGATGCGATCCGGGTGAGGGGGACTATCCGCGAGTCCGAGTGCACGGAGAGTCCCCCTCACCCCGACCCTCCAAGAGCGAGCTTCGCTCGTCTCGACCCCGCAAGCGGGGAGAGGGGGAATGAGCGCGATGACAGATACCGCCCTGCAGGCCGCACCCGCCACCAAGGCGCGGGGCTACTGGGCGACGGTCGGCCGCCGCATCGCGCGCGACAAGGTCAGCATGGTCTGCGCCTTCATTCTCGCGCTGATTTTCCTCTCCGCCATATTCGCGCCGTGGCTGGGGCTCGCCGATCCCTATCAGGGCTCGATGATTCGCCGGCTCCGCCATATCGGCACGCCGAACTATCCGCTCGGCACCGACGAACTCGGCCGCGACATGCTGGCGCGGCTGATCTATGGCGGCAGGCTGTCGCTGCTGGTCGGCATTCTGCCGGTCATCCTCGCCTTCATCATCGGAACCTCGCTCGGCCTCGTCGCCGGCTATGTCGGCGGCAAGCTCAATACCGCGATCATGCGCACCATCGACGTGTTCTACGCCTTTCCCTCGGTGCTGCTGGCGATCGCGATCTCGGGCGCGCTGGGCGCCGGCATCATCAACTCGATCGTCTCGCTGACCATCGTGTTCGTCCCACAGATCACGCGCGTGGCCGAGAGCGTCACCACCGGCGTGCGCAACATGGATTTCGTCGAGGCGGCCCGCGCCTCCGGCGCCGGCGCCTTCACCATCATGCGGGTGCACATGCTGGGTAACGTGCTCGGACCGATCTTCGTCTATGCCACCGGCCTGATCTCGGTATCGATGATCCTGGCCGCCGGCCTGTCGTTCCTCGGCCTCGGCACCAAACCGCCGGAGCCGGAATGGGGCCTGATGCTGAACACGCTGCGCACCGCGATCTACATCAATCCCTGGGTGGCGGCCCTGCCGGGCGCCATGATCTTCGCGGTATCGATCTGCTTCAACCTGCTCAGCGACGGCATGCGCAGTGCCATGGACATCCGGAACTGACGTCATGATGACCCCAGAAATGCTTGATCGTGAGACGCCGCGGCAGGGGATGCTCTTCACTCCCCTCCCTCCACGCGCTCTTGCGCGTGGCGGGGAGGGGTCGGGGGTGGGGGGTAGTGCGGCATTTACGGAAGCATCGGTCCTAGCCGATAGACCCCCCACCCCCGACCCCTCCCCGCCGCTTCGCGGGGGGAGGGGAGAAGAAACGCGCCGACCTCTCCCAAAGGGAGAGGTAAGATGAGCACCATCGAGGCACCCGTCGAAACGCTGGAGAAGGTCGAGGATATCGGCGGCGCGGCGCAGCCGCTGCTGCAGGTCAACGGATTGACAAAGCATTTTCCGGTGCGCGGCGATTTGTTCGCCAAGCGCAAGACTGTGCGCGCGGTCGATGACGTCTCGTTCTCGATCGCCAAGGGCGAAACCGTCGGGATCGTCGGCGAATCCGGCTGCGGCAAGTCGACCACCGCGCGGCTGTTGATGCACCTGATGAAGCGCGATGCCGGCGATATCATCTATGACGGCATGCAGGTCGGCCGCGCGCTGTCCTTGCGCGCGCTGCGCCGCGGCATGCAGATGGTGTTTCAGGACAGCTACGCCTCGCTGAATCCGCGCCTCACCATCGAGGAATCGATCGCGTTCGGCCCAAAAGTCCACGGTATGACCGACGACGCCTCGCGCGCGCTGGCGCGCGAACTGCTCGGCAAGGTCGGTTTGCGGCCGGAAAATTTCGCCAATCGCTATCCGCACGAGATTTCCGGCGGCCAGCGCCAGCGGGTCAATATCGCGCGTGCGCTGGCGCTGTCGCCGCGGCTGGTGATCCTCGATGAAGCCGTCTCGGCGCTGGACAAGTCGGTCGAGGCGCAGGTGCTCAACCTGCTGGTCGATCTCAAGCGCGAATTCGGACTGACTTACCTCTTCATCAGTCACGACCTCAACGTGGTGCGTTATATTTCCGACCGCGTGCTGGTGATGTATCTCGGCGAAGTGGTCGAGCTCGGCCCGGTCGACCGGGTCTGGGACGCGCCGGCGCATCCCTACACGCGGGCGCTGCTGGCGGCGATGCCGTCGTCCGATCCCGACAACCGTACCGAGACGCCGCCGATCTCGGGCGATCCGCCCAATCCGATCGATCCGCCCCCCGGCTGCCGGTTTCACACCCGTTGTCCGTTCGCGGAGCCGCTCTGCGGAAATGCCACACCAAAACTCACGGCACTCGATACAATGGGCCATGAAGCGGCGTGCTACATGGCCATTCCGGGCTCCGGGCACAGCCGCGCACCGGCACACGCATGATCATTATGCGTAGTAGAGAGGGAGCGGACGCCAGATGACGAAACCGACAGCGAAAGAGATCAAGGCGATGACGGAGATCACGGGTTTGCCCGTCGATGCCGAGGTCGCCGCACGCATCGCCCATTCTATCGGCCCGGCCTATGAAGGTTTTGCGTCGGTCGCCGGCACGCTGCCGTTCGATCTGGAGCCGGCAAATTTCCGGCTGGTGCAGGCGGCCAAGGTGTCCAAATGAGTACCGAACCCGCTCTGATGTCGCTGACCGCGGTCGCGCAGGCGATTGCGCAGAAGAAGTTCTCGTCGCGCGAGGTGACGCAATCCTGCCTCGACCGGGTCGCGCAATGGCAACCGCGTCTCAATGCTTTCATGGCGATCGAGACCGATGCCGCGCTGAAGGCGGCCGATGCCGCGGATGCGGCGCTGGCGAAAGGCAAGTTGGCCGGCGTGCTGCACGGCGTGCCGCTGGCGCACAAGGACATGTATTACGACGAAGGCCACGTGGTCACCTGCGGTTCGAAGATCCGTAAGGATTTCGTCGCCACCACGACCGCGACGGCGCTGCAGCGGCTGAAGGACGCCGGCACGGTGCGCCTCGGCTCGCTGCAGATGGTGGAGTTCGCCTACGGGCCGACCGGCCATAACCCGCATTACGGTCCGGTGCATAACCCCTGGGCCATCGATCATATTACGGGCGGCTCGTCGTCGGGCTCGGGCTCGGCGGTCGCGGCACGATTGACGTTTGCGGCCCTGGGCTCCGACACCGGCGGCTCGATCCGGCTGCCGGCGCATTTTTGCGGCGTCACCGGCTTGAAGACCACCGTCGGGCGCGTCAGCCGCGCCGGTGCCATGCCGCTGTCGCAGTCGCTCGATACCGTCGGGCCGCTGGCGCGGACCGCGGAGGATTGCGCCTTGCTGCTCGGCCTGATGGCGGGCGCGGATCCGGAAGACCCCACTGCAATCACCGGACCCTTGCCGGATTACATGGCCGCGACGCGGGAGCCGATAAAAGGCCTGACCATCGGCGTACCCACCGCGTTCTATGTCGACGACCTCGATCCCGATGTCGCGCGGATTCTCGATGAGACCCTGGCGGTGCTGAAGCGCGAAGGCGCCACGATTGTCCAGGTCGAATTGCCCGAGCAGCGCCAGCTGACGGCGGCGTGCCAGTTCGTGCTCGCTACCGAGGCCGCCGCTTTCCACAAGCGCTGGATGGTCGAACGATCAGGCGATTACGGGCCGCAGGTCTTCATGCGGCTGCAGAACGGTCTGGCGTTTTCCGGCGTGTCCTATCTCGAGGCGATGCGCTGGCGCGGCCCGGCGCTGGCGGCGCACAATACCGCGGTCGCCGGCGTCGATGCCATGATCATGCCGGTGGCGCCCGTGGCTGCGCCCACTATCGCCGAGAGCGATGTCGGCAACAGCCCCGACGCGGAGGCGGTCATTCAACGGCTGACGCGCTTCACCCGCCCGATCAATTATCTTGGGTTGCCTTCGCTTTCGATTCCCACTGGCTTCACCAAGGGCGGTCTGCCGGTCGGCATGCAGCTGGTCGGCCGTTCGTTCGATGAAGCCATGATCCTGCGCATCGGTGCCGCGTTCCAGCGCGCCACCGACTTCCACGACAAGGTGCCAGATTAAGCCATGAGCAATCTCGTCGAAATCAAGAACCTCAACATTCGTTTCAGCGGCGAGCGCACCGTGCATGCCGTCAACGACCTCAGCCTCACGCTGGGCGAGGGCGAGGTGCTTGGCCTGCTCGGCGAGTCCGGCTCGGGCAAGAGCGTTACGCTGCGCGCGCTGATGCGGCTGTTGCCGAAGAAGCGGACGCAGATCTCCGGCAGCGTGCAGGTGCTGGGGCGCGACGTGCTGGCGCTGAATGATGAGGAACTGTCGGCGTTTCGCGGCCAGACCGTCTCGATGATTTTTCAGGAGCCGGCGCTGGCGCTCGACCCGGTCTACACCATCGGCCAGCAGATTTCCGAAAGCGTGATGCGCCACGAGGGCAAGAGCCAGGCGGAGGCCACCGCGCGGGCGCTGGAGATGCTGGAAGTGGTGCGGATTCCCTCCGCCAAACGACGGCTCGATGCCTATCCACACGAGATGTCGGGCGGCATGCGGCAACGCGCCATGATCGCGCTGGCGCTGGCCTGCAAGCCGAAGATCCTGCTCGCGGACGAACCGACCACGGCACTGGACGCCACCGTGCAGATCCAGATCCTGCTGCTGCTGCGCGAACTGCAGCGCGAATTCGGCATGTCCGTCATTTTCGTCACCCACGATATCGGCGTCGCCATCGAGATCTGCGACCGGGTGGCGGTGATGTATGCGGGCCAGATCGTCGAGCAGGGCAAGCTCAGCCAGATCGTGCGCACGCCGATCCATCCCTACGCGCGCGGCTTGCTGGCTTCCACCGTCCACGGCGCCAAGCGCGGCCAGCGGCTGGAAACCATCCCGGGCACGCCGCCCTCGCTCGACAAGGCGCCGGTCAACTGCTCGTTCGCACCGCGCTGCACCTTCGCGCAGCCGCGCTGCATCGAACGCCTGCCGCCCAATGTGCAGGTACCGCCGGACCGGATCGCGAGATGCATTCTGGCCGAGCCGATGGCGGCGGTGACCTAGCGACGAGCAAGAACTCGTAGCCCGGATGGAGCTAGCGGACGGCGCGAAGCGCCGCCCGATGGCGTAATCCGGGTGCGGATGTGAGGCCGGCCCCGGATTTCGCAAGGGCTCCATCCGGGCTACGGGCTAACGATCACTGAGAGCCGGCCTTACTTACCTCGCCCCGCTTGCGGGGAGAGGTCGGCGCGAAGCGCCGGGTGAGGGGAGTCTCGACAGACTCGGACTCGCGGATAGTCCCCCTCACCCGGAGACTTCGCTGTCGCTCCGTCTCCGACCTCTCCCCGCGAGCGGGGAGAGGTGAGGCCGCTACCGCTCGAAAAGTCTCACGCGCTGACGCGCGGGTCGGCCCATTTCTCGATCTGGGAAGCCCCGATCACCTGCTTGGGCTGATGCGGGTTGAGCGTGCCGGCGCTGGCCGACCAGCCCTTGGCGAGAATCTGCAGGGCAAACAGCTTGGCGTCGACTTCCGACCGGAACGTACGGGTCGATCGCACCGCGCCCTCGGCGCTGTCGTCCGTCTTCACGGTCTTGTCCGGCCCGAAGGCCACGTACCAGGTGTCAGGTTGTGTCATGGTTGCATAACAACGGTCGCGGCCGAAAGTTCCGATGCGAGGATTCGGCGGCTGGCTCATGGCCAAAAAAGGGCCGCCCCGAAGGACGGCCCCATTCGATGTGATCGTTGCGTTGGTCTGTTACTCGACGATCTCGACGATGCGGCGGGTGCGCGGCTCGACCAGAACGGTGCGGCCGTTCACCACGGTGTAGCGATGCTCGCGAACGCCATATTCCGGCGGCACGTCGTAATAGGTGACGCCGTCTTCCGGCAGCACGACGCCGACCCGGACGTCTTCGCGATACTGATAGGACGGGCGGCGCTGCTCGACCACATAGCTGCGGAAGCGCGGACGCTGATCGACGCCGAGAACGCCGGCGACGCCACCGACCACACCGCCCACGACGCCGCCGACCACGGCGCCGACCGGACCTGCGGCCCGTTCACCGTCGCGCGCGCCGCGTTCGATGCCGCCGGGGACGCCCTGGGCAAGGGCCAGCGAAGGAATGGCGAGAACGGCGACAAGCGCAGCGGTTCCGAGAAAACGGCGGATCATGATAGCTCCAAGGTGATTGGGAAGGTGCATGACAACCGGCCGGGAGCCATTATGTTCCGTCCGCCCGCCGTCCGCAGCGGCGGTAACCCGGCTCCCGCGGGGCGAATCGCGCCCCGATCAGCCCGGTCCTCCTCCGATCGGAGGATAGGCCGGCGCGGCCCGCCGGCCCCGCGCGCGCGGGCCAATAACGTTTAGGTTAACGCGAGTTACATGGACGCTGGCCGCAAACATCGGTAGAACTGCGCCATCGCACCCCTCGTGATGAGATCAGGATAGATGGCAGCCGCTCCCGGTGTCCGGCGTTCCGAACTCGGCGATGCGTTGCGCGCCTGCCGCAACGCCTTCGTCGGCGTCGGCCTCATGAGTTGCATGATCAATCTGCTGTATCTGACCGGCTCGATCTTCATGCTGGAGGTCTACGACCGGGTGCTGCCGAGCCGCAGCATTCCGACGCTGGTCGGCCTCGTGATCCTGGCCGGCGGATTATACGTCGCCCAGGGCATCCTCGATCTGATTCGCGGCCGCGTGCTGGTCCGGATCGGCACCTCGCTCGACGAAGCGCTCAATGCCCGGGTGTTCGATACCGTGGTGCGGCTGCCGCTGATGGTGGGCGGCCGCAACGAGGGCCTGCAGCCGCTGCGCGATCTCGACAATGTCCGCTCGTTCCTCTCCAGCTTGGGGCCGGGCGCGTTCTTCGACCTGCCGTGGCTGCCGTTCTACCTGGCGATCTGTTTCGCGTTCCACACCATGATCGGCCTGACCGCGCTGGTCGGCGCCATCATCCTGGTCACGCTCACCATCATCACCGAATTCATGTCGCGGGCGCCGGCGCGCGAGGCCATGGGCCTCGCGGCGCGCCGCAACGACCTGGCCGCCACCAGCCGGCGCAACGCCGAAGTGCTGGTCGCGATGGGCATGTCCGGCCGGCTGACGAAGCGCTGGAGCGAAGCCAACGAAAAATATCTCGCCGGCAACCAGCGCGCCAGCGACGTCGCCGGCGGTCTCGGCGCCATCGCCAAGGTGATGCGCATGGTGCTGCAGTCAGCGGTGCTCGCGGTCGGCGCCTATCTCGTGATCAACCAGGAAGCCACCGCCGGCGTCATCATCGCGGGCTCGA
Source organism: Bradyrhizobium sp. (assembly GCF_030646015.1). Classification (GTDB taxonomy): domain Bacteria; phylum Pseudomonadota; class Alphaproteobacteria; order Rhizobiales; family Xanthobacteraceae; genus Bradyrhizobium. The sequence goes on from NZ_JAUSLT010000121.1 coordinate 46,830, forward strand.
TCCTGAGCGCGCGGGCGCTGGCGCCGGTCGATCTCGCGATCGCGCACTGGAAGGGTTTTGTCGCCGCGCGGCAGAGCTGGCATCGCCTCAACAAGCTGCTGGAAACGCTGCCGGCGCCGACGGAGCAGACCCTGCTGCAGAGCCCGTCGAAGCGGCTGTCGGTCGAGGGCGTCAGCATCGTGCCGCCGGGCGATCAGAAGATCATCGTGCAGGACGTGACCTTCGCGCTGGAAGCCGGCAACGGCCTCGGCGTGATCGGGCCGAGCGGATCGGGCAAGTCGTCGTTGATCCGCGCGCTGGTCGGGGTCTGGCAGCCGGTGCGCGGCAAGGTGCGGCTCGACGGCGCCGCGCTCGACCAGTGGTCGAGCGACGTGCTCGGCCGCCACATCGGCTATCTGCCACAGGATGTCGAGCTGTTCGCAGGCTCCGTTGCGCAGAACATCTGCCGCTACGATCCCGAAGCCACCTCCGACGGCATCATCAAGGCCGCCAAGGAAGCCGGCGTCCACGACATGATCATCAAGATGCGCGAGGGCTATGACACCCAGATCGGCGAACAGGGCACCGCGCTTTCGGCCGGCCAGGCGCAGCGCGTGGCGCTGGCGCGGGCGCTGTATGGCGATCCGTTCCTGATCGTGCTCGACGAGCCGAACTCCAATCTCGACACCGAGGGCGACGAGGCCCTGACCCGGGCGGTCCGCGCCTCGCGCGAACGCGGCGCTATCGTCGTGGTGGTCGCGCACCGGCCGATCGGTATCGAGGCGGTCGATTTGCTGCTGGTGCTGAAGGACGGCCGCATGCAGGCCTTCGGGCCGAAGGAAACCGTGCTGGGCCAGGTGCTGCAGCAGCGCGTCGCGCCGCCGTCGCCGATCAAGATCGTCTCCGAAGGGGGAGTTGCCAAATCATGACGGACAAGCCGAAGCGTGGTTCGAGGGCGTCGATCCGGGTGCACATGATCGTCGGCCTGTCCGTCATCCTGCTGCTGGTGGGCGGATTGGGCACCTGGGCATCGACCGCGCAGATCTCGGGCGCGCTGATCGCGCCGGGACAGATCGTGGTCGAATCCAACGTCAAGAAGGTGCAGCATCCGACCGGCGGCGTGGTCGGCGAGGTGCGCGCCCGCGACGGCATGGCGGTGAAGGCCGGCGACATCGTGGTGCGGCTCGACGACACCGTCACCAAGGCCGGCCTCGCCATCGTCAACAAGGCGCTCAACGGGCTGTGGGCGCGGGCGGCGCGGCTGGAGGCCGAACAGCGCGGCCTCGACCGGATCACCTTCCCGCCGATGCTGCTCGACCGCCCCAACGATCCCGACGTCCAGAACGTCATGGCCAGCGAGAGCAAGCTGTTCGAGGTGCGCACCACCGGGCGCGCCGGACAAAAATCGCAGCTGCGCGAGCGCGTCGCCCAGCTCAAGGAAGAGATCGCCGGCCTCTCCGCCCAGGAGCAGGCCAAGGACAAGGAAATCGCGCTGGTCGAAAAGGAACTGGTCGGGGTTCGCTCGCTCTACGAGCAGCGGCTGGTTCAGCTCTCGCGCCTGACCGTGCTGGAGCGCGACGCCGCAAGGCTGTCCGGCGAACGCGCGCAATACATTGCCGCGAGGGCGCAGGCCCGCGGCAAGATCACCGAAACCGAGCTGCAGATCATCCAGGTCGACAAGGACCTGGTCAGCGAAGTTTCAAAAGATCTGCGCGAGACCAACGACAAGATCGGCGAATTCGTCGAGCGCAAGGTGACGGCCGAAGACCAGTTGCGCCGGGTCGACATCCGCGCCCCGCAGGACGGCATGGTGCTGCAGTCCACCGTCCACACCGTGGGCGGCGTCATCACCGCCGGCGACGCCATCATGATGATCGTGCCGCAGGCCGACGATCTCTCGGTCGAGGCCAAGGTCAATCCGCAGGACATCGACAAGCTGCAGATCGGCCAGAAGACGGTGCTGCGGCTGTCGGCGCTGAACCAGCGCACCACCCCGGAACTGAACGGCGTGGTGTCGCGCGTCTCGCCCGACGTCACCACCGACCAGCGCACCGGCCAGAGCTACTACACCATCCGCGTCTCGATGTCGCCGCAGGAAGTAGCACGGCTCGGTGAAGTCAAGCTGATCCCGGGCATGCCGGTCGAAGCCTTCGTGCAGACCGGCGACCGCACCATGCTGTCCTATCTGATGAAGCCGCTGAGCGACCAGCTGATGCGTTCGTTCCGGGAGCGGTGATCTCGCGCCCGTAGGGTGGGCAAAGGCGCACTTGCGCCGTGGCCACCATTTTTCCTTATGCGAATTGGTGGGCACGCTGCGCTTTGCCCACCCTACAAGGCGCACCGCGTCCGGGACCCGAGGGCTAGCCGCGCGCGGCAATGATCTCCAGCGCCCGCGCGCCGCTGACGGGTGCGTCGACCGGCAGCCTGGCAAAATCGGCCGCCGCGCCCTTGATCGCCTTGTCGAGCAGTACGGTGTAGCGCCGCCGCGGAATCTCGACCGCGCCGAACGAGCGCAGATGCTCGGTGACATACTGGGTGTCGAGCAGCTCGAAACCGCCCGTGATCAGCCGCGCCACCAGATGCACCAGCGCCACCTTGGAGGCGTCGCGGGCGCGGTGAAACATGCTCTCGCCGAAAAAAGCGCGGCCGAGGCTGACGCCGTACAGGCCGCCGACCAGGTCGCCATTCTGCCAGACCTCGACGCTGTGGCAGTGCCCGAGCCCGTGCAGGCCCAGATAGAGATCGCGAATCCGCTTGTTGATCCAGGTGTCGTCGCGGCCGGGCTGCGGCGCGGCGCAGCCCGCGATCACCGCCTTGAAAGCGGTGTTGACCGTGACGGTGAAGACGTCGGAGCGGACGGTGCGATTCAGCCGCGAGGCGATGCGAAAGCCGTCGAGCGGAATCACGCCGCGCATTTCCGGCTCGACCCAGAACAGGGTCGGATCGTCGGCGCTCTCGGCCATCGGAAAGATGCCGCAGGCATAGGCGCGCAGCAGCACTTCAGGCGTGATGTCGGAGGAGGCGGAATCGCGCGATGCCATGGCTGGCAGGATAGCAGTTTCGGGGCCGCCGCGGCTAGCTCGCCGCCGGCAATGTCTCAGGCCGACCCGCGCCAACCATGGTCACGATCGCATCTGGCAATGCCGAAGGGGAAACAGGGATCTTGATGGTCCACACCGTGCCGCTTTCCGAGGCAAGGTTCGCGGTTCCTCCGACCTGTTCAACGAGACGGCGCACCAGGCCAAGCCCGTGCCGCTTGCTTTCGGCCTGGGCCTTGAAGCCCTCACCGTCGTCGCGGAGGGTCATGGTCATCAAGCCAACGTCTGCAACGAGGCTCTGGACGGACACGATGATCGATCCTTTTCCGCCGGGGAAGGCGTGGTCGTAGCTGTTGGTCACCACCTCCGCCACAACAATCCCCAGTGCTGTCGCCGCATCGAGATCGAGCATAAACGGCTCGCTGTGACAGGTCAGCGTGACGGTGTCCTCAGGTGCTCCCTGTATCTCTGCAAGATGGAGACACAGCGATTTGATGTAGCTGCCAAAATCGATGGTTCGGGTCATCTCGGCGCCGAGTAGATGGTCATATACCTGGGCCAGGGTGGAAACCCGGCGCGCGATCGCCTTGATGCCCCGCTGCCCGGCCTTGTCTGTGGTGTCGCCGAGCTGCTTGTTCAGCATTCCGTAGACAAGCTGCAGATTGTTGCGGACCCGGTGTTGCAGCTCTTCCGCCAGAACGCTCTTCTGGTCCAGCAGCCGGTCCTTGTCCCGGACCAGGACTTTCATCTGCTCGATGGTGTTCTGCAGCGTTGCCGTCCGCGCCGAGGTTGCGACCGCTTCAGCTAGGACATTGGCGAAGCCGGTGAGGAAGTCGATATCGTGCCGATCGTAATCGTGCTGTTGGTCATTGTCGATCTCCAGCACGCCGTAGGGCCTGGCGTCATCCTTGACGTGGATGACGACGTCGACGGTCGAAACGATGCCGTGAGCGGCATAGAACCGAGGTAGCTCGAAATCGTGTTCCTTGCGCACGTCATTGCAGATCGATGGCTCGCCGGTAACGAACGCCCGGCCTTGTGGCGAAGTCGGATCGGCGCATACGACCGTGCCGATGACTCCAGCCTTCCAGCCGTGTCCGGCTTCGATGCGAAGGTCGTTCTCCGCGGCGCGATATCGGCACACCTTGGCGTAGGGGACGCCAAGGCTTTCGGCGCAGACTCGCGCCGCCTCGGTCAGCACCTTCTGCAGATCCCCCTCGCGCAGAGCAAAACTGCCGAAGCGGGCAATCGCCGTTTGCTGGCGTAGAAGTTTCCTTACTTTTGCGCTGTCGTCGCTCATGCGGTGGCCATCGGCGGAGCTGTGGCTGCCGGACGCAGCATTTGGAAGCCCTTTGGAAATGGCGGCAGCGCATTGCCGCTGGCGAACTCGCTGACAATTTTCAGAGCACGCACCAGATCGGTGGAGCTATAAGGTTTGGAAAGGCAGGCGTCGCCGTCGGCGGTTGTCAGCACGACCTGCGACATGTTGCCAGTGGCATAAAGCACGCCGAGCTTGCCAAGCGGAAGCAACTGCGCGGCGATTTCGGTCCCCAGCCCGCCATCGGCAAGGCGGAAATCGAGCACGGCAAGATCAGGCTTGTGCTTGTGAGCCAGGGCGACCGCCTCGGCCACCGTGCGGGCGATGCCGCAAACTTCATATCCGGCGTCAATGAGAATCTCTTCCGCGAGATCGGCGATCATCAGGTCATCTTCGGCGATCAATACCCTTAGCACGCACAACCCTCCGGCTTGCGACCAGGTCGCCTGCGATGTCCATCTGAAAGTTCAGAGTCTGGGGTCTTAACTCCCAAAGGACATCGCAGTTCCGAACGCAGCCTTCGACTCAGCCGCGGCAGGTTGCCCGGCATGTGAAAGAAAATCTGAGCAATTTTGACCATGACTACTCGTCACTTGTGATCCGTAGCCGTTTGCTGAAGCTGATCATGAAAAACTGACGCGGGGGGATCGGGGTGCTTCGGGGAACTTACTTGCGGACAGAAACGTTCCTGATGAAGCGTCGCGCTTTCATGCCGAAACCGCGCATGCTTCAACTGGAGTACACCATGAACATTTTTTACATCATCGGCGTCATCGTCGTGATTCTCTTTGTCGCGGGCTTTTTGGGGCTCCGTTAAGCGGCATCCTCTGCGGAGTCTGCGCGATCACGAATTCAAATTGCGGATTTTGAGCCAAGCAGGACCAGCGAGACGGTTACACCGACGATGCCTCGTCGCGATGTTGCCGTTAGGAAGGCTCAAAAAGAATGCGGCCTTACTTGGCTGGCCTACCGCGCTTGGCAAAGAAGAGGCCCTGAATTTCAGTCGCGTTTCGGAGAATTCCGGCTTTTTTCATGGCCTCTGTCCGATCAGGCCCCGGCGCCATGTCGCGGGCTTCCTCCAGCGCCGCGACCGCTATGGCATCCAGGTCGTGAATATCCGGCGATGGTCGTGCTCGTTGCGGCATTTCACTGGCTTCCCCTGAGGCCTTACTTTGGCGGGTTTAATTCGCTGCTTGTCCACCCGGACTTGCCCGACTTCATGGGATCCCCAACCAAAGGCTTTTGAACGTGTTCGCACTTCGGACATTCGAAGGTCCGCAGATCGGAATGTGCGGGCCCCGCTTCGATGCGGGTCAGCATCATCCGCCCCTGACACTTTGGACAGCGCGGTCGCTCGGTTGGAAGCAGCGACGGTTCGGAACGATAAGGTTGCATATGATGCGCCCCTCCAGGATCAGGCGGGAGCTCGCTACTCTCAGTCACCGATAGCAGCCGGGTACGGTGCGGTGATCCGGATAAAGTGGCATGTCGCCTGCTCGATATAGTGGTCAATATTGCTCATGCCTGCAGTTTTACAGAGATCCATTCAAGCATAGGGCGATGTTGGATAGATAATTGGCGACCAGGTCCCACCGGGACCGGAACCATCGCCCCCTGGTTAACTTGTCGATGCATTACCGGATGCCCCTTTTGCCCAGGGTGTCCGATGAACGGCCTCAGCATGTCCCCCCCGTGCTGGGGCCGGTTTCTTTCGGAGCCCTCCCTGGAGCAATGGCGGAACAATCATCTGCGGGTGCAATTAGCCTACACCAAGGGAGAAGTCTGAGATGCACCGATCCAAGCCGCATACCGTTCGAAACAAGATTGACCTGACTGATCCCAGCCAGGTGCGATGCCTGAAGAAACGGCTCGGCATATCCGCTGACGATTTGCAGCACGCTGTCGGGAAAGTGGGTAACTCGATTGCCGCGGTGAGCAAGGAACTTCAGAAAGTGACTCCTGCAACAGATGTGGCGCCGGTCCAAACCGGAGTGCCGTTGCGACTGAAAGCTGCCGGTACCGCAGCGGAGGCTTAATGCACTTTGGCGCGCCCGAGACCTATTTCAAAGAGTGAGCAATAGTGACCACTAACTACTGAAGCCAGAGCGCATGGTGGCTCCATCACCGCTCCTTGTCGGCAGTTATCGGTGACTGAGAGTATCGAGCTCTCGCCTGATCGAGGCCAGCATCATGCCATCCACACACCCAAATCCAGTATACAGCTGTGCCGAAATCAGAATCCTGGCGTGCTCCAGGTGCGCAATCCGATGAGGGTATCCCGAATCGAACCGTGCGCACCGGGCTACGATGTGCGCACCTATGAGTGCGCGAAATGCGATTCCAGCGAGCGCTTTTCGGTCGCGATCTAAACGCGATTGTTGCGCGGTGGCCGTCCCGACATCAGAGAACCACGAAGCAATTCCGACTTCACCTTGATGTGCAAGCGCCGGGAACAGGTCAGATGTAAGCGCGTACCGATGCGTTGATGTCGCAGGCAGAAACCGGCAAAATTGCTCTGCGTCCATCGTCCCTGTTATGGCCGGTTGTCACCCGGCGCGTGCGACCGACAAAGTTGAGCGATCCAAAAGGTTCAGGAACTTTGTGAGGGGCGGGCAGTTGGCCTCTCACAGGAGATTTCAGTGCATAAGGATGGAAAACAAATCGTCGAGACGGCGGTGGAGGCGAGAGGCGGTCGTTTGGGCCGGCCGGTCCTCCTGGTGCTGCTCGCTAGCTGCGTTCTGGCAGTGGCCGCGCTTATCTTCGCATACTCAGGCACGTGAAATTCTCAACGCGTTCGTCAAGGAGACTTTCCTATGGACTTGATCCTTATTGTACTTGTCGTGTTGCTGCTGTTTGGCGGCGGCGGATACTGGGGCCGCCGTAGAGGTCATTGGTAAGAACTAGAACATGGAGGCGACCACGGAGAAAACGTGCCTTGAGCAACGTAGCGAGCGGTGTTTGGATTCGTTACTCGCACAACCCCATCGAATATCCACGCTAGGACGCGCCGACGAAGCGGCTGTTAAAGCTGCCGCTGCGCTTATCCGATGATCTATGGTCAGGCGGCCACGCTGTTTTCGCCACACATCTCCCGCGGGCATCCGAAAAGCCATTGGGGCTTTCGACCATTTGAATTCGCCGACGCCTGCCTCCCGCAACGGAGCAGTTAGCGAGCATTGCTTGTTGCGTCGACGTCCGAGGCCCTTGTTGGGCGTTTCCTCCCCGACTGCCCGGCGGCCCCACGGCTGTCGGGCATTTTTGCGATGAGTGGCGTCGGATCCGAGACTTTCCTGCGCCAACACAACTTGTCCGTCATGGAGCGGAACATGCAGGCTATCAGGGACTTTACTGACATGTCCGGCAAAACAGAAAGAGACCGATCATGTCGACGCGTTTTCAGATTGCCTTGTTAATGTTCATGATGACCAATGCGGTTGCCTTCGGCGTCGGTATCGTCCTGGTTCTGATGATTCCCGCACTCGCGGCTTACGCGTTCGAAGCGATTCCAGCTGTCGTTGCAGCGAGCTTGGTGGTCAGCGCGCCGGCGGCTTGGTTCATAGCTCCCACGCTGCGGTCGCGATATCAGAGGATTCATTCCCAGTAGCGTCATCAAGCAGGGTCGGGGTGTCGCGACCCGATCTGACAAACCGGCCGCCAACGACCTCGCCTTGATCAAGTTCGCATCAAATCCGTATTCGGTTGCGGGCTTACGAGTTCGCTGCGGCTAGCTCGCCGGCGCGCAGCCGGGTTTTGCCGCTGATTTGTTGACGCGGCGGAACCGCAGCACGATCCTTGTGCCGGAATGGCCGGGATCGCGCTCGACGCTGGCTTCGAGTTTCTGGGCCATGGCGGAGACGATGCGCTGGCCCATGCCGGTGGAGCGCGGGTCGGTCTTGACGTTGAGGCCGACGCCGTCGTCGACGATCGCCAGTTCGAGATCGTCGCCATCGGCATCGAGGGTGACATGGATCGGCCCGGCGCCGTCGGGGTAGGCGTATTTCACCGCATTCATCACCAGCTCGTTGACGATGATGCCGATCGCCACCGCGCGGTCCGGGTCGATCTCGACCGGCTCGGCCTTCAGGGTCAGCCGCGACATCTTGTTGCCTTCGGCGGACCGCCTCAAATCCTCGAGCAGGGCCTCCAGATACTGGTTCAGGAGCACGCTTTTCAGATCGTGCGAGGTGTAGAGCCGGCGGTGCACCTGCGCCACCGCGGCGACCCGCCCCATCGCATTGGTCAGCGCCGCCTTGACGTCGTCCTGGCTGGCCGAATTGGCCTGCAGATGCAGCAGCGAGGCGATGATCTGCAGCGAGTTGCCGACGCGATGGTTGACCTCGCGCAGCAGCACCTCGCGTTCGGCGGCGAGCGCGGCATAGCGATCGCGCGAGGCGTGGACCTCGGCCTCGGCCTCGTCGCGGGCCTTGCGAACCATCGCCTGCTGGATGGCGCTGTCGACGGCGACATGGAGCAGGGGGATGAAATCGCCCTGGACGTCCTTGACCAGGTAATCGACGGCGCCGGCCTTCAGCGCGGTGACGGCGATGGCGGAATCCTGCGACGCCGTGACGAACACCACCGGCGGCGCGTTCGGGATCTTCAGGATCCGCTCCAGCGTCTCAAGGCCGTCGAGGCCGGGCATGTACTGATCGAGGGCGATGACATCGATGCCGCCCTGGTGCAGCCGCTCCAGCCCTTCGGCGCCGCCAGGCGCATGCACCACCTTGACGCCGAGCCGCGTCAGGCCGCGGTCGACCAGCCGGGCCAGCGCCGGATCGTCGTCGATGTAAAGCAGCGTGGGCATGGTCGCGGTCATGTGGCGGCTGCGGGTACCTGAATGACGGAGAAGAACAGTCCGAGCTGGCGAATGGCGTTGGCGAAGCTTTCGTAGTTCACCGGCTTGGTGATGTAGACGTTGGCGCCGAGTTCGTAGCAGCGCTTGATCTCCTGGGAATCGTCGGTGGTGGTGAGCACCACGACCGGCGCGCATTTGAGATAGGCGTTTTCCTTGACCCGCCGCAAGATGTCGATGCCGGTCATGTCGGGCAGATTGAGATCGAGCAAAATCAGCAGCGCGTTGCCCTTGTGGGCGAGGCCGGTGCCGTCGCTGCCGAACAGGTACTTGACCGCATCTGTACCGTTGGTGAACGCCACGATCTCGTTGTTGACCCCGGAACGGCGAATATTGCGCTCGATCAGGCGGGCGTGCCCCTCGTCGTCCTCGATCATGATGATGGTGACTGGATTGCTCATGACTCTCTGTTCCGGTTCGTGGCTGCCCAGCGAATGGGCAGCGTGGTGGTGAAGGTACTGCCGTGGTTGAGTTCCGATGATACCGACATGGTTCCCCCGAGCCGCCGCACCAGGGCCCGGACGTGGGCGAGCCCGATGCCCTGGCCCGGTTTGTCCTGGCTGCCGGCGCGGCGGAACAGGTCGAAAATCCGCTGGTGGTCCCTGGGATCGATGCCGCGGCCGTTGTCGGAGACCTCGAATATCGCAAAGCCGAGCTTGGTCCGGCCCCGGACATGGATCTCGCCGGGAACTCCCGGCTTGAGATATTTCAGCGCGTTGTCGATCAGGTTGGAGAAAATCTGCTCCATCGCGAGGCGGTCGCTGACGATGTCCGGCAGCGGTTCGATGTGGATGGTGGCCTCGGCCTCCGCGGCCTGATGCGCCATGGTGCTCACGATGGCTTCGATCAGTTCGCGCGTATCGATCTGCACCGGCTGGAACTCGCGCCGCCCCTCGCGGGTGAGGTTGAGGATCGCTGTGATCAGGCGGTCCATCTTGGCGATCGACGATTTGATGAAGCCGAGCGCCTCGGTGAAATCCTGCGACAGCTGCTTGTCGGCGCCTTCGAGCACGGGCTCGGCGCTGTCGGTGGCGTTGTCGGGCGCCGGCGGCGCCGATGATTGCGCGCGGGCAAGGGATGCGATCCGTTGGAAGATGTCGCCGCGCAGTTCCTCGAGCTCGCTGGTGAAGCCCATGATGTTGACCAGCGGCGAGCGCAAATCGTGGCTGACGATATAGGCGAAGCGCTGGATCTCCTCGTTGGCCTCGCGCAGATCGGCGGTGCGCTCGTCGATGGTGGTTTCCAGATTGAGGTTGTTGTCGCGCAACAGCGCCTCGGCGTCGTCGCGCGCGCTGGCGGAGCGCCGCACCAGGAAAATGGAGATGCCGGCCAGCGCGATCACGAGCCCGGATCCTGCGATGGTCACCCAAGCCGACAGCTGCTGGCTGCGATGGGCATTGCCGGTTCGCAACGCAAACAGCCGGTCCTCCTCCGATCGCATCGTGGCCGCGATCTCGCGAATCGCATTGCTGCTGTTGGCCGCGACCGCCTCGCGCACCAGCGCCACGGCGCTGTCAGGCTCGGCTTGCCTGACGAAGTTCATTTCCCTCGCGAACTGGTCGAGTCGCAGCTCCACCGTCGGCCGCAATTTCCTGATGTTCTCGACCTGACGTGGATTGTCCGACGTCAGCTGCGCCAGCTTGTCGACATTGGCGGGGATGGTGGCGACGGCAGCCTCATGATCTCTCAGGAATTCGGGTCCGCTTGTGAGCAGGTAGCCGCGCGCCGCACTTTCGGCGCGGCGGATGTCCAGCAGCAAGGCGTTGATCTGGTTTTCGACCTCGACGGTGTGCACTACCCGGCCGCTGTCTTCGCTGGCCTTGTTGACCAGCAGGACGGAAGCGGTGCTGATCGCGACCAGCACCAAAAATCCCGCCGCAAGCAGCAGGATCTGGCCAATCGCGCGCCGGCGCGTGGCCTCAGGCGTCACGGCAGTCTCGGGTCATGGAACAACGGAATTGCAGCAACCCCCTGGATGGCAAGGTTTCCCCAGCGGTGAGAACGCCGCTCCGGCCAATTGGTTCCAGGATGTGTGGCGCCGAACGGCCGTCAGCCGGGGTTCTGGCCGGCCAGATACTGTTCGAGCCAGTGGATATGGTAGTCGCCGTCGATAATGGCGGGCTCCCGCACCAGCGCCCGGAACAGCGGCAGCGTGGTCTCGATGCCCTCGACCACCATTTCGTCGAGCGCGCGGCGCAGCCGCATCAGGCACTCGCCCCGGGTCTTGCCATGGACGATCAGCTTGCCGACCAGCGAGTCGTAATAGGGCGGGATGACGTAGCCCTGATAGACGGCGGAATCGATCCGCACGCCGAGGCCGCCCGGCGGATGGTATTGCGTGATCCTGCCCGGTGACGGGCGGAAGGTCTGGGGATTTTCCGCGTTGACGCGGCATTCGATGGCGTGGCCGATGATCTGGATCTCGTCCTGCGTCGCCGGCAGTTCGCCGCCGGCGGCGATTCGGATCTGCTCCAGCACGAGGTCGATATCGGTGATCGACTCGGTGACGGGATGCTCGACCTGGATCCTTGTGTTCATTTCGATGAAATAGAACTCGCCATCCTCGTACAGGAATTCGATGGTGCCGACGCCGAGATATTTCATGTCCTGCATCGCCTTGGCGCAGGTCGCGCCGATTTTGGCGCGTGCTGCCGCCGCCAAGACCGGCGAGGGGCCTTCTTCCCAGATCTTCTGGTGACGCCGCTGCAGCGAGCAGTCGCGTTCGCCGAGATGGATGGCGCCGCCGCGGCCGTCGCCGAGGATCTGGATTTCGATGTGTCGCGGCTTCTGCAGGTATTTTTCCAGATAGACCGAGGCATCGCCGAACGCCGACTTGGCCTCGTTGGACGCGGTCGACAGCGCCAGCATCAGATCTTCAGCGGTCTGCGCGACCTTCATGCCGCGACCGCCGCCGCCGGAAGCCGCTTTCACCAGCACCGGAAAACCGATGGACTCCGCGATCGCCATCGCGTCGTCCTCGGGACCGACGCCGCCGTCGGAACCGGGCACCACGGGAATGCCGAGCCGCTTGGCGGTCTTCTTGGCCTCGATCTTGTCGCCCATCAGGCGGATGTGCTCGGCCTTCGGCCCGATGAAATGCAGATTGTGCTCGCCGAGGATTTCGGCGAAGCGGGCGTTTTCCGACAGAAAGCCGTAGCCGGGATGCACGGCGTCGGCGCCGGTGATCTCGCAGGCGGAAAGCAGCGCCGGGATGTTGAGGTAACTGTCCTTCGACGGCGGCGGGCCGATGCAGACGCTTTCGTCGGCCAGCCGCACATGCATGGCGTCGGCGTCCGCGGTGGAATGCACCGCGACGGTGGCGATGCCGAGTTCCTTGCAAGCGCGCAGGATACGCAGTGCGATCTCGCCGCGATTGGCTATCAGGATCTTGTCGAACATCGCAGCGCCTGACGTTGCCGAATTCTATTCAATGATGACGAGCGGTTCGCCGAATTCGACCGGCTGGCCGTCCTCGACGAGAATCTGCGTCACGGTGCCCGCGCGCGTCGACGGGATCTGGTTCATCGTCTTCATCGCCTCGATGATCAACAGCGTCTGCCCGATCGCCACCTTGGAGCCGACCTCGATGAACGGCTTGGCGCCGGGCTCGGACGCCCAATAGGCGGTGCCGACCATCGGCGAGGGCACCACGCCCGGGTGTTTTGCCAGATCGGCGATGGCGGCCGGTGTAACGCTCACAGCGGATCCATGGGAACCCGAGGGCATCTGCTGGAAATTCGCCGGCATCGATGCGGCGATGCTGATGTTGCGGGCGACCCGCACCCGCAGGCCGGCGCGTTCGATCTCGATCTCGGTGAGACTGGTCTCGTCGAGCAGCAATGCGAGTTCGCGAATGAGCGCACTGTCGTCGCTGTTGAACTTCGCGGCTTTTGTATCGTCAGGCTGGCTCGCCATGATCTTGATCCGGAGCTTTCTGTGGGGTGACGGGCGAAAAGGCGTCAGGCAGTCGCCTTGACGCCGATTTTGGCGGCAAGGCCCTGGATCGCCAGTCGGTAACCCTCGATGCCGAACCCGCAAAGCGATGCGAACGCGGCCCGGGCGGTGAAGGAATGGTGGCGGAATTCTTCGCGGGCATGGATATTGGTGACGTGCACTTCGACGGTTGGAATTTTTACCGCCATCAGGGCGTCGTGCAGCGCGATCGAGGTGTGTGAGTAGCCGCCGGCATTGATGATGATCCCGGCGGCCTTTTTCGCAAGCGCCTCGTGGATGAAATCGATCAGCTCGCCTTCGCGGTTGGATTGTCTGCAGTCGGCCTTGAGGCCGAACTGGGCAGCGGTCTGCACGCAGAGCTGCTCGACGTCGGCAAGCCTGGCGTGGCCGTATTTCTCGGGCTCCCGGGTCCCCAACAAATTGAGGTTCGGGCCGTTGAGCACATAAATCGTCTCGGCAGGTCTCTCGGCCATCCAGATCCCGGTAATGCTGCTGCGGTGGCGGCGGTTATAGGTAACATCAGGCCCCAGGGGAAGCCTTTAGGCCGCCCTATACCCTGCCCAAATGCCTCACCCGGCTCGTTAAAAGCCGCGCGGAACCTGCGGAAACTGCTCGTTAACCAATGTTTGAAGGGGAGGCGGTACCGTCACCGGGCGGGGCTGACATCCCCCCATTACCAGCGGTTCTGGAGCCGCAGGCTTTCGGCGAGGTCGCCGCGGAAATTGTGCTGCCCGAGATGCAGCAGCCTGCATTGCAGATCGACCCAGACCTTGCCGCCGATGTCGATCCAGCGGCGGCAGAACGCGTAATCCTCCGAAAGGTAGCGGCCGGAATCGGGATCGACCATGCAGTCGAAGAACAGCCAGTGCAGATGTGCCTCCGGATGGCCCGGCGGCCCGTCCGGCGTGTATTTCAGCTCCGGGTATTTTTCCATCATGCGCGAGAAAACATCGCGCTTGATGCACATGAAGCCGGTCGGCGCCTCCGCGACCTCGACGAATCCGTCGGCGTCGGCATAGGCGCTGACGCGCTCGGCGCCGTGGCCGACCGGATTGAACGGAGCTCGGACTTCGCGCAACGACGGTGCGGCAGAATCTCAAGAGCGCCTACGAAAAGACGCAGGTTCACAGCCAGGCCGCATTGGTGACGCTGGCGCGCAGTTTCGGGCGCTAGCCCGGCCGGCTCACGCGAAAGGGGCAGGCATTGCTGCCCGCCCCGAACGCGTTATCCTGTCAGCTGCGCTTAGCCCTCGATGATGTAGACGATCTCGTGGGTCTCGGGCCTTACGATGACGTAGCGGCCGCTAACCAGGATGACCTGGTAGCCGCGCCATTCCGGATAGATCTCGACGATCCGCGGCGGCAGCGGATAGAACCGGACCGAAGTCGGAACCCGCGTGCCAACCGAGATATTGAAGTTTACGTTGGTGGTTTCCTTAATGCTCGTCTCCGACTTGATCGCGGAGACGATCTGGGTGCGCTTTTCGGCCGGCGGTGCGGCGGTCGCCGAAGTTGCGGCGTTGCCGGTCGTCTGCGACTTGCTGTCCGCCCCAGCCGGGGCCTGGGTGGTGGTCTGCGACTTGCTGTCCTTGGCAGCGGGGGCCTGGGTCGTGGTCTGGGACTTGCTGTCGGTGGGACTCTTGGAGTCCGCCTTCATGTCCTTGCCGGCGGCACCCTTGTCCTGCGTCTCGGAGCTCATGCTCTTCGACTTCTCGCCCTTCATGTTGTCCTGGGCTGATTTCTCGCCCTTCATGCCGGGCTTCGCGTCATCCTGGGCGCGCAGGTTCTTGCCGCCTTCGGGCGCCATCTTCTCATTGGTCTGGGCGCCCTTCATGCCCTTCGATTCGCCGGCATCGCGATTCATCGGAGCCGCAGATGGTGCGGCGCGTTCAGCGGGCGCGCTCTGTTGGGCGGGGGAACCCGCCGACGGTGCGGCGTCGCGCGCCGGCGCCTGCGCATTGGCGAAGCCGGTTCCGGCGATCAGCGCCGCTGCGGCGACAGAAATCATAAAACGGTTGGTCATGGTGTCTCCTCGTGTGATTGCATTGCCCACGCCGACAACGAAGCGAGAGGAGCGATGTTCCGGACAATCGCCGGTTCCATCGATTTAGTTCGATGAATGCGTGATGAACCGCCGGCTTTGAAAAAGCCGCAAACAAAAGGCCGGCTCGAGAGCCGGCCTTTCAGTTCAGCAACGCGGCAACATCAGATTGCAGCAGGCGCCGCTCAGCATGTCGCCTTGCCGCAACGCGCGACGCCGATTTTTTCCCGCAGGGTTTCGACGCCGACCGCGCCGATCACCACCTGCTTGCCGATCACGTAGCTGGGCGTGCCGTTCATGCCCATCGCCTCGGCGAGCTTGAAGTTCTCCTCCAGCGTGGCGCGCACTTCCGGACTGGCGAGATCCTTCTCGAGCCTGGCCATGTCGGCGCCGGCTTCCTTGGCGGCGGCCATCGACCGCGCCTTGTCGGCCTGGCCCTTGCCGTTCAGCAGCTTCTGGTGAAACTCGAGATACTTCTTGCCGCTGGGATCCTGCATGCGCATGGCGACCCCGACCTGGGCGGCTTCGACGGAGCCGGGGCCGAGCACCGGGAATTCCTTCAGCACCACCTTCAGCTTGGGATCTGACTTCATCAGCTCCATCATGTCGGTCATGGCGCGTTTGCAATAGCCGCAATTGTAGTCGAAGAATTCGACCATGGTGACATCGCCATCCCTGGCGCCGACGGTGACGCCGCGCGGCGATTTGAAGATCGCGTCCTCGTTCTTGGCTACTCCCGCGGCATGCTTCTCGGCCTCGGCGGCGGTCTGGCGCTTGCTGAGCTCTGCCATCGCCTCTTCCAGCACCTCGGGATGCTTGAGCAGATAATTCCGGACGATGGTTTCGATATCGCCGCGCTGGATGTCGGAGAAACTCTGCGCGGAGGCCGGCGCCGGCGCCCCGCAGAGTGCGAGCGCGAACAGGGCGGGGGCGAGCAGGCGGAACGAGCGCATGGGCAAATCCTCTTGGACGAATTGATTGGCTGAGTTGTGAAGGGGCCGGTCTTGCGAAACCTTACGTCCGGCAGATTTATTTCTGGTTGCTTGTTTCTAGTTGCTCTTCTGGCCGGGCAGCGGCTTGGCGGAGACGATGTCGTCGGCCTTGACCCAGCCCGGCGTGCCGATCGCGAACCGGGTCTTTGCCCGCGAGGCCAGATCGCGCGCGGTCTTGTTGTCGCCGCGCAGAAAGGCCGCCTGGGCGGAAGCGAGGTCGGCCTGCGCAAGATCTCCTTTTCGGCCGTAGGCCATCGCGAGCTGGGTATAGCCGATCGGCGCCTCGCTCTCACGCGCCACCGCCGCGCGCAGAATCGCGATGGCTTCGTCGGTGTGGGCGTTATTATTAGTCCCTACCAGCGCCTGCCCAAGTAACATCTCGATGAGCGGGGCGTTATTCGACAGCTGTACCGCCTTGCGCAGCGGCACGATGGCCTCGGCCGGCTTGCCGCCTTCCAGCAGCGCCTGGCCGCGCAATTCATAGAAGTAGGGGTTGGCGGGCTGCAGCTGGATCAGCGCGTCGATCTGGGCGATCGCGCTGCGCAGGTCGCCATGCCGGTAGGTGGCGATGGCGCGGGCATAGCGCGCGGGCAGGCTGTCGCTCGACAGCGGATAGCGCCGGTAGACGGTGTCCTGCCGTTCCATGAAGGCCGAGATCTTGGCGCGCACCATGTCGTGGCGCAATTGCAGGGCCGGGTCGTCCTTCTTGTCCCAATAGGGGCTCGAACGCGCCAGTCCTGCGAGCGCTTCGACACGCTCGGCCGGCATCGGATGCGACATCACATAGGGATCGGAACCGCGCGCGGCAAACAGGCTCTCGTTGGTGAAGCGCTTGAAGGTTTCGTACATGCCCTTGGCGGACTGGCCGGTGGCGTTCAGGAACTTGACCCCGGCGCGGTCGGCGTTTTCCTCCTGCTGGCGCACATAAGAGAGCAGGGTGCGGCGGATCACTTCCTGTGGCGCGGACATCGCCGCCGCGCCGACATTGGCGAGACCGCTATTGGTGCCGCTTCGCGCGCCCGCGACCAGCGCGCCGGCGCCGAGCAGCATGGCGATGATCATCTGGGTCTGCGCCGCCGCCAGTTGCTCGCGCAGCTTGGAGAGATGGCCGCCGGCGAGGTGGCCGGTTTCATGCGCCATCACCCCGATGATCTGGTTCGGGGTTTCGGACTGCATGATGGCGCCGTAGTTCACGAAGATGCGCCGGCCATCCGCGACGAAAGCGTTGAACGCGCTCTCGTTGATGATGACCATCTGGATATTCTGCTTTTCCATTCCCGCCGCGCGCAGGATCGGGCGGGTGTATTCGCGCAGCAATTGCTCGGATTCGGTATCGCGCAGGACGCGCAGACCCCCTCCTTGCGCAAGCGCCGGCATCGGCGCAATGACGAGCGCGACCGCCGTGGCAAGGGCGGTCAGTTTCGACATTTTCTGGCGCAGGGCGATGCGGAGCAACATGACCTTCTCGGGGGATTGGCGGCGGGCCGGATACGAGATATGCCCTAACAAAACGCCGAATGCGGCTTGTCTGGGGCCAGGAGCCTGTTTTTGGTGCCCGTTTTACCCTCGTTTTCCTTGGTTCGAATAGCAGATATCGATGCTTGATGCGACACTGAGAGACCGCGCCCGGGGCCTGCTGACAGCGTCGGCGCGAAGCAATGTTCCGCCGTTCATGGTGATGGACGTGATGGCGGCGGCGGCCCGCATCGAAGCGGCCGGCGGCCATGTGATTCACATGGAAGTGGGCCAGCCGTCGGCGTCGGCGCCGAAGCCCGCGATCGCGGCCGCCCACGCCGCCCTCGAATTGGGGCGGATCGATTATACCTCGGCTCTGGGCACTCCCTCGCTGCGCGCGCGGATCGCCCGGCATTACCGCGAGACCTATGGCTGCGCCGTGGATGCCGAGCGGATCGTGATCACGACGGGATCGTCCGGCGCGTTCATCCTGGGCTTTCTCGCGATGTTCGAGCCGGGCGACCGCGTCGCCGTCACGGTTCCCGGCTATCCGCCGTATCGCCACATCCTCACCGCGCTCGGCTGCGAGCCGGTGCTGATCGAGACCTCGAGCGAGACCCGCCACGCGCTGACCGGCGAGGCCTTGCTGGCGGCCCATCACAAGACGCCGCTGAAGGGCGTGCTGGTCGCAAGCCCGGCCAATCCCACGGGGACGATGATGTCCCGCGAGGCGCTCACCAGCCTGATGGCGGCGGCGGAGGGGGCGGGCATCCGTTTCATCTCCGACGAAATCTATCACGGCCTCGATTATGCCTTTCCCGCGGTCACGGCGGCGGAACTTTCGCCTGATGCCCTGGTGATCAATTCGTTCTCGAAATATTTCTGCATGACCGGCTGGCGGGTCGGCTGGATGGTGGTGCCGGAACCGCTGGTGCGGCCGATCGAGCGGCTGCAGCAGAATCTTTCGATCTCGGTGCCGACCCTGTCGCAGATTGCGGCCGAAGCCGCCTTCGATGGCCGTGCCGAGATGGAAGCGATCAAGCGCGGCTACCAGGAGAACCGCCGCATCCTGATCGATGGTTTGCCGCAAGCCGGGCTCGACAGTTTCCTGCCTGCCGATGGCGCGTTCTATCTCTACGCCGACGTCTCCAAATTCACGTCCGACAGTTTTGCCTTTGCCGGCCTGATGCTGGAAAAGGCTGGTGTCGCGGCCACCCCCGGGGTCGACTTCGATCCAGTTCATGGCCGTCAGTTCATTCGGTTTTCCTATGCGCGTTCCGCCGACGAGATGCGCGAAGCGGTCGCGCGCATCGCGAAATGGCTCGGCTAGCCGCGCAAACGCTTCGGTTCACCGCGCCGTTCACCCCCAACACTTGCACGCATCAAGGAGATGTTCTTGTCAGTCAGATCAACACCCGGGCTCGTCGCCGCCAGGCATTCTCCACTCGCCGCCGTGGCGTGGCCCCAGCCCGCCGCCGGTTTTTCGCTGGTGTTGCGCAGCGGGGTCCTGATCGCGCTCGGGACGGCGCTGCTGACGCTCTCGGCCAAGATCAACCTGCCGCTTCCTTTCGTGCCGATGACGCTGCAGACTCTGGTCGTGCTGGTGATCGGCGCCGTCTACGGCTGGCGCCTCGGCTGCACCACCGTCATCGCCTATCTGGCGGAAGGCGCGATCGGATTGCCGGTATTCGCCGGTCCGGTTGGCGGCCTGGCGCCGCTGATGGGTCCGACAGCCGGCTACCTCTACGGCTTCGTGGCCGCCGCCTTCGTCACGGGATGGCTGAGCGAGCGCGGCTGGGATCGTTCGGTGCCGCTGCTGTTCGTCGCAATGGCGCTCGGACACATCGTCATTCTCGCGGCCGGGTTCGGCTGGCTCGCATTCGGCATGAAGCTCGGCGCCGAGAAGGCTTGGCTGGTCGGGATCGTGCCTTTCCTCGCGGGCTCCCTGGTCAAGAATGCCCTCGGCGCAGCGCTGGTGCCGGCGAGCAGGCGCCTGTTCGATCGTCGCGGATAATGCCGCCGATCATGATTGCGCAAGCGATCGTCTTGCGGACATAAAAAACCGCCCGGTTTTGCCGGGCGGTTTTCTGTCTCGCAAATCGCTTTGCCTGCAAGTTATTTTCTTACAAGTGCCCGGCTCATTCGCCGTTGCCGAAGCGCCGCGACCACCAGCCGGCCTTGCGCGGCTGGGTGTCGGTCGTTGTCTCGGTGGCGGACTGGGCCGGGGCTGACGCCGGCGGCTCAGGCGGAGCATGGGACACTGGGGCGGCTTCAGGCTGGGCGGTCGCCAGGAAGCTCACCTTTTCGCGCACGGTCGAACGGCGGCGCGCAGCGGCTCTCTCGGCCTCCTGCGCGGTCTCCGCTTCGCCGGATGCGCGCACCGGCTCGGGCTGAGGCTGAGCAGCAGGAGCGACGGCTTGCGGTTCCGGCGGCGCGGCCACCGGTTCGGGCTGAACATCGAGCGGAGCCCGTTCGGCTGAATAACCGTCGAAATCGGCCACCGCGCTGGAGACTTCCGGCGGCGATGTCGGGCCGAGTTCGTCCGAGATCGATCCGATCAGACCATCCTCGGGTCCGCCGCGCCGACGGCGTCCACCGCGGCGTCCGCGGCGGCGGGGCCGCCGTTCGCCGTCCGCCGTCTGGTCGGTGCGAACAGCGCCGGGCTGTTCCTCGGACTCGTCTTCGTCGCCTTCGGCTTCATCGGCAGGACCTGCGACTGCAACCTGGTCGGGCGCCATGCGCGGAGCGTCGGTGCTGTCGCGGACCGGGCCGCCTTCGCGCGGCTCGCCCGGACGGCCACGCCGCCGCCGCCGCCGCTTGCGCTTGTGACCCTCGGCATCGGTTTCGCCGCCGGCTTCCTCGCCGGCCGTGGCTTCCTCGGTCAGCCCTTCGGTCTCTTCGGTTTCGACTTCCGATTCGGTTTCGATATCGAACGACTCTTCCTCGTCCCAGGGCTCGTCGATCTGCGGCGGGAAGGCGGCAACCTGCGCCGCCAGCAGCGCCTTGGCCGCCTCCAGCGTATGCACCTGTTCGCCGCGGTCGATGATGAACGACTGCTGGGCGCTGACGGTGGCGTCGGCGATCACGGCCAGCGTCACCTTGAAGCTGCTCTCGAGATCGCGCAGATGGCCGCGCTTGTGATTGAGGACATAGAGCGCCACGTCGGTCCGGGTTCGCACCACCAGATTGTGGGTCGCGCCCTTCATCAGGATTTCTTCAAGCCCGCGCAGCAGCTGCAGCGCCACCGAGGATACCGAGCGGACATGGCCGCTGCCGCCGCACTGCGGGCAGGGCTCGGTCGAACTCTCCAGCACGCTGGCGCGAATGCGCTGGCGCGACATCTCCAGCAGGCCGAAATGCGAGATGCGCCCGACCTGGATCCGCGCGCGGTCCTGCCGCAGGCAATCCGACAGCTTGCGCTCGACCGAACGGTTGTTGCGCTTCTCGTCCATGTCGATGAAGTCGATGACGATCAGGCCGGCGAGATCGCGCAACCTGAGCTGCCGCGCGACTTCTTCCGATGCCTCGAGGTTGGTCTTGAGCGCGGTGTCCTCGATGTGGTGCTCCCTTGTGGAGCGGCCGGAGTTGACGTCGATCGAAACCAGCGCCTCGGTCTGGTTGATCACGATATAGCCGCCGGAGCGCAACTGCACGGTCGGCGAGAACATCGCGTCGAGCTGGCTCTCGACGCCCATCCGCGAGAACAGCGGCTGGCCGTCGCGATACTGCTTCACCGCCCGCACATTGGTCGGCATCAGCATCTTCATGAAGTCGCGGGCTTCCTGGTAACCGGCTTCGCCGGCGACCTGGATTTCGTCGATTTCCTTGTTGTAGAGATCGCGCAGCGACCGCTTGATCAGCGATCCCTCCTCGTAGACCAGGGTAGGGGCCTGCGATTTCAGGGTCATGTCGCGGACGGTTTCCCACATCCGGATCAGATATTCGAAGTCGCGCTTGATTTCCGGCTTGGTGCGCGAGGCGCCCGCGGTGCGCAGGATGATGCCCATGCCCTCGGGCACGTCGAGATCCTGCACCACGTCCTTGAGCCGTGAACGGTCCTGCGCCGAGGTGATCTTGCGGCTGATGCCGCCGCCGCGCGCGGTGTTGGGCATCAGGACGGCGTAGCGGCCGGCCAGCGAGAGATAGGTGGTCAGCGCCGCGCCCTTGTTGCCGCGCTCTTCCTTGACGACCTGCACCAGCATCACCTGGCGGCGCTTGATGACTTCCTGGATCTTGTACTGGCGGCGCGGACGGAAGGCGCGCTCCGGCACCTCTTCCATGACGTCGTCGCCGCCGACGGATTCGACGACTTCCTCTTCGGCGTCGTCGTCTTCTTCCTCATCGTCGTGAAGTTCGTCGGCTTGCGGCTCGGCCGCATGCTCGTCGTGGGGCGAAGCCGCGTGCTCGTCGCCGGCCTGTTCGGCGCGCGCCGCGTCTTCGGCATGGGCCGCATTTTCTTCGGCGTGCTCGGCGTGGACATGCTCGTCATGGCCGTGTTCTTCGTGAACCTCGGCCGCGGCAGCCTCGACGGCGGCCGTATCGGGCAGGGTTACTGCCGCCAGCGTCTCACTGACATGGGTCTCCGTGCCCCGCTCCTGATCGTGCTCGCCATGCGCATGGCCGTGATCATGCGAATGATCGTGCGCGTGATCAGGACCGGCATGATCGTGATCACGGCCTGCATGGTCATGATGCCCGGCATCGTCATGATCATGCCCGGTCTCATGCGCGTGGGTCTGATTGCCTTCGGCGTTCAGGTTTTCCTGTTGCTCCTGGCCCTCTTGCGGCGGGGCGACCTGCATCAGGTCGGGGCTGGCGTTATCGACGACCTCGCTCTGCACCCGCTCGCCGCTGCCGCGGCGGCGCTGGTTACGGTGGCGCGGACGGCGGCCTCGGTTGTTGGAACGATTCTCGGTTTCTTCCTCGGCCTCGCGATGGGCGCGTTCGTCGGCCTCGATCAGCGCCTGACGGTCGGCGACCGGAATTTGATAATAGTCGGGATGGATTTCGCTGAAGGCCAGGAAGCCATGGCGGTTGCCGCCATACTCGATGAAGGCCGCCTGCAGCGACGGCTCTACCCGTGTGACCTTGGCGAGGTAGATATTGCCGCGCAGTTGTTTGCGCTGGGCAGTTTCGAAATCAAATTCCTCGACGCGATTGCCGCGGATCACAACGACCCGGGTCTCTTCCGGGTGGGTAGCATCGATCAACATTTTGTTGGGCATTTTGCAACTCATGACGGCGGCGGGCGCGTATGACCGTGGGCGCATGTCGCGCCGCCGGGTGACGCGACGGTCCACCTGATTCGGGGGTGAGGGGAAGGCCAAAACGCAACCCGGGGCGCCGGGCCGAACGGGATCCTGTCGGAGCAAAACGACGCGCGGAGCTTTCGCTTCGCGGCGGCGCGATTCTACCGGGGATCATGGTCGGCAACACAGTCTGGCGCATCAAGCGTCGGCCCGTCTGAACACGTTGGCGGCAAGAATCGCCGCCTTGTCTATTCGCTGAAGACCCGGCGCGGCGCCAAAGCGCTCGCCGGCCATCGCATATCGGGCCTGGTTGGACCCGGATAATCAGTTATGCCGTGTCTGAAGCCGTCCCTGGAACAAGATGGTAACCTGGGACCGACGCCGCTCGGGCTCGAAACCGCCCTCCGTTTCAGCCGCGCGCTGCGCTGGCCTGTGGAGGGATCGGAAAGACGCTGGAATCCTCTGGGTTCAGAGAGTTCCGGCGCTGCACCGGGAGGCTGAACGCGACACAACCGGGAGTTTTAGCCGTCAGCCCCTCGTACATACGTGGATTGGCGCCCCGGTGCAAGGGAACTGAAAGGGAAGTGAATGGGAGCGTCGCAGCGCGGCAACACCGCACCTTAATCGTCGCCGGCACCTTAAGCTCTCGTTAACCCTGTGGCTCTATTGCGGTAAGAGGGCTGCTCGGAGGCACGGATTCGTTGGCGAGCCGCGCAAATCAGCGTGTTTTTAGGGGTTGGGTGCTATTGTGCGCCGCAGCATTGCTGTGCTCATCCGCCAGCATTGGCCGCGCGACCGAGGGTGAGGCGCCGAATCCCGCCGCAGGGTCCAACCTTCCGATCGCTTCCGAGGTCCGGCTGGCCGGCGACGCCAAGCAGACTCGCTTCGTTCTCGACCTCGACAGGCCGATCCAGTTCCGCGCCTTCGCGCTGGCCGACCCCTATCGGGTGATCGTCGATATTCCCCAGGTGAATTTTCAGCTCAAGGCCGGGGCGGGCACCGCCGGGCGCGGGCTGATCAAGGCCTTCCGCTATGGCGTCGTCATGCCCGGCGGCTCGCGGATCGTGTTCGATCTGGCCGGTCCGGCCAAAATTGCAAATTCCTATGTCCTGGAGGCCGCCAACGGCCAGCCGCCGCGGCTGGTGCTCGAGCTGGAACAGGTCGACCGCACTACCTTCGTTCAATCGCTGGGCGCCGAAAGCCGGCCCGAGCTGAAGCCCGCGATCTCCGACACGGTGGCTTCGATCCCCGCCGAGCCGAATGCCGCCGCCAAGCCTGCCGCATCAGGGGATGCGCGACCCGTGGTCGTGATCGATCCGGGACATGGCGGCATCGACAATGGCACCCAGGCCGGGGGCACCAATGAAAAGGAGCTGGTGCTGGGATTTGGCCTGGCGTTGCGCGATCGGCTGGAGAAATCGGGTAAATATCGCGTCGTCATGACCCGCACCGACGATACCTTCATTCCGCTCACCGACCGCGTCAAAGTCGCCCGCAACCAGTCGGCGGCGCTGTTCGTGTCGATCCATGCCGACGCCTTGCCGCGGCGCGAGGGCGACGCCCAGGGTGCCACGATCTACACGCTGTCCGACAAGGCCTCCGACGCCGAGGCGGAGCGGCTCGCGGAAGCCGAAAACAAGGCCGACGCCATTGGCGGGGTTAACCTGACCGAGGAGCCGACCGAGGTCGCCGACATTCTGATCGAGCTGGCGCAGCGCGAGACCCGCACGTTCTCGAACCGGTTCGCCCGGCTCTTGATGGGCGAGATGAAGACCACCGTGCGGATGCACAAGCACCCGCTGAAGTCGGCCGGCTTCAAGGTGCTCAAGGCGCCCGACGTGCCGTCGGTTCTGGTCGAACTCGGCTATGTCTCGAACAAGGCCGACTTCGAGCACCTGGTCTCGGAGAGTTGGCGTAACCGCACCGCCGGTGCGATGGCGCAGGCGATCGACGCGTTCCTGGCCAAGCGGCTGGCGACGGCCGGGGCAGGTAACTGAAAAGGGGGCCTTCCAGTGCGGAAGCCCTAGTTTGGCCACAGCGGCGGCATTATAGAAATGACTGCGAGAACGTCGGAATCGCGCTAAATTCGCTCGCCGCCGACGGAATATTTTATACGCCTGCGCGAGACGGCTGATCGCCAGGCGCGGACTTTGCTGAGGAAGCGCCGGTCATCGCGGCGCCAGGGCTGGAACGGAACTTCGATAATGCGCTTGCTGGTTCGGTTCATGGGTTTCTTGTTCGCCGCCGGCACCGTCGTGTTCCTGGTGGGCGTCGCCGCCGCCGCGGGGCTGATCTGGCATTATTCCAAGGACTTGCCCGACTATTCGCAGCTGCAGGATTATGAGCCGCCTGTCATGACACGGGTCCATGCGTCGGATGGGGCGCTGCTCGGCGAATATTCCAAGGAGCGCCGGCTGTACCTGCCGATCCAGGCGGTGCCGAAGATGGTCATCAATGCGTTCCTGGCCGCCGAGGACAAGAATTTCTACGAGCATGGCGGCATCGACTTCACCGGCATGGCGCGTGCCGCGGTGCTCTATGCGCAGAATTTCGGTTCCAACAAGCGGCCGCAGGGCGCCTCCACCATTACCCAGCAGGTCGCGAAGAACTTCCTCCTGACCAACGAAGTGTCGTTCACCCGCAAGATCAAGGAAGCCTTGCTGGCGATGCGGATCGAACGCACCTATTCCAAGGACAAGATTCTCGAACTCTATCTCAACGAAATCTATCTCGGCCTCGGCGCCTATGGCGTCGCCGCCGCATCGCTGGTCTATTTCGACAAGTCGGTGAATGAACTCACCATTGCCGAAGCGTCGTATCTCGCAGCACTTCCCAAGGCGCCGTCATCGCTGCATCCGGTGAAGAACCGCGATCGCGCCATCGAGCGCCGCAATTACGTGATCGACCGTCTGGTGGAAAACGGCTGGATCAAGCAGACCGATGCCGACAAGGCCCGCAAGGATGCGATGACGGTGACCAGCCGGAGCAACGCCGCGCACATCTTCGCCGGCGAGTATTTCGCCGAGGAAGTCCGCCGCGACGTGTTCGAGCGCTATGGCGAGAAGAAGCTCTACGAAGGCGGCCTGTCGGTGCGGACCACGCTCGATCCGAAGCTGCAGGTGATGGCGCGCAAGACCATGACCGCCGGGCTCGTGAAATTCGACGAGGCGACCGGCTATCGCGGCGCCGTCAGCAAGCTCGACATATCCGGCGACTGGGGTGTCAAGCTCGCCGACGTCAAGTCGCTGTCGGATATCTCGCCGTGGCGGATGGCGGTGGTGCTGGAAGTCAGCGATCAATCGGCGCGGATCGGTTTTCAGCCCGGCCGTGAACTCGGCGGCGCCGTCGCCAAGGAGCGGCAGACCGGTCTCGTTACGCTCGATGGCGTGAGATGGGCGAAGGCCGCCTCCGGGCCGACGCGCTTCAAGCCGCCGACCAACGTGGCGCAGGTGCTGGCGCCGGGCGACGTCATCTATGCCGATCCGCTGCTCGCCAAGGACGGCTCGATCGTCGAGGGCCAGTTCCGGCTGCGACAGATTCCCGAAGTGTCCGGCGCGATGGTGGTGATGGATCCCTGGACCGGCCGCGTGCTGGCGATGGTGGGCGGATTCTCGTTCGACCAGAGCCAGTTCAACCGCGCGACCCAGGCCTATCGGCAGCCGGGTTCGTCGTTCAAGCCGCTGGTCTATTCGGCGGCGATGGACAACGGCTATACCCCGTCCACCATCGTGGTCGATGCGCCGATCGAAATCGACCAGGGGCAGGGGGCCGGCGTCTGGCGTCCGGAAAACTATTCGACCGGCAAGTATTACGGGCCGCAGACGTTGCGCAATGCGCTGAAGCGCTCGCTCAACACGGTGACGGTGCGGCTGGCGCAGGATGTCGGCATGCCCCTGATCGGCGAATACTCCAAGCGCTTCGGGGTCTACGACGAACTGCCGAACTATCTATCGTATGCGCTCGGCGCCGGCGAGACCACCGTGATGCGGATGGTGACGGCCTATTCGATGTTCGCCAATGGCGGCCGCCGCGTGAAGTCCACCTTGATCGACCGTATTCAGGACCGCTACGGCCGCACCATCTTCCGGCACGACGCCCGCGAATGCCGCGGCTGCGACGCTCCCGGCGGCTGGAAGAACCAGCCCGAGCCGCAGTTGGTCGACCGCCGCGAGCAGGTGCTGGATGCGATGACGGCCTACCAGATCACCTCGATGATGGAAGATGTGGTGCAGGGCGGCACGGCCACGGTGCTGAAGGAAGTCGGCAAGCCGATCGCCGGCAAGACCGGCACCACCAACGACGAGAAGGACGCCTGGTTCATCGGCTTCTCGCCGGATGTCGTGGTCGGCATCTATGTCGGCTACGACAAGCCGCGCGCGCTCGGCAAGGGCGCCACCGGCGGCCATCTGGCGGCCCCGATCGCCAAGGACTTTCTCAAGCTCGCGCTCGCCGACAAGCCGGCGGTTCCGTTCAAGGTTCCGGCCGGCATCAAGCTGATCCGCGTCGACGCCAAGTCCGGCATGCGGAGCGGTCCGGGCGGTGGCGGCATTCTGGAAGCCTTCAAGCCCGGCACCGCACCTCCGGATAATTACAGCGTCATTGGTGTCGCCGATGCCGACGGCGGCCGCGATCGTCCGCTGATGGCACCGCCCGACGCCGGCTCGATCATGCGTCCCGGCACCGGCGGGCTTTGGTAGCCGATTGCACTTTGCGGCCGGTGCCGTTACATCCCCTCGACAACACCTGCCAGTAGCGGTTCGTCCCCCGCAGAATCAGAGAAACCATGCGCGCTGAAGTCGAACGCCTCGTTGAAGAGATCAAGCAGTCTGTCGGGCTGCTGAGGAGGCATCTTTGACGTCGATGCATCCACGGCGCGCCTCGCGGAGCTGAACAAGCTCGCTGAAGATCCCAATCTCTGGAACGACCCGCAGAAGGCGCAGAAGCTGATGCAGGAGCGCACCTCGCTGGAGGATTCGCTTCAGGGCATCGGCAAGGTCGAGCGCGAGCTCGAGGACAATGTCGGCATGATCGAACTCGGCGAGGCCGAGAACGATGAAGGCGTGGTGGCGGAAGCCGAGGCCGCGCTGAAGGCCCTGAAGAAGGAAGTCGCCCGCCGCGAGCTCGAAGCGCTGCTCGGGGGCGAAGCCGACCGCTTCGACTCCTATCTCGAAGTCCACGCCGGCGCCGGCGGCACCGAAAGCCAGGACTGGGCCTCGATGCTGCTGCGCATGTATACGCGCTGGGCCGAAAAGCACGGTTTCAAGATCGAGTATCTGGAGGAGACGCAGGGCGAAGAAGCCGGCATCAAATCCGCCACCATCCAGATCTCGGGCCACAACGCCTATGGCTGGCTGAAGACCGAGGCCGGCGTGCACCGGCTGGTGCGGATCTCGCCGTTCGATTCCAACGCGCGGGGGCACACCTCGTTTTCGTCGGTCGCGATTTTTCCCGTGGTCGACAACTCGATCAAGATCGACATCGCCGAGTCCGACGTGCGCGTCGACACCATGCGCTCGGGCGGCGCCGGCGGCCAGCACGTCAACAAGACCGAATCCGCGGTGCGGCTGACGCACATTCCGACCGGGGTGGCCGTGGTGTGTCAGGCCGGCCGTTCGCAGCACAAGAACAAGGCGCAGGCCTGGGACATGCTGCGCGCCCGGCTGTACGAGATCGAGCTGAAGAAGCGTGAGGCGCAGGCCGCCGCCGACCAGGCCGCCAAGACCGATATC
This sequence comes from Bradyrhizobium sp., assembly GCF_030646015.1. Lineage (GTDB taxonomy): Bacteria > Pseudomonadota > Alphaproteobacteria > Rhizobiales > Xanthobacteraceae > Bradyrhizobium. The sequence continues at coordinate 75,436 of NZ_JAUSLT010000121.1, forward strand.
GGCTGGGGCCACCAGATCCGCTCCTACGTGTTGCAGCCCTATCAGATGGTGAAGGACCTGCGCACCGGCGTGCAGACCTCGGATACCTCGGGCGTGCTTGACGGCGACCTCGACGAATTCATGGCGGCGACGCTGGCGCAACGCGCCTTCGGCACCGCGCCTCCGTCGATCGACGACGTGGACTAAATGACAAAGGTCGCTTTCATCGGGTTGGGCCGCATGGGCCATGGCATGGCCGGTCGCTATCTCGACGCCGGTTTCAGCGTCGCGGTGTGGAACCGCAGCAAGGCCAAGGCCGAGGACCTGATCGCGCGCGGCGCGCAATGGGCGACGTCGCCGGAAGATGCCGCGATTGGCGCCGATGCGGTCGTGACCATGGTTGCCGACGACGAGGCGTCACGCGCGGTGTGGCTGACAAAAGACGGCGCCGCCGCGACCATGAAGGCCGGCACGCTCGCGATCGAATGCTCGACGGTTTCCTACCGCCACGCGCTCGAAATGGCGCGGGTGCTTCGCGAACGTGGCATCGTTTACATCGACAGCCCGGTCACCGGTCTGCCGGACGCGGCGGCGACGGGAAAGCTGACGTTGCTGGTCGGCGCCGATCCGGCCGATCTCGAGCGGGCGCGGCCTTTCCTGACCCCGCTGTCGACGACCATCCGGCATTTCGGCGGGGTCGGGTCAGGCACGGTCTACAAGCTGATCAACAATTTGATGGGCGCGATCCAGATCGCCGGAATCGCCGAGGGCCTTGCGATGGCTGAGCAGGCCGGTCTCGACATGAAGCTGGTGCTGGAGGCGGTGGAGACCGGCGTTGCCGCCAGCCCGCAGGTGATCCGGCATTCGAAGCGCATGGTGGAGCGGAATTTTGCCGGCGCGACCTTCACGGCGTCGCTGCGGCACAAGGATGCGGCTTATGCCGTCGCCCTGGCCGAGAGCCTGCTTGCCGAAGCCCCCTTGATGGGACGTGCTGCAGTGCAAGCGTACGACCGGGCAAAAGCCAATGGTCCCAATGACGACGAAGGAAAAATGATTGAAGTCGTGTCCCGGCCAAGGGACGGCAAAGCGAAATAGCGCGCTTGAATGTAGCGCGGCGCTCCGGCATCATCTCTGCCTCTAGTTCGAAGTCCTTGTCTTGATGCCGGCTTCCGGCAGCTGGCGACCAATCATTCGTCATGGGGATCGTCATGAGAATTTCTGTAATCATCGCTATGGGAATCGCACTCGCGCTGGCCGGCTGCGGCAAGGATCCGGGACCTGCGGGACCTAAAGGAGAGACAGGCGCCCAGGGTCCCGCCGGTCCGCAGGGCGCGCAAGGCATTCAGGGCACGGCCGGCGCCCAGGGACAGCCTGGGGCACAGGGTCCGCAGGGGCCCCAGGGCGCACCTGGCGCCAAGGGCGACAAAGGCGAGAAGGGTGACAAGGGCGATCCCGCTGTCGCCGGCCTGAGGGTTGTTCAGGGCGACGGCGCGGCAAGCTGTGAGGCGAACGAGACCCTGGTGTCGGTGTTCTGTCCGGGCGGCGGCGCCGCTGACGGGGCGAAATGCTCGACGCCACCGACCGTCGGCCTGTGCTTGCGCAAGCCGTAGTGGCACGCGCCGCTCCCTCATGGTGAGGAGCGCGTTCGGACAGCGCGCCTGCGCTGTCCGGCGCGCGTCTCGAACCATCTGGCACAGCGCTGGTGCCAACCTTCGAGACGCCGCGCGAAGGCGCGCGGCTCCTCCAGCGACAACGGCGAAGCCGTTGCGCGGGGATGAGGTTCAGGTTGTTGCGGGAAATCGGGTGGCCGATGCGCCGGCTTTCGGGGTAAGCGATTGGCCCGATCACGCAGGCCCCCACCGCCATGACGCCGACCGACCAGCGCATCGACATCAGGGACTGGTCGCTGCTGTCAGTGCTTTCGGTGCTGTGGGGCGGCTCGTTCTTCTTCAACGGCGTCGTGCTGCGGGAATTGCCGCCGCTGACGGTGGTGCTGCTGCGGGTCGCGCTCGCGGCGCTGATTCTTCTGCCGGTGCTGTGGGCGTATCGCATTGGTTTGCCGCGGGGGTTTTCCGGCTGGAAGCCCTTCTTCGCCATCGCATTGCTCAACAACGTCCTGCCGTTCTCGCTGATCGTCACCGGGCAGACTTATGTTTCGAGCGGGTTGGCCTCGATCCTGAACGCGACCACGCCGCTGTTCACCGTGCTGGTGATGGCGGCGGCCGGCGACGAAAAACTGCGGACGCGTCGTGTCGCGGGCGTCGTCATCGGGCTGATCGGGGTCGCCATTCTGCACGGCCGGCACCTCGGCTTCAGCAGCGGCCAGGGGTTTGGCATCCTGCTCTGCCTTGCCGGCGCGTTCAGCTACGGACTGTCGGCGCTCTATGCGCGACGAAAACTCTCGGACTCGCCGCCGCTGGCGACCGCGACGTTCCAGATGATGGCGTCGAGCCTGATGATGGCGGTCATCGCCGGCGTGGTCGAGCGTCCCTGGCAATTGCCGATGCCCGGCGTGATGACATGGCTGGCGCTGCTGGGGCTCGCGAGTTTGTCGACCGCGCTGGCCTATATCGTATTCTTTCAGATCCTGCGACGGTCGGGCTCGACCAATGTCATGCTGGTCACGCTGTTGATTCCCGTCACCGCCATCCTGCTCGGCTATCTCTTTCTGGGCGAAACCATGAATCTTGCCGAGATCACAGGCGCGCTGGTGATCGGCAGCGCACTGCTGGTGATCGACGGGCGTGTGTTCGGGTTCATCAGGGGCGTTGTTTCCATTCCGAAAGCCAGCCGGTAAACCGGCCGCTGTCGCGCTCGCCGCCGTGCCAGGCCGCGGTGACTGTGCCGTCATCGGCCACCAGCAGCACCGCGTCGAGGCCTTTTGAACGGCGCAGCGTATCGATCGCCTGGTGCGGGGACTGCGCGATCGGACCGGCGACATTGAACGAGGTGTTGACGGAGATCTCGACGCCGATGTGGCGGCCGAGCGCCTTCAGATACGCGTAGGTGAGGGGATCGTCTTCCGCCCGCACGATCTGGATCCGCCCGGTGCCGTCGGCGTGAATCACCGCCGGAATTTTTTCGCGTGCGCCCGGCTTCGATGGCGCGGTCAGCACCATGTAATTATAGGCGTTGTAACCGGCGTCGGAGGCGCCCTCGTGCAAATCGAAATATCGGTGAGCCGCTTCCAGCGTCGCCATCGGCGCCAGCGGGCGGATCGCTTCGCGGTATTTGACCCGTTCGTTGAGCCGTTCGCGGGCTTGCGCGTCGCAGGGGTTGGCAAAGATCGAGCGATGTCCGAGCGCGCGCGGCCCGGTTTCGGCGGCACCCTGATACAGCGCGATGATGCCGCTCCGCGCCACGATATACGCCATCAGATCGGCCACGGCGTCGCGCCCCTCCGGCGTCGAGATGTCGCCGATCCCTTGTGAGGCGATGTCGGCGCCCTGCAGCGCGGTTGCGATGTCTTCATGCCGTGGCGGCAAACCGCAATAGAACGCATGCGTCATCGGTGTACCCCGCGGCGCGCCTGCCAGATGTGCGAACAGCCAGGCCGCGCCGATGGTGACGCCGGGATCGCCGGGTGTCGGCGGCACCCACAGATGCAGGCGGGCCTGGCGCTGCTGGTGCTTCGCGAACCATTTTTCGTCGAAATGCTCAAGCAGCCGCATATTGCCGACGGCGTTCAGCGCCACGCCGCCGGTCAGCACCAGCCGGCTCGCGCCGGTCAAGCGCAGCAGATGGTCGACGACATGGATCATGGCGTCCTCGAACACCAGTTGCGTCGCGGCGGCCTTGTCGAGACGATCCTGCGTATCGGGCCGGTGCGTGATGTCCTCGACCCGCAGCACCGCGTCGGGATTCCAGAGCTGGTCCGGCTTTAACGGCTCGCCGAGGATGTCGATCAGCGACGCCTTGTAGGGATGATCGAACGGGTCGCAGTACCAGTTGGCTAGCGCGCGGTTGATCCGGACCTCGCCATCAGCACCGAAATCCAGAACGTCCCGCAGCCGCGCGTAATAGGGATTACTGGCACGGTTCATGTCGCCCCATGCGGCGGCGCCCATGTAGCGGCCCTCGCTGGACAGCCAGGTCCAGCCGCCCTGGGTCGATGAAATCACGCTGTAAAAGGCGCCGAGCGAGTCGAACATGCTGTCATTGCAGCTGAGCTGCCGCATCGCGCCGTGTTCGGCGACATAGAGCGAGATCGATCCCTTGTCGCCGGTGCCGTCGAGCACCGCGATCGCGACAGGCTCGCCATCGTCGGCGAACGGCGACGCCGCGAAGGAAAACCAGGCGTGGTTGTCATGGTGCGGCAGGCAGATCAGCGGCACCCGTTCGGCAAGCCCGAGCTGCCGTTCGAGAATCTTGGGCGTTCGCGTCATCTGGTCGAGCCGGCGGCCGTCGAAGCCGGCGGCTTCCGTGGTACGCAGTAGTTTCAGGCTCTGCGGCGCTTCCTCCAGCACCGAGCGGGCAATGGTGCCGCAGAGGGTCGGGTAATCCCAGCTGGTGAGCCAGGCGTCGATATCGGCGATATCGCGGCCGATGCCCCGCAGCGTGGCCACCATCGCGTCGATCGAATGGTGCGGATATTCTGTCGTGTGCTTGTTGCCGGAAAAGCGCTCTTCCTCGTTGTTGACGATCAGGCGCGGTCCATTGGCCTGCGTCACCTCGACCAGCGCCACGCCCGAATTGTGGGTGCCGGGCGGCCCCAGCCCGGCCAGATACACAGTCTCGCCGCGTTGCAGTTTGTCGCGGACATGCGCGATCCGCCGGTCGGCAAATTCCGAGCCGAGCTGGTGAAAACCCGCAGCCGCGAACACCCGCGCGCAGAGCCACCGCATGGCGCGGAATCCGGCGGCGCCGAGCCGCGGATGTCTGGGACCAATTCGCTTGTTCGGCGGGCTCAACGGGCGGTGCCTCGGGCAGGGGATTGGAATCGTTGCGTGGTCGCATCAATCATAATTGGCGGCGCGCAACAATGCTTGTTTCATACGACGGAATAAGCCCGCGCTTGCGTGCGCGCGCCCGGCTTGCGACACTTCCGCAAAACAAAGACCACTAGGGGAGTGAGCGATGCTGGATCGTGCGATAAGTGTTGTTGCGCTGAGCCTTGCCGCAGCCGTCGCCTTGACGACCGCGGCGTCGGCCCAGAAGAAGTACGATCCCGGCGCCAGCGATACCGAGATCAGGATCGGCAATATCATGCCGTATAGCGGTCCGGCGTCGTCCTATGGCACCATCGGCAAGGCGCAGGCTGCCTATTTCAGGAAGATCAACGACGAGGGCGGCATCAACGGCCGCAAGATCAATTTCATCAGCTATGACGACGCCTTCAGTCCGCCGAAAGCCGTCGAGCAGGCGCGCAAGCTGGTGGAGAGCGACGAGGTGCTGCTGGTGTTCCAGCCGCTCGGGACCCAGTCCAACTCGGCGATCCAGAAATACATGAACGCCAAGAAAGTACCGCAGCTGTTTGTCGCGACCGGCGCCACCAAATGGGGCGATCCGCAGAATTTTCCGTGGACCATGGGCTGGCAGCCGAACTATCAGAGCGAGGGCCGCATCTACGCCGCCTACATCCTGAAGAATTTTCCGAACGGCAAGATCGCGGCGCTTTGGCAGAACGACGACGCCGGCAAGGACCAGATGAAGGGCGTGCGCGACGGCCTCGGCGCCAAGGCCAACATGATCATAGCAGACAAATCCTACGAGATCGGTGATCCCACCATCGACTCGCAGATCGTGGCGCTGAAGGATTCCGGCGCCGATATCTTCATGACCTGGGCGGCGCCCAAGGGCGCGGCGCAGGCGATCCGCAAGGTCGCGGAACTCGGCTGGAAGCCGGTGTATTTCATCGGCAACGTCTCGACCTCGGTGGCCGCGGTGCTCAAGCCGGCCGGCCTCGACAACGCCAAGGGTCTGATCTCGACGGCCTACATCAAGGATCCGACCGATCCCGTGTGGAAGGACGATGCCGGGATCAAGGCGTGGGCGGCCTTCACGGACAAGTATTTTCCCGACGGCGACAAGACCAACAACAGTAACGTCTATGGCTATGCCTCGGCGCAGACCATGGTTCAGGTCCTGAAGCAATGCGGCGACAATCTCACGCGCGAGAACGTCATGAAGCAGGCCGCCAGCCTGAAGGATTTTTCCAGGGACGTATTATTGCCGGGGATCAGGATCAACACCGGCCCGAACGACTTCTTTCCGATCGAGCAGATGCAGCTGATGCGCTTCAACGGCGAGAGCTGGGAGCTATTCGGCGACATTATTGCAGGCGAGGTCGGGCACTGATGGACGAGTGTTGCTGCTCATCCGACACACTCAACACCCTCATGGTGAGGAGCGCACGGGCAGCGCACTTGCGCTGCCCGTGCGCGTCTCGAACCATCTGGCACATGGCCTGCTGCCATCCTTCGAGACGCCGCACGAAGCGCGCGCGGCTGTTCAGGATGAGGTCAGTGGTTGTTGCAGAGGAGCGGTCGACTATTCGGTAATTTCCGGCTCCACCAGCGCCTGGAGCTGGTTGAGCGATTGCTGCCAGCCGAGATAGCACGATTCAACCGGAATGACCGCCGGCAGGTTTGTCACCAACAATGCCACCCAGATGATGATTGTCGCTACCTGGGCCAGCCAGAATTGCGATCGCGAAATCCGGCCGTCGAAGCCGAACAGCATGTCACGCAATTGCACGCGTCCAGCGGCGGTGAGAAGCAGCTCCTTCAAACCCATTCTGCGGGATTTCTCGTCTGGACGGCCGAGGAACGGTCGGCCGTGATTGCGCGGTCAGGTTGTCTTCATAACCTAGCCCGCGCTCAGCCGCACACCGGCGCGCAAGAATTTCTGCGGGTCGACGGGATCGCCATCGATCCTCGTTTCGTAGTGCAGATGCGGACCGGTGGAGCGGCCGGTCGAGCCGACGGCGCCGATCACCTGGCCGATCTTGATGAGGTCGCCGACCTTGACGTTGATTTCCGACAGATGGCCGTAGCGGGTCGACAGCCCGTTGCCGTGGTCGATCTCGATCATGCGCCCATAGCCGCCCTGCCAGCCCGAGGTGACCACTTTGCCGTTTGCGGTCGCGCGCACCGGGTCGCCGGTGGCGGCGCGGAAATCGAGGCCGGTATGCATCGCGGGGCGGCCGAGGAACGGATCGCTGCGGACCCCGAAGCCTGAGCTGAACTCGACTTCGCCGATCACAGGCTTGCGATACGGCACCAGCGCAAGCGTGCGGTTGAGACGCTCGACCTGGGTGCGGGTGGTGTTGATCCGGTAAAGCTGGCGTTCGAAGGCGCTCGCATCCGGACCCAGTTTGACCGGAACGAACGGGCCGCCGACGCCGGCGCGCGGGGTCGCGGCTTCCAGTTGCGCCATGTCGAGGCCGAGATCGCTGATGACGCCGCGCATTCGGCGCATGCGCGATTCCATGCTCTCCTCGACCGAAGAAAGCGCCGCCAGCTGGCGGCCCTCGACCTTGTCGAGCGAGGACTGCAGGCGCAGCACGACGTTGTCGAAACCCTGGACCTTGGCGAACTGGTTCGGCTGGGCCTTGGCGACCACGGGCGCGCGCGATTCCAGCCGCGCTTCGCGGTCAGGCGGCGCCACGAAGATCACGGTGTCGCTGATCGGCGACGGTTTCCGTGTTCCCGGCACCGCCTCGATAGCCGCGGCGCCGCGCGCCGGCGGCCGGATCGATCCGGTGACGCCGGCGTCCGGAATGGCGCCGAGCGCGGTGGCGCGCGATTCCAGCGTGGTCTGGCGCTTCATGATCTGGTCGAGCTTCTGGTCGAATTGTTCCTGATCGAGCAACTGGCGGCTGGTGGTGCGGTCGACCTTGGCGCGCAGTTCGGCGATCCGGTCTTCATAGGCGTATTGCATCTCCGCCTGACGGGCGATCAGCCGGGTCAGAACGTCGTCGCGGAAGGCGAAATAGGTCGCGGTTGCCGCCGACCACATCCCGAGCACGGTCACCGTGCCGACCACGATCCAGAACGCCACCGGGCCAAAGCGGACCTGCTTGCCGGCGTGGACCAGGGTATAGCCGTCCTGCTCCTGCGTCGCCGGGGCCACCGGCGTGCGGTTAGACGCCGGGCGGCGAGGGGGAGTCCTGCCATGGTCATGCGGATGGTGCTGGGGATACTCGGAATAATGACCGGAACGGTACGACATCGGCACTCCCGCGCCGGCCGGAAATGAGCTCCGTACGGCTGAATTGGCGCGGGTGATTTGACCGGTTCATGGTTAATTTTCAGCGAATGGAACCGGATAAATCTTACAAAGCGCGCACCGCCGCGAGCACCTCGTCGGCATGGCCGTCGACCTTCACATTGCGCCAGATCCGGAGGATTCGGCCGTCGGCGCCAATCAGAACCGTTGTGCGAAGAATACCCAGGAAAGTCCTGCCATACATCGATTTCTCGCCCCACACGCCATACGCATCCAGCATCTCATGTTGTTCGTCTGAAACCAGAGGAGTGACCAGTTCATGCTTGTCGCGAAAGGCCTCCTGGGCCTTCAGCGGGTCGGCCGACACGCCCAGCACGGCGGTCTGGCTTTCGGCAAACGCACCGGACAGCCGGCTGAAGTCGATGGCCTCCTTGGTGCAGCCCGGCGTGTCCGCGCGCGGATAGAAAAACAGCACCAGATTCCTGCCCTTGAAGTCGCTGAGCGAGACCGAATCGCCGCCGTCGCGGGGCAGGCGGAAGGCGGGCGCCTTGGCCCCCTCGCTGAGGCCGACCTTACGCGGCGCTGTCGCAACGGTTTTTGGCTCCGGGGTTTTGTCCATCGGCGGCATCACGACCGGCGGTTTCGCAGCGGGCGCCTTCGATGCGGTCACGACGGGCGCAACCGATTCGCTGTAGCTAATCGTCTTTAACGGTTTCGATGGGGCCTTATGCGATGCTTTGGCAGGAGTTTTGGCAGGAGCGTTGCCGGGTTTCTTGCTGGCGCCCTTGGCTGATTTTTTGGCCGTCGCCTTGGTGGTTTTCGCCTGAGCTGTCTTGGCCGCTGTGCCGGCCGATTTGTTGGACGTGTTCTTGGGCGTGTTCTTGGAGGTTTTTTTGGGCTTGCTGGTGGTCTTGGCGCCGGCCGGCTTCGCAGCGGGCATTTTGGGGGATTTCTTGCGCGTTTTCTTGGACATACGCCTTCCTTTCGTCGCTTTCGGCGGATCAATCATGGGGGTATTGCGGGGTTTGTCCCGGGATGCGGGAACAGGTCCCGCAGCTGGGCAAATCTGATGACCCCGGAGTATGGTGGCAGGGAATTCGACGCAAGCTCCGGCCCCTCGTTGAATAGGCTCCTTGGGCCCGATGACGAGTAACAGTATTAATCGAGGATTGGCAGCAGTGCCGACACGGAAGCGCTCGTACCATGTGGACGAGCGCGGCCTTGGCGGCGATCCATCTTACAATGAGCGCCAGCACCGAGAGGCAATGGCCAGGAAAACGTCGCCCAGAACGTCGAACCAAGGGTCCAGTCCGCGTGCTGACGTCCAGTCCTCGCAGTGGGATGATGCCGATTGGGATCAGGACCATGACGAGGCCGCGGGCTATCGCGCGCGCCGGCTGTTGTCGCGCTCCGACTCCGGCTTCCACCGGCTAGGCGATCGTTTCGGACGCTTGCGCCGTTGGGTCTCGGGCGAACGCTGGGTCAAACGCCTCGCCGTCGTCAGCGCGGTTCTGCTGGTGATCTTCGCCGGCTGTTTCGGCGGGCTGTGGTGGCGGCTCGGCGCCGGTCCGATCAATCTCGAGATGGCCACGCCCTGGCTGGCGGCGGCGATCGAGGAAAATATCGGCCACGGCAATACCGTCGAGGTCGGCGGCACCCAGATCGAGCGGGCCGGGCGAATCCGCATCGCCGTCCGCATCCGCGACATCGTGGTCAGGGACAGCGATCGCGTTATCGTCGCGACCGCGCCGAAGGCCGAGGTGAAGCTTTCCGGCACCGCTTTGTTGATGGGACGGCTTCGCGCCGAGAGCCTCAATCTGGTCGATGCCGAACTCGCGGTCCGGATCTCGCCCGATGGCACCGTCACGGTTTCGGCCGGCGACACCGCCAAGCCGCTCGCCACCGGCGTGGCCTCGAAAAAGGAAGCAGGGCTGGCGCCGACATTTCCGCGTCCGATTCCCGTGGTGCCGCCAGCAAGCCCGTCGCCATCTTCGCCCGGCGCCACGACCGCGCCCGCGGCGCCGGCTCCCGACACCGCGCAGAGCGGTCTGCTCGCCGGCCTCGACTGGCTCGACAGCCTGAGCCTGACCGGGCTCGACGGGCAAAACCTCAACGAGATCGGCCTGAAGAACGGCAACCTTGTCGTCGACGACCAGCAGCGCGGCAACAAATGGACGTTCGAAAATATCAGCCTCAGCATGCGCCGGCCGAGTGGCGGCGGGGTGGCGATCAGTCTCGGCGAAGAAGGCAGCCGCGCCTGGTCGCTTCGCGTCGTGGTCGGAGCTCCCGCCAACGGGGTGCGATCGGTCGACATCCGCGCCACCAACGTCCCGGCGGCCAATATCCTGCTGGCGATGCGGCTGAAGGATCTGACCTACAGCGCGGACCTGCCGCTGACCGGCGAGCTGAAGGGCGAACTCGGGCGCGACGGCCTGCCGACCTATTTCCGCGGCAAGGTCACCGCGGGCGCCGGGCACATCATCGACAGCGATACGCCTGATTATCCGATGGCGATCGATTCGGCCGAGATCAATGTCGAATGGGATTCCGGACGGCGCGTGCTGGTGGCGCCGTTCAAGATCATTTCCGGCGCGAACCGGGTCACGCTGTTGGCGCATCTCGAGCCGCCGAACGGCAATGTCGCCGAATGGCAACTGGGATTTTCCGGCGGCACCATCGTGCTGTCAGGGGCGGACAACGAACAACCCCTGATTTTCAATCGCATCGCCATTGGCCTGCGCTTCGACACCGACCGCAAGCGCGTGCTGCTGACGCAGGCGGATATCAGCAACGGCGAGATCGGCGTCGCCGGCACCGGCAGTGTCGATTATTCGGGCGAGCCGCGCCTGACGCTGGGTTTTGCGGGAACGCCGATGTCGGCGTCGGCGCTGAAGCGGATGTGGCCGATCCTGATCGTTCCCGAAGTCCGCGAATGGGTGATCGAGCGGGTCGAACGCGGCTCGCTGCAGCGCATTGAGGTCGGCGTCAACTCGCCGGTTCGAAATCTGTCGCGGCGAGGGCCGCCGATCCCGGATGACGGTCTTGCCGTCAACATCGTCGCGTCAGGCGTGACCTTGCGGCCGGTGGACGAAATGCCGCTGGTACGCGACGCCGATCTGAAGGCCCGGGTGACCGGCCGCACCGCGACCGTCACCATCGGGCAGGCTGCGTCCGATACGCCGACCGGCCGCAAGCTGAACATCACCGATTTCGTCTTCGAAGTGCCAGACATGGCGCCGAAACCGTCACCGGCGAAGATCCGGTTCCGGATCGATGGCCCGGTGCCCGCGATGGCCGAAATTCTCGCATCCGACCGCCTCAGTGAGTTTTCCGGCACCCTGATCGATCCCAATTCGAGCAAGGGCACGGTCAGCGCTCTGGTCACGCTCGGCCTGCCGGTCAAGGGCTCGCTCAGCAAGGCCGACACCACCTTTGCCATCTCGGCAGATCTGGCAGGTTTCTCCGCCGACAAGCTGGTGATGAACCAGAAGCTTGAATCGAATGCGTTGAAGGTCACGGCCAACAACGCCGGCTATCAGGTCAAGGGCGAGGTCAAGATCAACGGGCAATCGGCCTCGCTGGATTATCGCAAGCCGAACGAGGGCGATGCCGACATCAAACTGCAGGCGACGCTAGACGACGCCAGCCGCGCCCGGCTCGGGTTCGATCTCGGCCCCGCCGTCACCGGCAACATTCCACTCAAGCTGTCGGGCAAGATCGGCGAAACCAGCCGGATGGGCATCGAGGCCGATCTGACCGCGCTGAAGCTCGACAATATCCTGCCGGGCTGGGTCAAGCTGCCAGGCAAGTCGAGCCGGGCGGTTTTCAACGTGGTGCAGAAGCAGCAATCCACGCGGCTCGAGGACATCGTGATCGACGGCGGCGGCGTTTCGATCAAGGGGTCGCTCGAGGTCGACCAGAACGGCGATCTGATCAGTGCCAACTTCCCGACCTATTCGCCGTCCGAAGGCGACAAGACCTCGCTCAAGGCGGACCGCACCCCCGATGGGGTGGTGAAAGTGACGATGCGCGGCGATGTGTTCGACGGCCGCGGCTTCCTGAAGTCGGCCATGTCGGGCAAGGACACCGACGTCAAGAGCAAGACCAAGAGCATCGATTTCGATGTCGACCTCAAGCTCGGCGCGGTGGCCGGCTTCTACGGCGAGGCGCTGCGCAGCGTCGACGTCAAGTTCTCGCGGCGCAACGGCGCGATCAAGAGTTTTACGCTGAGCGGCAAGCTTGGCCGCGATACGCCGCTGACGGCGGATTTGCGCCGCCCGCAGGGGCGCGAGCTGATCTATCTCGAAACCGCCGACGCCGGCGCGTTCCTGCGCTTCTCCGATACCTACGCCAAGGTGGTCGGCGGCCAGCTCACGCTGGCGATGGATCCGCCGACGGTCGAGCCCAGCGCGAAAGAGGGCCTGATCAATGTCCGCGATTTCGCCATCAAGGGCGAGGCCTCGCTGGATCGCGCAGTGGCCGGCGGTCCGGCCGGCGCGCAGAGTGGCGTTTCCTTCTCGCGCGTGCGCGCGGAATTCACCCGGCAACGCGGGCAGCTCACGATCCGGGAAGGCGTCCTCAAGGGCCCGATGATCGGCGGCACCATCGAAGGCAATCTGGATTTCCCCGGCAACCAGGTGCGCATGAGCGGCACCTTCGTGCCGATGTACGGGCTGAACAATGCGTTCGGCCAGATTCCGCTGCTCGGCCTGATCCTCGGCGGCGGCAGCAATGAGGGGCTGATCGGAATGACCTACGAGATCGTCGGCACGCCGAGCCAGCCGGTGCTCCGCGTCAACCCGATTTCGGCGATGGCGCCCGGCGTGCTGCGGAAGATCTTCGAGTTCAACACCGGCAAGCAGAACAACCCGGTCGAGTTTCCGCCGAATAATTGATCGTCGTTGTCAGCTGCTACCGCCGCAGCGCCGGCACCACCAGGAACGGGATCAAGCCCAGCACCACATTGACCAGCGCGAACACGATCAGCCAGTTATAGCCCTGGGTCCAGTCGTGGATCAGTCCGCCGGCCCAGGAGCCCAGTCCGGAGCCGAGCCCGCTGCCGATCGAAATCGTGCCGAAGATGGTGCCGACCCGCTCGCCCCTGAAGATGTTGAGCGCGGTCGCCGTGATCAGCGGCCCGCGCGAGCCGATCATGCTGCCGAAGCAGAGGATAAAGCCGGTCAGCAGCCAGTAGTTCGGATAATATTGAATGAGCCAGAGCAGGATGAGTCCGATGATCGAGACGCCATAGCTGAACAGCACCGACGGCCGGCGGCCGATGATGCCGTCGAGGGTCGAGATGCCGAGCATGCCGAACAGCGTCAGGATGCCGGAAAAGCCCCAGGCGGTCGCTGCCTGCAACGGCGGAAATCCGGCGTCGATCAGATAGGCGACGATCTGCGCGGTGATCGCGTACATCGCCACCGCGGTGAAGAAGAAGGTACAAAACAGCGCCCAGAAAGCGTGATGGCGGATCGCGCTGCCAAGCGTCCAGCCATTGTCGACGAAGCCCGCATCGGTCTTGCCGGCGATGTGCGGCGAGCCGGTGGCGAACAGCCGCCACGGCAGCACCAGGAGCGGCAGCAGCAGGCACAGCGCCACGATCCCGAACAGCTGGTAGGCGTCGCGCCAGCCGATCCGGTCGATCAAGAGTTGCGAGGCTGGCAGCAGCACGAATATGCCGGCGCCGGTCGCCGAATACAGGATCGCCATCGCGGTCGGCAGCCGCGGGCCGAACCAGCGGCCGAGCAGGATCGAATTCGGCACATTGCCGATCAGGGCAATGCCGAGCCCGACGCAGAGGCCGACGCTCAACTGGAATTGCCAGAGCTCGCGCGCATGCGCGGCGATCAGGAACGCGGCGCCGAGCAGGAACAGTCCGAGCGAGTAGACCGTGCGTGGCCCGGAGCGGTCGAACAGGCGGCCGATCAGCGGCGCGGTCAGTCCCCCCGCCAGCCAGGTCAGCGAATAGACCGAGACCACCTGGGCGCGGTCCCAGCCGAAATCTTCCGAGATCGGCTTGAGGAATACGGTAAAACTCTCGCCGAGGCCGCGGCCCAGCACCGACAGTGCAAAGCACAGCGCCAGCACGTTGAGCGCCACCCGCGCCGGCTTCAGCGGTTTCGTCGGCGCATCCTCCCGTGGCGTATTCTGATCCATGGGAGAAAGGAGCGCGTTTCCGCGGCCCCTAGCAAGCGCGTAAAACGAATGCGCCTATGCAGGCTTGGGCCTATTCAGATTTGGGCCTATGCAGGCTTGAGCAGGACGTGGCGCTTGCGGCCCATGGACAGTTTGATCACGCCTTCGGGGGTGAGGTCCTTCGGCGTCAGCGACATCTTCTCGTCGCTGACGGCGGTGTCGTTGACGCGCAAGCCGCCGCCCTTGATCTGACGCCGCGCCTCGCCATTGGAGGCGACCAGGCCGGTCTTGACGAATGCCGCCAGCACGCCAAGCCCGGCCTCCAGTTCAGCGCCCGAAATCCCGATCGTCGGCAGATTCTCGGCGTGCGTGCCTTCCTCGAAGGTCTGGCGCGCGGTTTCCGCCGCGGTGTTGGCGGCGTCGCGGCCATGCAGCAGCGCGGTTGCTTCCGTCGCCAGCACCTTCTTGGCTTCGTTGATCTCGCCCCCCTGCAACGCCGCAAGCCTGGCGATCTCGCTCATCGGCAGGATCGTGAACAGCTTGAGAAATTTCACCACGTCGGCGTCTTCGGCGTTGCGCCAGTATTGCCAGAAATCATACGGGCTGAACTGGTCGGCATTGAGCCAGACCGCGCCCTGGGCGGTCTTGCCCATCTTCTCGCCCGACGCCGTCGTCAACAGCGGCGTGGTCAGCGCGAACAATTGCGGCGTGCCCATGCGGCGGCCGAGGTCGACGCCATTGACGATGTTGCCCCACTGGTCCGAGCCGCCCATCTGCAACCGGCAATCGACGCGGCGCGACAGTTCGACGAAATCGTAGGCCTGGCAGACCATGTAGTTGAATTCGATGAAACTCATCTCCTGCTCGCGCTCGAGACGCAGCCGCACCGAGTCCATCGTCAGCATGCGGTTGACCGAGAAATGCCGGCCGATGTCGCGCAGCATCTCGATCCAGTTCAGTTTCGTCAGCCATTCGGCGTTGTCGAGCATGACCGCGTCGCCGGGGCCTTCGCCATAGCGCAGCACCTTGGCGAACACGCCGCGGATGCTGGCCTTGTTGGCCTCGATCTCCGCGACCGAGCGGATGGCGCGCGATTCGTCCTTGCCGGAGGGATCGCCGACCATGGTGGTGCCGCCGCCCATCAGCGTGATCGGCTTGTTGCCGCTCTGCTGCAGCCAGTACAGCATCATCATGGTGAGGAAGTTGCCGATGTGCAGGGACGGCGCGGTGCAGTCGTAGCCGATATAGGCCGTCGCCTGGCCCTTCGCGGCGAGCGCGTCGAGGCCATCGAAATCCGAGCATTGGTGGACGAAGCCACGTTGCTGCAGGATGTTCAGAAAATCAGATTTAAAAGCAGTCATTTGTGTGCGACTCTGATCATTCTTATTTCACGGTAATTGTAACTGTTTGCGGAACCCGGACGGATTAGGCTGCCGCAAGCATGTGCGCTGTGGCATTATAAGATGTGCTGGTTTGACACAAGCAGGGCTTCGGCAGGGGTGCCCCCAATCGGGCACGATGGCAATGATGCTGACGGCAGTCGGTCTGATGAGCGGCACCTCGCTCGACGGGGTCGACGTCGCCTTGATCGAAACCGACGGCAAGCGGGTGAAGTCGTTCGGCCCGTCCGGCTACCGGGCCTATACCGCCCACGAGCGCGGCCTGTTGCGCCAGGCGCTGACCGAGGCCGTCAACCTGTCGCAGCGCGATGCCCGGCCGGGCATCCTGGGCGAGGCCGAGCGCGCCGTGACCCAGGCCCATGCCGAGGCGGTCGCCAGCTTTACCTCGCAGCACCACATTACGCGTGAAAACATCGATATCGTCGGCTTCCACGGCCAGACCGTGCTGCACCGGCCGGCGCAGAAAATGACCGTGCAGATCGGCGATGCCACAGCACTTGCGAAAGCCATCCATATTCCGGTCATGTACGATTTCCGCGCCGCCGACGTCGATGCCGGCGGGCAGGGTGCGCCGCTCGTGCCGGTCTATCACCGCGCGCTGGCGCAGTCGCTGGAACGCGAAGGCCCGATCGTCGTGGTCAATATCGGCGGCGTTTCCAACATCACCTATATCGACGGCAAAGACGTCCTGATCGCCTGCGATACCGGGCCGGGCAACGCGCTGCTCGACGATTACATGTTCCGCAAGATGGGCCAGCCCTTCGATTGCGAGGGCCGCCTGGCGGCCCAGGGCGCGGTCGACGTGCCCTGGGTGATCCGGGCGCTGGAGCATCCGTTCTTTGCGCTGCCGCCGCCGAAATCGCTCGACCGCAACGATTTTGCCTCGCTGGTGCTGCGCGAGATGCCGCCCGCCGATGGTGCCGCGACCCTGACCGCGTTCACCGCGGAAGCCATCGCCCGCATCGTGCCGCTGCTGCCGAAGGAGCCGAAGAGCTGGATTGTCGCCGGCGGCGGCGCGCGTAATCTCACCCTGCTGCGGATGCTGCGCGAGCGTCTTGCGCCTGCGACCGTGGAGTCCGCCGACGCGCTGGGCTGGTCGGCCGACGCCATCGAGGCGCAGGCGTTCGGCTTTCTGGCCGCGCGGGGGCTGAAAGGCCTGCCGCTGAGCTATCCCGCCACCACCGGCGTGCCGATCCCGATGACCGGCGGGGTGATCGCGCGGCCGTGATCAGGATGCAGGTGCATCGATCTTGACAGTTCATGCAACTGCATTTAGTTTGATGCATCTGCATGAAACTGCGAGAACGATCATGGCCACGCCCCTGAAACTCATCAGCCACAAACTCTGTCCCTACGTGCAGCGCGCGGTGATCGCGCTGAACGAGAAGGGCGTTGCGTTCGAGCGGCTCGATATCGATCTCGCCAACAAGCCGGACTGGTTCCTGAAGCTCTCGCCGCTCGGCAAGGTGCCCGTGCTGACCGTCGGCTCCGGTGACGGTGAGGTGGCGCTGTTCGAGAGCAACGTCATCTGCGAGTACATCGAGGAGACGCAAGGCGGCGCAAAACTGCATCCCGACGATCCGCTGCAGCGCGCCCAGCACCGGGCCTGGATGGAATTCGGCTCCGCCATTCTGAGCGATTTATGGGGTCTCGAAACCACCACCGATGCCGCGATCTTCGAGAGCAAGCGCGAGGCGGTTGTCGCGAAGTTTGCGCGCGTCGAGACGGCGCTGGGCGCAGGCCCGTTCTTCGCGGGCTCGAATTTCAGCCTGGTGGATGCGGTGTTCGCACCGATCTTTCGCTATTTCGACGTGTTCGACGAGTTCATCGATCTCGCGGTGTTCGCGAAAACGCCGAAGCTGCGGAAATGGCGAACGGAGCTCGCGAAGCGGCCCAGCGTTCAGGCCGCGGTCGGGGCTGACTATCCCGAACTGCTGCGTGCGTTCCTGGTCCGTTACGACGCGCATCTGCTGAAGCTCGCTGCGTAACGCCCGCATGTCAGCGTTCAGCGCGTAGGGTGGGCAAAGGCGCGCTCTTCGCGCCGTGCCCACCATTGCATGTGAAGCGAAAGAAAGATGGTGGGCACGCTTCCGCCTTCGCTCTTCGAGCTACGGCGGAATCTTTGCCCCTAGCCCGGATGGAGACAACGGGTCGGCGCGAAGCGCCGCCCGATGGCGCAATCCGGGGCAGTGCATCGGTGGCTGGCGGTTTCCCGGATTGCGCCGTCGGGCCGCCTTGTGTCGGCCCTTTGGCTCCATCCGGGCTACAAAAAAGTGTCGCCTCAGCGAACGTTGGCGAGCCGCATGTCGAGATAGCCGGTCACCGTTTCCATCAGCGGCTGCAATTTGCCGTCGAAGAAGTGGTTGGCGCCCGGGATGATCTGCTGATCGATCACGATGCCCTTCTGGGTCTTGAGCTTCTCGACCAGGGTGTTGACGTCCTTGGTCGGCACCACCGCATCCTTCTCGCCATGCACGATCAGGCCCGACGACGGGCAGGGTGCCAGGAACGAGAAGTCGTAAAGGTTGGCGGGCGGCGCGATCGAGATAAAACCTTCGACCTCGGGCCGGCGCATCAAAAGCTGCAT
>NZ_JAUSLT010000123.1 GCF_030646015.1 Bradyrhizobium sp.
CCGCTCCTTGCAGTCGCGTCGACCCTCCCCCTCCGGGGAGGGTAAGGCGCCCCTTTCGCTCCCCGTCACCCGACCCCAGATAAAGCGCCATGACTTCATCATCCCCCGAAATCAAAATCCCCCAGGAAACCCCGATCCGCGCCCCGTCAGAGGTTCCGGTCGACGATGCGGTGCTGCCGTTCGAGGTCGCGTCGCTGGACCTGCGCGGCCGCCTGACAAGGCTCGGCCCGGCGCTCGACGAGGTCCTGACCAAACACGATTATCCGCCCGCCGTGGGAAAACTGCTCGGCGAGGCCATCGTGCTGACGACCCTGCTCGGCTCGTCGCTGAAATTCGACGGCCGCTTCATCCTGCAGACCCAGACCGACGGCCCGGTGTCGTTCCTGATCGTGGATTTCCAGGCGCCGGACCGGCTGCGCGCCTATGCCCGCTTCGACGCCAAACGGCTCGAGGACGGCCAGGATTCCGGCGCGCTGCTCGGCCACGGCCATCTCGCCATGACCATCGACCAGGGCGCGGACATGAGCCGCTATCAGGGACTGGTGGCGCTGGAAGGTGGCAATCTGGAAGACGCCGCGCACGAATATTTTCTGCGCTCCGAACAGATCCCGACCCGGGTGCGGCTGGCGGTCGGCGAGGAATGGCGCGGCGGCGGCGATGGCCCGAAGCATCGCTGGCGCGCCGGCGGCATGCTGCTGCAGTTTCTGCCGAAGGCCCCGGAGCGGGCGCGGCAGGCCGACTTGCATCCCGGCGACGCGCCGGAAGGCGTGGAAACCCACGAGGTCGCCGAAGACGACGCCTGGGTCGAGGGCCAGTCGCTGATCTCGACCGTCGAGGACCTCGAGCTGATCGATCCCGATCTGAGCGGCGAGCGGCTATTGTATCGCCTGTTTCACGAGCGCGGCGTCCGCGTCTTCGCACCCTTGCCGTTGCGTGCAAAATGCTCCTGCTCGCGCGACGCGGTATCCGGCATGCTCAACAGCTTCGAGAAGCAGGACCGCGCCGACATGGTCAAGGACGGCAAGGTGGTGGTGACCTGCGAGTTCTGTTCATCGGTGTACGAGTTCACGCCGCAGGAAGCGGGCGTGGAAGAGTAGGGCGCCACGTTCAAGGCCCGCTCAGTTTCCGCATGGTCTCCCTGATCCAGTCGGTGTGCGCCGCCAGCGCCACCGCCTTGGTGCGCTTGCCGGAGACGCCGACCATCAATCCGACGAGGCTGTGCATGCCGCGATAGGCAAAAACGGGTCCGCCGGAATCGCCCGGCCCGGCGTTGGCGGCATCCTCGCCGACGCTGGTGAGGACCACCCAGCCCCTGATGGATTGCGAAACCCGCTGCAGTACCATGCGCAGGACCACGCTGGCGCCGGAATCCGTGGCGGCGCTCTTGCCGTATCCCGCCACGATCAGGTCGTCGCCGACGCCGGGGACGCGCGGATTGAGAACGGCCGGGACGAACCGGTCCGGCAGCGGTGTTGCCAGTTTGAGGATCGCAAGATCGGGCGATCCGGCATCCCCTGATGTATAGAGCGGATGCTGAACGATCCCGGCGACGGGACCGAGTCCTGCCTGATATCCTCCGCCGAAATTGCCGCCGATCTGGAAGCGCTCGCCCCGCCTGACGCAGTGCGCGGCGGTCAGCACGATGTCCGGCGCCAGCACCACGCCGCTGCATCGGCCTTTCGCGCCGGCGACGACGACGGTGAATCGCTGCACGGTGCGGTCGGCGATATCAGCGCCGACCAGGGCGCTGGCCGGACCGCCCGACAGCATGGAAATCACAAGCGCGAGGCATCTTGCCTGATTGGCTTTGCGCACGGACGGCGCCCTTGTTGCGATGAGGTAGGCCTCAACCGCGACAGTCTACACAGTATCTCGGCCGGTTTGAAAACGTGAACCCTCTTGCTTCGTCCCTGCGAACGCAGGGATCCATAACCCCGGTCAGCTGTGGTGGCGACGAACTGGTTCAAGCAAGTCCATGAACACCGTCAACAACAAGGACGGCACGGCGTATGGGTCCCTGCGTTCGCAGGGACGACGTTGAGAGATCACGCGCTGATCCTCTCAGGTCACCGCCTCAATGGAACGCGATGCCGAGCTGATTTCCCCTGCGCCAGACGGCACGGCAGGGCAGCGGCGACCCGGCGGTCATCAATATCAGACTCTTCGGAAGGCGCGGGCGGCTGGCCAGGTTCAGACTGGCGCCGGAGGCGGAAAGATTGTGAACCGTGCAGGCGATCTCGCGCCGGCCGGCCGCAATCGTTGCAGGGGTCGTCACGGCGTGGCGCAGAACGCCCCGCCGTTCATCGACCAGGGTGCGATCGGCGGTTTGCGGTTCGACCATGCTGAAGACGCCGCTGCATTCCGGACAGATATAGGACCACATGTCGTAATCAGCGGCGCAGGGGATTATGCGATCGAGGGTCATGTCCATGCGACATTGTTGGCAGACCGGCATCGGGCTTGAAGCTTGCAGCATGCGAGGTGGTTATATGCTGCAGCGCGGAACTCGAATCCGCACAACTACGTAGTGCGGCCGTTAAGATTAACGCGCGCACCACCCGTCATCACCCGCCAACGGGTCGGCGCTTCGCGCCGCCCGATGACAGGCTCCAGCGGGTGATCCAGTATTCCAGAGACGCCAGTGATGGAATCGATAGGTCGCGGTGTACTGGATCCCCCGCCTTCGCGGGGGATGACGACTGAGGGTGAAGCGAACGCAGTGGTCTCTTTGCTAGTTCAGCACACGCTTGCTGTCGGGGCTGTCGAGCGAAAATGCGGGGATATCGATCTCGAATTGCTCGCCGCTCTCGCTCATCATCTGGTAGCTGCCGCTCATGAAGCCCGACCCGGTCGGCAGCCCCACGCCTGAGGTGTATTCGAAGCGCTCGCCGGGGGCCAGCACCGGCTGTTCGCCGATCACGCCTTCGCCGCGGACTTCTTCCTTGTGGCCGGAGGCGTCGGTGATGATCCAGTGCCGGGTCCGCAGCTGCACCGTCTCGGCGCCGGTGTTGGTGATGACGATGGTGTAGGACCAGAAATACTGACGGCGATCGACCGGCGGGCGTTCCGGCAGGAAGTTCGGCTCGACGGTGACCTCGATCTGGCGGGTAACGGCGCGGTACATGCTGTCTTCCAAGTCTTCATTCAAGTCGTCATTCTTTCGAGCTGCGGTCTTCCAAAGTCCGTCGAGTGCATCATATCGAAGTGTCCTGGTGGAACCAACCACCGGACGGTCATGACCGCCGCCATACAGCGGCCAAGGGCTGCCATGCAATTGTAATTCCAACCGCGGTTTCAACAAAGTTCCAGCCTAAAGCGCACCCGCGCAGGCTGTTCCCAACGTATCTTGCTTGCAACCCGCGTGCCGATACTATCTTTCGTGTCGGAAGGGCGGGTAAAGTTCATCTCCAGACGGTGCCAGATGACGTCCATTGCCGATCGAGTTGCCGGACCACCGCTTGCGGACGAAGCGGACGCGCGCGCCGCCGCGGTGCCGGTCGCCTTGCCGGTGATTACGCTTCCCGCCGGCGCCGAGCGCGAGCTGCGGCTCGATCTGTTTCGCGGGCTGGCGCTGTGGCTGATCTTCATCGACCATCTGCCGAACAATATCCTGACCTGGTTCACGTTCCGCAATTACGGCTTCAGCGACGCCACCGAAATCTTCATCTTCATCTCCGGCTATACCGCGGCGTTCGTTTACGGCCGCGCCATGCTGGAGGCCGGCTTCGTGATCGCGACCGCGCGCATCCTGCGGAGGGTCTGGCAGATCTATGTCGCGCACGTGTTCCTGTTCACGATCTTTCTGGCGGAAATTTCCTACGTCGCCGCCAGGTTCGACAACCCGCTATACGCGGAAGAAATGGGGATCATGGATTTCCTCAAGCAGCCCGACGTCACCATCATCCAGGCGCTGCTGCTGCGATTCCGGCCCGCCAACATGGACGTGCTGCCGCTCTATATCGTGCTGATGCTGTTTCTGCCCCTGATCATCTGGCTGATGAAATGGCGGGCCGACGTCACGCTGGCGCTGTCGGTCGTGCTCTATGCCCTCACCTGGCAGTTCGATCTGTACCTGTCGGCCTATCCGAACGGGTTCTGGGCCTTCAATCCGTTCGCCTGGCAATTGCTGTTCGTGTTCGGCGCGTGGTGCGCGCTGGGCGGCGCCAGGCGAATGTCGCGGATCCTGTCGTCGCCGGTCACGATGTGGATTTGTGTCGCCTACCTGTTCTTCGCGTTCTGCGTGACGTTGACCTGGCACCTGCCGCAGCTGAAATTCCTGATGCCGAAGCTGATCGAGCAGTGGATGTATCCGATCACCAAGACCGACATGGATGTGCTGAGGTTCGCGCACTTCCTGGCGCTGGCGGCGGTGACGGTGCGGCTGCTGCCGAAGGACTGGCCCGGATTGAAGTCACCCTGGCTGCGGCCGGTGATCCTGTGCGGCCAGCATTCCCTCGAGATCTTCTGTCTCGGCGTGTTCCTGGCCTTCGCCGGGCATTTCGTGCTGGCCGAGATCGCCGGCGGCGGCGTGGCGATGCATTTGGTTGTCAGTGTCGCCGGAATCCTCATTATGTCCGGCATGGCGTGGATTATTTCGTGGTACAAGCATTCTGCCGACAAGAGTGCAACGCGGAAAAAAGGCACCGTTGGCAACGCCGATATGGCAGGAGGGGGCTCATGAAGTCCAATCCCGTGGCCCTTCTGGGCCTGACCGTGCTTGCCGGCTTCCTGGCCGTCGCGCCCGCGCGCCCGCAAGATGCGCCCGCGCGCACGGAAGCTGCCCCTGCCAATTGCGAGGTCCCGGCCTACCTGCTGACGACCGAGAGCACACTGCCCAAGGTCGAGCACGCCGTCAAAAGTGGTCTTCCCCTGGATATTCTGGTGGTGGGCAGCCGCTCGTCAACCATCAGTACATTAGAGGCCAGCGCCTACCCCGGGAGGTTGCAGGCGGTGCTGAAGCAGATGCTGCCCAAGGTGGCGGTCAACGTATCCGTAGAACTACAGATCAAGAAGACCGCCGAGGAAGTCGCCACCGGCCTCGTTAAGCTGGTGGAAGTTAAAAAGCCTACTTTGGTTATCTGGCAGACCGGCACCTACGATGCTATGCGATCGATCGATCCTGAGGATTTTCGCGGCGCGGTGGGCGAGGGAGTTGTCGCGCTGAAGGAGGCGGGAGCCGACGTGGTCCTGATGAATCTGCAATATAGCCCGCGCACGGAAACCATGATTACCGCGCCGCCCTATCTGGATAGTATGCGCGTGGTGGCGCAGCAATACGACACCCCGCTGTTCGACCGCTTTGCCATCATGCATCACTGGAATGACTCTGGAGATTTCGACCTGTTCAGCCCGACGCGCGGTCTCGACCTTGCCAGGCGCGTCCATGATTGCATCGGCCGCGCGCTGGCGAAATTCGTCATCGAGGCCGCTCGCGTTGACCCGGCTCAGCAGAATTGAGGAACTAGCGTTAATGAGTTGTCACTACCCTTTCCGTCGCGTTGCATCCCTGGTCCTGCCCGCCGTCGCGGCATTCGTGCTGCTGACTTCCGCGCCAATTTTGCCGGCGCGGGCGCAGGCCGTTCAAGCTGCCCAGCAGGCCACTCTCTCCGACACCGTCAAATCCGATGCCGCGAAGCCGTCCGCGCCGCCCGCGAGCGGCGGCACTGCTGCCGCCGACCCGGCCAATCCGCAAGCGAAGAGCCTTCCCTCCAGGGCGATCGAGAAGGTCAAGGAAGTCGCGAAATCGGCCGGCGACATTTTCAGTCGCGTGCCCTGTCTGCCGCCGAAGGGCGGCGTCAGGAAGATGGGCTCGCTGCCGCGTGTGGCGAGCGAGCTCGCCGCCGGCGAGCCGGTGGTGATCGTCGCATTCGGCTCGTCTTCGACACAAGGCCATGGCTCGACGTCGCCGGACTTCAACTATCCCAACCGGCTGGCGGCACAGCTGCGCCGGCAATATCCGACCGCCGACATCACCGTGGTCAACGCCGGCAAGGGCGGCGAGGACGCTCCCGAGATGATGAAGCGGCTGCAGACCGCCGTGCTCGACAGGCAGCCGGATCTGGTGATCTGGCAGGTCGGTACCAACGCCGTGCTGCGCAACCTCGATCCCGCCGAGACCGCCAAGCTGGTCGAGGAAGGCATCGCGCGGATTCAGGCTGTTGGCGCCGACCTCGTGCTGGTCGATCCGCAATATTCGCCGGCAGTCAACGCGCGCGCCGAAAGCGCCAGCAAGATGATCAACCTGCTCGGCAAGGTCGCCGAGCTGCGTCATGTCGGCATCTTCCCGCGCTTCGAGGTGATGCGGGACTGGCATGAAAGGCAGGCGATCCCGATCGACAATTTCGTCATCGCCGACGGCCTGCACATGAGCGACTGGGGCTACGCCTGCTTCGCCCAGCTGCTCGGCGACGACATCATCAAGTCGGTCGGCCAGATCAAGCTCGGCGTCCACGTGCCGTCGGATGTGCGGACGTACCGGCCGATGTGAGGTGGTACGCCTCTCTCGCGTCGTCCCTGCGAACGCAGGGACCCATACGCCGCGGCCCAGCGTGTTGAAGTTGGTGCCAGACGATTCTTGAATCGCTGGCACCTGTGTTTATGGGTCCCTGCGTTCGCAGGGACGACGATGGATTTTCACGCCTGCTCCAGCGCCGCCTGCAAATCCTCGATCAGATCGTCGCGGTGCTCGAGCCCGGCCGAGAACCGGATGAAACCTTCGCTGATGCCGAGTTCGGCGCGCGCCTCCGGCGTCAGCCGCTGATGCGTCGTGGTCGCGGGATGGGTGACGAGGCTCTTGGCGTCGCCGAGATTGTTGGAGATCCGCGAGATCTTCAGGCCGTTCAGCGTACGGAACGCCGCCGCCTTGCCGCCCTTGACCTCGAAGCCGACCAGCGTCGATCCGGCGCGCATCTGCTTCTTCACCGTGGCCGCCTGCGGATGGTCGGACCGGCCGGGATAGATCAGCCGCGAGATTTTCGGATGCTGCGCCAGCGCGTCGGCGATGGCGCCTGCGGTCTCGGTCTGGGCGCGGACCCGCACCGCCAGCGTCTCCAGCCCCTTCAGCAGCACCCAGGCGTTGAACGGCGACATCGACGGGCCGGTCTGGCGCATGAAATTGTGGATGTGCTCGGCGATGAACGCTTCCGACGACAGGATGATGCCACCGAGGCAGCGGCCCTGGCCGTCGATATGTTTTGTGGCGGAGTACACCACGACGTCGGCGCCAAGCGTCAGCGGGCTCTGCCAGATCGGCGTCGCGAACACGTTGTCCACGATCAGCCTCGCGCCGTCGGACGGGGTGGACCGCTTCATCGTGAAGTACCGCGAAGGCAGCCGCGAGGCGACCGGCGTGCGGATGGCGCAGGCGGCCGTCTCGCGCCTGGGCGAACTGCAGGTCGGCGGCAAGGGCGTGCGGCTGGGCGTGCTGCGCCAGCTGGCCGGGGGCGGCCACGTGGTGAAGGCCTACCGCAAGCTGGACCCGGTCGAGGCGGCGGCGCTGATGCGCCAGCTCGCGGCGAACCCGGACGTCGAGTACGTCGAGGTCGACCAGCTGATGAAGCGGGCCCTGACGCCGAACGACACCTACTACAGCCAGTACCAGTGGGACTTCTACGAAGCCGCCGGCGGCATGAACATCGACGACGCGTGGAACACCACCAACGGCAGCGGCGTCGTCGTGGCGGTGCTCGACACCGGCATCACCACCCACAGCGACCTGTCGGCAAACATCGTGGGCGGCTACGACTTCATCAGCGACGCCGGCATGGCCCGCGACGGCAACGGGCGCGACAGCAACCCGCTCGACCAGGGCGACTGGTACGCGGCGGGCGAGTGCGGCGCGGGCGTGCCCGCGGCGAACTCCAGCTGGCACGGCACGCACG
>NZ_JAUSLT010000126.1 GCF_030646015.1 Bradyrhizobium sp.
AGCTGCGCGCCGACCAGCACGGAATCGATGCATTTGTGCGGCCGCGCCGCATGGCCGCCGAGCCCCTCGATCCGGATATCGATGGCATCGGTCGCCGCCATGATCGGGCCGGGCCGGATCGCGAACGAGCCGATCGGAATCCCGGGACCGTTGTGCATGCCGTAGACCTGGTCGATGGCGAAGCGCTCCATCAGCCCGTCCTTGATCATCGCGGCGGCCCCTGCGCCGCCCTCTTCCGCCGGCTGGAAGATCACCACCGCATCGCCGGCGAAATTCCGGGTCTCGGCGAGATAGCGGGCCGCACCGAGCAGCATCGCGGTATGCCCGTCATGGCCGCAGGCGTGCATCTTGCCGGGCGTCTTCGAGGCATAGGGCAGATCGGTCTCCTCCTCGATCGGCAGCGCATCCATGTCGGCACGCAGCCCGATCACCTTGATGTCGCCCTTGCCGGCGGGCTTGCGGCCCCTGATGACGCCGACCACCCCGGTAACGCCGAGACCGGTAGCCACCTCGTCGCAGCCGAATTCCCGCAACCGGTCCGCCACGAATGCCGCAGTGCGATGCACGTCGTACATCAATTCCGGATGTTGATGGATATCGCGGCGCCAGGCCTGGATATCGGGTTGCAGATCGGCGACGCGGTTGACGATGGGCATGGGGAATTCCGGTGCGGTTTGAGCGATTTGACCCTGTCTAGCACGCACCCGCTATCCGCCCAACAGCCCTCCGGCCTGTACAGCCGAGGCCTGCGACGCTATGGCCTTTGGGCCCATGGAGGGCGACGCGGTGGTGGCTTATGAAGCGGATTGAAGGTGATTTCGACTACATCGTGGTCGGCGCGGGCACCGCCGGCTGCATCGTCGCCAACCGGCTGTCGGCCGATCCGAAAAACCGGGTGCTGATCCTGGAAGCCGGCGGCAACGACAACTGGATCTGGTTTCATATCCCGGTCGGCTATCTCTTTGCGATCGGCAACCCGCGCTCGGACTGGATGTTCCGGACCGAGCCGGAAGCCGGGCTGAACGGCCGCTCGCTGGCCTATCCGCGCGGCAAGGTGATCGGCGGATCGTCCTCCATCAACGCCATGATCTCGATGCGCGGACAGGCCGCCGACTACGATCACTGGCGCCAGCTCGGCCTCACCGGCTGGGGCTATGACGACGTGCTGCCGGCGTTCCGGCGGCTCGAGGATCATTTCCTCGGCGACAGCGAGCATCATGGCGCCGGCGGCGGCTGGCGGATCGAGGCGCCGCGATTGTCCTGGGCCATTCTGGACGCGGTCGGCGACGCCGCGGCGGAAATGGGCATTCGGAAAATTCCGGATTTCAACACCGGCGACAATGAGGGCATCGGCTATTTCCACGTCAACCAGAAGCGCGGACGCCGCTGGTCTTCCGCGCGAGGGTTTCTCAAGCCCGTGTTGAACCGCGCCAATCTGCGTCTCGAAAAAGACGTGCTGGTCGACCGGCTGATCGTCGAGCAGGGCCGCGCCGTCGGCGTACGCTTTATGCAAGGCGGCGAAGTGGTCGAGGCCCGCGCCAAAGGCGAAGTGATCCTGTGCGCCGGCTCGATCGGATCGACCCAGGTGCTGCACCGCTCCGGCATCGGACCCGCGGACTGGCTGGCGCCGCTCGGGATCGAGACCGTGCTCGACCGGCAAGGCGTCGGCCGCAACCTGCAGGACCACCTGCAGCAGCGCGCGATCTACAAGGTGGAGGGTGTGCGCACCCTCAACGAGACCTATTACTCGCTGCTGCGGCGCGGCCTGATGGGGCTCGATTATGCGTTCCGCCGCCGCGGGCCCCTGACCATGGCGCCGTCGCAGCTCGGCATCTTCACCCGCTCGGACGCTACCCGCGAGCGTGCCAACATCCAGTTCCACGTCCAGCCGCTGTCGCTCGACAAGTTCGGCGATCCCCTGCACCGCTTTCCCGCCATCACCGTGAGCGCCTGCAACCTGCAGCCGACCTCGCGCGGCACCGTGCGGATTCGTTCGCCCAAGGCCGACGAGGCGCCGGCGATCACGCCGAATTATCTGTCGACCGGCGACGACCGCCAGGTCGCCGCCGACGCCATCCGCGCCACGCGGCGTCTGATGAAGCAGCCGGCGCTGGCGCGCTATCGTCCGCAGGAATATCTGCCGGGACCGTCGGTCGGCGATGACGATGCGTCGCTGGCAAAGGCCGCCGGCGATATCGGCACCACGATTTTTCATCCCGTCGGCACCGCCAAAATGGGCACCGCCAGCGATCCCCTCGCCGTCGTCGACGAACGGCTGCGGTTTCATGGCCTCGCCGGCCTGCGCGTGGTCGATGCCTCGGTGATGCCGACCATCACGTCCGGCAATACCAATACCCCGACGGCGATGATCGCCGAAAAGGGTGCGACAATGATCCTCGAAGATTCGCGCGCTGCTCCATGACGAACCGGCATCGCCTGTGGGTCGACCACGCCGGTGGGCGCATTGCGCTGGCGCGATGGGGCGACGCCGATTCCAGCAAGCCGCCTGCGCTGCTGGTGCACGGCACCGGCTTCGTCGCCGAGGTCTGGGACGAGGTCGCGCGCGAGCTGGCATCGAAGTATACCGTCTACGGCATCGACCGCCGTGGCCACGGCGCCAGCCACAAGCCGCCGGCGGAACACTATCACTTCCTGGATTTCGCCTCCGATATCTGCGCCGTGGTCGAGGCGCTCGACCTCACGAACATTTTCGGCGTCGGCCACAGCGCCGGCGCCACTGATCTTCTGCTCGCCGCAAAACTCAAGCCCCGGCGCTTCCAGCGCCTGTTCGTGATGGAGCCAACGGTGATGGATCCGCGCGTGGCCAAGGCCGACGATGCCGCCTCGGGCGACAACAGCAAGGCCTATGCGCAGGGCGTGTTGCGCCGCCAGCGCGAGTTCGACAGCGCGGCCGCAGCATTCCAGCGCTTTCGCGCGGCGCCTGCGTTCGCGGACTGGTCCGAAGCCTCGCTGTGGGCCTATGTGCGGCATGGTTTTGAGACCCTGCCGGATGGCCGGATGGGACTGCTGTGCAGGCCGGAGATCGAAGCCGCGATGCTGGGGCCGATCTTCGAGGCGATGGAACAGGTCTATGCCGGCGACGAACGCGGCAATCCCTTCGCCTGGCTATCCCAAATCGAGTGTCCGGTGCGCGTCGCCACCGCCGAAAAATCCTGGCCGGTCTACAAGGAGATGGCAGCAAGAGCCGTCGCCCTGATTCCAGATGTGAGCCAGTGGACGTTCGAGGGTGTCGGTCACTGCGTGGCGCAGGAGGCGCCGGGAAAGGTAATCGAGGCGTTGGCGGCATTCGACCCGTAGTGCGGTTGCAAAGAATCGTCGTCCCTGCGAACGCAGGGACCCATACTCCGTGACGTCGATGGTGCGGATGGTGTTACGGACTTGTTGCACCATTACGCCATCGCGTCAGACGACTGGGGTTATGGGTCCCTGCGTTCGCAGGGACGACGCAAGTGGAAGAGCCGCCCCTCCCCGCACCGTCCTATTGCAGCAGAACCGGCAGGTTGAGCGGGCCCCGGAAACCGAAACCGTGCCATCGCACACTGGCGGGATCAGGCAAGCTCATGTTGGGGAAACGCTCGAACAGCATGGGAAGCAGGATGGCGCCCACGGTTCGCCGCGACAGATGCGCACCGGCGCAATGATGCGGGCCGTTGCCAAAGGCCTGATGCGGATTGGGGTCGCGCAGCGCGTTGTAGTTCTCGCCATCTTCGAAGACGTCCTCGTCCCGATTGGCCGACGCCTGGATCGTCATCACGGTATCGCCTTTCGGGATGAAGTGCCCACGAATCTCGGTGTCCTCCATCACCAGCCGTGAACTCACCTGGATCGGCGCCACCCACCGCACCCCTTCCTCGAAGGCGGAGCGCCATTTGTCGGCGGCGCGCACGGCGTCCAGCTGATCCGGATGGGTCAACAGGCCGTAGAGGATCGTCAGCAGGGCGTCGCGCGGCTCGTTGATGCCGCCGCCGATCGCGATCTTTACATTGGCGGTGATCTGGCTTTCCGGAATCGGGTTCTTCGCGTTCACCATGAAGGATAGCGCCGAGGAATCCGGCTCCGCCCGCACACGTTCGGCGTTGGCGCGGATACAGGTGTCCATCTCCGCATTGGCGATATCAGTCGCTTCGAATGGTCCCGGCGTCCAGCCGAAATTGCCGGCGCCGTCGATCAGCGTCTGCGACCAACGCTGCATGTCGTCGTCGCTGGCATCAGGAATACCCATCGCATGCGCCAGAAGCCGCGCGGCCAGCGGCCCGGCGAGCGCGGGAAACAGATCGACGATCTCGCCGCGCGGCAACCGGTCGAGATAATCAGCGGCCAGTTCCGCATACAGCGGCGCCCAGACCAGGTCGATCGTCTTCGGCATCAGGGCCGGCATCATCGCCATGCGCTCGGTCCGGTGCTCGTCGTGGTCCTTGCGCATCAGGGTACGGGCGAGAAAGGCGCGCTCCATCGGCGTGTTCGGATCGTTCGAGCTGAACAATGCCGCGTTGTCCTTCACGAGTTTGGTATCAGCGGCCTTGGTGAGGAAGGTGCGGCCGACGGATTTGACCCGCAACACCGGCGCTTCGCGTCGCAGGCGCCGGTAGATCGGATAGGGATCGCGCGTGAGCTCCGCGATCGTGATGGTTTCGTCCAATGGGGCGAGGCCCGCGGTCGGCATGTGGTGATCCTGTCGGCTGCGGGCAATTCTATGCCGAGGCGGAGCATAAGTGCAGCACAAAATGATGCAATCGCGCCCACCGCACCGGCGAAGCGATATCTGATCTGGTCTTGAGGACTGAGTGCACCTACATAGGAACCTTCACTTGAAAGTTCCCAATGACAGCACTGTCCATTCTCGACCTCGTCCGTGTTACGGAGGCGACCGATGCGCGCGGCGCGCTCGATAACGCCCGCGATCTCGCCGCGCATGCCGAGGGCTGGGGCTATCGCCGGTTCTGGGTGGCCGAGCATCACAACATGCCCGGCATTGCCAGCGCCGCGACATCGCTGGTCATCGCCCACATCGCCGCAGGCACGCAGCACATTCGTGTCGGCGCCGGCGGCATCATGCTGCCGAACCATGCGCCGATCATCATCGCCGAGCAGTTCGGAACGTTGGCGCGGCTATTCCCCGGCCGCATCGATCTCGGCCTCGGCCGGGCGCCCGGCACCGACCAGGTCACGGTCCAGGCGCTGCGCCGTACCCTCGGAGGCTCGGACAATTTTCCACAAGACGTGCTCGAGCTGCAGGCCTATTTCGCGGCCGTGGTGCCCGGCCAGCGCGTGCAAGCCGTGCCGGCGGCGGGTACCGACGTCCCGCTGTGGATCCTGGGATCGAGCACTTACGGCGCGCAGCTCGCCGCCGCGCTCGGCCTGCCCTACGCCTTCGCTTCGCATTTCGCCCCTGACCAGCTCATTCCCGCGCTCGAAATCTACCGCGAGCGCTTCAAGCCGTCAGCCCAGCTCGCACGGCCCCACGCCATGGTGGGCGTCAACATCATCGCGGCCGACACCGAACGCGAGGCGCGGCGGCTGGCGACGACGCAACAGATGTCCTTCGCGAACATCTTCCGTGGTGCGCGCGGTCTCAGCCGTCCGCCGATCGACGATATCGAAAGCTACTGGTCGCCGATGGAAAAAGCCCAGGCCATGCAGATGCTCGCCCGCACCATTATCGGCACGCCCGATTCCGTCCGGGCCGGCATCGACGCCCTGGTCACTGAGACCGGCGCCGATGAATTGATGGTCGTGTCCGACGTGTTCGATCACGAGGCACGGCTGCATTCCTACAGGCTGATTGCCGAAGCTGGCCGGGACAGTGGCGATCCAAAGCCCTGAGGCGAGCTGGCGTCGATCACGTCAGTTGGCGCGCCGATTGACCACGTTCTCCGGCACGATCTCGGCCCTGAAGCGGAACAGCTGCGGATCGGCGGGATCGACCGAGATACGAACCCAGTGGCTGTCCGGCCAGCCGAAGGTTTCCACGCGCGTGAAATTCTCGAACAGACGATTGGTCTTCTTGCTGTAGAGCGGCTTGTCGATGCGAAAGATGTGGGTGTCGCCATGCAGGAAGGCCACCGGTCTGTCGTAGCTCTCCAGCTCTTCGGACAGCGTCTGGACGTAGTCGCCGAACGCCAGTGGCCGGCTCGGCACGGGCTGCCCACGCGGGACGAAGCGCAGGAAGTAGCGGGTCCTGGCGTTCGCCGGCCAGAAATTCTCGAATCCGGGATTGGCCTGGGTCAGGATCACCACACCCCGGCTGTTGGCGGCTTTCGCTTCGGCAAAGGCCTGCTTCAGCCAGGCGACGTTCGCCGCCTTCCGTTCCAGCTGCTCGGCGTCCATTTCCGGGGTGCGGCCGAAATTATCATTCTCGCCGACGATGTGGACGGTGACGAAGGTGACGCCACCGATGGACCAGCGCAGGTTCTCGCGGAATTTGGAGAAATTCGGATCGGCGGATTGATGGCGCACCGCCATCGGTTTCCTTCCGAGGCTCAAGCCTTCCGGAAAGAACAACGTGCGGACCTTGGCGAGCAGCTCGAGCGGATCGACCTTTTTGGCCTCGAGCGGCCAGCAATCGGACCAGTCGTTGTCACCGGGCGTCAGGATGAAGGCGTGGCGGATGCTCTGGAACGAGTCGTAGACCGCCCTGTAATTCTCGTCGACGCAAGGCATCGCGGCGACAGCAGGATTGCGATTATACGGCGTCGCGTCGAACTGGAAGTCGCCGATGTGGGCGACGAATGCGAGGTCGCTGGCGTTCAGCGCCGTGAGCACCCGCTGATATTCGATTTCCTGCACCTTGGTATAGGGCATGTCGCCGATCAGGGCGAAATCGAACGCGCGCTCCTGCGCAACCGCACCGCCCGCGACGGCCGTCAGCATCAATGCAGCAGCGGTCACCCGGATCGAACTCGGTGCCATGGTTCGTCCTCCCAATCTTGAATCTTCCCTGACGCCGGTCGAGTAGAAGCCGCCGAATAGAGATGAAAGAGCGAGACGACGGGCTAAATCCTCTTCATTGCGAAATGACGCAAAGACCTACGCTGATTTCCGCACCGCGTTATCGACCAGCGTCTTGCCGAGCGACCAGATCGCGCCGGGGACCTTGTGGCTGGCGGCGATGACGGAATCGAACGCTGTCTCGATCCACTTGCAGTCTTCTTCCGTGATGGTCAGCGGCGGCAACAGCTTGATGGTGTGGCTGCCGTGGCCGGAGACTTGCGTGAGGATCTTGTGCTCCTTGAACAGCGGCACGGTGATGAGCTGGCAGAACAGGCCCTTGTTGGCGCTCTCCAGCAGATTCCACGACGCCTTCAGCTTGAGGGATTTCGGCGGGCCGAACTCGACGCCGATCATCAGTCCCTTGCCGCGGACTTCCTTCAGCAATTCGTAGCCCGGTATCATCCCGGTCAGCGCCAGCTTGAGTTCGGCGCCGCGCCGCGCCGCCTGCTCGACCAGTTTTTCGTGCTCCATCACTTCGAGCGTCGCGATGCCGGCCGCCATCGCCAGATCGTTCTTCGCAAAGGTCGAGCCGTGCACCACAGCGCGATCCATCTGATTGAAGATCTTGTCGAAGATGCTCTTGCGCGTCAGCAACGCGCCGACCGGAACGTGACCGCCCGACAGCGCTTTCGCCAGCAGCACCATGTCGGGTTCGATATTCCAGTGCTCGACCGCGAGGAATTTTCCGGTGCGGCCGATGCCGGTCTGGATTTCGTCGGCGATGAACAGCGTGCCGTATTTGCGGCACAGCGCGGCTGCACCCGGCAGGAAGTCATCGCTTGGGATGTTGACGCCCTTGCCCTGGATCGGCTCGACGATGAAGGCCGCGACCTGGCGCGACGACAGCGCGTGCTCGAGTGCGGCGAGATCGTCGAAGGGGATCGAGGTGCAGCCGGGCAACAGCGGCTCGAACCCGGCGCGGAAGTTGGGGTCGTCGGTGAGCGACAACGCGCCATAGGACAGACCGTGGAAGGCATGCGCGCAGTACACGATGCCCGGCCGGCCGGTGGCGCCGCGCGCGAACTTGATCGCGGCCTCGACACACTCGGCACCGGAATTGGCAAAAAACACCTTGTCCAGATACGGCACCTGCTTGAGCAGGCGTTCGGCCAGCACGCCGGCAAGCGTGGAGACGTCGAGTTGCACGAGATTCGGCAGATCGGCGTCGAGGACGCTCTTCAAGGCCTGGCGCAGCACCGGGTGATTGCGGCCAATCGCAAAAACGCCAAATCCGCTCAGTAGATCGAGATAGCGTGCGCCGTCGCGATCGAACAGGTACTGACCCTGCCCCTTCTGAAAACCGACGTCATAGCCGATGGTCTTGAGAACCCGTACGAGTTGCTCGTTCAGATGGCGCGTGTGCATGGAACTGCGCTGCGCCTGGCGCTCCACAAACATCTCGGAAACGTCTAGATTCGGATATAGCATTGGCTACATACGTCGGTTGGTAGGCATTTCGTCAACTGAAAACGCCCATTGCGGCGTTTTAACCCCGCTCGGATCATCCATTAGTCACAGGTTAGAACCATGTTGCACCGCCAAGGAAATATCATGCGTTCCGTTGCATTTTCAGCCATTTTCCTGGCGACCGGCCTTGGATCTGCCCTGGCCGCGGATCCGACCGGCGACTGGCGGGTGGCAGACGGTGTCGCCAACATCCGGGTTGCCGAATGCAATGGCAGCATGTGGGGCGCGGTGTCCTGGGAGAAGACGCCGGGCGGCCGCGACAAGAACAATCCCGATGTCTCGAAACAGAGCAGGCCTACCCTGGCAATGCCGATCCTGATCGACATGAAGAAAAAGCCTGCCGTCGATCAATGGGAAGGCCAAGTCTACAACGCCAAGGACGGCCAGATGTACAGCACAACCATCAAGCCGGTCGGCTCCGATCAGATGGAGATTCAGGGCTGTGTGCTGGGCTTCCTCTGCGGCGGCGAGACCTGGACGCGCGTCTCCGGCCCGATCCCCTCGAGCCCCACCAACAGCATGGCCAAGGGCGCACCGAAGGGCACAGGGGCCTCGCCGAAGAGCACGGGGGCCTTGCCGAAGAGCGTGCAGACAGCAACCGCGCCTGCCGCGCCGAAGACCACCGGCGCCGCCAGCCCGGCCGCCAAACCCGGTCAGAAGCAGGCGGCCGGCCAACCCCCTGACATCGGCGATATCTGCCTACTCCCCGACATCGCGCGGTTTGCCCATTAACGCCGGCTGGAACAGCAGCACCGCGGCCAGCGTGATGACGAACGAGAGCGCCAGCAGCTTGCCCATGCTGGCCGTTCCCGGATGGCTCGAGAGCCACAGGCTGCCGAAAGCCGTGGCTGTCGTCAGCGCACTGAAGAAGATCGCGCGCGTCAGGCTGGTCTGCAGCAGATTGGTACGGCCCGACCGCCAGGCCGTGACGTAGTAGATCTTGAACGCGACGCCGACGCCGAGCAGCAGCGGCAATGCAACGATGTTGGCGAAGTTGAGCGGCAGCCCGATCAGCACGCAGATTTCCAGCGTCACCGCTCCCGCCACCAGAAGCGGCACCATCGTCATCAGCACGTCGGTGATGCGCTGCAGGGTCAGCCAGAGCAGCAGGCTGATCACGACCAGCGCCCCGATGCCGGCGTGGATGAACGCCCGCACGATGGTTTCGCCCGATTTGAGAATCGATACCGGTCCGCCGATGGCGTTCGGCTCGGCTGCCAGCACCGCGTTGGCAAAGGTGCGCAGGGTTTCGTTGTCGTTCGGATCGCCGCGCGGCAGCGCCTCGACGCGGATCAGACCATCCTTGGTCTTCCAGCCGGCCACCAGATCGGCCGGCAGGGTTTTCAGGCTGACCGGCTGCGCCTGCAGCGAGTTCTTGAGCTGATCGAGCGTCACCTTCAGCGGCGTGACGAAAATGGCCTGGACCTTGTTGCGCATCGCCTCGTTCGATTCGGCGAGTTTCGACAGTGCGTCGGCCAGCCGCCGCGATGCCGCCGCGCCCGGGCCCTTGTCGTCGCCGGCGGCCCTGCGCAGGGCCTCCGCCGATCCCTTCAGGGATTCGACGTTCTCTTCGTCGGAGGGCGCGGCATCGATCGAATCAGGGTTGAGCGCGGGAAGCAGGACCTTCGCCCCCTGCGCGATCAGCTTCAGCTTGGCCGGCTGATCCTCCGGCACGAAACTGTCCAGCGACATCACGCGAAGCACTTCCTGGACCTTTTCCAGCCGGGCCTCGATCTTCCTGGCTTCGGCTTCCGAATTCGTCATCACGTTGATGGCGTTGGCGCCGGTGTTCGGATCCTTGCGCAGGTCGAGAAAGGTCGCGATCGATTCGACCTGCGAATTGCGCAGATTGATCGGGTTGAAGTCGAATTTCAGGAAATACAACAGCGGCAGGCCGGCCACCGCGATCAATAGCGTGCCGACGATGATGATGACGCGGTGCTTTTCCAGGAACTCGTCGAGCGGCGCCAGGAAGGCGTAGCCGACCGGCTCCATTTCACCGGGCGGATTGAGCATCTTCAAGAGCGCCGGCAGCACCGTGATGCTGGTCAGGAACGCAATCAGCATGCCGGCACCGGCGATCTTGCCGAGTTCGGAGATGCCCTTGTAGTCGGTCGGCAGGAAGCAGAGGAATCCGGCCGCCGTCGCCATCGCCGCGAGCGAGAGCGGAACCGCGGAGCGTTCCGCCGCCATCGCCAGCGCCTGCGCCAGGTCATCGTTCTTGAAACGCTCGGAGCGGTAGCGGACGCTGAACTGGATGCCGAAATCCACGCCCAATCCGACAAACAGCACGGCAAACGCGATCGAGAGCAGGTTCAGCGAACCCACCATCATCAGGCCTGCCGCCGTGGTGATCGCAAGCCCGATGAACAGATTCACGAACACGGCGAAGATGATCTTCGACGAATGCAGCGCCATCCAGAGAATGACGAGCACGACGACCACGGTGCCGATGCCGTTGATGATGGCGCCGTCCTGAACCGTCGCGAACTCCTCATTGGCGATCGGCACCGGGCCGGTCAGCCTGACCCGGGCGCCATATTCGCCCGCGAGATTGAGCTCGGTGGCCGCCTGCCGGATCGCGTCGGTCGCGGTCTTGCCGGGTTCCAGCGCATTGAAATCGAGGATCGGCTTGAATTCGATGAAGGCGCGCTTGTCGGAATCGGTGAGCGGCTTGTCGCTCGTGAGTTCGCGCCACGAGAATGTCGCGGTGCCCTTGCTCAACGCGGTCTCGACCGTCTGGGCGATCAGGTTGAAGGGCCGCTCGGTACTATCGAGCTTGACCTGTCCGCGCTTGACGCCGGCAAGGCCGGTTTCAAGCGCGCCGGTCAGGCCGCGAATGCTGGGATCGCCGGCCATGATCTCGATCAGCGGCGCTGCGGAGGCGAACTGGCTGGTCAGCTTGCCGACCTCCTCCGCGGGCAAGAACAAGAGACCGTTCTTCTCGAAAAACTCCCCGGAGCCGAGCGGCTGAATCGATTCGAAATTCTTGCTGTCGCCCGCGAGCTTTTTCGCCAGCGCAGCGCTCGCCGTGGTGGTGAGTTCGGGGGTCGGCGCCTCGATGACGGCCAGGATGGTGCGTTCCCGATCGAACGCCGCGCCGAACTGATTGTCGCGCTTGCGCCAATCCAGGTCGGGCGAAATCAGGGTGTTGATGTCGGTGTTGATGGCGAAGTTGCGGGCTGTGTAGAAGCCCGACGCGATCGCAAGGATGAGTGCGATCAGGACAGTTGGGACGGCAAAGCGCGTGCAAGCCTTAACAATCGAAACGACAATAGTTGTCAGCACATCTATTCTTTCTGATTATCCGCTTGCCGGAAACGCCCGCTGTCTACCGGAGTTCCGCAGGGCGATCTAATGTTGTTTTTGAGGGCTTTTGGTTGGGTGCACGACCAAATAGCGCAAAATACGCCGAAACTGCGCTGCGAGGCTGATATAGTCCGCTTGATCAGGCGGTAAAGTGACGAACCAGTGGGGACGAACAGGGGTTCATACGCGACGGCTTGTGCATTACTGTAATATAATACCTATTTCGACTTAACGCCGTTACGCGATCGTGTTGCAGGACGCCTTTTCTAACCCACCGTTTTTTGCCACAAAGCTCTGTCCCGCCATGGGCTTGGACGGAGCGGACGCGAGCCGCGGGGCGTGGTGCGGATATTGCAGACCCGGAGGACGGACCGAGATCCGGGCTGGCCGGACCTGGAGAGTAATTTTGGTGCAACTGCGTAACGGGCATCCCATGGAAGTTTATCTGGCGCAGCCGCGTGGCTTTTGCGCGGGCGTTGTGCGCGCGATCGAGATCGTCGAGCGCGCGCTCGAGAAATACGGCCCGCCGGTCTATGTCCGGCACGAGATCGTCCACAATAAATACGTGGTCGAAAGCCTCAAGAACAAGGGCGCCATCTTCGTCGAGGATCTGTCGGAAGTACCGCCGCTGGCGGTCACGGTATTCAGCGCCCATGGCGTCGCCAGGAGCGTCGAGGAGGAGGCCGCGGTGCGCGGCCTGCCGGTGCTCAACGCCACCTGCCCCCTCGTCACCAAGGTCCACAACCAGGGCAAGCGCTATATGTCAAAAGGCCGGGCGCTGATTCTGATCGGCCATGCCGGCCATCCCGAGGTCGAGGGAACCATGGGTCAGGTTCCAGGCCCCGTCACCCTGGTCCAGAACGTCGACGACGTGGCGGGCCTGACGCTGCCGACGGACACCCCGGTGGCCTATATTACCCAGACCACGCTCAGCGTGGACGACACAAAAGACATAATTGCCGCCCTGCAGGCCCGATTTACGGATATTCAAGGCCCGGACATCCGGGATATCTGCTATGCGACACAGAACCGGCAATCTGCGGTAAGGGACCTCAGCAAGCTCGTGGATGTTATCCTGGTGGTGGGGGCCACCAATAGTTCCAACTCAAACAGGCTGCGCGAAATCGGCACCGAGGTCGGGGTCGCGAGTTATCTCATTGCCGACGGCAGCGAGCTGAACCCGGAATGGCTGAAAGACGCCAAGGCCGTCGGCATCACCGCCGGCGCCTCGGCTCCCGAGGTTCTGGTCGATGACGTGATCGAGGCCCTGCGGCGGATCGGACCGGTCAAGGTTTCGGTGCTGCCGGGCCGGGAAGAAAACATCGAATTCCGGCTTCCGGCCGAACTGACTGCGGGCTGATCAATTTCCCTACTTTGAGTCCAGAAAGAAACTTGTAATGGCAATGGCAATACCCTTCTTCAAAGAGATGCGTATCGGCGGCTACATGATGAAGCAGAAGCTGCTTGGCCGAAAACGCTATCCGCTGGTGCTGATGCTCGAGCCGTTGTTTCGCTGCAACCTCGCCTGCGTCGGCTGCGGCAAGATCGACTATCCCGACGCGATCCTGAACCGCCGCATGTCGGCGCAGGAATGCTGGGATGCCGCCGACGAATGCGGCGCGCCGATGGTGGCGATCCCCGGCGGCGAGCCGCTGATCCACAAGGAAATCGGCGAGATCGTCCGCGGCCTGGTGGCGCGCAATAAATTCGTGTCGTTGTGCTCCATCGCGCTGCTTCTGGAAAAGAAGCTCGATCTGTTCGAGCCGTCGACCTACCTGTTCTTCTCGGTGCATCTCGACGGCCTCAAGGACCACCACGACAAGGCGGTGTCGCAGAAGGGCGTGTTCGATCGCGCGGTCTCGGCGATCAAGGCCGCCAAGGCCAAGGGGTTCGCGGTCAACGTCA
>NZ_JAUSLT010000130.1 GCF_030646015.1 Bradyrhizobium sp.
CGCTGCAATTTTCGGCAGTTTTCGCAGGTCACGGAACCCATTGAGGCCACAGGCGTCTCCTATCGTGGAACCCTGCGAGGGGCTAAAATACGGTCGTCGATTCGACCCCCGCCAGCATCACACCGGAGAGATTCATGACCATCACTGCTGCCCATATTCAGCCCATCGTGGCGCTCATAGCTGGCGTGCTGATTCTGATCATGCCGCGCTTCCTCAATTTCGTGGTCGCGATCTATCTGATCTTCATCGGTTTGGCGGGTCTCGGCCTGTTCAAGCTGTTCAAGTAGGGCTCAAACCGGGAACTCGCGCCTTGCGCAGGGCGGCCCAAAGTGGTGTAAGGCGCGCATCTCCCTCCCATCAGCGGATTGTTTGTAAGCCATGGCCAAAGCCGCATCCAAGCTGAAGAAAACCGCAGCGAAATCAAAGCCCTCCTTGCCCGCCCGGGCGAAGGCCGCGCCGCCCGTCAGCGCCCGCAAGGCGCTGAAGAAGAGCCCTCCCAAGCCTGCGAAAAAGCCTGTTATCGTCAAGTCGCCGGCGAAGCCCGCGGCTGTGGCAAAATCCGGCAAATGGGTGTTCACCTTCGGTGACGGCAAGGCCGAAGGCAAAGCCGGCCTGCGCGATCTGCTCGGCGGCAAGGGCGCGAATCTCGCCGAGATGGCCAATCTCGGCCTGCCGGTGCCTCCCGGCTTCACCATCCCGACCTCGGTCTGCACCTATTTCTACGCCCACGACAAATCCTATCCCGCGGCCTTGAAGACGCAGGTCGAAAAGGCGCTGGACCATGTCGGCAGACTGACCGGCAAGGCGTTCGGCGATACCAAAAATCCGCTGCTGGTTTCGGTGCGCTCCGGCGGCCGCGCCTCGATGCCGGGCATGATGGACACCGTGCTCAATCTCGGTCTCAACGACAAGACCGTGGAAGCGCTGGCGGAACTCTCGGGCGATCGCCGTTTCGCCTATGACAGCTATCGCCGCTTCATCACCATGTATTCGGATGTCGTGCTCGGCTTCGAGCATCATCATTTCGAGGACATCCTCGATACCTTCAAGGACAGCCAGGGCTACACGCTCGACACCGACCTGACCGGCGACGACTGGGTCGAACTGGTCGGCCGCTACAAGGAAGCGGTGGCGCGCGAGACCGGCAAGGATTTCCCGCAGGACCCGCACGCGCAATTGTGGGGCGCGATCGGCGCGGTGTTTTCATCCTGGATGAACGCGCGCGCGGTGACCTACCGCCGTCTGCACGACATTCCGGAATCCTGGGGCACCGCGGTCAACGTGCAGGCCATGGTGTTCGGCAATATGGGCGAGACCTCGGCGACCGGCGTTGCGTTCACCCGCAATCCCTCGACCGGCGAGAGCAAGCTGTACGGCGAATTCCTGATCAACGCGCAGGGCGAAGACGTGGTGGCGGGCATCCGCACGCCGCAGGACATCACCGAATATGCGCGCAAGGAATCCGGCTCCGACAAGGCATCGATGGAAATCGCGATGCCCGACGCGTTCAAGGAACTGACCAAGTTCTACACGTTGCTGGAAAAGCATTACCGCGACATGCAGGACATGGAGTTCACGGTCGAGCAGGGCAAGCTGTGGATGCTGCAGACCCGCGGCGGCAAGCGCACCGCGAAAGCCGCGCTGCGCATCGCCGTCGAACTCGCCAATGAAGGCCTGATCTCCAAGAAGGAAGCGGTATCGCGGATCGATCCCGCCTCGCTCGACCAGTTGCTGCATCCGACCATCGATCCCGGCGCCAAGCGCGATGTCATCGCCACCGGCCTGCCGGCGTCGCCGGGTGCGGCCTCCGGCGAAATCGTGTTCTCGTCCGACGAAGCGGCCAAACTGCAGGCCGATGGTCGCAAGGTCATTCTGGTGCGGATCGAAACCAGCCCCGAAGACATTCACGGCATGCACGCCGCCGAAGGCATCCTGACCACCCGCGGCGGCATGACCTCGCATGCCGCGGTGGTCGCGCGCGGCATGGGCAAGCCCTGCGTCTCCGGCTGCGGCTCGATCCGCGTCGATTACGGCCGCGGCACCATGAGCATCGGTACCCGCACCTTCAAGACCGGCGACGTCATCACCATCGATGGATCGCTGGGCCAGGTGCTGGCCGGCCGGATGCCGATGATCGAGCCGGCGATGTCCGGCGAATTCGGCACGCTGATGGGCTGGGCCGATTCCTTCCGCAAGCTCGGCGTTCGCGTCAACGCCGACACCCCCGACGACGCGCGCACCGCGATCAAATTCGGTGGCGAGGGCATCGGGCTGTGCCGCACCGAGCACATGTTCTTCGAGGAAACCCGGATCCGCACCGTGCGCGAGATGATTCTCGCCGAGGACGAACAGGCCCGCCGCGCCGCGTTGGCCAAACTGCTGCCGATGCAGCGCGCGGATTTCGTCGAGCTGTTCGAGATCATGAAGGGCCTGCCGGTGACGGTCCGGCTGCTCGATCCGCCGCTGCACGAGTTCCTGCCGCACACCCAGGCCGAGATCGAGGAAGTCGCGCGCGCGATGAATACCGATCCGCGGCGCCTCGCCGATCGCGCCCGCGATCTCGCCGAGTTCAATCCGATGCTCGGCTTCCGCGGCTGCCGCCTCGCCATCGCCTATCCCGAGATCGCCGAGATGCAGGCGCGCGCCATCTTCGAGGCCGCGGTCGAAGCGGAAAAGCGCACCGGCAAGGCGGTCGGCCTCGAGGTGATGGTGCCGCTGATCGCGACCAAGACCGAGTTCGACCTGATCAAGGGCCGGATCGACGCCACCGCGCAGTCGGTGATGAAGGAGACGGGCAAGAAGCTCGCCTATCAGGTCGGCACCATGAGCATCGGCACCCGCACCTTCAAGACCGGCGACGTCATCACCATCGACGGCTCGCTGGGCCAGGTGCTGGCAGGGCGGATGCCGATGATCGAGCCGGCGATGTCGGGCGAATTCGGCACGCTGATGGGCTGGGCCGATTCGTTCCGCAAGCTCGGCGTCCGCGTCAACGCCGACACCCCGGAAGATGCCCGCACCGCCATCAAGTTCGGCGGCGAGGGCATCGGGCTGTGCCGCACCGAGCACATGTTCTTCGAGGAAACCCGGATCCGCACCGTGCGCGAGATGA
>NZ_JAUSLT010000133.1 GCF_030646015.1 Bradyrhizobium sp.
GCGCCAGCGGTTTTTCCCTTCGTTTTTTCATGGACTTAGGGCCCCGTTGATGCAGCCTGACGGGCCGGCGAATCCAGCCACCCGAAGCAGCGGAAAAATCGCGCCCCGAACCGCCCTTTTTCGCGCCTCAGGAGCCGAACACGACCTGGTGCATGAGCCGGCCCGGCAGCAGCGTGAACACCCCCGCCAGGATCAGGGCGCCGGCATAGATCGAGATCATCGTGATCCTGTGGGCGCGGACACGGCGCGCGCGGGCCGCCACGATCGCCACCACCAGCATGACGGGCGTGAACACCGAGATCAGGTGGATCGGGCTCCACGGCCCCCACAATTTGATGCCGTGGATCAGGAACGAGGAAGCGCTGATCACCAGCATCAGCACGACCCAGACCCACCCCAGCGCCCGGTGCGGCAGCGTGCCCTTGGGCGCGGCGAGCTGAACCGCGCCGAGCACGAAGGCCGCCAATGCGGCGAAGGCATGAACCTGGATTTCCGGAGCGGCGGCGAACAGCGGAGCGAGCGACATTCGAAACACCTGCGAAACAGAGGAGACGATCGATGTAATGAGCATTCACATCAATCTTTCCAGTGTCAAGTTTATTCGCACGATGCTCGACAACGCATCATGGCCGGACTCTGGAGCCCGGCCATGATCGAAAGCTACTTGTCGCTCGAACGGTGAGCGACCGGAATGCGCAGCATTTCCGGTCAGATGCCTCGCCGCGATCAGAACGGAATGTCGTCGTCCATGTCGCTGTTGCGGGCGCCGGCGCCGGCCGCCACGCGGCGCGGTGGCTGGCTGGACGACGGACCGCCAGAGCCGAAATCGCCGCCGCCGGATTCATCCGGCCCAAAGCTGCCGCCACCGCCGGCCGCGCCGCTGCGGCCATCGAGCATGGTCAGCGTCGAGTTGAATCCCTGCAGCACGACTTCGGTCGAGTATTTCTCGACGCCGGACTGGTCGGTCCATTTGCGGGTCTGCAGCGCGCCTTCGATGTAAACCTTGGCGCCCTTCTTGAGATACTGCTCGACGATTTTGCAGAGCGGCTCGGAGAAGATCACCACGCGGTGCCACTCGGTCTTTTCCTTGCGCTCGCCGGTGGCCTTGTCGCGCCAGGTTTCGGAGGTTGCCACGCTCAGATTGGCGATCGGCCGTCCGTCCTGGGTCCGCCGGATTTCCGGATCCTTGCCGAGATTTCCGACCAGAATCACCTTGTTTACGCTTCCCGCCATCGCCGCTCTCCACTCCTGGAATGTACTGAACTGTCCGGATCCTGACGCCGCCGGCTTAATTCCGGGATTGCCTTCAGGATCATGTTTGGGACCATCTTGAACCCGACCCTATACGCTCGCAGCTGCCGCGCGCCTTGCGATCCCCTCGGGATCGCAAGGTTATCCACATATAGCATTCCCGCCGGCAATGTTCCAGTTTTGTTCCGCACATTGTTAGGTTGCAGCCCGCGCGCCGGTATCCCGGCACGGCGGCGACGCATCGGGGGTCCAAAGTTCCATCCGGTTCCCGCCAGGTTCCAAAATTTCGTAAACAAATCAATAACTTCCGACGATTCACTTCGCGGCCGAGTGTTGCATTTCGGAGACGGCTTTTTCTATGGAATCGAATATTGTCATTCTTGGAATTGAGATTGTTTGGGCGCTCGCCCCCGAAAATTCAAACCGCTTCGGGACCAAAGGAAGCGGATTAAAACCGGAGACACTGAGATGAAGAAGTTTTTGCTGGGTACTGTTGGTTTGGTTGCGTTGAGCCTGTCCGCGCCGGCATCCGCCGCTGACATGGCTGCGCGTCCCTACACCAAGGCGCCCCCGATGGTCGCCGCGATGTATGATTGGAGCGGTTTCTACGTCGGCGTCAACGGCGGCTGGGGATCGAGCCGCAAGAGCTGGGACTTCGTCACGCCGGCCGGCGTGTTCGTCGCAGGCGAAGGCAGCCACGATGCAACCGGCGGCACCGTCGGCGGCCAGATCGGCTATCGCTGGCAGGCTTCGCAGTGGGTGTTCGGCTTGGAAGCACAGGGCAACTG
Source organism: Bradyrhizobium sp. (assembly GCF_030646015.1). Classification (GTDB taxonomy): domain Bacteria; phylum Pseudomonadota; class Alphaproteobacteria; order Rhizobiales; family Xanthobacteraceae; genus Bradyrhizobium. The sequence goes on from NZ_JAUSLT010000133.1 coordinate 2,040, forward strand.
GGCTGATTTCCATGGCCGCAACACCAGCCAGTTCAACCCGATTTTCGGCAACGACACCCGCGTCGATGCCTTCGGCCTGTTCACCGGCCAGGTCGGTGTCGCCTTCAACAACGCCCTGCTCTACGTGAAGGGCGGCGCCGCGGTGACTTCGGATCGCTATCGCTCCTACGCGGTCGCCAACAATGCGATCGTCACCAACAATGTCGACGACACCCGTTGGGGTGGCGTGGTCGGCGTCGGTCTGGAATACGGCTTCGCCCCGAACTGGTCGTTCGCGGTCGAATACGATCACATGTTCATGCAGGACAAGACCTACACCTTCACCAACAACGGCGTTGCCGCCGCGGCTGGCACGCTGTTCGGCACCGATCGCATCCGTCAGGACGTCGATCTGGTTACCGCCCGCATCAACTACCGTTGGGGCGGCCCGGTCGTCGCGAAGTACTGATCTTCCCGACCCGATCTCGATCAAGCTACGAAAGGCCGGCCTTGCGCCGGCCTTTTTGTTTGTCGCGGTACTGCCATCTGCTGCCATCGAATCCGCCCTGAAAACAAACGGTTGATGATTCGCGGCGGGGGCTGGAAATCGCCGCAGTTCTTCCTATGTTCCATGCTTCACCCCATCGGCGTAAGGTCCCGGTTGATCCGGCGATGCGCGCCTGAACGCTAGCGGCGTCGTACGCGCCTTGGGAATGCCGACATGGATGAAGTGATCAGGGCGAAGCGCCAATCGAACGCCGGCTCCGGCATGCGCGCGATCACCATTCGCGGCGCGCGCGAGCACAACCTCAAGAACGTCGACCTGGAAATCCCGCGCGACAAGCTCGTGGTCTTCACGGGGTTGTCGGGCTCCGGCAAATCCTCGCTCGCCTTCGACACCATCTATGCCGAGGGCCAGCGCCGTTACGTCGAATCGCTGTCGGCCTATGCGCGCCAGTTCCTGGAGATGATGCAGAAGCCCGACGTCGACCAGATCGACGGGCTGTCGCCGGCGATCTCGATCGAGCAGAAGACCACGTCGAAAAATCCGCGCTCCACCGTCGGCACCGTCACCGAGATCTACGACTACATGCGGCTGTTGTGGGCCCGCGTCGGGGTACCCTACTCGCCCGCCACGGGGCTTCCGATCGAAAGCCAGATCGTCTCGCAGATGGTCGACCGCGTGCTGGCGCTGCCCGAGGGCACCCGGCTCTATCTGCTGGCGCCCGTTGTGCGCGGCCGCAAGGGCGAATACCGCAAGGAACTCGCCGAATATCTCAAGAAGGGTTTTCAGCGCGTCAAGATCGACGGCGCCTTCCACGAGTTGTCGGAAGCGCCCACGCTCGACAAGAAATTCCCGCACGACATCGACGTGGTGGTCGACCGCATCGTGGTCCGCCCCGATATCGGCCAGCGCCTCGCGGAAAGCTTTGAGACCGCCCTGAAACTCGCCGAGGGCCTGGCGGTGATCGAATACGCCGACGCGCCGCCCGCCGCCGCCGCCCCCGAGAAAAAGTCCGACAAGAAGACCGCCAAAATCCACGACAAGACCGGCGCGGAACGGATCCTGTTCTCGGAGAAATTCGCCTGCCCGGTCTCCGGTTTCACCATTCCGGAAATCGAGCCCCGGCTGTTCTCCTTCAACAACCCCTATGGCGCCTGCCCCGCCTGCGGCGGCCTCGGCGTCGAGCAGCACATCGACGAGGAGCTGGTCATTCCCGACAAGGAGCTGACCCTGCGCAAGGGCGCGATCGCGCCATGGGCGAAATCCTCGTCGCCCTATTACATCCAGACCCTGACGGCGCTCGGCAAATTCTACAAGTTCACGCTCGACACCAAGTGGAAGGACCTGCCCAAGAAGGTGCAGCAGGCGCTGCTGCACGGCTCCGGTGACGACGAGATCAAGTTCTCCTACGAAGACGGCGTGCGTTCCTACGACACCAAGAAACCGTTCGAGGGCGTCATCACCAATCTCGACCGCCGTTACCGCGAGACCGAGAGCGAATGGGCGCGCGAGGAACTCGGCAAGTATTTTTCCGACATTCCCTGCGAGGGCTGCCACGGCCACCGGCTGAAGCCGGAGGCGCTGTGCGTCAAGATCGGCGGCAAGCATATCGGCGAGATTTCGGAACTGTCGGTGCGCCGCGCCGGCGAATGGTTCGAGACCGTGCCAAAGGCGCTCAATGCCCAGCAGAACGAGATCGCCGCGCGCGTGCTGAAGGAAATCCGCGAGCGGCTGTCCTTCCTGCTCGACGTCGGCCTCAACTACCTGACCCTGGCGCGCGCCTCCGGCACATTGAGCGGCGGCGAAAGCCAGCGCATTCGCCTCGCGTCGCAGATCGGCTCGGGACTGACCGGCGTGCTCTATGTGCTGGATGAACCTTCGATCGGTTTGCACCAGCGCGACAATGCGCGGCTGCTGGAAACCCTGAAGCGGTTGCGCGACCTCGGCAATACCGTGATCGTGGTCGAGCATGACGAGGACGCCATCCGCCTCGCCGACTACGTCGTCGACGTCGGCCCCGGCGCCGGGGTCCATGGCGGCAACATCGTCGCCAAGGGCACGCCCGCGGAAGTCATGAACAATCCGAAATCGCTGACCGGCAAATATCTCACCGGCGAATTGTCGGTGGAAATCCCCGAGCGCAAGCCCCCGAACCATCGCCGCACCATCAAGGTGATCAACGCCCGCGGCAACAATCTGAAAAACGTTTCGGCGGAAATTCCGCTGGGGCTGTTCACCTGCGTCACCGGCGTTTCCGGCGGCGGCAAGTCGACCCTGCTGATCGACACCCTCTACAAGGCCATCGCGCGAAAACTCAACAATGCCAGCGAGGGCGCCGCCCCGCACGACCGCATCGAGGGCCTCGAGCATATCGACAAGATCATCGACATCGACCAGTCGCCGATCGGCCGCACCCCGCGCTCCAACCCCGCCACCTACACCGGCGCCTTCACCCCGATCCGCGAATGGTTCGCCGGCCTCCCAGAGTCCAAGGCACGCGGCTACGAGCCCGGCCGCTTCTCCTTCAACGTCAAGGGCGGCCGCTGCGAGGCCTGCCAGGGCGACGGCGTCATCAAGATCGAGATGCACTTCCTGCCCGACGTCTACGTCACCTGCGACGTCTGCAAGGGCAAGCGTTACAACCGCGAAACCCTCGAAGTGCTGTTCAAGGGCAAGAGCATCGCCGACGTGCTCGACATGACCGTCGAGGAAGCCGCCGAATTCTTCAAGGCCGTCCCCCGCGTCCGCGAAACTTTTAAAACGCTGCACCGCGTCGGCCTCGACTACATCCATGTCGGCCAGCAGGCCACCACCCTCTCGGGCGGCGAAGCCCAGCGCGTCAAGCTGGCCAAGGAACTGTCAAAGCGCGCCACCGGCCGCACGCTCTACATCCTGGACGAGCCGACCACCGGCCTGCATTTCCACGACGTCAAGAAGCTATTGGAAGTGCTGCACGAGCTGGTCTCGCAGGGCAACACGGTGGTCGTGATCGAGCACAATCTCGAAGTGATCAAGACCGCCGACTGGGTCATCGACCTCGGCCCCGAAGGCGGCGACGGCGGCGGAGAGATTGTCGCCTGGGGTCCGCCGGAGGATATCGTGAAGGCGCCGCGGAGCTATACGGGGAAATTTCTCGGGCCGGTGCTGGCGAAGGCGGATGGCAGCAGGAAGAAGCGCGGGGCGAGTGAGGCGGCGGAGTAGCGGCAGGACTTGATATATATTGAGCGACACCCTCAATCACATTCGCTCTCTTGCGGAACGCGGCGCGATCCGGCCGCCATGCGAGGACCGAGCGTTCTCGTGCTGCAGTGGGATCTCTCGCGAAGGCCGGTTCATGTGGTTTGGGCAATCCCCAAGGATCACTCAGAACCCGGAGTTATGGTGACGGCCTACCGGTCGGATCAGGAGAGATGGTCGTCCGACTTCTTGAGGCGGAAAATACGATGATCCGAAAAACAATCAAACTCATCCATGAAGGCCGCTACGCGGCGGAAGTCCCTGTCGAACTTATCGAGGATGACACCGGCTGGTCGCCGTATCTTTCGCTGGACGACGCAAAGAAGCTCGACGCGGTCCGGCTGGCATTGCGCAAAGGTGAGATCGCCGAAGCTGCAAAGCACGGCCGAGTGTTTGAATTGACGCCGATTTCGGCCTGACGGCGTAAACGCGCAGCGCGTAGGGCGGAATAGCGCAGCGTATTCCGCCTACGGGCACCGCTGCTGCTGCCCTACGCAGCGTCTGCCGGCCTCACGCGCTTGGCGATCTCCGCGCCCTTCTCCCGCTCGACGACGCCGATGTCATATTGGCCCTGCAAATCGAGCCAGAACTGCGCACCGTTGCCAAAATAGCGTCCAAGGCGAACTGCTGTATCGGCGGTAATCGAGCGGCGGCCGTTGAGAATGTCCGTAACGCGGCCCGAGGGCACGCCAATGTCCAGCGACAACCGGTTGGCGCTGAGCTTGCGGGCCGTCAGTTCGCGCTTCAACAAGCGCCCGGGGTGTACGACAGGAGCCATGACGGTCAACCTATATGGTAGTCCACGATCTCAACCTCGTGGGCATCGCCTTTGTGAAACTCGAAACAGATACGCCAACGCTGGTTTACCGTCATCGCCCACTGCCCCCTGCGATCACCCTTGAGCTTGTGCAAGCCAACGCTTTTCAACGGGCTCAGATCGTTGAGTGACTTGGCGACATTCAACGCCACCAGCAGATCGATCGCAGCCTCGAAATCCAGCCCGCGAAATTGATTTGGCTGCTCGCCGTCCCAAATCTTTCGGGTCGCGGAATTTCGCCACGAGCGGATCATGGCACGAACGTACTACGGGAGACGGTGAATGACAAGGCATAGACTGGGCATCTCCTAGCGCTATACCCACGAATAATCACTCCTCCACCACCGCCTCGACAAACCCCTTCGGATCCTCGCAAAACTCCCGCATGATCTTGTAGTGATCCGTCTCCTTCACGCTCACCGGCTCCAGCCCGTATTTTGTCAATCGCAACAGCCGCGCGTTCGGATAGGCCATCAACATCGGCGAATGCGTGGCCATGATGATCTGGCAATGGCCGGAATTTTCCATTCGCCGCATCAGCTTCAAAAACTCCATCTGGCGCGACGGCGACAGCGCGGATTCCGGTTCGTCGAAGATGTAGATGCCCTGGCGCTGGCAGCGCTCCTCGAAGAAGCGCAGAAAACCCTCGCCGTGCGAATGGGAGAGGAAATCCGGCGGCGGTCCGCTCAGCGGTTCGCGGGCTGCTTCGTCGAGATATCTGGCGACGGAGAAGAAACTCTCGGCGCGGAAGAACCAGCCGTTGGTGACCTTCGGTAGCCAGCTGGCGCGAAACGCGCTGGAGAGCCGGCCGCCCATCGCCTCGATGGCGATGGAATGATCGACGGGCATATAGCCCTTGCCGCCGCCGGCTTCGTCATAGCCGGCGAGCACGGCGATGCCTTCGAGCGGAGTGGATTTGCCGGTGCCGTTCTCGCCGACGATGATGGTGATCGAGCGATCGAAGCTCAGCTCGAAATCATCGCTCAGGAACGGCAGGCAGAACGGATAGGCGGCGCGGTCGGCGATCCGCGACGGTTCGAGCCAGACGCGCCTGAGATATGGCGCGGGCAGATCGATCGGTCGGGTTCGTCTGGAGGCCATGATTTCAGCTCCGCAGGAATTCAGAACGTAACAGGAACGCCGCCTGCATGGAAGGAGATCCCCGGCGGCGCGGCGTTTCACGCCGAGCCGGGTCGGCACCCCTCGCCGCCTGCGACAAATCAACCCGTCGGGTAATATTTCGCTTTTTCAGAAGGGCAAATCACCCGTACATATCTGCCCGTCTCACCCGGCAAGAGGGGCGGCCGCGATCGTCACGAAACGCGCGGTGGGATGCGGTGGACGCGGATGCGCCTTTGACGAACGGCGCGGATGCAGATGGCGAAATCGTGTGGGCCTGGCACCCCGACGCTGGTGTCAAGTTCGCGCTCAGGCGCGCGGACGACGGTGGCAAGAAAGCCCGGTCACCGGGGCGAGCTCGTATAAGCCTCAAAGCCACTGCGCAGGGAAGGCCGGAGTGTTTCCGCTGAACCTGTATGCTCGTGTGCGCATTTACTCGTGCATTTTGCACACGGGACCGCGGGTGCAGCGCGCACCCGGTCTTCCCTGCGCCCTCTCGATTGGAGGGCCGAACGATCTGCAAAACTTCGGGCACGTCGTGCCGCGAGACCATAAGCGCATGTTTGAGTTTGATCGTGCCCTCAGTCGTCATCGCCCGCGCAGGCGGGCGATCCAGTATTCCAGAGACGACAGTAACAGAACCGGGAAGGCACTGTGTACTGGATCCCCCGCCTGCGCGGGGGATGACAGTCGGAGGTTGTGGGCCAAGCTAGCCGCGCATCCGTTCCGCCACCACTTCCAGCACCAGCTCCATCGTCATCAGCACCGGATTGTCGCCGCGCGTCAGCCGGCCCTCGGCGAGGCCGCCGGTGTAGTCGACCACGGCAATGTCGAGCTCTGCTTCGAGCGTGCCGCCTGGCCTCGCCGCGATGGCCCCCGAGCGGATCGCGAGTTCGGTCGCGAACGGCTCGACGATGCGGCCGTCCGCGAAGCGCACGCCGATGGTGCTGCCGACGCCGCCGTGAATCCTGGCGTTGATGATTCCGCGTTCCCGGCAGAACGTCTCCAGGGCGCCGGCAAAGTCCTGGTTCGGCCGCAGCCGCAGCGCGAAGGCGCGGCTGGTCGTCCCGGCGGCAGCGGTCGGGGAAGCAACCGGCCCGAACAGCTTGAAATTGGTCTCGGGGTCCGGCTCCGCCACAAACATCGCGCCGTCGATGCCGAAGGCATCCACCGCAAAGGGTTCGGCAACAAGAGTCTCCTCCGGCAGAATATGGCCGCCGCCGGCACGGCCATCGGCTTCCACCCACAATGCGTGGCAATGGAAGAACGGCGCGCCGTCGCGCTGCCCCAGAGTCATCGCGCCCGTTGTGAGCCGCGAGATACCGGCTGGCCTGAAAGTGTCGCTGTAGAACGCGGCGTTGGCGCCGGTCTTCGACAGCGCCGGCATCACATAGGCGAAGGGGCCGAGCGCGCCGCTCCTGATGTTCAACACGCCGCCGGCAAAGCCTTGCGCCGCGAAGCCACGTCGCGCCGCCTCCAGCAGCGGCAGGCCGGCTTCGAGCGTGAAGGCGAAGGCGCGGCCGCGGGCTTCGACCCACTGGATGCGTTCGGGGTTCGCCGGGCCGGGCTGCTGGATGCTTCGCATGGCTCAGCGGCCGCCAGCGGCGGGCGGGATAGGGTCGAGCAACCCCCTAGCCTCCAGCTCGTCGCGGACCAGCCGCTTCGGAATCTTGCCGTAGCCGGATTTCGGCAACGCCTCCCAGAAAAAGAAGCGCTTCGGCATCTTGTAGCGCGGCACCTTGGTGGCCAGGAAGGTGGCCAGTTCCAGTTCGCTCACCGCGGCCGAGCCTTCGCGCGCCACGCAGACTGCAATGCCCACCTCGCCCCAGACCGGGTCCGGCACACCGACGATCGCCACCTCGCCGATTCCAGGATGCGTCAGAATCTTCTCCTCCACCTCGCGCGGGTAGATGTTGGACCCGCCCGATATGTACATATCCGAAGCGCGGCCAGTGATGTAGACGAATCCCTCGTTGTCCATGTGACCGAGATCGCCGGTGCGGAACCAGCCATCGCGAAACGCCTTGGCGTTGGCGTCGGGGTTGTCGTAGTAGCCGGCGAACACGGCGGGACCGATCACGCAGATCTCGCCGGTCTCGAACGGCTTGAGTTCGCGCCCGTCGTCGCCCTGGATCGAGACCTGCATGCCCGTGCGCTCATAGCCGCAGGAGCCGACCCGCGCCTGCGGTCCGTCCTCGGCATCGTGCAGCTCCGGCGGCAGCACCGTGATGTTGCCGGTGACCTCGCCGAGTCCAAAATACTGCACCAGCACCTTGCCGAGCTTTTTCAGGGCCGCCTTCTGGTCCTCGCGGTACATCGGCGCGCCGGCATAGATGATGTAGCGCAGCGAGGAGTGGTCGAAACGATCGACCGCGGGATGCTCGACCATCATCTTCAGGATGGTCGGCACGGTAAAGATATTGGTGACGCGGTGGGTCTCGATCAGCCGAAATGCCTCGTTGATGTCGAACCGCTCCGACGGCAGCAGGATAGTCGGCACCCCGCGCGCGACCTGCACCAGCTGATGCAGGCCGGCGCCGTGCGACAGCGGCGCCACCACCAGCGACGCATCGTTCTCCGTGGTGCCGGGCATCAGGTCGGCCAGATGATTGGTCACCACAAACGCCATCTGGCCGTGGGTCAGCACCGCCGCCTTGGATCGCCCTGTCGTGCCCGAGGTGAAGAAGAACCAGCAGGGATCGTCATACTCGACGGCGGTGTTTTCGAACCTGGCACCCGTATGCGCTGATATGACCTCGCTCACCGATGTCCCGGCGAAGGCGCCCTCGCCGATCCGCCAGGTGAATTCGAGCGCCGGGCTCGCCGCCTTGACGGCCGCCGCATGTTCAGGAAAATCGCCGTGGCACAGAAAGGCCCTGGCGCCGGAGGCGGTCGCGAGATACGCGACTTCATCCGGCATCAGCCTGAAATTGGTGGGAACCCAGACCGCGCCGAGCCGGAAGGCCGCGAACATCGACCAGAACATCTCGTCGCAATTCTTGGAATGCACCAGAATGCGGTCGCCCTTGACGACGCCGCTTGCCGCGAGGGCTGCCGCCAGTGCCGAGACGTGGCCGTCGATCTCGCGCCAGTTCCAGGACCTGTCGCCCCAGATGAAGCCGGCGCGGTCGCCGTGGCGGCGGGCATTTTGCGTCAGCATGTAAGAGAGGTTCATGACCCGGCGGGACATGCGCAGGATGCCGCCGGCGGGCGCGGCAGCGGGTACGGGTTCGATCACGTGGACGGCTCCGGAATTGAAAGCTTCTGCATGGCAAATCTGGCGACGATGTTTCGCCGATCCGCGATTGCAATAATAGCCCTAAACGGATGAAGATGTCGCCATGACCTTCGCTTCAATGACCTTCCATTCCCTGAAGAGCAGCATCCGCCGCCTCTACGAAGGCGCGACGCCGCGCGGCGTCCGTTTCCGCTATGCCCTGCTGGCGTTCGATATCGTCACGGTGCTGTTCATCATCGCGACCTCGTTCCTGCCCCCCAGTGAGATCATCGAGACGCTCGACGTCCTGTTCGGCATCGGAATCCTCTCGGATTTCGCCGCGCGACTGCTGGTCAGCCGGCATCGGTTGCGCGAATTCACCCGTTTTTCGACCTGGACCGATGTGGTTGCCATCGTCTCGTTCCTCGCGCCGCTGGCGGGAGAAGCCGGCGGCTTTCTTCGCATCCTGCGAACCTTGCGGCTGCTACGCGACTACCAGATGCTGGTGCGGCTGCGTACCGACAGCTCGTTCTTCCGGCGCAATGAAGATGTCATCTTCGCCGTCACCAACCTTGCGGTATTCATCTTCGTGATGACTGCGATCGTCTACGAGACCCAGAAATTCCGCAACGAGCAGATCGGCAATTATGCCGACGCGCTGTATTTCACCGTCACGGCGCTGACCACCACCGGCTTTGGCGACATCACCCTGCCCGGCACGCTCGGCCGCCTGATCTCGGTCGTCATCATGATTTTCGGCGTGACCCTGTTCTTCAATCTCGCCCGCGCGCTGCTGAACCCGAACAAGGTCCGATTTCCCTGCCCGTCCTGCGGCCTGCAGCGCCACGACAGCGACGCCGTGCATTGCAAGGCGTGCGGCGTGGTGCTGAATATTCCCGACGAGGGCCAGTCCTAGCGCCGGCGCGACGGCGGCATCCTCAGCGCAAGCCCGTCCCGCCGCAGCGCTGGCATTTCACCACCTTGTCGCCCTTCTTCAGCAGGCCCTTGCCCTCGCAATTCTTGCATTTCTGCTTCTTCTTGATGTTGGGGCCCTTTTGGCTCGTCATGACGTTCTCCAGACCAGAAGCGCTGCAGCGCCGGCAAGACGACCGCGTGCGCGCCAACAGCTTATAGGCTGATCCGGCCGGCATGAGGACAGCCATGATTGCCCGCCGGATGCCGGTTCTGGTCTGCCGCAAGCCTGGAGCGGCAGAAGGCAGCGCCGCTACGGCGTCACCCCAAGCTGTTGCAGGCTGGCCCGCGCCGTCGAAAGATCCGGGCGCAGTTCCAGCGCCTTCCTGAAATCGGCGATCGCGCCCGCCTTGTCGCCGAGCCGCAATTTCGCCTGCCCGCGGTTGTTCCAGGAGAACACGTCGGCCGGATCGTATTGCACTGCCTTGTCGTAATCGGCGAGGCCCCCCTTGTTGTCGCCCTTGTAGAGCCGGATCATGCCGCGATTGCGCCAGCCGCGCACGTCCGTCGGCGCCAGCCTTATCACTTCGGCATAATCGGCGGCGGCGCGGTCAAGCTGTTCGGAATCGTGCCAGGCATTGCCGCGGTTGATATAGGCGAGCACATCGGGCCTGAGCCTGATCTGCACGCTGTAGTCCTCGATCGCGCGCGCCATGTCGCGCTTGCGATAATGGAGATAGCCGCGATTGCCGTAGGCGATGGCCAGCGCGGGATCATGTTTGATGGCGGCATTGAAATCGGTCAAGGCGCGCTCCAGATCGCCCCTGCCGGCCCAGGCGTCGCCGCGATTGTTGTAGGCCAGCGCGAAGCCGGGATCGATGCGGAGCGCCTCGTCATAGTCGGCCATGGCACGGTCGAGGTCGCGCTTGATGGCGTAGACACGGCCGCGGTTGGTATGGGCGCAGGGATAGGCCGGGTCGAGCCGGATGGCCTCGTTGAGATCGGCGAGCGCGGCATCGAGGTCGCGCTTTTCGGTCAGGCCATGGCCGCGGTTGCAAAACGCCGCCGCGAGCTTGCGGCCGGTCTCCGCCCTGGCGTCGATCACCGACGAGCACGCCGACACGCGGTCATCGGGGGTGGATGTCGCGCCGATGCACGCCTGCCATGACGGCTCACCCTGGGCCGATGCCGCTGACGGGAGTGACAGCGTCAGGGCTGCGCCGAGCAGGGAAGCGGCCAGGCCATCCAAAATACGCATCTTCGCAATCCCTCCCTGCGTCACCTGCTTAGTCGCGGGTTTGCATCGGCGGGTTCACGCTCCTAAATGAGGGCAAGGAAATCGTTTCGGGAGAATTCAGGTATGGCGGCAGCATCCGTTCGCGACAACAAGGCGCAAAGCCGGTTCGAACTCGACGTCGAGGGCACACTGGCGTTCGCCGATTACCGCCTGACGCCGTCGGCCGTCGTCATCACCCACACCGAAACGCCGCGCGCGCTGCGCGGCCGCGGTATTGCCTCCGAGCTGGTGCATGGCGCGCTGCAGCTGATCCGCGCCGACGGATTGAAGGTGATCGCCGGCTGCGGTTTTGTCGGGGATTACCTGCGCAAGCACCCGGAATTTGCGGATCTGGCGGGGTGAGCAAAACGCCACCCGCGAGTTATGTCCGGGTGGGCAATTCTCGGGACGCAGCCATGCGCTGTGGCCATCCGTAACACTACGTGGACCTTGCTGCATCGCAATGAACAGTTAACGGATCGGTGCGACGAAAGCGCACCGGCACCAGCCAGTGCCCCATGCTCAACTTCCTGGAAAATCGGCCATGTTCATTGCATCTCTCGTCGGCGCCATCGCGCAATACCTTAGCTATCGATCGCAACTCACCAGCATCAGCCAGCTCGACGATCACATCCTGCGCGACATCGGCCTCAACCGCAGCGAACTGCGATCCGCGGCCTGGGATATGGCCGTGCACGGCGCCGGACACTGATCGCAGCGTTTCGTTCGCATACAAAATAGGCCCGCCATTCGGCGGGCCTTTTGCTGTCGCGCGACGCTGCGCCGATGGCTTGCCGGGACTAGTCCTTGAGCTCCGGCGGAAGCTTGCCGCCGTTGGCGGCGAGTTTCGTCATCACCTGCTTGTGCAGCCAGATGTTCATGCTGGCGGAATCGTTGCTGTCGCCGGTGTAGCCGAGCTCCTTCGCCAGTTCCTTGCGCGCGGTGAAGCTGGAATCGATATCGAGCGCCTTCATCAGATCGACGATCGAAGTCCGCCATGCCAGCTTTTCACCCTTGGCCTTTACCGCAGCGTCCAGGATCGGCGCGACGTCGACGGTGGCAGCGGGCGCAGCCGCCGATCCGCCTGATCCGGCAGCCGTGCCGCCGCCCGCAGGAGCCGCATCGGCCTTGGTGCCAAAGATCGCGCTCATGATTTTTCCGAAAATGCTCATGGTTTTCTCCTGAAAGAGTTACGGACAGCCCGTTCGGACCTTAGCGCCCCCGCCGAGGCTTGCCAATGCAGCATTCACCGAAGCGTGAGCGACGGCGCGGATGATTGGGAGTACGCTCATGGTTCAGTTCGCGACATGGCCTGCTCTGGTTTCCTGTCTTCGCGTCTGGCCCTGATCGTGATCGTTTTCGAAAAGACGGCCTGAGCGCCCGCAACGGCGTGACATCCGGCTGTCACACAAGGGAGACGACGACCATGGCCACGCCATATCCGGGCAATGCTCCCGGCAATGCCACGCCGCTGGCTGCAGAAGATAGCGCAGCCGCCCCCGTCATCCGAACCATCGGCCTGTCCGACCTGCAGCGGGCACTGCGACTCGGTTGGGAAGACTTCAAGGCCGTGCCCAGCCACGCCATCATTCTCTGTGTGATCTATCCGGTGCTCGGACTGGTGCTGGCGCGCACCGTGCTCGGCTATTCCGTTCTGCCGCTGCTGTTTCCGCTGGCGGCCGGCTTTGCCCTGCTCGGCCCGTTCGCGGCCCTCGGTCTCTATGAACTGAGCCGCCGCCGTGAGCGCGGCGAACAGGCCTCCGCATGGGATGCGGTCGAGGTGCTGCGTTCGCCGTCGTTCGGCGCCATGCTCGGGCTCGGCACGCTGCTGCTGGCGCTGTTCGTGGTCTGGGTGGCAACCGCGCAGGCGATCTATGTCGCGGCGTTCGGTTACGAGGCCGCGGCCGGGATTCCGGATTTCGCGCGGCGCGTGCTGACGACGTCGCAGGGATGGTGGCTGATCGTCGTCGGCTGCGGCGTCGGCTTCCTGTTCGCGGTGGTGGCGCTGTGCGTCAGCGTGGTTTCATTCCCGCTGATGCTCGAGCGTCACGCCGGTGTCGGCGACGCCATGGTCACCTCGCTGCGCGCAGTGGCCCGCAATCCGGTGCCGATGGCGGCATGGGGATTGATCGTCGCGGTGTTGCTGGTCGCGGGACCGCTGCCGTTCTTCCTCGGCCTCGCCATCGTCATCCCGCTGCTCGGCCATGCCACCTGGCACCTCTACCGCAAGGTGGTCGTGCCTGAACTCAATCCGCAACCGCTGCCGCCCCGCCCGCATCGCGAGCGCCGTCCGGCGGCGGATTTCCCGGCCAACCTGTTCCCGTGGAAGCGCAAGAACGACGCATAGCAGAGCGCCATCAAGCCGTCGGCCATTGTTGACCGGCGGCTTGACATGTCGGCGCTGCCCGAAGCCTTGTTTTGGCCGAGGTTACCGACGAAACTTCAAGACATGAGCTTTCGATATCTGTTCCGAGCCATCGCGCTCGGCGCCGTCCTGCTGACGCCGACCGCAGCCGCGTTGGCGGCGAGTTGCGGCACCGGCAGCTTCGAGGCGTGGCTCGGCGACTTCAGGACCGAAGCCGCGGCCAAGGGAATTTCGCAGTCCGCCCTCTCATCGGGCTTGAGCGGCGTCACGCTGGACAAGTACGTGCTCTCCCGCGATCAATCGCAGCGCGTCTTCAGCCAGAGTTTTGAGGAATTCTCCGGCCGCATGATCCCTCCCCGGCTTACGCGCGGCGCCAACATGTTGAAGCAGTATGGTTCGTTGCTCTCGCGCATCGAAAAGGACTACGGCGTGCCGGGCGAAGTGCTGGTGGCGATCTGGGGGCTGGAGACCGACTACGGCGCCAACATCGGAAAATTCCCGACGCTGCGCTCGCTGGCGACGCTGGCTTACGACTGCCGGCGCCCGGAGCTGTTCCGGGCCGAATTGATGGACGCGTTGCGCATCGTCGAGCGCGGCGATCTCGCGCCATCCGAAATGCGCGGCGCCTGGGCGGGCGAACTCGGCCAGACCCAGTTCATGCCGTCATCCTGGATCAAATACGCCGTCGATTTCGACGGCAACGGCCGCCGCGACCTGCTGCGCAGCGCCCCGGATGTGCTGGCGTCGACCGCCAATTTTCTCGCCGGCCATGGCTGGCAGCGCGGCAAGGGCTGGGATGCCGGCAGCGCCAATTTCGCGGTGATCCAGCAATGGAACAAGAGTGAGGTCTATTCGAAGACGATCGCTGACTTCGCGACCCAGCTTTCCCGGGCACCCTAGTTTAGCCTGCCAAGCACAAGAAGTGATTTTATATTCATAATCAGGCATGAAGCTGCATGCGAATCACGCATGCGTGTACCGTCCTGATCAAGCCTTGTGCACGCTGTTTTCGAGCTCATCGCATGTGCAAAGTTGGATCTCGTGCCCCTCGATCACCCAAAACTCGGTGGGTCTTTTGTGACAATCCCGTGATAAAATCGGAGTATTCTAACATCTTGGGCGTGACGGCCAGTCGCTTCCGCGCCTTTTGAAAGGTTAATCGATTCTTACCAATGCCATGCGTTTTTCACCTAGCTGCACCGCAACATCGGAACTTCTGCACTGCGGTATGTTCTTCTATATTCATTTCAACGATGAGGCTTCCTCCAAGAGCTGAATCGTAGATACAAGGAGACTACCCCATGTTGCTCTCGCTCATCCGCATGATCCAGGCGTTCCGGGACTATCAGCGCAATGTCAGCGAATTGTCCCAGCTCAGTGATCGCGAACTGTCCGATATCGGATTGGATCGCTCGGACATTCCGCGCGTTGCAGCCGGTACCTATAACGGCTGATTCGTTTCTCAGCTGACTGACGAACGGATAACGCCCGCCTCGCTGCGGGCGTTGTCGTATCGGCTGTGCATTCCACTTGGCCCGAAAACGCGCTACCTCTCTCGGCCATGAACGCCAGCAAATCTCCCACTGAAACCGTCCACATCATCGGCGCCGGCCTCGCCGGCTCGGAAGCGGCCTGGCAGGTCGCTAATACAGGCGTCGCCGTGGTCCTGCACGAGATGCGCCCTGTCAGGATGACCGAGGCCCATCGGACCGATGGCCTGGCCGAGCTGGTCTGCTCCAACTCCTTCCGCTCCGATGATGCCGCCAACAACGCCGTGGGGCTGCTGCATGCCGAAATGCGCCGGCTGGGCTCGCTGATCATGCGGGCCGCCGACGCCAACCAGGTGCCCGCCGGCGGCGCCCTGGCGGTGGACCGTGACGGCTTCTCCGCCGCCGTCACCAAGGCCCTCAACGAACATCCCCTGATCGAGATCGACCGTACCGAGGTCGGCGGCCTGCCGCCGGCCGATTGGGGCAATGTCATCGTCGCGACCGGCCCCCTCACCTCCGCCCCGCTCGCGGAAGCCATCCGCGAGCTATCCGGCGAGGACGCGCTGGCGTTCTTCGACGCCATCGCGCCGATCGTGCACCGCGATTCCATCGACATGTCGGCGGCATGGTTTCAGTCGCGCTACGACAAGGTCGGCCCCGGCGGCACCGGCGCCGACTACATCAACTGCCCCATGAACAAGGAGCAGTACGACGCCTTCGTCGACGCCCTGATCGCAGGCGAGAAGACCGACTTCAAGGAGTGGGAAACCAACACCCCCTATTTCGACGGCTGCCTGCCGATCGAGGTGATGGCCGAGCGCGGCCGCGAAACGCTGCGCCACGGGCCGATGAAGCCGGTCGGGCTTACCAATCCGCACGATCCGACCGTGAAGGCCTACGCCATCGTGCAGCTGCGCCAGGACAACAAGCTCGGCACGCTCTACAATCTGGTCGGCTTCCAGACCAAACTGAAGCACGGCGCCCAGCAGCGCGTGTTCCGCACCATTCCCGGGCTCGAGAATGCCGAATTTGCCCGGCTCGGCGGCTTGCACCGCAACACCTTCCTGAATTCGCCAAAACTGCTGGACACGCAGCTGCGGTTGCGCGCCGAGCCGCGGCTGCGCTTCGCGGGACAAATGACCGGCTGCGAGGGTTACGTGGAATCCGCCAGCATCGGGTTGATCGCCGGCCTCTACGCCGCCGCCGATGCCCGCGCCGCATCGCTGGCGCCGCCGCCTTCGACCACGGCGCTGGGGTCGCTGCTCGGCCACATCACCGGCGGCCATATCGAGACCATCGATGCCGGCCCGCGCTCGTTCCAGCCGATGAACATCAATTTCGGACTGTTTCCGCCGCTGGCCAGCGCTCCCACCAAAAAGCCCGACGGCACCCGATTGCGCGGCAACGAAAAGACCGTGGCCAAGAAGCAGGCGATGAGCGCCCGGGCGCTGTCGGATCTCGATCGCTGGATAGCCGATCACTTACGCGTTGCAGCGGCGGCGTGAGCATTTCATGAGTCTACCGAAAGAAGACGCCGCCGTGCTGTCGGCGCGCTGGACCGAAGGCGTGCTATTGAAGCGCGACGTGTTTTCAACCGTCGAGCGCGGCCGCTTTCGAGGGGATGCCGGCGAAGTCGACGCCGTGCTGCGCCGGCTCGATCAGGTGCCTTGGTGGTCCTGGCTGCCGGCGCGTCATCTGTTCGGACGCGAGGCCCGCGCGCTGGCGCTGGCGCGCAACCTCGATGTCGGGCCGGAACTGTTGTGGGCCGGCAAACAGGCGCTGGTGCGCGGCTTCATCAATGGCGTGGCGCTGCAAATGGCCAAGCCGCACGGCGACGCCGCCTATTTTCGCTCCGCCAAGCACGCGTTGCGGAAAATGCATCGCGCCGGCATCTGCCACAACGATCTCGCCAAGGAACAAAACTGGCTGCGCGGCACCGATGGCCGTGCCTATGTCACTGACTTCCAGCTCGCGGCCTGCTTCAAATCGCGCAGCAAGCTGTTCCGGATCGCGGCCTATGAGGATCTGCGGCATCTCCTCAAACACAAGCGCAGTTACGCGCCGGAGGCGTTGACGCCAAGCGAGCGCAAGATCCTCGCGCGCAAATCGGCTGTCGCGAGCCTCTGGCTGATGACCGGCAAGAAGGTCTATCGCGCCATCACCCGCGGCCTGTTCAATTTTACCGACCGCGAGGGCGGCGGCCGGCGGCTGGTCAACGACGCGCCGGTTCTGCTCGAACTGATCCGGAAAAATCCTGATGTCCGCGATGCCGCCATCGTCGCCTTCGCCGACCGCCGCACCGGCGTCGGGCTTTATGCGTTTGTGGAAGCCGATGGTACCGCGCTCGAGGAACGACTGCGCAGCGAGCTCACCGCCGCCAAGGGCCCCAAACCACCGGAACATATCCAGGTGGTGCAGGCGCTGCCGCGCGATGCCGCCGGCAAGCCCCGCACCGAGATTTTGCAACTCGTGGCGATGAACCAGCTCGATCTGATCGAGCCGATGATAGCCGGCGACGCCGACCGCGCGTTTTTGAAAAGCATTCTGGAGTCGCGGAAGAACTTGCGGGACCGGTTCAATTTCGAGGCGGGTGATTTGGCGCAAACGCCAACACACGCAACGGACGTCATCACCCGCGAAGGCGGGTGACCCAGTATTCCAGAGGCGCCTGAGATTCGATCGAGAGGCCGCGGCGTACTGGATCCCCGCATGCGCGGGGATGACGACCTGGGATGGCGCGACGTAGTGCACTCCCCTAAGCTTATGAGAACTCCCGCGACCTTGACGCCCGCCACAACGTCCACAGCGTCCGCAACCGCGACGTGACGTGTGGCTTGAATGGATCGTTGTCCGCCCGCGACATCCGCTGCAGGTCGCAGCGGACCAGCGCCAGCGGCAGGAACACCGGCCTTACCTCCGACGGCACCTGCGACAGCAACGCAAGCGCCGTCTTCAGATGACCCCGCGCCTCGGCGATCAATTGATCCAGCACCGCGCGCAGTTTCGGCGTCTCCTTGCCGGCAAACACCTCTTCCATCCCGACGCCGTGCTGCTGCAGCAGTTGCAGCGGCACAAACAATTGGCGCCGTGACGCATCCAGCGGCAGCGCGGCCATCACCTGGGCGATGCCCTGCGCCAGGCCGGCATGGCGCGCGAGGTGTTCGATCTCATCGGATTGGCGGCCGCAGATTCCGGCGCCGAGCGACAGCAGCGCGCACGCGGTATCGTTGATGTAGCCTTCCAGCGCCGCCATGGTCGGCATCGGATCGTTGTAGAGATCGAGCTGGTGCTCGTCGATCAGCCGCGACAACCGCTCGACCGGCAGACGGCAGCTGCGGATCGCCAGCATCAGTTCAGCCGCCACCGGATTGCCCTCGACCCCGCCATGGCTCGTGCCCGCCAACGTGTCGGTCCACCATTGCAGGCGCATTTCACCGGGCAGCGGCTGGCTTACCTGCTCACGCACCCGGGAAATTTCGGCATTGAAGGCATAGATCGCCAGCAGCGCGCGGCGCTGGTCGGACGGCATGAACAGGGTGGAGGCGTAGCGGGCGAAATCATGGCTGCGCACGAGATCAGCGCAGAAGGCCGCGGATTCCCGGTTGCCCTCCCCGCCGCTCATGGCACCGCGATCAGCGCCGCCGCGACGCGCCGGCGTTCACCGATCATGATGTTGTAGGTGGTGATCGCGGGGCCCGTCTGCATCGTGTCCAGCATCACCCTCACCGCGCGCAGGGCATCACGCAGCGCGGTTGGAGCCAGCCAGACGCCGGTACCGGTGCCGATGATCAGGGTATCGATGCCACCAGCCGCTTCAAATACGCGGGCCAGCGAGGCCCTGTCGATCTCCTCAGGCCGGGCGACCGGCCAGGCCCAGATCGCATCCGGCAGGCACAGCAGCGAGCCGCGGTGCGACATCTCGGCAAAGGCGAAGCCGCCCTTGCCGTAGGCCTCGATCGGCGCCGATCTCGGAAGATGCGGAGCGTCCGACGGAGCCGGCATCGTCACTTCCTGGACGGTTTTTCCGGCGCGTCCCGGTTAATCCCGACGCCGAGATAGATCAGGATCGGTGCCGCGATGAAGATCGAGGTGTAGGTGCCGACCAGCACGACGCCAAAAATCATCACGGCGGTGAAGCTGTGGATGGCATGGCCGCCGAACATGAACAGCGCCAGCAAGGCCAGCGTCACGGTGACGTGCGTGATGATCGAGCGCGACAGCGTCGAGTTGATGGACTCGTTGAGCAATTCCGGCATCGGCATCTTCTTGTAACGCCGCAGCATTTCCCTGATGCGGTCGTAGATCACGACGGTGTCGTTGAGGGAATAGCCCAAAATCGTCAGCAGCGCCGCGATACTGGTGAGATCGAAATCGACCTGGCTGATCGACATGAAGCCGATGGTGAGAACGATGTCATGGACGTTGGCGATCATGGCGCCGAGCGCGAACTGCCATTCGAACCGGAACCAGAGATAGATCAGGATGGCGAAGATCGCGAGCATCAGGCCCAGCATGCCCTTGGCCAGCAATTCGCCGGATACCCGCGGACCCACCACTTCGACCCTGCGGTATTCGACGGCCTCGCCGAGCGCGCCGCGGATTTTTTGCACGGCCACCTGCTGAGCGGCGTCACCGCCGGGCTGCTCGCCCACGCGGATCAGCACGTCGGCGGGCCCGCCGAACTGCTGCAGCTGAACGTCGCCGAGCCCGAGGCCGCCCAGCGTTGCCCGCATCGAGGCGATATCGGCCGTCCCTGATTTGGCCTGCACTTCCAGCAGCGTGCCGCCCTTGAAGTCGATGCCGAAATTCAGCCCGTGGGTGAAGAAAAGTACGATCGCGGCGATCGAGAGCAGCGCCGAAATCGGAAAGCTGATACGGCGAAAGCGGGTGAAATCGAACTTGGTGTCGTCGGGCACGATGCGCAGCGACGGCAGCCAGCCGAAGCAGGCGACCACCGTCAGCACGGCTATCAGGACGCCGAGTCCGATGAGAACGAGATTTGTCACAGCGGATGCATTCCCTAGATCGGCACGGTCTGCGGCCGCTTCCATCTCACCCAGGCCGCCACGATCAGGGCGGTGAGCGTGAACGCGGTAAAGACCGTGGTGATGATGCCGATGCCGAGCGTCACGGCAAAGCCGCGCACCGGCCCGGTGCCGATAAAGAACAGGACGGCGGCGGCGATGAAGGTGGTGATGTTGGAATCCAGAATCGTCGACAAAGCGCGCCGGAAGCCGGCATCGATCGCGTTGATCGCACTACGTCCGCCGCGCAATTCCTCGCGGATGCGCTCATAGATCAGCACGTTGGAGTCCACCGCGATACCGACGGTGAGCACGATGCCGGCGATACCGGGCAGCGTCAGCGTGGCGTTCAGCAGCGACAATATGCCGAAGATCATCGCCACGTTGATGGCGACCGCGATGTTGGCGAACACGCCGAACAGCCGGTAGGTCAGCAGCATGAAAACGATGACCAGGATCGAGCCGACATAGGCGGCGAGTTCACCCTTCTGGATCGAATCCTGACCAAGCCCGGGTCCGACGGTTCGCTGCTCGATGACCTTCAACGGCGCCGGCAGTGCGCCGGCGCGCAAGAGAATGGCGAGATCGTTGGCCGACTGCACGGTGAAGCTGCCGGAAATCTGACCCGACCCGCCGGTGATGGGTTCGCGGATGACGGGCGCCGAGATCACCTTGTTGTCGAGCACGATCGCAAAGCGTTGCCCGACATTTTCGGAGGTCGCTTGCGAGAACTTGCGCGAGCCCGACGTATTGAACTTGAAGCTGACGATCGGTTCGCCCGAACGCTGGTCGAAACCGGGCTGAGCGTCGGTCAGGTCGCCGCCGGAAACCAGCACCTGCTTCTTGATAACCTCGGGCGGCCTGCCCGCCTCCGTGCTCTGCAGCAGCTCCGAATCCGGCGGAATACTTCCCGCCACCGCTTGATCCGGCGAGATCGTCGCATCGACCATGCGAAAATCCATTTTCGCGGTCTTGCCCAACAGGTCGATCAGGCGTGACGGATCGCCCAGTCCCGGCACCTGCACCACGATGCGGTCCAGCCCCTGGCGCTGGATCAGCGGCTCCACGGTGCCGAGTTCGTTGACCCGGCGCTCGACGATCTGGATCGACTGTTCGACGGCCTTCCTGACGTGGTCGGTCACGGCCGCCGTCGGCACGGTCAGCCGGATCAGACCGCCGCCGGCATCGCTGACTTCGAGGCTGCGCTGGCCGCTGGACCCGAGCAAACCGCCGAGCGGCTGCGATAACTCGCGCAGTTTGGTGAGCGCCGTCGGCAGGTCGCCTTCCTTGGTGATGCGGACCTCGGCGTAATCCGTGCGGGCCGTGAGCCCGGTGTAGACGATCTTGTTTTCACGCAACACACGGCGAACATCATCGCGCACCTGGTCGACTTTGTCCTTCTTGACCGCATTGGCGTCGACCTCGAGCAGAAGGTGCGAACCGCCCTGCAGATCGAGGCCCAGCACCAGATGGCGCTGCGCCCAGAGCGGCCAGGTCTTGACCTGCGCTTCGGGAAAGAAGTTCGGAACGGCGCAAAGGCATACGATCAGCGCCGTGAGGATGATCGCCAGCGTCTTCCACCGCGAGAAATACAGCATCGAGTTGACCCGTCAAATCAGGAGCATGCGGCGCGCAAGAAGCTAGCTCGCGGACGTCTCGTCCTTGTCCTTGGCGGTTTCGGCCTTTTCCTTCGCCGGCTCGCCCTTGGCGCGCACGCCGGAAATCATCTGCCGCATCTGCCGCACGCGGACGCCGTCGGAGATCTCGAACTCGATCTGGTCGTCGTCGACCACTTTGGTCACTTTTCCGACCAGGCCGCCAGACGTGACGACCGTGTCGCCGCGGCGGATGTTCTTCACCAGTTCGGCGTGGTCCTTCACCTTCTTCTGCTGCGGCCGCAGAATCAGGAAGTACATGATCACGAAGATCAGCGCGAACGGCAGCAGCGACATCAACATGCTGTTGGTATCGCCGCCGGCCGCGGCCTGGGCAAACGCAGGAGTAATCAGCATTCGGACAATCCTCGTGAAACGGGGGTAAACCAGCGACCCATCGGCGTCGGGCCGGTTCGGTCAAATTCGCGCGGACTATAGCGGCCAGCGCCCCAATTGCAACGCTGCCAGCCCCCTCATTTGGCCCGCTTGCGGCCTTCCGCAAGGCCCGATATGGGTGCGTCGTCAGGAACCCCCAAGATGTCAAAAAAGCCCAGCAAAACAGGGTCTCGCGCCGCCTCCCGGGCTGGCCAGCGGAAATCGGCGAAGCCCGCGACAAAACGCCCGCCGGCCCCGCCAAAACAGGCCACCGACGAGCGGATCGCGCGCGCGCTCGAAACCATCGTGGCGCACCTCGCGGCCGCCTCGCCGGCGTCGAATGAGGCCTCCTCATTCGGCAGCGCCGACGCCTTCGTCTGGCACCCGAATGGACGGCTGGCGCCGGTGCCGCGTGTCAGCCGGGTCGAGCTCGGCCTGCTCAAGGGCATCGAGCGGGTACGCGATATCCTGATCGAAAACACCGAGCGTTTCGCCGACGGCCTGCCCGCCAACAACGTGCTGCTGTGGGGCGCGCGCGGCATGGGCAAGTCGTCGCTGGTGAAGGCGGCGCATGCCAATATCAACCTCGAGCGCAAGCCGGCGCGACGCCTGAAGCTGGTCGAGATTCACCGCGAGGACATCGAGAGCCTGCCGGCGCTGATGGACAGGCTGCGCCGCTCGGATTTCCGCTTCATCGTGTTCTGTGACGATCTGTCGTTCGACGGCAACGACGCCTCCTACAAGTCGCTGAAGGCGGTGCTGGAGGGCGGCATCGAGGGCCGCCCCGACAATGTGATCCTGTACGCGACCTCCAACCGCCGGCATCTGCTGGCGCGCGAGATGATCGAGAACGAACGCTCGACCGCGATCAATCCCGGCGAAGCGGTCGAGGAGAAGGTCTCGCTGTCGGACCGTTTTGGCCTTTGGCTCGGCTTCCATCGTTGCAGCCAGGATGAATACCTTGCGATGGTGAAGGGTTATTGCGCCCATTTCGGTATCAAGCTCGCGGAAGCCGAACTCGAGCGCGAGGCGCTCGAATGGTCGACCACGCGCGGCTCGCGATCGGGGCGCGTGGCCTGGCAGTTCACGCAGGAACTGGCGGGACGGCTCGGGGTGCGGCTGAAGCCGGACTGACCGCTGATACGTGTCCCGGACGCGGTGCAGCGTCCTCCCGGCGATGCGAAGCATCGTCCGGCACGCTGCTCCGCAGAGCCGGGACCCACCGGGTTCAAGATGGCCCCCGGATCAGCAGCGCACCGCCAATGGCGCTACGTCGGGGGAACGTCGTGAAAGCTAATCGGCGGGCCGTTCCGACCGCGCCAGCGGAATGATCAGCAGCCCGAGCACCGCCACCGCGGCCAGCAGAGCCCAGGCTTCATTGACACTGGTCGCAAAGGCGGCCTGCTCGATCATGGAAGCAGCCGTGGATAGATCCGTTGGAATCCGGTCGAGCCCGATCGCCTGCGCGGCCGTGACGTCACCCGCGATCAGGCGCTGGCGGATGGCTTCGGCATGTCCGCTGGTGCGTCCGTAAAGCACCGTATCGATCAACGCGATGCCGACCGCGCCGCCGAGGTTTCGCATCATGTTGAACAGGCCGCTGGCGTCCGGCACCTGCTTGTGCGGCAACCTCTCCAGCGCCATCCTGGTCGGCGGCAGCAGGCAGAACATCGCCGCGAAGCCGCGCAGGACCTGGGGCCAGAACATCTCGTCGAAATCGGCAGTGCGGCTTTCGAACGCGCTCATGCCGAGGCCGACGGCAAACAACGTAAATCCAAACGCCGACAGCCAGCGCGGACTGACCCGGCTCTCCAGCGCGCCGGCGATGGGCGCGGCCACCAATTGGGCTGCTCCCGTCACCAGCATGATCGAGCCGATCTGCAGAGGATCGTGCTGCCGGACATAGGCGAGAAATACCGGCATCAGATAGACCGCGCCGAACAATCCGACGCCGAGGCAGAAGCTGAGCCCGCAGCCGACCGCAAACGACGGCACTTTCAGCGTCGTCAGTTCGACGATCGGCTGCACCGCCTTCAGCGTTCGCATGGCGAACGCCGTCGTTGCGGCCGCGCAAAGCGCGAACAGACCGAAGCAGACGGCGGAGAACCAGCCATTGTGCGGCGCCTGCTTCAAGCCGATCTCGAGGCTCGCCAGTGCCACCGCCATCAGCGCCAGCGACATTGCGTCGAAATGCTTCAGCTGGTTCAGTCGGGGCCTGCCCCGCGGCAACAGGAATGGTGTCGCGATCACCGCGATGACGCCTGGAACCACATTGACCAGAAACAACCAGGGCCACGAATAATGGTGCGTGATCCAGCCGCCGACCACCGGCCCGATCGTCGGCGCCAGCACGGCCATGATGCCGGCGATGGTGCCGGCAATCGGATGGGCCCGCGCCGGAAACAACAGAAAGATGCCCGAGAACACGGCGGGGATCAGCGTGCCTCCGGCAAAACCCTGAAGGATGCGGAAGAACACCAGCGACGTGAAATTGGTAGAGAAGGCACAGCCGACCGACGTCACGGTGAAGATGAAGATGGCGATCACGAACAGCCAGCGCAGGGTGAGGACGCGCGTCAGCCAGCCGGTCAGCGGGATCGCCGTGATCTCGGCGATCAGATACGCCGTCTGGATCCAGCTCATGGCATCGGGCGAGATCGCGAGCGCATGCTGGATCGCCGGCAGCGAAGTCGCGACCACCTGAATGTCGAGGATCGCCATGAACATGCCGAGGCACATCAGGACGAAGCCGAACCAGGTGGCAATCCTTGCCGAAGTCGTGCGCCAGATCATGTGATGTCGCGCAATCATTGTCTCACGCGGCGCGTCTGAGGCGGTTTCAGCAAATTTGCTGACCGCATAAGCGAAGCGCTGAGAACTGTAAAAACCGAGGCCGGCAACGGCAGGCCTAATGGTCAGGGAAGTAGCCGACCGGCGTGGAAATGTACACCACTACGCCCGCACGGCTGGCGGGAACCGCGACTGTCGCGTCACAGTCCGTCGTCATCCCCCGCGAAAGCGAGGGACCCGGTACGCCGCGGCGCCTCGGCTCGAGCAGCCTGTGCCGGAAGACTTGTCGCCTCACGCCCCGTTGAGGAATTGAAGCGGGTCAACCGGTGAAGATCCCTTGCGGATCTCGAAGTGGAGCTGCGGCGACCCCACCTCTCCCGACTGACCCGACTTGGCAATGATCTGGCCGCGCTTGATCGTGTCGCCGCGCTTCACCATCAGTTCACTCGCATGGGCATATGCGGTGACGTAACCGTTGGAGTGCCGAACCAGAACGAGATTGCCGTAACCCTTGAGTTCATTTCCGGAATAGGCGACGACGCCATCTTCCGCCGCCTTGACGGGCGTGCCTTCCGGCACCGCCAGATTGATGCCGTCATTCGCCTTGCCGTTGGTCTTGGCGCCGTAGCTCGTGATCACCTTGCCGCGTACCGGCCAGCGGAACGTCGGCAGCGCGCCGGTTGCTTCACTGGCTTTGACAGGCGCTTCAGCCGCGGGCGCTTCTTCGACCTTGGCGGTAGCCGAAGCGAGCCGCGCGCTTTGCGGCTGCGGGCCCAATGCAATCGTTCGGGTGACCGGCGCCGCCAATGTACCGGGCTGCGCGGCAGCCACGGCAACCGGCTGGGCAGCAGGTCCCGCCGCCGCGGTTTTTGCGCCGGGCACGGTCAATTTCTGACCGAGCTTGAGTCTGGACGAGGAGTCGAGACCGTTGGCCCTGGAGAGTTCCGCGGCGGTCACCTTGTTGCGACGCGCGATGCTGAGCAAGGTGTCGCCGCGATTGACGACATGAACCGTCGGCGCGGCAGCCACAACAGGCTTGCTTGCAGGCGCCGCCACGGCCGGTGCAGGCGCAGCAACAGCCGCGGTCTGACGCGGAATGATCAATTGCTGGCCAGGCGACAGTGCGCGCGGTCCCTTATAGCCATTGGCCTGCAGGATCGCGGCGGAGGAAACGTTGTAGCGGCGCGACAATGTATCGAGCGTGTCGCTGGTGCCGACGATGATCGTGGTGCCGGCTTGAGCAGGCGGGCGAACGGCCGCGACCGAGCGCGGGGCGACGGTAGCCGTTGTCTCCAGCGGCTGATGCGTCGGCGGCGCATAAGAGGACAGACCGCGCCCTCCCCCGGACACGCCGGAATGCGCGGTCGGATAGGATTGCGGTGCCGAGATCGGCGGCGGCAGCGGCTGTGACTGGTATTGCGCTTGCGGGCGGGAATATTGCGGCAGCTCGCGACGTTCGACCGCGGGCGTCCGCACCGCGCTGGTAGTATCCGGTTGTGACGCAAAGGGATTGGAGAGGTTGTTTTGCGACAGCCGCGTCTGCATGTCGGCGCTGCAGCCGGCAAACCCAAATGACATCAGCGCCAGCGCCGCGACGTGCGGAACGCGACGCGAGTAAAGCAACTCGACGACACGGGACATGGTTACTCACTCGTACGCAACAAATTACTGATTTGAGTAAACACGTCCCCAGTAAACAACCGCTTAACCCTGAGAATAAGACGTTGGCGGAACAGCCGATCCAGCCTTAACTCCCTCATGGTGAGGAGTGCGTCCGGGCAGCACTTGCGCCGCCGGGACGCACGTCTCGAACCATCTGGCACCGTGCCTGATGCCATCCTTCGAGACGCATCGCCGTTGGCGATGCTCCTCAGGATGAGGGGGAAATGAGCTACAGTTCGCGGGCGATCCCGGGCAGCGCCGGCACGAACCGCACGTCCACCAGCGCCTTGCGCTCCAGACCGGCCTCCGTCCTGGTCAGGCGGATCAGGGTCTGGGTGCCCTGATGCGGCCCGACCGGGGCAATGAGGATGCCGCCGGGCTCCAGCCGCTGCGTTAACGCCTCGGGGACCAGCTCCATCGCCGCCGTCACCATGATGCGGTCGAAATTGCCGGCGCCGGCGGGGATATCGAAGCCGTCCCCCAGCAGCACCTCGACATTGTTGCATCCGAGCTTCTCCAGCCGCGCCCGGGCGCTGTCGGCGAGCGTCCGGTAGCGCTCGATCGACAGGACATGGCCGCAGAGCCGCGACAGGATGGCAGCCTGGTATCCAGAGCCGGTGCCGATCTCCAGCACGCGATGATGCTTCTGCAGCTGCAGTTGCTCGGTCATGTAAGCCACCACGAACGGCTGGCTGATGGTCTGGCCGCAGGCGATGCCGAGCGCGCTGTCGCGCCAGGCGTAGGCGCGATCGGCCGGCTCGACGAAGACGTCGCGCGGTATCGCCTCCATGGCGCGCAGCACCGCCTGATCGCTGATCCCGCGCCGCCGCAGGCTGAGTTGAAACGTCATCTTTTCCGGCGGTTCTTGAACGATGGGCATCTCGGACTCGCAGGGCTCTACCGAGGCACCCTAGCGCGCCCCGGCCGGACAGTTCGATGCAATATAGAATGCAAGTTTCTCTGCCAATCCAGGTTCCCGTCAGGGAACCCGGCGTGCTAGCTTGGCGTTGGCTGACCGGACAATCAACCAGCCGTGCAACCTGCCATGGCCGGCAACGGCGCGGGTGGCGTGGTGCACGTTGACATTGCGCCTGACAGCGTTATTTGCGATCTTTACCGTGGGACGGGCTAGGACATCATCATGACTGCGACGCGGCTCCCGCGGGGTTCAGTGTTTCTCGTCGAGGACGAGGTCATGATCAGGATGATGGTCGCCGACATGCTGGAGGAGCTGGGCTACACCGTCGCGGCCGAGGCCGGCGAGATCAACGAGGCGATCAGGCTGGCGCAGTCCGCCCATTTCGACCTCGCCATTCTCGACGTCAACGTCAACGGCAAGGTGATTTCGCCGGTTGCCGAACTGATCAAGGCGCGCAACCGTCCATTCATCTTCGCGACCGGCTACGGCTCCTCGGGTCTTCCGGAGGAATATCGCGACCGCCCGGCACTGCAAAAGCCCTTCCAGCTCGAAACCCTGGCCAAGATGATCGACGCCGCGCTGAAAAGCGCGACGGTCTAGAGCATCACTCGCCGTTATTTCAGCGTCGCCGTCAGCGCTTCCGAAAACTCATCGTTGGTGCGGTCGAGCCGCAGTGGCGTCACCGAAACATAGCGCGCCGCCAAAGCGGCGAGATCGGTGCCTTCGGCCGGCGTATCCATCATGGCCGCGCGTTCGAAGCCGATCCAGAAGTAAGGATTGCCGCGGCCGTCATGGCGCTTGTCGACCTTGAGAAAACCGAGATTGCGCTTGCCCTGCCGGGTCACGCGCACGCCCCTGACCTCTTCGGGCGCACAGGCCGGAAAATTGACGTTGATCA
This sequence comes from Bradyrhizobium sp., assembly GCF_030646015.1. Lineage (GTDB taxonomy): Bacteria > Pseudomonadota > Alphaproteobacteria > Rhizobiales > Xanthobacteraceae > Bradyrhizobium. Next base: position 30,280 of record NZ_JAUSLT010000133.1, read on the forward strand.
CGGTGTTCCTGGGCACGCCGGCGTCGATCACCTTGCGCAGGATTTGCGGGCCGAATTTCAGCGCAGTTTCCCACAGCGGCTTGTCGCGCGTCTCCAGGCTGAATTCCTGGCTCAGCGCGAATGATGGGAGCCCGAGGATCGTGCCTTCCAGCGCGCCCGCGATGGTGCCGGAATAGACGACATCCTCGGCGACGTTGCGGCCCTTGTTGACGCCCGACAGCACGAGATCCGGCATGGTGGCGCCCAGGATGTGGCGCGCGCCCATGATCACGCAATCGGTCGGCGTGCCCCGCACCGCGAAATGCCGCGGGCCGACTTCGCGCAGCCGCAACGGATCGTTCAGCGACAGCGAATGCGACACGCCGGACTGATCGAGCTCCGGCGCCACCACCCAGACGTCCTCGGACAGCGCACGCGCGATCTGCTCGACGATCTTCAGGCCGGGCGCATGGATTCCGTCGTCATTGGTGCAAAGAATTCGCATGCGCTTGAGGGCCTTCCATCACGGTCGATATGCCCTCTTATCCGGCTATCGCGGCCGAGGCAAACCGGTGACGGGCGGTCATCTCGACCGAAAGCGCCGTGCGCTATTCGTCTTGCCTGATTTGCGGTTTATCGCGCAGCACCGCGTCCAGCAGCGAGCGATGAACCTCGATCTTGCCGTTGTAGTCGATGTAGCCCTTCTTCCTGAACTGGTTCATGAAGAAGCTGACGCGGGACCGGGTGGTGCCGATCATTTCCGCCAGGGTCTCCTGACTGAGGTTGATCGCGATCGGCCGTGCGCCGCCATCCTCGCCGAAATTGGCGAGCAGCAGCAGCAAGCGCGCCAGCCGCCTTTCGCTGGAATTGAACAGCTGGTCGATCAGGTCGTCTTCGATCCGACTGTTCCGGGACAGCAGATAGGCGATGAAGAACGTCGCAAACTTCGGCTCCGCAGTGAGCGCCGCGAGCATCGCCTGCTTGGTGATCGACGTGATCAGGCAATCCTCCATGGCATGGCCGGTCGTGGTGCGTATCGCCGCCCCTTCGAGACCTGCCTCGCCGAAGAACTGTCCTTCCGCGAAAATTCCGACCACCGCTTCCTTGCCATGCTCGGACAAGACCGTGACCTTGACCTTGCCCTTGTGGATGAAAAACACAGTGTCGGCGACGTCGCCCTGGCTGAATATCTTCTGGTTTTTCGCGTATTGCTCCGTCGCCCGGCCCGGCCCGTTCCGGCCAAGAAAAGCCTTCGGATCGAAGTCGCCCAGGGAAGCGCGGATTTCTGGTGCCGTGAGCATGGTGCTGGTCCAACAGGCGGGAGCGCAACACTCTCAGTCACCGGCGGAAGCCTGGGGCGGCGCGGTGATGTTCCATCTTATCCCTGTTATGTCGGGAAGACGACTTAAATCGCAACCATAAATGGTAAGTCGTCCCGGATATCGCCAAAATAGCGACAAAAAGCCTCATTCCCGGCAAGAACTGACCCCCAGACGGAGGAGCGCCGATCACATCCAGTTGAGCAATGTCAGGCGACCGTCCCCGAACCACGGAACGGCGAATCGGCCGATCGTTGCCGGTAGCTGGTTCAGTAGCGTGCGACCACGACAATGGCGGCGACAAGCAATGCCGCGATGAGGGAGAGTGCCCGATCAAGCCCCTTCGAACGAGGTTTCGCGGCGCTGGCATCGAGTGGAGGCATAACCCAAACCCTCAATGTGCTGGCTTACCTTTTCGCTGCGGTTTCGCGCCGGCGTCGAACTTCACGTTGGCGGCTTGAGCTCGCTGGCAAGCCAGCCCAGTACGTCTGAGGTCAGCGGGTCTCGCTCCACGACGGTCGTTTGAACCCGGCCGCACTTCTGGCACTCGAAGCTGTGGTAGTCGAAACCGGTAGGTCCCTGCTCCAGTTTCGACAGCAGCATGCGGTTCTGATGGCAATTCGGGCAGCGCGGTCGCTCGATCGCGGCAATCTGCGCTGACGATACCGGCTGATATTCGGGCATGTCGTACCTGGACCGATTTATTACCGAATCTGCCAGGAAGCAGACGGTGATGGTTGAGAATGGCCCTTCCCGCGACTCAGGCTGTGTTCAAAACCGCTCACTTTGAAAAACATTGAGAATTTTTGGGTGAACGGATTGAACGACGGCCCGCGATACTGCGATTCAAATGCCGGCCATTGGCCAGGACGCGGCAGTTAGGGGGCCGCTATCGCCGAACGCTCGCGCGCCAGGATCGCAGGAATTTGGCCGGCCAGCGTTCGATCCGCATGGCAAATCGTGGAACCAGCGGTTTCGGCGGCTCCGTCGGCGCGCCGCCGTTCAAGCCCAAGGTCAAGCTCAAGGTCAAGCTCAAGGCGCCCTCCTGCGCCGGCGGCTCAGGGGCTTTTCCGGGCGGCTGTGGATACCGCGCACGCGCTACCGAAAGCGCCTTGGCGAAATCCTCAGCGTTGAGCCATCCCCCGGCATTCAGGCTTTCCGGCAGACCGTCTTCCCACAGCCTGATAGCCTCGATGTCGAACTGGCCCTTCAGCCTTTGATCGACCGCCTGCATCCCGTAACCGGTGACGGCCCATTGCCGGCCGACCCAGTAGATGTCGCGGTGCAGGGCCATGGCCGGTCTTCGCTTCCCTCACGGGCGGGCTGCCCCCAGCGAAGATACCGGGCGCTGCTGCGCAGGCAACACCGGCCGCGCGGATTGTGCGAGGTATTCGTCCGAGGCCTATTGCTCGCGGGCGACGACCTTGACCCCGCCCATATAGGGCTGCAGCACGTCAGGCACGGCGATCGAGCCGTCTTCCTGCTGGTAGGTTTCCATGACCGCGATCAGCGCGCGGCCGACCGCGGTGCCGGAGCCGTTCAGCGTGTGCACGAAGCGCGGCTTGCCGTCGGGTCCGCGGTAGCGCGCGTCCATCCGCCTTGCCTGGAAATCGCCGCACAGCGAGCAGCTCGAGATTTCCCGGTAGGCACCGCCCTCGCCCTGGCCCGGCATCCAGACCTCGATGTCGCAGGTCTTTTGCGCCGAAAATCCCATATCGCCGGCACAGAGCGTCATCACGCGGTAATGCAAGTCGAGCCGACGCAGCACTTCCTCGGCGCAGGCCAGCATGCGCTCATGCTCGTCCTTGCCGTTTTCAGGCGTCGTGATCGAGACCAGCTCGACTTTCGTGAACTGATGCTGGCGGATCATGCCGCGGGTATCGCGCCCGGCCGCCCCCGCCTCGGCGCGAAAGCACGGCGTCAGCGCGGTCAGCCGCATCGGCAATTCCTTCTCGTCGAGAATGGATTCGCGCACGAGATTTGTCAGCGGCACTTCGGCGGTGGGGATGAGCCCGAGCCTTTCGCTCCTTAGCTTGTCCAGCAGATTGTCATCGGCGGCGGCCAGCGACTCTCCCTTGATCGCCCAGAACTGATCGTCTTCAAATTTCGGCAACTGCCCCGTGCCGTACATGACGTGATCGCGCACCATCAGCGGCGGATTGATTTCGGCATAGCCGTGTTCGTTGGTGTGGAGGTCGAGCATGAACTGCCCGATCGCGCGCTCCAGCCGAGCGAGTCCCTTTTTCAACACGACGAAGCGCGCGCCGCTCAATTTCGCCGCCGCTTCAAAATCCATGAAGCCGAGCGCGCCGCCGATGTCATCATGCGGTTTCGGCGCGAACGCATAATTGCGAATCTTGCCGAACACATGGCGCTGCACATTGCCGTGTTCGTCGACGCCCTCGGGCACCTCGTCCAGCGGCAGGTTCGGAATCGCGGCAAGCTCCCTGGCGAGTTCGTCGTCCGCCGTCTTCGCCGCCAGTTCGAGTTGCGGCATGGAGGTCTTGAGCTCGGCAACCTCGGCCATCAGCGCGCTCGCACGCGCGTCATCCTTCGCCTTCTTGGCGTCGCCGATTTCCTTCGAAGCGGCATTACGCCGTGCCTGCATCTGCTCTGACTTCAGGATCGCCGCGCGGCGCTTCTCGTCGATCGCCAGCAGCGACGCCGACAACGGCTCCAACCCGCGCCGCTTCAGGCCGGCGTCGAAAGCCTGGGCATTGTCGCGGATCGATTTGATGTCATGCATGGCGATTCAGTCCTGAGTCGGGCCGGCTAAAGCGGGCATCTGGTAACCCGGATAGGCCCCGCTTGTCATTGGGGCGACAAAGAGCGCCGAGCCCCTACTCCGCCGGATTGGCCTCGGGCGGCGGCGGGGTGGCGGGCGGCGCGGCGGCAGCGGTCGCCTTGGCGGCGGCGGCGGCCCGCTTCTCCACCATGACCACGGCCAGGATCGAGCCTTCGTACAGGATCATCAGGGGGATCGCGAGCGAAGCCTGGCTGATGACGTCAGGCGGCGTCAGGATGGCGGCGATGACGAAGGCGACCACGATGAAATAGCGGCGTTTTTCACGCAGCTGTTTCGCGGTGATGATGCCGATGCGGCCCAGCAGCGTCAGGATGACGGGCAGCTGGAACGCGACCCCGAACGCGAAGATCAGCGACATCATCAGCGACAGATATTCGCCGACCTTGGGCAAGAGCTGGATCTGCGCGGTCTCGTCGCCGCCGACCTGTTGCATGCCGAGCGAGAACCGCACCAGCATCGGCAACACAATGAAATACACCAGCAACGAGCCCAGCGCGAAAAAGAACGGCGTTGCGATCAGGTACGGCAAAAAGGCGCCGCGCTCGTGCTTGTAGAGACCGGGCGCCACGAACATGTAGATCTGCCCGGCGACGATCGGGAACGAGATGAAGGCGGCGCCGAACATCGCCAGCTTCAGCTGAGTCAGGAAATATTCCAGCAACGCAGTGTAGATGAATTTCGAATTTTCCGGGCCGGCGATCCAGACGAACGGCCACACCAGCACGTTGTAGATCTGCTTGGCAAAGAAGAAGCAGAGGATAAAGGCAAGGCCGAACGCCAGCAGCGCCTTGATCAGCCGCGAGCGCAGCTCGATCAGGTGATCCATCAGCGGCGCTTTGCTGGCCTCGATGTCCTCGGCACTCATGACGCTTTTGCGTCCTTCAGCACATCGGACGCGGACGGCGTGATGTCCTGCGGCGCGGGTAGCGCCGACACATCGCGCATGCCGAGCTGTTCGGGCATCGGGTGCGCCTCGGCCTCGGCAAAGGTTTGCGGCGTGGGAGGTTCGGGGGTGGTCGGCGTCATCGGCGCATCGGTTACGGACGCTACCTGGGCATCCCCCTCCGGCTTGTTCAGGTCGCCGATCTGGAGGGAATCGCTGACGTCCTTTTGGAGGGAGGTCATGACGTTGTTGCTGGCAAAGCCGGTGGCGGTTTCCTTGACCTCATCAAAAGTCTTCTTGAGGTCGGCCATTTCGGCCTCACGCATCGCCTCCTGGAACTGGCCCTGGAATTCGCCGGCCATCTTGCGGGCCTTGCCCATCCATTGGCCGACCATGCGCAGCACGCCCGGCAATTCCTTCGGGCCGATGGCAATCAGCGCGACAACCGCGATGACGACCAGTTCACTCCACCCGATGTCGAACATGAAAATTTCCGCTCGCGCGAGGCGATATTACCCCAATGCCTGGCAACAAGATTTGGAGCCGCCCCTCGTCTTCCTCAACCGGTCCTGCCGCACCCCTTGCCGTACCCTTGCCGCAAGGTCAACGCGCGGCCGGCTTGGCGCAGAATGCTCAGACAGCCTTGCTGCCGACATCCGAGCGGGCGGCCGAGGAAGGTGCCGCATTGTGATCGATCGTTTTGACCGGCTCCGGCGGCTTTTCAGCCGTCTTCTCATCGTCTTGCAGGCCCTTCTTGAAGGACTTGATGCCCTGCGCGACGTCGCCCATCAGGTCCGAAATCTTGCCGCGGCCGAACAGCAGCAGGACCACTGCGATCACGACGATCCAGTGCCAAATGCTAAGCGAACCCATCCTGCATCCCTCCAAACACGCGGCCGGCGACCCGGCCCAATCTTTCCGGAAAGTAGGCTCAGGGGGTGGCAAAAACAAGGACTTAAGCCGCGTCAAATCGGCGTTAACGCACTACCGTTAATCGCCATCGCCGACTCGGGGGCGCGCTGTCGCAAGCCGCTCGCGGATCAGCTTCCCTCGCCGGTCTCCGGCTCCACCGCAGGCGCCAGTGCGAGTTCCAGGTCGCCAATCTCCAGCGGATCCTCGTCCTCGCGCAGGGTCGGGTCATCCGAGGGTGTCGGAACGCTGAAGCCGCCAGGCAATCGCGAATCCAGCAAGCCGGTTCCCTTCAGCTCCTCAAGACCCGGCAGATCGCCCAGCGCCTCCAAGCTGAATTGCGACAGGAAGGCCTCCGTGGTCCCGAAGGTGAGCGGACGGCCCGGCGTCTTGCGGCGGCCGCGCGGACGAATCCAGCCGGTCTCCAGCAACACGTCCAGCGTCCCCTTGGAGGTAATGACCCCGCGGATATCCTCGATCTCCGCGCGCGTCACCGGCTGGTGATAGGCGATGATCGCCAGCATCTCGATTGCTGCGCGCGACAGCCGCCGCGTCTCGGTGCTTTCCCGCGTCATCAGCCAGGCGAGATCGCCCGCGGTGCGGAAGGTCCATTTGTTGGCGACGCGAACCAGGTTGACGCCACGCGAGGCGTAATCCGCCTGCAGCTGCGCCAGTGCGACCTTGATGTCGACGCCATCGGGCATCTTCTTGGCCAAAGCGGCCTGATCGAGCGGCTCGGTGGAGGCGAACAGCAGCGCTTCCAGCAGCCGCAATTCCTCCGGCCGCGCCTGCGGATCCACGGAAGGCTCCTCGGCATCGACTACGCGTTTTTCCGCCAGGCTAGCCATGGCTAGGTCTCCTTCTTCTTCCACTTACTCAACCGGCAGATCCGGCGCGGTTATCGCGTCGGAGGCTTGCGGCGGACGCTTACGAAAATACAACGGCGCGAACGCCTCTTTCTGGTGCAGCTCGACCTCGCCTTCGCGGACCAGTTCCAGCGCGGCTGCAAAGGAGGATGCGAACACGGTGGCTTTTTGCGAGGGGTCGACGACGTAGTTGAGCAGGTATTCGTCGAGCCGGCTCCAGTCCTCGGCCATCCCGACGAGGCGCTCCAGCGACGCCCGCGCCTCGCTCAGCGACCACACGGTGCGCCGCGCCAGATGCACCGTGGCCAGCACCCGCTGCTGGCGCTGCGCGGCATAGGCGGTGAGCAGGTCGAACAGGGTCGCGGTAAATTTGGGGTGCTTGATCTCGGCGATCGATTCCGGATCGCCGCGCGGGAAGATATCGCGCTGCAATTGCGGGCGGTTCATCAGCCGGTTCGCCGCCTCGCGAATGGCCTCGAGCCGGCGCAGCCGGTTAGCCAGCGCGGTCGCCATTTCCTCGGCGCTGGGGCCATCGGGGGTCGCGGGTTCCGGCAGCAGCAGCCGCGATTTCAGATAGGCCAGCCATGCCGCCATCACCAGATAGTCGGCGGCGAGTTCGAGCCGGATCTTGCGGGCCGCCTCGATGAAAACGAGGTACTGGTCGGCCAGCGCCAGAATGGAAATCTTGTGCAGATCGACCTTTTGCTGCCGCGCCAGCGCCAGCAGCAAATCGAGCGGGCCCTCATAGCCTTCGACATCGACGACCAGCGACGGCTCGTCGTCGGCGGCGAGCTCGGCGGGCCGTCCGGTTTCAAACGATAAAATCTCTGCGCTCATGCGCCTGTCATCCCTGCCCGATTGATCAACGCATCCAGTTCAGCGCGCGCCGCCAGCCGATCGAACGGCCGCGGAGCTTTTCGCGAAGCCAACGCGCGCTTCGCGCGATCCAGCGCCTTGCCGGCCAATTCAGGCGTCTCGCGGGCGACTGCCCGCATTTCCTCGAGATCGCCGTTGCAATGCAGAACCATGTCGCAGCCGGCCGTGACGATGGCTCGGGTCCGCTCGGCGATCGACCCCGCCAACGCGTTCATGGACACATCATCACTCATCAACAAACCCTGGAACCCGATCACGCCGCGAATCACCTGTTCGATGATTGTCGCAGAAGTCGTCGCCGGATGGGCGGGGTCCAGCGCGCTAAACACAACATGTGCGGTCATGGCCATCGGCAGGTCCGCCAGCGGTTGAAATGCGGCGAAATCGGTCCGTTCCAGCTCCGCAGCCGGCGTATCGACCTCCGGCAGCCTGAAATGGGTGTCCGCGGTGGCCCGTCCATGCCCGGGAATGTGCTTGAGAACTGGCAATACGCCACCCTGCTCCAGCCCCTCGGTCACGGCGCGGGCGATCGCCGCCACCTTGCCGGGCTCGGTGCCATAAGCGCGGTTGCCGATCACGGCGTCGGCGCCGGGGACCGGCAGGTCCGCCAGCGGCAGGCAATCCACGGTAATGCCGAGATCCAGCAGGTCAGCTGCGATCAGCCGGGCGCTCAGGCGCGCCGCGGACCGGCCTGCCGCGGGGTCGAGATCGTAGAGCGCGCCGAACACGGCACCCGGCGGGTAGACCGGCCAGTGCGGTGGGCCGAGGCGTTGGACCCGGCCGCCCTCCTGATCGATCAGGACCGGCGCATCCGCCTCACCAACGGCGCTCCGCAAATCCCCAACAAGCTGAGTGACTTGCGCGGGCGTCTCGATATTCCGCTTGAATAGGATAAATCCCCACGGCCGCTCCACGCGGATGAATTCGCGCTCGGCGGCGCTGAGTTCCAATCCGGATACGCCTGTGATGAATGCGCGGCTGTTCATGGGGCCGATTAGCCCGCTGGCAGCCCAAGGGTCAAGGAAACGGCCGTTAATTCCTTTGGACGACGCACTGTCCGCCGGCAGTTTTCAGGTTGCCGCAGAATTGCGTGGCCTCATCGGCAGACCCGAACGGTCCGATCATGGCGCGGTAGTAGACGCCCTTGTCGCCGAGATCGGCGCGTTTGATTACGGGTGAACGCGAGCCGAGCACGGCCGGATACTTGCCCTGCAGGGCCCGGAACGAGGCCTGTGCGTCCGACTCGTTCTTCTGCGAGGCCACCTGAACCAGATATCCCCCGCCACCACTCGACGCGGCCAGGACGGAATTGGTGGCGGCGACCCGGGTCCGCGACTCCGCTGCCGGAGCCGCCTGACCGGGCGTCAACGACAGCGGCGCGTTGGCGCTCGCATTGGCCGATGAGGGCGGGCTGCGCGAGGCAGGCGCGGCCGGAGCAGGTGCCGCAGTCGCAGCAGCCGCTTTTGGCGCGGGTGCGGGCTTCGCCGGCGGCGGCGCGTTGACTGGCGCCGCGGCGCCGTCGGCCTGATCGCCGCGGACGGCAAGGGTCTTGATCCTGCGCGGCTCGGTGCCGTTAGGCAGCGTGCCATTGCCCGCGCCTGCGGGCACCGGCCCGGCAGTGGCAACGCTCGCGGCGGACGGCGGATTGCTATTCGGATTCAGCGGCGGAAACACCACGCGCGGACCCGTCCTGGCATTGACGTCAACGGGGGCTTCCTCGCGCGGAACGATCTTTTCCTTGCCATCGCCTGTCGCCATGCGGTCCGGCACCTTGGCCGAGCCATCCGACGGCGCCGGCACGATCTTGGTCGGGCTGTTGTCGGCCTTGATGATCGGCGGCTCGCCGCTGCGGGGCGATCCGACAAAGGTGCGATAGGCAAAGGCAGCGCCCGTCCCCACCACCGCCAGCACAAGCACCACGGCAACGGTCATCATGCCGCCGCCGCGCTTCTTGACCGGCTCTTCGGCGACATCGCCGTAGCCGTCCTGATAGGCGTAGGGGTCATCCGCGTAGGCCGGATCGTGCTGGCCTGGCTGCCCGTCGTGATCGAGCTGGCCATAAAGGGCGTCGTCGTAGCGCGACGGATCGGGCTCCTGACCGGCATCGGCGTAGGACGGGGACTGGTGATAGTCCGGCTCCGGCGCGGCAAGCGGCGCTGCGTAGCGATGCAGCGGATGCACCGCGCTCGGGTAATCCTGTTCGTAATCGTCCTGCGGAGCGGCCGGAGCGGCCTGCGGGGTGGCGCGGCGCATCCATGGTGGCGGGCCTGCGGCGGGCTCCTCGTCGGCAGCAGGTGCCGGCGGCTGGTATTGGTCGCGTTCGCTGCGCGGCTGCACCGGCTGATTGGCCCTGCCCATCGCGAACGGGTCGGTTTGGCCGATCAGGCGCGCAAGCTCCGCCAGCGGATCGTTCTCGGTCCGTGCCGGCGCATGAGGTTCGCCGCCACGATCATAGCCATCGTCGGCGCGAAAAGGCTTGTCCTGATATCGATCAGCCATCGTGATGATGCGTCCCCTTCGGGAAAGCCGCCAACCCGCTTTTGCAAACGAACCGGCGCCTGCCAGATGCCTCACGGTTCCCCGCGTGAAGCGTACCCCCTATCGCATCTCGGTCGGGGCATGGACGCCGAGAACGGCGAGCCCGGATGCCAGAACCGAGACGACGCCCTGGACCAATGCCAATCGCGCCTTTGTAATCTCTGCATCATTATTGATAATGAAGCGTAAATAGGGCAAATCGCGCCCCCGGGTCCAAAGCGCATGAAATTCACTGGCGAGATCATATAGATAAAACGCGATTCGGTGCGGCTCGTGTGCCACCGCCGCCGCCTCGATCATCCGGGGATAGAGCGCCAGCAGCCTGAGCAGGCTGAGTTCCGCGGGGTCGGTCAGCCGTTCCACCGCGGCATCCAGCAGGTAGGCCGCCCTCGCGCCGGTGTCTTCGGGCAGGTCGGGAACCAGTTCCCGGGCGTTCTTGAAGATGGAATGGCCGCGGGCATGGCCGTACTGCACATAGAACACCGCATTGTCCTTGGACTGCTCGATCACCTTGGCGAGATCGAAATCCAGTACCGCGTCGTTCTTGCGGAACAGCATCATGAACCGCACCGCGTCGGAGCCGACCTCGTCGACCACCTCGCGCAGCGTCACGAACTCGCCGGAGCGCTTCGACATTTTCACCGGCTCGCCGTGGCGCAGCAGGCGCACCAGCTGCACCACCTTCACATCCAGCGTGGCCCTGCCCGCCGTGACGGCCTTGACCGCCGCCTGCATGCGCTTGATGTAGCCGCCATGATCGGCGCCGAACACGTCGATCAGATTGGCAAAGCCGCGGTCGAACTTGTTCTTGTGGTTGGCGATATCGGACGCGAAATAGGTGTAGCTGCCGTCCGACTTCATCAGCGGACGGTCGACATCGTCGCCATAGGCGGTGGCGCGAAACAGCGTCTGCTCGCGGTCCTCGTAATCCTCCACCGGCGCGCCGCCCTTGGGCGGCGGCAGGCGGCCTTCATAGACGTCGCCCTTGGAGCGCAGAAAGTCGATGGTCTCGGTGACCTTGTTGTTGCCGGTTTCGATCAGCGACCGCTCGGAGAAGAACACGTCGTGCTTGATATGGAGCGCCGCGAGATCGGTCTTGATCATGTCCATCATCATGGCGATGGCCGTGGCCCGCACCAGCGGCAGCCAGGCGCCTTCCGACATCGTCTTGAGCTTGTCGCCATGCTCCGCGGCGAGCGCCTGTCCCACCGGCACCAGATAGTCGCCGGGATAAAGCCCCTCCGGAATCTCGATGGTTTCGCCGAGCGCCTCGCGATAGCGCAGGAACGCCGAGCGCGCGAGCACGTCGACCTGGGCGCCGGCATCGTTGATGTAGTATTCTCTGGTCACGTCGTAGCCCGCAAACTGCAGGAGGCTGCACAGCGCATCGCCGAATACCGCGCCCCGGCAATGGCCGACATGCATCGGCCCGGTGGGGTTGGCCGAGACGTATTCGACATTGACCTTCTCGGCCGCGCCCATCGGGCTTTTGCCGTAGCCAGCGCCCTCGCGCAGCACGGTGCGCAACGCGTCCGACCAGGCCTGTGGCTTCAAGGTCAGATTGATGAAGCCGGGGCCGGCGACGTCGACCGATGCAATCAGATCATCCGCGCGCAGCTTGGCCGCGATCGCTTCGGCGAGATCGCGCGGTTTTGCCCTGGCCTCCTTGGCCAGCACCATCGCGGCATTGGTCGCCATGTCGCCATGCGCCGCATCCCGCGGCGGCTCGACCACGACCCGCGACAGATCAATGCCGGCGGGCCAGCCGCCTTCGGCGGCAAGCACGCCGCAAACCGCGTGGACGCGCGCCAGTACGTTGGCGAAAAGATGCTGCGGTTGGCTGGAATCGACCATGGGCGTGACTGGACCGGGGATGATGCCGCGTGCGGCTAGGCCGCCGCCTAACGCAAATCCGGGGTCAAGTCAAAAAGCCTTTGATGCTCGGTGATGGCGAAACGGTCGGTCATCCCGGCGATAAAGTTGCCGATCCGCCTCGCCCGCTCGGCTTCGGTCTCGTGATCGCCGCCATCGCGCGACGACCACTCCGCCGGCAGGTCGCCCGGGCTCTGCTGGTAGCGCGCGAACAGGTCGAACAGGATCTGCTCGGCCTCGCCCATCACCCGCATCACCCGGGGATGGCGGTACATCCTGAGCTTCAGGAACGCCTTGATCCCGGCTTCCGCCTGCGCCACCGCGGGCGGAAACGTGATCAGGGCGTCGCCGAGGTTGCGCACGTCGTCGACCGATTTGGGCCGGGCAAGATCGAGCCGGCGGCGCGCTTCGGTGACGACAGCGCCGATCAGGTACGAAATCAGTTCGCGCACCAGCTCCGCGCCGCGCCTGACGTCGTCGAGATCGGGATAGTGCCGTGCGATTTCCGCGATCATTTCGGCCGTCAGCGGCATCACCTTGAGATCGTCGACCGTGAACAGGTCGGCCCGAAGACCATCGTCGATGTCGTGGGCGTCATAGGCGATGTCGTCGGCGATCGCCGCGACCTGGGCTTCCAGCGAGGCAAAGCTCCACAATTCCAGGTCATAGGCCGCCATGTAGTCGGATATGCCAGCGGGAATGCCGTTGTCGGCGTAACGTCCGACCGCGGCGCCGTTGCGCCCGGTCAGCGGACCGTTGTGCTTGACGATGCCCTCCAGCGCTTCCCAGGTCAGGTTGAGCCCGTCGAACTCGGGATAGCGATGTTCCAGCGAGGTAACGACGCGCAGGGTCTGGGCATTGTGGTCAAAGCCGCCATGGGCCTGCAGGCAGGTGTCGAGCGCCCGCTCGCCGGCATGGCCGAACGGCGGATGGCCGAGATCATGCGCCAGCGCCAGGGTTTCCGTGAGATCCTCGTCGAGGCCGAGCTGCCGGGCCAATGCCCGGGCGATCTGCGCCACTTCGAGGCTGTGGGTGAGCCGGGTCCGGTAATGATCGCCCTCATGGAACACGAAGACCTGGGTCTTGTGCTTGAGGCGGCGAAAAGCGGTGGAATGGATCACCCGGTCGCAATCCCGGCGAAACGGGCTGCGGGTCTTGCTCGGCGGCTCCGCAAACAGCCGCCCCCGGCTGCGCTCGGGGTCGCAGGCATAGATCGAGCGTGGGGCTGCCATTCCGACCGACACGGTGTTTTAATCCTTATCCAATTGATTCCGCTGCCTTGCGCACTTAACTATGGGGCGTGCCGGATACCAAATCATTTGGGTATGGCGCGGCGACCGGAGACTTCTCACATGACGACAGCCGTCACCATCAGCGAGCGGGCCGCCCGCCGTATCGGGGAGATCCTCAAGACCGAGGGCGACGGCGCCATGCTTCGGATCAGCGTCGAGGGCGGCGGCTGCTCGGGTTTTCAGTACAAATTCGACGTCGAGCGCGCCCAGGCCGAGGATGACCTCGTGATCGCGCGCGACAGCGCCGTGGTGCTGGTCGATCCCGCCTCGGTGCCGTTTCTGGCCGGCTCGGAAGTCGACTTCGTCGACGATCTGATCGGCGCCTCGTTCCGGGTGGTCAATCCGAACGCCACCGCCTCCTGCGGCTGCGGCACCAGCTTTTCGATCTGACGAACCCGGCTGACGGCCGCTCAACCCGTTTAACGTCTATCCGCGAACAGCGCCCTGGCGTTGCCATGCGCGATTTGTGCGGCCGCCTTCGGCGGCAGCTGCGCCAGCCAGGCGCGATAACCGGCCATGATTTCACCGTAACTCGCCCAGCGCTCCGGCACCCAGGTGTCCGAACCGAGCAGGAACCGGTCGGGATATTTTTCGAACAGCGCGCGCCATTCCGGCGTCAGTTTCCCGCCGCCCTCGGTGATGCCGCTGCGGTACGACAATTCGCCCCACAGCTTCGGATACTTCGCCAGCATCGCGGCAACGCGATCGCCCGACAGGCCGAAGCCGGTATGCGCCCAGATGATCTGCGCTTTCGGATTGTGCCGCATCAGGATTTCCACTGCGGCATCATCCGCATGGGCGTGCAGATAGAGATTGTTGGCCACGGCGAAGTCGACGGTCTTCTTGACCCATTCGTTGTCGGCGTCGCTGACCGACAGATGAAACTCGCCGATGCCGCGATAGTAGCCGCGCTTGAATTCTTCCTGCACCAGATCAAAGATGACGGGGTCCTTGAACCAGGTCTGGATATCCGGGCGGACCCGGTACGGCCTGATGAACGGCACGACCTGCAGGCCATCGGCCTTCGCGCCCACCAGCGCATGGGTGCCGCTGTTCGGCCGGCTGGTCGCGAGAATGCCGGTCACGCGATGCTTCTTGAACAGCGCCAGCACTTCATCCAACTGGTAGAACGGCTTCGGCTCCCAGTTGTAATGCAGGTGTGCGTCGAAGATTTCGATCGGCTCGTCCGCGCGCGCGCGAAGGCTGCCGACGGTCAGCAGGCAAGCCGCGATCAGCGCTGCGATGCATCCGCGATGCGACATCATTCCAGGCGCGGCGGCGTTACTCGGCCGCGACGACATGCGGTCGCTCGACATTGTCGCCCTCGTCTTCCTGCGGTTCGAGCCGGCGCTTGAGGCGGCGGTCGATGCGATCGAGATAGATGTAGATCACCGGCGTAATGAACAGCGTCAGCAGTTGCGAGACGAAGAGACCTCCGACCACGGCAATGCCGAGCGGTTGGCGCAGTTCGGCGCCGGCGCCGGTGCCGAGAGCGATCGGCAGCGTGCCGAAAATCGCCGCGAATGTCGTCATCATGATGGGGCGGAAACGCAGCAAGGCGGCTTCGCGAATGGCATGTTCGGCGCTCAACCCGACGCGGCGACGCTCCAGCGCGAAGTCCACCATCATGATGGCGTTCTTCTTGACGATGCCGACCAGCATCACGATGCCGATCATGGCGATGACCGATAGCTCCATCCTGAATGCCATCAGCGCCAGGATGGCGCCGATGCCCGCCGACGGCAGGCCGGAAATGATTGTGATGGGGTGGATGAAGCTCTCGTACAGGATGCCGAGGATCACGAAGGCCGCGAACACCGCCGCCAGGATAAGGACACCCTGCCCGCGCAGCGAATCCTGGAACACCTGCGCGGTGCCGGAGAACCCTGTCGCAATGGTGGCGGGAAGGTTCGAACTCTGTTCGATCCTGGTGATCTGGTCGACAGCATAGCCGAGCGAGTAATTCGGAGCGAGGTTGAACGAAATTGTCACCGCGGGCTGCTGGCCCTGGTGATTGATCTGCAGCGGACCGACCGTCGGCACCAGTTTGGCCACCGCTTCCAGCGGGATGGTCTGGTTGTTGGCGGTCTTCATGTAGAGCTTGGACAGATCCGCGGGATCGGAGCGAAACTGCGGCTGCACCTCCAGAATGAGCTGATAATCGTTCGACGGCGTGTAGATGGTGCCGATCTGCCGCCCGCCATAAGCGTTGTAGAGCTGGTTGCGAACCTGATCGACGGTAATGCCGTAGACCGCGGCCTTTTCGCGGTCGATCTCAACCGTCATCTGCGGGTTCTTGATGTAGAGATCGGTGGTGACGTCGAGCAGCCCGGGCACCTTGGCGATGCTGTCGCGCAATTCAGGTGCGACGCGATAGAGCGATTCGGTATCGCCGCTCTGCAGGCTGTACTGATACTGGCTCTTGGACAGCCGTCCGCCGATGTTGAGGTTCTGGACGCTCTGGAAAAACGCCTGCATCCCCGGCACTGCCATCGCCTTCTGGCGCAGACGCGCCATCACCACCGGCGCCGCGTCCCGTTCCTTCCTCGGCTTCAGCGCGATGAACACCCGCGCGTAATTCGTGGTCGTGTTCGGGCCACCCGCGCCCACCGTGCTGTTGATGTATTCTACCGCGGGATCCTTGCTGAGAATATCGGTCAGCTCCTTCTGCCGTGCCGCCATGGCGTCGAACGACGTATCTGTCGCTGCTTCGGTCGTGCCGAACAGAAAGCCGGTGTCTTCCTGGGGAAAGAATCCCTTGGGCACGACGATATAGAGCGCGACGGTGCCGGCGAGCGTTGCCAGCGTCACCACCAGCATCAACGCCTTGCGTGCCAGCACCCAGTCGAGCGACCATTCGTAGGCGCGAAGCCAGAAATCGAACATTCGCTCGAACCCCCGCAGCAGGATGTTCGGCTTCCTGGTGGCGTCATGGGCCTTCAGCACGCGCGCGCACAGCATCGGCGTCAGCGTCAGCGAAACGAAGCCGGAGACCAGGATCGCGACCGCGATCGTGACCGCGAATTCGCGGAACACGCGGCCGACAATGCCACCCATCAGCAGCACCGGAATGAATACCGCGATCAGCGAGAAGGTGATCGAAATGATGGTAAAGCCGACTTCGCGCGCGCCCTTCAGGGCCGCTTCAAAGGGCGCCATGCCACGTTCGATATGACGAACGATGTTTTCCAGCATGACAATGGCGTCGTCGACCACGAAGCCGACCGACAGGGTCAGCGCCAGCAGCGTCATGTTGTTGATGGAGAAGTCGAGAACATACATGACGGCGAAGGTGCCGCAGAGCGAGATAGGCACCGCCAGTGCCGGAATGAAGGTCGCGGACGCCGAGCGCAGGAACAGGAAGATCACCAGAATCACGAGGCCGATGGCGATCAGCAGCGTTTCCTCGACATCGGCGACGGATTGCCGGATCGACTGCGAACGATCCATCGCGACCTGGATAGTCACCGATGGCGGAACCTGCGCACGCAGCGACGGCAGCTTCGCCAGCACGCCGTCCACGACGGCTACCGTATTGGCGTCAGGCTGTTTATAGATGGCCAGAATGATCGAGCGGGTGCCGTTGAACCAGCTTGCGATCCTTTCGTTCTCGACGCTGTCGTAAACGCGCGCCACCTCGTCGAGCCGCACCGGCGAACCGTTGCGCCAGGCGACGACCACGTGCCGGTAATCGGCCGCCCTGGTCATCTGGCCCGAGGCCTGAAGCGCCACGTCCTGTTTCGGCCCGTTCAGCGTGCCGACCGGCGTGGAAGAGTTAGCGCGCGCTACCGCGGTCCTGATATCGTCCAGCGTCAAGCCGCGCGCGGCGGCCGCCTCGGGATCCGCCTGTACGCGAACCGCGAATTTCTGACTGCCGAAAATCACCACTTGGGCGACGCCCTGAATCTGCGACAGCGCCTGGGCGATGGTGATGTCGCCATACTCGTTGACCGTGGACAGCGGCAGCGTTTCCGACCGCAGCGAGACGAACAGCACCGCGAATTCCGACGGATTGACCTTCCGGAAAGTCGGCGGAATGATCATCTCGACCGGCAGCCGGCGCTGCGCGATGGAGAGCGCGGTCTGCACGTCCAGCGCGGCGGAGTCGATGTTGCGGTTGAGATTGAACTGAATGGTGATCGCGGTGGTGCCCTGCGAGGAGATCGAGGACATCGACGAGATCCCGGCGACGGTCGAGAGCTGGCGTTCGATCGGACCGGCGACCGACGCCGCCATGGTGTCGGCGCTGGCGCCCGGCAGGGTCGCGGTCACGGCAATGGTCGGAAAATCCACCTTGGGAAGCGCGGAGACCGGCAGCAGCCGAAATCCAAACACACCGAAAGCGATGATCGTCGCCGTCATCAGGATGGTCATGACCGGGCGGCGGATGCAAAGCTCCGACAGGGTCATCGATCAGGCCCCCGCTTTGGCGCCGCGCGGCGCGACCGGAGTGCCCTCCGACAACAGCAACTGCCCGTCGACGATGACCTCCTCGCCGCCGGTCAGTCCGCTCGCGACCGCGGACAATCCCTGGAAGGTGCGACTGACCGTTACGTTCAGCCGGTGGGCCTTGCCGTCCTGAATGACGAAAACATAGTTGCCGTCCTGGCTGCGCTGCACGGCGGCGGTGGGCACCGTAACGGCCTCCTCGGTGCGAATGATGAGCTTGGCGTTGACCAGCGTCCCCGGCCACAGGGTTTCGTTCTCGTTGTTCATGATACCGCGCACGGTGACCATGCCGGTGGTGGCATCGACCGTGTTTTCGACCATCGCGACCTTGCCGTCTTCGGACCGCTGATGGCCGGGGATGGTGGCAATCACCCTGGGGCCGCCGGTCGCCATGGCATCACGCAGCTCGACCAGGACCCGCTGCGGAATGGCGAAAGTCACATAGACCGGCGCCATCTGGTTGATGACGGCGAGCGGCGCAGTATCTGCTGGCCGCACGAAATTGCCGACCTTCACATTCGCAACGCTGATCCGTCCCGAAAATGGCGCGTGGATGGTGGTGAAGCTCTTCTGGACCTTCAGATTGTCCAGTGCGGACTGGTCTGCCCTGATCGTGCCGGTCAGGATATCGGCCTGGGTCTTGGCGTTGTCTACGTTGACCTGCGTGGTGGCGCCCTTGCCGATCAGGTCGGCATACCGCCGGACATCACGCTGCGCCGCCTCGAGCTGGGCCCGGTCCCTGGCCAGCACGCCCTCGGCCTGTTCGATCTGGGCGTCGATCTGACGCGCGTCGAGGGTAAACAAGAGGTCGCCCCGGTTGACCCTGGCGCCGTCTTCGAAATGCACCGAGACGATGGTGGTTTCGACTCGCGATTTCAGCGCCACGCTGGAAATCGGCGTGACCATTCCGATCGAATCGACATCGACCGGCACCGGCTTGCGCTCGGCCTTGGCCAGTTCAACCGAAACCACGCGCGGCCGCGGCGGTCCCTGGACACTGGCGCCGCCGCCAAGCCATGCAG
>NZ_JAUSLT010000143.1 GCF_030646015.1 Bradyrhizobium sp.
TGCGTTTTCTGTTTCCGCTGCCGATCCCGCAGCGCTGGCGACGGCGGATGATCGCATTCGGTTCCGGCGATCCCACCAAGATCATCTGCTCGGCGCTGATCGCACAGGCGTTCGACGCCGTGCGCTATCCGATCCTGCCCAAGATCACCCGCGCCGGCTCGAGACAGGCCCGGCGCGAGATCCTGCACATCCGCGATTCGTCGCTGTACATGCCGCGCGATTTCGACATCTCGCCCTATTTCGAAGTCGTCAAACCCACCATCGTGCAAGGCTTCGACTACACCGCCCTGCACTGGGCCGACAAGCAGAAGCCGCTCCCGGAGGTAGCGGGCGAATTCGGTATCTTTCCAGAACAGATCGAATCGCCGCCGCTTGTTCCTGAAACGGCTGACCAGGAAGCGCCGCGTCCGGTTGCGGAAGTGACGCCGGCTGCCGCCGATGCGGCGCTGGTCGAACGCGTCACGGTGTCGGAGCACTACATGATCGTCGAATATGTGCCGGAACGCCGCGCCAGGCCGCGCCAGCGGACGCTGGAGCTGGTGGCGTAGGACGCCGCCTGTCCAGCGTTCAGCACCAGCTGGCCTGCTCGCCCGCCGGCGCCCGCAACAATTCCTGAATGTTGGCTTCGATGATGCGAAAGCCGACATTGCCGTAGAGCTTCTGCCGCCCCTCGTTCAGCACGAAGCTCGGGCTGCCCTCGATGCGCATCTTGTCGGCGTCCTGATAGTCGGACGCCAGCCTCGCATGGGCCGTGCCATCGTGAATGCGCCGTTCGATCGCGGCGATATCGACGCCCAGCGCCTCCGCCAGTTCGCATTGAACATCCCAGCGCGCAATGTCGCGGCAATCGCGGAAGAACGCACAACGGAACGCCCACAGCACCTCGTCGAAGACGGTCTCTGCCGCCTCGCCTTCGCCGTCCCGCTCATGCTGCCATTGCCGGACGGCGGTCATGAACAGATGCGCGCTGGTCGAGGTCGGCGGGCGCGTGGTCAGCCAGACGTCCGGATGAAGCTCGACATGGGGGAACTGCAGCGCCACGTTGCGAAGATGCGCGTTGAACCCGGCATACTCGCCCTTGTCCCGCCATGTCGTGGGAATCTTGAGCGGCGTGTTGCCGAACACCGAGCAGAAGCGGTGGTCCAGCTCGACCGTATCGCCGAACTTTTCCTTGACCGCATCGATGCGCGCCTGCGCGATATAGGCCCAGATGCACAAGACATCCGAGAAATAGGAAACCTTGACGACGCTCATTCAGATCGACTCCTCACACCACCACGAACTGGCCCATCATCCCGGCATCCTCGTGCTCCAGGATGTGGCAGTGATACATGTAGGGACGCCTGGGATCGGCGAAGTCGGAAAATTCGGTGATGACCCGGACGGTCGAATCGGGATCGACCAGCACGGTGTCCTTGAGGCCCCGCTCGTGCGGCAGCGGCGGCCGGCCGTTGCGATCGAGGGTGCGAAACTGGACGCCGTGAATATGAAACGGGTGAGCCAGCGGGCTCGTGTTCCTGATCCGCCAGATTTCAATGCTGCCCAGCGCAACCCGCTCGTCGATGCGGCCCATGTCCATGGCGCGGCCATTGATTCCCATCGCGCCCCCCATCCCGGCGCCGCCCATCATCCCCCCCATGCCCATCATCGGCATGTCTAGCGAAAAGGTGCGGGTGCGCGCCGCTTGCGCCGCGGTCCAGCCCGGAACCTGAATCAGCCGCTCGGGGAGCGACAGATCCGAACTCTCCAGTTTTTCCGCGCGCAGCTCGATAATCGGAAGCGTCTCGCTGTTGCCCGACATGCCGCCCATCATCATGCCCGGGCCCATGCCGCCGGCCGCGACCCGGTCGGGGTAGCTCATCATTCGAACCGATTGATTGCTCTGCATGTCCAGCAGGATCTCGACCCGCTCGCCCGGCCCGAGCCGGACCCGACGCAGTCGCTCCGGCTGCTCCAGCAGGCCTCCGTCCGAGCCGATCACGACAAGGTCCACGCCATCATCACGTCCGAGCGTGTAGATGCGCGAGTTCGAGCCATTGAGGATGCGCAGGCGCGTGCGTTGCCGGCGCAGAACGACGTGCGGATTGGCCGTTCCGTTCACCAATACGACGTTGCCCTTGTAGCCCATCATGACGTCGTGCATCGTCAGGTCATAGTCGAAGCTGCCGTCGGCGCCGAACCGGCGGTCCTGGATGACGAGCGGTATATCGTCCACGCCATAGTCCGTGGGCAGCCCGAGCGATTTGCTCGGCTCGTCCTCGATCAGGAACAGGCCGGCAAGGCCGCGCAGCACCTGCTCGCCGGTCTGCTCCATCAGGTGCGAATGATACCAGCACAGCGATGCCGCCTGCTTGATGGCGAACGAGGTCTCCCAGACCGTGCCGGGTTCGACCACCTGATGCGGGCCCCCGTCGCTGGCCGCCGGCAGGTGCAGGCCATGCCAGTGCAACGTGGTCGGTTCGGTCAGGCTGTTCCTGACCCGCATCGTGACACGGTCGTTGGCGCGGCAGCGAATCGTCGGGCCGAGATAGGCACCGTTGATTCCGAGTGTCGGGGTCGAGATTCCCGAAAGGAACTCGGACTTCCCGGAAGTCACATTGAGGTCGTAGACCTTCCCGTCAGTTCCGGGCACCCCCTCGAGCAGCGGCGGAATCCTGAGCGGGTTGGCAAAGCGGCCGGCGGCAGCCAAACCTGACCGCGACGCCATGAGAAGTGCTGCGCCTGTTGCCGTCGCTCCCAACAAGACGCCTCGACGGGAGATCATTTGACCGGACCTGAATGAGAACGATGCCATAGTCAGCCTCCGATTCCGTTGTCCCCCGTTGAGCTAGATCAAGGGGCGCGCTGAACGGCGGCACTCGTGTTGCCGCGCCGGTTGTCGAATTCGATCACTTGACGACGATCTTTCCGGTCATTCCCGCTTCGCGGTGACCGGGAATCAGGCAGGCGAATTCAAACTCTCCGGCCTTGGTGAACTTCCAGACCATCTCGCCGGTCTTCTTCGGCGCGAGCTGCCTTCCGTTCGGCTCCTCATGCGCCATGTCCGGGTGCTTTTTCATTTCCTCGGCGTGTTTGAGATTGTCCACGGTGCTGGCCAGCACGAATTCGTGTTCGAGCTCGCCGTTGTTGCGCAGCACGAATTTGACTTGTTCGCCCTTCTTGACCTCCAGCCGTTCCGGAACGAACACCATCTTCCCGTCCGACTCTCCCATCGTCACCTGGACGATCCTTGCCGGTTTCTTCGGATTGCCCGGCTCGCCGGCCGAAAAGGATTGGCCGTGGCCATGGCTGTGCCCGGACGGCCCTTCGCCTGCCCAGGCGTTGGCTGAAAGCAGCGTTACGGCGATTAGTGCGATCCCGCTTTTGGTCCAATTCATCATCTCTCAATTCCTTCGCGTCTCATGCTGCCTCGTACCGTGTCGACTCGATCGTCGGCCGGTTTGATCTCAGTCAAATTTCGCCTGACTGGTTTTGCCGTCGGGACCCGTCAGCTGCACGACCCCCTTGGGCTGGTTAGGCAACGCCGCCGCAGCACGGCCCGAAAGGCGGGTGCCGTCGACGGGCGCGAGCACCACACGCTGGGATTTGCCGCCGGCCACGAGGATCGCCGTTCCCTTGAAGCCCGATGCCGCAACGGGCTTTTCGCTTTGATCGCTGATGAACACGTCGACGGTGTCGGACTTCACGACCATTTCGACGTGGTAGGCTCCCGCATCGGCGATACGTCCGCCATGCGTTCCCTTGGCGTCATGAGCCCAGGCTGAAGCGGCCGAGGCGAGCAGGGCTCCGATCAACAGAAATTTTGCGTACATCTTTGTTTCTCCATGGCTGAGTTTAGAGGGCTGCGTTTATGGGGCTGGGTCTAGAAGGCTTCGGCCGGCGATGGTCCGTGCGCGGGATCACGCAGCGCGGCGGCGTCCCGCCGCAGGCGTTCGAGATGCTTTTCTCCGTACCGCAGGAACAGCACCGGCGTGAGAAACGTATCGAGCAGCGTCGCGCTGATGAGGCCGCCGAAGATCGTGACGGCCACGGGATGCAGGATTTCCTTGCCGGGCGTGGCCGCATCGATCAGCAGCGGAACGAGTGCGACGCCCGCCGCCAGCGCCGTCATCAGCACCGGGGTCAGCCGTTCGAGACTGCCGCGAACCACCAGGTCGCGTCCGAACGGCATTTCCTCCTGCAGCGCCAGGTTGATGTAGTGGCTGATTTTCAGGATGCCGTTGCGCGCCGCGATCCCGGTCAGGGTGATGAAACCGACCATGGACGCGACCGACAGCGGCTGGCCCGTCAGCCAGAGCGCGATCACCGCCCCGATCAGGGCGAGCGGCACATTGCCCATCACGATCAGGGCAAACAGCGCCGAGCGATAGCGGTTGTAGAGAATGGCGAAAACCAGCGACAGCGACAGCAGCGAGAGAATCCCGATGGTCCGGCTGGCTTCCTCCTGCGCCCGGAACGTGCCTTCGAGCCGGGTGTAAAATCCTTCAGGCAGTTTGGTCGACGCGGTCACCTCCCGGATCGATTCGACGATTTTCGTCATGTCGGCGGTGCCGGTGGTGTTGGCCAGCACCACCACGCGACGGCGCCCGTTCTCGCGCAAGATCTGATTCGGCCCCTCGGTTTCCTTGATGTCGGCCAGCTGCCTCGCCGGAATCCATCCGGCCGGGGTTTCAATGAGCAGATCTCCCAGCCTTTGCGTGGTCCTGAGACGGTCAGGTAGCCGCATGGTGACATCGAACCTGCGATAGCCATCGACGACGCGCGACACGATCCGCCCGTTCGAGAGCCGGCTGAGCTGCTCGATGACGATGGCGGGCTGCACGCCATAGAGCGCGGCGCGGCCGTAATCGACCCGGATTTCGAGCTGCGGAATCAGCACCTGCTTTTCAACCTGCAGATCCGTGATCCCGGGGATGCCGGCCATCCTGATACGGATGGCTTCCGCCGACGCGCGCAGTGCGTCCAGATCGTCGCCAAAGATCTTCAGCGCCACCTCGGCGCGAACCCCGGACAGCAGATGATCGAGCCGATGCGAGATCGGCTGGCCCACATTGATCGAGGCCGGAAGAACCGCGAGCCGCGAGCGAATCTCCGCGATCACATCCGCCTTGGTCCGCGAGGAAGTTTTGAGGTTCACTTCAAGATCGGAGGAATGCACGCCTTCGGCATGCTCATCCAGTTCGGCGCGCCCGGTCCGGCGCCCGACGGTCTTAACTTCGGGCACCTCCAGCAGGATGCGCTCGGCAATCAGGCCGACCCGGTTGGATTCCGCGAGCGAGATGCCCGGATTGAAAAGCATGTTGATGGTGAAGGTGCCTTCGTTGAAGGGCGGCAGGAACGCGCGCGGCAGCAGCGAGGCGGCGATCGCCGCTGTTGTCACGGCGAGCACCGTGACGGCCATCAGCGCGCGTTGATGGCGAAAGGCACGATCGAGAAGGGCTGCGTTGCCGCGCTTGAGCACGCGAACCAGGGCGCTGTCGCCATGATCCAGGCGCTTCAGTTGCGGCAGCATGTAGTAGGCCATCACCGGCGTCAGCGTGATCGAGACCGCGAGGCTGGCGAGGATCGAAATGATATAGGCCTCGCCCAGCGGGGCGAACAGCCGGCCTTCAATTCCCGACAGCGCGAACAGCGGCACGAACACCAGGACGATGATCGCCGTCGCATAGACGATGCCGGATCTGACTTCCTGCGAGGCCGATACGATCACGTCGAATGCCGGCCGGGGATGTTCCAGCGCGCGATTTTCCCGCAGGCGCCTGAAGATGTTCTCGACATCGACCACGGCGTCGTCGACCAGTTCGCCGAGCGCGATGGCGAGACCGCCCAGCGTCATGGTGTTGATGGATAATCCGGCGAAGTAGAAAATCGTGGCCGTGGCCAGGATCGAGACCGGGATCGCGGTCAGCGAAATCACCGTGGTTCGCCAGTTCAGCAGAAATGCGAACAGCACGATGGCGACGACGAGGCCGGCTTCCATCAGCACCTGTTCGACGTTGCGGATCGACGTCTCGATGAAGTCGGCCTGGCGGAACACGATCTGGTCGGCCTTGATGCCCTGCGGCAGCGCCGCGGTGATCTCCTTCAGGGCCCGCTCGATCTCGCGCGTCAGTGCGATGGTATCGACGTTGGGCTGCTTCTCGACCGAGACGATGACGGCCGGCTGGCCCATGTAGCCGGCCTCGCCGCGCTTCACCTTGGGCGCGAACTCGACGGTCGCGACCTGGCGCAGAAACACCGGCCCGCCATTGACCTGCGCCACCACCACGCTGCGAAGGTCGTCCAGATTGGTGGTTCGTCCGATGTTCCGGATCAGATATTCGCGCGAATGCTGGTCGGTGAAGCCGCCGCCGGTGTTGACGCCGAACTGCGTCAGCGCCTGTTCGACCTGCTCATAGGTGACGCCAAGGCTGCGCAGCGCCGGCGGATTTGGCGCGACGCGATACTGGCGGACCTCGCCGCCGATCGGAATGACCTGGGCGACGCCCGGAATCGAGAGCAGCCGCGGGCGCAGGGTAAAGTCGGCGGCCTCGCGGACTTCCATCGCGGACGCCTTGTCGCTGGTCATCGCGACCAGCACGATCTGTCCCATGATCGAGTTGATCGGCCCCATCTGCGGGACCACGTTCGGCGGCAGCTGGGCCCTGATCAGGGAAAGCCGCTCGGCGATCTGCTGACGGTTGCGGTAGATGTCGGTGCCCCAGTCGAACTCGACATAGACGATCGAGAGCCCGACCCCGGAAACCGAGCGCACCCGCGTCACCCCGGGAACGCCGTTCATCTGGGTTTCGATGGGAAAGCTGACCAGCTGCTCGACTTCCGGGGGCGCCAGGCCCTCGGATTCGGTCATGATGGTGACGGTCGGCTTGTTGAGATCAGGGAATACGTCGACCGGGAGCCGGCTGGCGCTGAAGATTCCGAGCAGCACCAGAACGGCTGAGGCCGCCAGCACCATCAGGCGATTGCGCAGCGACTGTGTGACGAGAAAGCGAAACATCTGGCGTTCCCTTCAGCGGACCTGACCGAGCAGCTCGGCGCCCTGAACCACAAGGCGCTTGCCCGCGGCGAGCCCGGTGGCAATGAAGACGCGATCGCCGTCGAGCGGTTCGACCCGCACCGGGCGCGGCTCGAAACGTTCCGCCGCGACATGCTCGTAGACCACGTCCTGGCCGCTGGCGTTGCGCACCAGTGCGGCCCGGGGAACCGCAAAACCGGTCTTTTCCTCATCGGTGGTGGCGAGCACGGTGACGAATTGCCCGGCGCGCAGGCCCGCGACGTCGCCCTGCACCGCGAACTGAACCGGGATCGACTGATTGCGGCCGGCGAAACCGGCGCCGCGGAAAGCGAGCGGATAAGTGCGGTCGTTGCTCAGCCGGGCCACCGCGCTCTGGACTCCGGGAAGCGAGTCATAGCTGAG
Organism: Bradyrhizobium sp.; assembly: GCF_030646015.1. Classification (GTDB taxonomy): domain Bacteria; phylum Pseudomonadota; class Alphaproteobacteria; order Rhizobiales; family Xanthobacteraceae; genus Bradyrhizobium. The sequence continues at coordinate 7,418 of NZ_JAUSLT010000143.1, forward strand.
CGCCTCTACCCACAGCCGGGTCGGGTCGACGATATGGAAGATGACGGCGTTCGATTGCGCCATCTGGCCGGCGACGGCGGTGCCTTCGGCCACGATGCCGTCCACCGGCGCGATCAATTCTTCCGGTTCGCGGCGCGACTTGTCCAGCGATCCGCGCCGTTCCTTCAGGCCTTGCAGCTCCGTCCGTGTATCCTCCAGCTGGGTGCGGGCGATGGCGCCGCTCGGCACCAGCGTTTCGTAGCGCGCCAGCCGGCGCTCCACGATGGTAATCTGCTGGTCGAGTTCGCCTTGCCGCTGGCGCATGTCGGAGGCGTCGATCGCCTGCAGCGGTGGCGTCATGTAAGCGAGGACATCGCCTTTCCTGACCGGTGTCCCCAGCCGCGGAAAGCCGTTCGGTGGCGGCGAAAGCCGCCCGCCGACCGACGATTGAACGAATCCGCTGGCGTTCGGATCGGGAATGATGCGGCCCGGCAATTCCAGCGCGGCGCGATGCGCCGCCGATTCGATTCTTACGGTGCGGATGGCAAGGATTCGCTGGATGCTCTTGGGCACGAATACGCCGCCGTCGGGCAGCCGCTGCGCCAGGTCGCGCACCGTCGGGTTCGAATTGGCTGACGCGCCATGGTCATCGCCGTCATGGGCGCGCGCGGCGCCAACGAACATGGCGAGCATCCCGGCGAGGATGAGGATCATCGCGGGCCGGTTCCGCCGCCACATCAAGGTCATGACGACGATGCCCGCGGCAAAGCCTCCGAGCCCGGCCATCAGCGCGGTCGGGATCGTGCGAGAGGAAAGCTCGCGAATTCCGCCTGCGATGTCCGACAGCGAAGCCGTTGCGGCCTTTGCGCCCGGATCTTCCGGCGGAATGATCAGCGTCGCGGCCAGCACGTCGTCGATGCCGTCCTTGCTGACCGTGAAGATCAGATCATGGGAACCCGGTTTGGCGGACCAGGGCGCGCTCAGCCGGTAAGGCTCGTTCGCCACGGCGCGCGCGGGTTCCGGGCCCGCTGGTGTCTCGACCGTAATGCTGGCGCCGTCGACCGATTCGTTGGTCGCAAAGCGGTCGAGGTAGATGACGAGATCGCCGCCACGGGCGATCGCGACCAGCTCGTAATGCTCCGAGACGGCTTCCATGCGAGGCGCGAGATTCGAGCCCGCTGCTGGTGCCGGTGGCGGCGCGCCATGGTCGTGACCGTCATGGGCCAGCAACGATCCGCTTCCGGAAAAGGAAGCAAGAGCCGCCGCGCAAAGCACGGCACGAAACAAGGAGCGCATTGGAAAATCCTCACCTGACGAGAAGCTCGCGCAGATACCTGCCGGGGCAGGACCGCGGGGATGTCGTTATTCAGGCGAGAGATCGAGGGGGTTTGCGCAGACCTCTTGGGTCCATTCCGGGCACGGAAGGTGCGCGCGCAAAGCCGATGCGCGGCGAGCAGGCCTTGGGCGGAAGGTGAGGCGAAGCCACCACCAGCGCGGCTGCGCAGCACCCCGTACATCCGCAGCAGCCCATCACGCAGGCGTCGGAGGATGAAGGCTGCGCGCCCGGCGCATTCTGGACGGCCGCCTCGGCTTGCGCGGCAGGCTGGGTTCGCGCGGCTTCGCTGGAGGAAACCGGATGGGCAATGCCGGCGGCGGTGCCATGTCCTTGATGGTGCGCCTGAACATGGTGCCCATCAGGCACGTGTCCATGACCGACATGGGCGTTGGCTGCGACCGACGCGAATTGAACGGCGATCAACAGGATCGCCGCCCCAATCATCCGCAACAGTGTGCCGGTCGAAGTCATGCGCAGCTATTACCATACGGTTCGAGCGAAAGGAACAGCGGTTCAAATTGCGGTAAATGCATGGTCAAAACCGTGATCTTGATCACCGATCGGACCGGCCGATCACGGCCATTAATTCCGCGATCTTTTCCCGCTGATCGGCCTTGTTGCCGCTGGTGATCGCATGCTCGACGCAATGCGATACATGGTCCTTGAGCACTTCCTCCTCGACGCGCCGAAGCGCTGCCCGCACCGCCGAAATCTGCGTGACGATGTCGATGCAGTAGCGATCCTCGTCGACCATTTTGGACAGGCCGCGGACCTGGCCCTCGATCCGGCTCAAACGCTTTTGACACGACGTCTTGATGTCTTTTCGCATGCGGTCTATATACCCCTACAGGGTATGGGTTGCAAGCCCCGGTGGAGAAACGCGATGACCGACGCCATGAAGGCTAATACAGGCGATGCCACAAAGAGTTCCGGCTGCGGCTGTTCATCCAAGGCAGCTCCGGCCGCGGAAGCGGCAAAACCCGGCTGCTGTGGCGGGAGCCACGATCACGCCGGCCATGATCATGCCCATCAGGACCATGCGCACGGCAGCGCGACCGTGCGCGACCCCGTCTGCGGCATGACGGTCGACCCCGCGACCGCCAAGCATCGGTTCGATCACGAAGGCAAAACCCATTATTTCTGCTCGGCCGGCTGCCGCACCAAATTCGCCGCCGACCCGAAAGCCTATCTCGGCGGCAACAAGCCGAAGGCCCAAGAGACCCAAGCGCCGGAAGGCGCTGTTTACACCTGCCCGATGCATCCGCAGATTCGCCAGGTCGGTCCCGGCAGCTGCCCGATCTGCGGCATGGCGCTGGAGCCCGAAGTGGCCAGCCTCGATACACCACCCAATCCCGAACTCGCCGACATGACGCGGCGGTTCTGGATCGGCCTCGTGCTGGCGCTGCCCGCCGTCGTGCTGGAAATGGGCGGCCACCTGGTTGGCGGTCACGGCTGGGTCGACCCGACCCTGTCGAACTGGATTCAACTGGTTTTCGCGACGCCCGTGGTGCTGTGGGCGGGTTGGCCGTTCTTCGTGCGCGGCTGGCAATCGCTGGTGACGCGCAATCTCAACATGTTCACGCTGATCGCGATGGGCACCGGCGTCGCCTATGTCTACAGCGTCATAGGCACCGTCGCGCCCGGCATCTTCCCGGCCGCGTTTCGCGGCCATGGCGGCGCGGTGGCGGTCTACTTCGAAGCCGCGGCCGTCATTACCGTGCTGGTACTGCTTGGTCAGGTGCTCGAACTGCGCGCCCGCGAGGCGACCTCCGGCGCGATCAAGGCGCTGCTCGAACTGGCGCCCAAAACGGCGCGCCGCATCGGCGATGACGGCGCCGATCATGAGGTGCAGATCGACAGCCTGCAGGTCGGCGATCATCTGCGGGTCAGGCCGGGCGAAAAGGTGCCGGTCGACGGCATCATTCTCGAGGGCCGCTCCTCGCTCGACGAATCGCTGGTCACAGGCGAATCGATGCCGGTCACCAAGGAAGCCGGCGGCAAAGTGATCGCGGGCACGCTCAACCAGTCCGGCGGCTTCGTGATGCGCGCCGACAAGGTCGGGCGCGACACGCTGCTGTCGCAGATCGTGAAGATGGTGGCGGAAGCGCAGCGCTCGCGCGCGCCGATCCAGCGGCTGGCCGATCAGGTGTCCGGCTGGTTCGTGCCGGTGGTCATCGTGGCCGCGATCATAGCCTTCGCCGCCTGGGCCTGGTTTGGACCAGAGCCGCGGATGGCGTTCGGCCTGGTCGCCGCGGTCAGCGTGCTGATCATCGCCTGCCCCTGCGCGCTCGGCCTCGCCACCCCGATGTCGATCATGGTCGGGGTCGGACGCGGCGCGCAGGCCGGTGTCCTGATCAAGAACGCCGAATCCCTGGAGCGCATGGAAAAGGTCGACACGCTTGTGGTCGACAAAACGGGAACGCTGACCGAAGGCAAGCCGAAGGTGGTTGCGATCGTTGCCGCGGCGGGATTCGACGAGACCGAAATCCTGCGGCTCGCCGCCAGCGTCGAGCGCGCCAGCGAGCATCCGCTGGCCGACGCCATCGTGCGGTCGGCGAAGGAAAAAAATCTCGATGTGAGCAAGGTGGAGGAATTCGACTCGCCGACCGGCAAGGGCGCGACCGGCAAGGTCGACGGCAAGACCGTGCTGCTTGGCAATGCCAGCTTCCTGTCGTCGCTCGGTGTCGAGAGCCAATCCCTGAATGAGCAGGCCGAACGCCTGCGCGGCGACGGCGCCACCGTCATCAACATCGCGGTCGACGGCCGGCTGGCCGGCCTGTTCGCGATCGCCGATCCGGTGAAACCGTCGACGCCGGATGCGCTGAAGGCGCTCGCCGCCGAGGGCATCAAGGTCATCATGCTGACCGGCGACAACCGCACCACCGCCAACGCCATCGCGCGGCAACTCGGCATCACCGACGTCGAGGCCGAAGTACTGCCGGATCAGAAGAGCGCCGTCGTGGCAAAGCTGCAGAAGGCCGGCCGGATCGTCGCCATGGCCGGCGACGGCGTCAACGACGCCCCGGCGCTCGCCGCAGCCGAAGTCGGCATCGCCATGGGCACCGGCACCGATGTCGCGATGGAGAGCGCCGGCATCACACTGCTGGGCGGCGATCTCGGCGGCATCGTTCGCGCCCGCCGGCTCTCGCAGGCCACCATGAGCAACATCCGGCAGAACCTGTTCTTTGCGTTCATCTACAACGCCGCCGGTATCCCGATCGCCGCCGGCGTGCTCTATCCGACGTTCGGCCTGCTGCTGTCTCCTATCATCGCCGCCGCGGCCATGGCGCTGTCGTCAGTGAGCGTGGTCGGCAACGCATTGCGATTGCGCGTGACCCGTTTGTAATTTAGTTGACCGGGCCGCCGGCAGCCGTACTC
>NZ_JAUSLT010000147.1 GCF_030646015.1 Bradyrhizobium sp.
TCCAATCGCCAGGAACGAGGCCAGAGCAGCCGACTACATCGAGCCGGTCCACAATGCGACCCGGCGTCATTCGCCGATCGGATATCTCAGCCCTGTTGAGGCTAACGCAAGCTTGGATTGGCCGAACCAGGTGTTCATCAAACCTGCAGCAGCCCAATGACCCGCTACTTGAAAGAATCCAAAACGTCTCGCACCTTGGCTGCAAGTTCCGCGTAAGTGAATGGCTTTGGAATAAGGTTGACGCCCGCGTCCAGACGACCGTGGTGGACGATAGCGTTGCGAGCGTAACCGGTCGTAAAAAGCACCCTGATCTCTGGTCGCAGCTTGCGAATTTCGTCAGCTACTTCGGCACCCGTCAAGCCGCTCGGTAAGACTACGTCAGTGAAAAGCAGATCAACCCTTGTTTGGCGCTCCAGCAGACGAAGTGCCGACGGACCATCGTGAGCCTCAACGACCCGATATCCCAATTCGCGCAGAATATCGACTGAGTATGTGCGCACGTCGTCATCATCTTCGACAACCAGAATAGTTTCTTCTGTGGTGCCTTCAGGAGCAATCGTTTGTACCGAGGCATCGTCCACCGCGTGATCTTCGATCAAAAGACGCGGCAGATAAATCTTCACAGTCGTGCCCTGCTCCAGTTCGGAATAGAGATTCACATGGCCACCAGACTGCTTCACAAATCCATACACCTGACTAAGGCCCAAGCCCGTACCCTTGCCCGGCTCTTTTGTAGTGAAGAACGGCTCGAATACCTGAGCGATGGTATTCCTGTCCATCCCAACACCAGTGTCTGACACACAAATCACTACGTATTGCCCGGGGATTACTTCCGCCTGGGTAGCTGCATAACCTTCATCAATATGCGCGTTTGCGGTTTCGATTGTGAGCTTACCGCCCGAAGGCATCGCATCCCGGGCGTTCACCGCAAGGTTTAACAGGGCGGTTTCGAGTTGATTAGGGTCGGCCTCCGTCTGCCATAAGCCGGCTGCAAGTATTGTCTCAACGGCAATCGGCTCTCCAAGCGATCTATAAAATAATTCGCTCATGCCGCTAACCAAGTCATTGACCTTGAGCGGCTTGGGGTTGAGCGGCTGACGCCTCGAAAACGCGAGCAAGCTTTCCGTTAAGGTAGCCGCTCGCTTAGCGCCCTTCATCGCATTTTCAGCGGCTCGGCGTAACCGGCCAGCATCGGCGGGCAAATTCCGTTGTAGGATTTCTAGATTGCCGACTATGATCTGCAAGAGATTATTGAAGTCGTGAGCAACCCCCCCCGTGAGTTGACCGACGGCTTCCATTTTTTGAGCTTGCCGCAAGGCCTCCTCTTGCTTGTGCAATTGTTCGGTACGCTCGACAACCTGCTGCTCTAGCGTCGAGTTGAGCTTTTGTAGCGCGTCTTCCGCACTTCGCCGCTGCTCGATTTCGCGCTGCGCAGATTGAAACAAGCGAGCGTTGTCTATTCCGATCGCGGCTTGAGCTGCGAGTCCGCTCAACAAGCGTTCGGACCTCTCAGAAAACACATTAGGTTCCGGATGCCCAAAAAATAGCCCACCGAGCACTTCACCTGTACGGGAGCGCACGGGCACCGCCAGATAGCTTCGCACCGACAAGTGGCCCTTGGGCATCCCGTGGTGCGGCAAATTGTGACCGTATCGGTCATCCAGTAATATATCTGGAGAACGAACAATCCCTTCACCACGGAAAGTGGGTGCAAATATTTTTGTTGCGCGAGGCATCGGATAGTCTGCGAACGCTTCTCTAGAGGCGCCGGAGAGCGTATAGAGCATCAAGCTTTCGCCACGCTCATCGAGCACATTGTAGAAAAACGCTCCGAACTGAGCGCCTGTCAAACGAACGCCCGCGTCAGTCACATGCTGTACCAATTTCTCAAGATCTAACTCTGCGGCAACAGCACTGCCGGTACTATTCAGAATTTCTAGCGCCGTCGTTTCCTCGCGTAGCGCCTCTTCGGCTTGCCGACTGTCGGTAATGTCGAGATTGACACCGATCATTCCAAGAAACTCGCCGCTCGATCCGAAGCGAGGCCGGCCGCTCGTTCGCAATAGCCTTATTTGTCCGCCGTGCTGTCGATACCGAGCTTCCACTGTGAACGGCGTATGGGCCTGCATGGCTTGAGAAAACGGTCCGAATAGTCTTTCGGTATCCTCCGGAACAAGTGTTGTGCTCCAATCGAACTGGGAGAGGTCTTCCAAATTCACGTCCCAGAATTCCCGCTGTGCGCGATTAAGGTAAACGCACTTTCCATCGGCATCGCCCATCCAAATCATCACGGGAGCATTTTCTGCGACCAGTCGGAAACGTTCTTCGCTTTCCTTTAAAGCTCCTTGTGCCCTGGCTAGTTCATCTTCTGCTGCCTTGCGTTCGGTGACGTCGGCGACAATACTTACCATTTGGTGCGGCCTGCCATCCGGCAAACGAGCGACTACGTGGCCGTGGCCCCTGAGCCAGTGAATCGTACCATCGGGCCACACCACGCGATATTCCGACGTAATCGAATCTTGCGTTTCAACGAGTTCATGGAATTTTTGCCTCAAATGACGGTCGCTCGGGTGCAACGCCGCCGTATACTCGTCGTGACTGCCTCCCACCCGTCCGCGGCCGTCAGGAATGTTGAGCCCAAACAGAGCCATGCCTTCCGGCGTCCATAGCCTGGTCTTGGCTACCAAATCAGTTTGCCAAGTACCCAGCCTACCTGCAGCAAGGGCAGAACTATAAAGCGCCTGGTTCTTGCGCAATGAATCTTCCGCCGCAACCTGCGCCGATACATCGACGTTAGTACCCAACCATCGATTGATCGAGCCCTTCTGATCTTTCAACGGAATAACTCGCGTCAGAAAAGGACGGAAAATCCCATCATGCCCCCTTAGAGGGAACGTCATTTCGAACGGTTCTCCCGTCTCGATCGAATGCTTCCAGCCTTTCAATACCTCGGGCAGTCGGTCGGGATCATGAACCTTGGTCCAGCCCCATCCCAGCAGTATTTCTGCGAAAATGCCGGTGTACTCTTGCCAGCGTCTGTTATACCAGAAAATACTGCCATTCGCGTCGGCCATCCAGCACAGTGTCGGAAGGTTATTGATAACCTCAATAAAATCTTCGTCGTCTATATTGGTAGTTGATCCCAATTTATCCGCCCCCCGTACTTAAGTACTTGCCCGCCTATTCGTGCCAAAATTAAAGCATCGTAGTTTGAAAATGAAGCTTTCGTGGACCGCCAGACTGTCCCTCGAACTCGTCCTCGCAATCATCGTCTCGATAGCCAGTACGCTGAAGCAGCTACAGGCAATCGGAACTTCTTCCTCAATAGACCCCACAGTATCGGTTAGGCCGATGGAGCTGCTAGACCGCTATCCGCCCATTTTGCAGCGTCGATTTTCATAGGATCGACTTTATCGCACTTCAAGCAACACAGCTTGGGCTTGCCTGTCCGGTCGGTCATGGCCATTAACCGCTTGTTGCATTTCGGGCAGCGAGCTTTATCCACGTGAACCTCCCTTATTTGTATGGCGATTCCAACGCGGAACTCGACCCTTCGGTTTCACTAGGCGCTGATTTTATTAACGGATTGTCCGGTACCGGACTGGGGAACGTAGGTAGGTCTGGCGCATTAAGTTTTTGAAGTGTCCCCGAGACCTTCATCTAGGCCCGTCGCATACCCCGAGTGCGGCGGGTTTTTTTCTGATAATCTGGCGTTTTGTGAGTTGAGTAATGGTCAAACACCCAAACAATGCCGGGGTTCATTAAACCCCAGCTCGCCACCTCGAAGACCAAGGCCCCCAAGGGCGAGCAGTGGCTGCACGAAATTAAGTACGACGGCTACCGCGTGCAGGTTCACGTCAACAGCGACAAGAAGCGCGTCTTCACTTGCAACGGGCTGGACTGGACCAAGCGATTCTCCGTTATTGCCGGCGCGCTCGACTTGTCGGCTCCGGGTCAAAAGCCGAGCAGCCGACCCTGATGTCGGTTGTCCGCTTCACCCGGGACAGCGGACATCGTCGATTAGGTAGCACGGGCATCCTCGGCGCTGCGGTCAACCGCCAGGCTCGCGCCGCCTCTCTACAAAATCCGATCCTTCCATGTTAGCGTTCCGTTTTTGGGAGATACTTATGGCGAGGAAGAGGATTTCCAGTACTGATTTGATATGGCAGTTCCACCAGAAGCTGAGGGAGTTCGACGACTATCCCCTTCATGGGATTTCTGTAGCCGTTGTTCCAGAGAACAAGGGCGAGTGGAGAGCGGTCACCACGCGAAACGTCATGACGAAACGGCCGCTTTGGGCTGGACGTGTTCAATCGATTGAGAAGCGTCTCCGAAAAGAGTATTTGCTGATTGCCGACCAATCCACGCCGCAAATACGTTCTCAACAGTGATTGAACTCAATGTCCGAGTTGGGTCATTCGCGACAGATGCGATCCAGCGGCAAGTCCGGTCATGTCCGCTATGCCGCCGAAAGCGGAGTAAATTCAGGGCATGAACAACAACGCCGCAGGTCATGGCGGGTTGATGGCGTTGCCCGAGACGTGATTCAAGCTCCGAAACCGGAGCTACGAACTCAGCGATTATGAATGGAACATCAATCCGAATATGGGCAAGTAATGGGTCTGCGCTCTAGCCCGCCGCCGCCTTCGCCGGAGCGACACTGACCGCCAACTTGCCGTAGCGATCCCGAAACGCTTCGGTATCGATCTCCTCGAGCTTGATCGCGCCGCTCATCACACCGGCCTTCCAGGCGTCGTGCTCGGGGTCCTCGCGGAATTCCGGCATCACTTCTTTCGCGAACAGTTCGAGCGAATCGCAGATGTCCTCGTGGCTGTTCTTGCCGGCCTGGTTGAGCAGGATCACCTGGTCGATGTGCGAGCTCCTGAAACGCCGCAGCTTCTTGCGGATGGTTTCCGGCGAGCCGATCAGGCCGCCACGCAGCGCCGCCTCCTGCGCTTCCGGATTGTCACGCTTCCACTTGTTGTATTCGTCCCACATGTTGACGGTGCCGGGATCGGGCCGCTGGCGGTTCTGCGAGGCGCCGTAAAAGCGCAGCGCGAACTGGAAGAAGGTGGCGCCATCGGCGCGGGCGCGGGCCTCCTCGTCGGTCTTCGCGCACATGAAGAACGACACCAGCGCCATGTTCGGATTGATCTCGTAATCCGCCAGCTTCTTCAGCCGTTTTGTAATGGCATTGTAATAGGCGTGTACCCAGGCATGCGCAGCATCGGCGCTGACGAATTGAAAGCCGAGCGCGCCAAAGCCGTGCTGGCCGGCACGCTCGATGGTCGGCAATTGCGAACACGCCATCCAGAGCGGCGGATGCGGCTTCTGCACCGGCTTCGGCACCACGTTGCGCAGCGGAATGTCGAAATACTTGCCGTGATGCTCGCTGCCGCCGTCCCCAAACATCGGGAAGATGGCGGCCACGGCCTCCTCGAACACTTCCTTCTTGGTTTCCATGTCGCGGCCGAACGGCGTCAGCTCGGTGATCGAGGCGCTTTCGCCCATGCCGAATTCGCAGCGGCCGTTGCTGAGCAGATCGAGCACCGCGACGCGCTCGGCGACGCGGGCCGGATGGTTGGTGGTGAGCTGGAAGATGCCGTGGCCGAGCCGGATGTTCTTGGTGCGCTGCGAGGCCGCGGCGAGAAACGATTCCGGCGACGGCGAATGCGAATATTCTTCCAGGAAATGATGCTCGACCACCCAGGCATGGTCGTAGCCGAGCCGGTCGGCGGTCTCCAGCTGCGTCAGCGCATTCTGGTAAAGGCTGAGTTCGTCGCCGGCCTGCCACGGTCGCGGCAATTGCAGCTCGTAAAAGATGCCGAACTTCATGATGGGCTCCTCCGCGGCCGGCTTGTTGTTAACGGTATTGTAATAGCCGCAAGAACCGAGTCCATCGCCAAGCCAATTCCGCGGCGCGGAACGACCGAAGGTCGTTTGGTCGCGGCCGAACTGTGTTAGAATTGATCCAGATCAAGGCGTGATTCGATTCGAAGCCCGAGACTGATCCATAGGTAGCGGCCCTGATGCCGCCGATCATTACATTTTCAAGTGAGACGCAAACATGTCGGCCGCTGGCAACGACACGGGTGGACGGCCGCGCCGTAGGCGCATGGAAATCTTTGCGTTTCTGTTTCTGACGGCGGTGCTGTTGCCGGCCTTCGCGGTCGCCACCGTCGGCAGCTACGGGCTTGGCGTCTGGGTGTACCAGATGCTGGCCGGTCCCCCCGGCCCTCCCCCGCGCTAGTCCAAGCCCTTTCAAGGAAAATCCCGTGGCCAGACCTCACAACGCCATCGACCGACGGGCCCTCATCACGGGCCGTCTGCTGAATGCCGACCAGGTGGTCGCGCCGCCCGGCGGCGAGATCGCCAGCATCCTGGTGCAGGCGCGGCCGGAACGCCTGGCCAGCGTGGAAACCGCCATCGTGGCGCTGGCCGGATGCGAGATCTACGGCCGCGATCCCAAGGGCAAGCTGGTCGTCGTGGTCGATGCGGCCGATGCCGGCGCGCTCGGATCGACGCTCAACACCATCGCGCTGTTGCCCGACGTCTACACCGCCTCGCTCGTCTTTCACGCCATCGAAGCCAGCTGACCAGGGCATGATCCCGACCCGAACGGCCGCGCTACCGCAAAGTGGCAACCGGTTTTCGGAAAAGATCATGCCCAGCCAGGAATCTACGCCGGGAGAATTGTCATGACCGCACCTAAACTCGACCGCCGCCAGGTTCTGAAGCTGGAGGCCGCCGCGATGGCGGCGCTGGCGGGCGGCATGACCACGTCGGCGCTGGCGGCGAACGTCGTCACCGACCGCGCCACCAGCGAGCTGAAATGGGACAAGGCGGCGTGCCGGTTCTGCGGCACCGGCTGCAGCGTCATGGTGGCGACCAAGGACAACCGCGTGGTCGCGACCCACGGCGACATCAAATCCGAGGTCAACCGCGGGCTCAACTGCGTGAAGGGCTATTTCCTTTCCAAGATCATGTACGGCCACGACCGTCTCACCAGGCCGATGCTGCGCAAGACGGGCGGCAAATACGACAAGAACGGCGAGTTCACGCCGGTGTCGTGGGATGAAGCCTTCGACATCATGGCGGAGAAATACAAGGCGGCGCTGAAGAAGCGCGGCCCCAGCGGGGTCGGCATGTTCGGTTCCGGCCAATGGACGATCTGGGAAGGCTATGCCGCCGTCAAGCTGTTCAAGGCCGGCTTCCGCACCAACAACATCGATCCCAATGCGCGGCACTGCATGGCCTCCGCGGTGGCCGGCATGATGCGCACCTTCGGCATCGACGAGCCGATGGGCTGCTACGACGACATCGAGTCGGCGGATGCGTTCGTGCTGTGGGGCTCCAACATGGCCGAGATGCACCCGATCCTGTGGACCCGGGTAACCGATCGCAGGCTCTCGGCCGCGCATGTCCGCGTCGCCGTGCTGTCGACCTTCGAGCACCGCTCGTTCGACCTCGCCGACATCGGCATGATCTTCAAGCCGCAGACCGACCTCTATATCCTCAACGCCATCGCCAACCACATCATCAAGACCGGACGGGTCAACAAGGAGTTCGTCGCCGCGCACACCATGTTCAAGCGCGGCCAGACCGACATCGGTTACGGCCTTCGCCCCGAACATCCGCTGCAGAAGAAGGCGACGGGTGCGGCGAAAGCCAACGATTCGACCGATATGAGTTTCGAGGACTACGCCAAATTCGTCGCCGACTACACGCTGGAGAAGGCGGCGGAGATGTCGGGCGTGCCGGTCAACCGGCTCGAGGCACTGGCCGAGCTCTATGCCGACCCCAAGATCAAGGTCACGAGTTTCTGGACCATGGGTTTCAACCAGCACACCCGCGGCGTCTGGTGCAACAACCTCGTCTACAACATCCATTTGCTGACGGGGAAAATCTCCGAGCCCGGCAACAGCCCGTTCTCGCTGACCGGCCAGCCCTCGGCCTGCGGCACCGCGCGCGAGGTCGGCACCTTCTCGCACCGCCTGCCCGCCGACATGGTGGTCACCAACAAGGCGCATCGCGACATCTCCGAGAAGATCTGGAAATTGCCCGAGGGCACCATTGCCGACAAGCCGGGCTATCACGCCGTGCTGCAGAGCCGGATGCTGAAGGACGGCCTGCTCAACGCCTACTGGGTGCAGGTCAACAACAATCTGCAGGCCGGGCCCAACGCCAATGAGGAAACCTATCCGGGGTTCCGCAATCCGGAAAACTTCATTGTCGTGTCCGACGCCTATCCGTCGGTGACGGCGCTCGCCGCCGACCTGATCCTGCCCACCGCGATGTGGGTGGAAAAGGAAGGCGCCTACGGCAATGCCGAGCGGCGCACCCAGTTCTGGCACCAGATGGTCACCGCCCCCGGCGAGTCGCGGTCGGACCTGTGGCAGGTGATGGAATTCTCCAAGCGCTTCAAGATCGAGGAAGTCTGGCCGGAGGAGCTGATCGCCAAGAAGCCGGAATACCGCGGCAAGACGCTGTTCGACGTGTTGTTCAAGAACGGCCAGGTCGACAAGTTCCCGCTGTCCGACATCGAAGCCGGCTACGCCAACGACGAGTCGAAGGCGTTCGGCTTCTACGTGCACAAGGGCCTGTTCGAGGAATATGCCGCTTTCGGCCGCGGTCATGCCCATGATCTGGCGCCGTTCGAGACCTATCATCGCGAGCGCGGGCTGCGCTGGCCCGTCGTCAATGGCCAAGAAACCAAATGGCGGTTTCGCGAGGGCATGGACCCCTATGTGAAGGCCGGGGCCGGCGTGCAGTTCTACGGATTCCCGGACGGCAAGGCGCGGATTTTCGCCCTGCCGTTCGAACCGGCCGCCGAATCCCCCGACAGCGAGTATCCATTCTGGCTCTCGACCGGCCGCGTGTTGGAGCACTGGCATTCCGGCACCATGACGCGGCGCGTCCCCGAGCTCTACAAGGCGTTCCCCGAGGCCGTGTGCTTCATGCATCCCGACGACGCAGCCGAGCTCAAGTTGCGGCGCGGCGACGAGATCAAGGTGCAGTCGCGCCGCGGCTTCATTCGCACCCGGGTCGAGACCCGCGGCCGCAACAAGACGCCGCGCGGCCTGGTGTACGTGCCGTGGTTCGACGAGGCGCAGCTGATCAACAAGGTGACGCTGGACGCCACCGATCCGATCTCGCTGCAGACCGATTTCAAGAAATGCGCGGTGCGCATCGAAAAGGTGAGCACGACATGATCGGAAAACCCTTTGTTCTCCTGCTGGCGATCGCGCTGGTGGCCGGCTCGAGTTCGCTGCTGGCGCAGTCGCTCAATTCAGGCCTGCGCGGCCTGACCCCGCTCAACGAGGAGGGGCCGGCCCCGCCGATGACGCCGATGCGCAACACCTCGGAGAAGGAGGTGCGAAACTATCCGGAGCAGCCGCCGGTCATTCCGCATTCGGTCGAGGGCTATCAGATCGACATGAACGGCAACAAGTGCCTGTCCTGTCACGCCCGCGCCCGCACCGGCGAGTCGAACGCCCCGATGGTCTCGATCACCCACTTCATGGATCGCGACGGCCAGTTCCTCTCCTCGGTGTCGCCGCGCCGGTTCTTCTGCACCTCCTGCCACGTGCCGCAGAACGTGGTGAGGGCGCCGATCGCCAATGACTTCGTCGACGTCGACACCCTGATCAACCGCGCGACGCCGGGAGGTCGCCGATGAGCGCGGTCGACCCGTCGGCGCCCCGGCCATCCTGGCTGGCACGGATATGGAATTTCATCGTCGAATTGTGGGACGTGCTGCGCCGGCCGAGTTCCGTGTTCGGGCTCGGCGCGTTGGTGTTCGCCGGCTTCGTCGCCGGCGTGATTTTCTGGGGCGGCTTCAATACCGCGCTGGAAATCACCAACACGGAAAAATTCTGCACCGGCTGCCACGAAATGAAGGACAACGTGTTCGCCGAGCTGAAGACCACCGCGCACTTCTCCAACCGCTCCGGCGTCCGCGCCAGCTGTCCGGACTGCCACGTCCCGCACAACTGGACCGACAAGATCGCGCGCAAGATGCAGGCCTCCAAAGAAGTCTGGGGCCATCTGTTCGGCACCATCGACACCCGCGAGAAATTTCGGGATCACCGGCTCGAACTGGCGCTGCACGAATGGTCGCGCCTCAAGGCCAATGATTCCCTGGAATGCCGCAACTGCCATAGTTCGGAATCGATGGACATTACAAAACAGTCGCCGCGCGCCTCGGTGGCGCATCAGCGCTTCCTGTTCACCGGCGAGAAGACCTGCATCGACTGCCACAAGGGCATCGCCCACCAGCTGCCCGACATGAAGGGCGTTCCGGGCTGGCAATAGTGCCGCCCGGGCCGGCGGCTTGCGCTGACGGCTCGAATGGTTAGCTTGGAAGGGGTGAGTCGCGGCCCATTGCCGTCTCGACCATCCCCCATTCGAGCCCCCATGACCACCTTTACGCCCCATCAGGACGCCGCGCTGAAGGCCGTTGCCGACTGGCTCAAGGCCAAACCCGGCAGGAACGGCACGCCGCCGGTGTTCCGGCTGTTCGGCTATGCCGGCACCGGCAAGACCACGCTGGCGCGTCATATCGCCGAGGGCGTCGATGGCGGCGTGAAATTCGCGGCCTTCACCGGCAAGGCCGCTTTGGTGATGCGCAACAAGGGTTGCGACAACGCCTCGACCATCCACTCGCTGATCTACCGCGCCAAGGAATCCGGCGTCGAGCAGCCGAGTTTTGAATTATGGGACGACGCGCCCGCCTCGAAGGCCAAACTGATCGTGATCGACGAATGCTCGATGGTGGACGCCGAATTGGGCCGCGACCTGATGTCGTTCGAATGCCCGCTATTAGTGCTCGGCGACCCCGCGCAGCTGCCGCCGATCCAGGGCGGCGGCTTCTTCACCGATAGCGAGCCCGACGTGATGCTGACCGAGGTGCATCGCCAGGCCCAGGACGATCCGATCATCCGGATGTCGATGGACGTGCGCGAGGGCCGCGACCTCGATATCGGCCGCTACGGCGAAAGCCAGGTGGTGTCGCGCGATGAACTCGATCCAAACCGGGTGATGCAGGCCGACCAGGTGCTGGTCGGGCGCAACAACACGCGGCGCGCCTACAACATGCGGGTGCGGCAGAAGCAGAACATCGAGGATCCCTTGCCGGTGGCCGGCGACAAGCTGGTGTGCCTGCGCAACAACCGCAAGAAGGGCCTGTTCAACGGCGG
>NZ_JAUSLT010000161.1 GCF_030646015.1 Bradyrhizobium sp.
ATGATGCTTGTCGTGGTGGAATTCCAGCGTTTCCTTCGACATATGAGGAGCAAGCGCGTCATAGGCATAAGGAAGGGTGGGAAGCGTGAAGGTCATGGGGGATGTCCGCAATGATGGGAGACGTGGGCTTAACGGGAACCCTTATAGAAGGTTCCCGGGATCTTAAACACCGCAATTTGGGCCGGATAGCGTACGAGAGGACGACATGAGCATCGAGATCGACGTATTGAACGGGGACGCTTCGTGGCCTGTGGCCGAGCCGCTGTTCAAGGCGGTCTGGCCGGCCGACATGGTTGCGAAGCTGCCATGGGGGCATATCAAGTGGGCCAATGCCGATCTGCGCGTGCTGATCGATGCGCCCTCGGGTGGGCTGGCCTGCCATGTCGGCATCTACTTCCGCCATGCCATTTGGGACGGCCGCAAGGTTCATATCGGCGGCATCGGCGGGGTTTCGACCCGCGAGGACTGCCGGCGTCAGGGATATGCCAGCCTCGCGCTCGACGCCGCGGTCCAGACCATGCGCCACCACGAGGCGGTGCAATTCGGGCTGTTGTTCTGCGAGCCGCACAATTTCGCGTTTTATCAATCGCGCGGCTGGCACCCCTTCAGCGGCGAAGTCTGGGCCGAACAGCCGGAGGGACGCGTTCGCTTCGAGGCGATGGCGCCCTTCGTGTTCGATTTCACCCGCAAGCCGCGGCAGGGCGTGATCGACCTATGCGGCCTGCCATGGTGACCATGCGTATGGCGGGGTGGCGTTGCACCGTTCAGCCCATGATATGGTGATCATAATCTATTTGCTGTCGGGTTTCTTCACCCTCCCCTAGAGGGGGAGGGTCGCTCGCGCAGCGAGCGGGGTGGGGTGACGGTCTCTCCTCTTCAACAGTGTCCGAGTTGAGAGGTCACCCCACCCCGTCTCGCATTTCGCTGTGCTCAATGCGAGCCGACCCTCCCCCTCCAGGAGAGGGTAAGAAAGGGCGCTGAATGACGTGTGAAGCATGACCATTGAGGCCCCGCCCGCAGCACCGGCAAAGGTTCCGGCCAACGGCCTGTTGACCTCGCCGATCCTGCCGACGCTGCTGAAGCTGACGCTTCCCAATGCCATCGCGATGGTCGGCACCACCCTGGTGGCGGTGGCCGAAACCGCCTATATCGGCCGCCTCGGCATCGAACCGCTGGCCGCGATCGCGCTGGTTTTCCCCTTCGTCATGCTGACGCAGATGATGTCGGCCGGCGCCATGGGCGGCGGCGTTTCATCCGCGGTGAGCCGCGCCATCGGCGCCGGCGACCGCGACCGCGCGGCGACGCTGGCCCTGCACGCCGTCATGATCGGCCTGCTCGGCGGACTGTTCTTCACCGCCGTCATGCTGCTGTTCGGCCGTCCCTTCTTCATGCTGCTGGGCGGGCGCGGCGGCGTGCTCGAACAGGCGCTGCGATATTCGCAGGTGCTGTTTTCAGGCGCGGTTTCGATCTGGCTGGTGAATACGCTGGCCTCGGTGCTGCGCGGCACCGGCGACATGCGGCTGCCGTCGGCAACGCTGATCGGGGTCGCCATCGTTCAGATCGTGCTCGGCGGCGCCCTGGGTCTCGGGCTGGCGGGCCTGCCGCAACTGGGCATGGCCGGCGTCGCCGCCGGGCAACTGATCGCATTCTCGCTCGGCGCGATATTCCTCGGATGGATCCTGGTCAGCGGCCGCAGCCGGCTGACGCTGGATTTCCGCGCCTTCAAATTTCAGCGCGTCATGTTTCTCGATATCCTGAAGGTCGGCGCGATCTCCTGCGTGGCGCCGCTGCAGAGCGTGCTGACCATCCTGATCTTCACCAAGATCCTGGCCGGCTACGGCACCGCGACGCTGGCCGGCTACGGCATGGGCTCGCGGCTCGAATTCCTGCTGACCCCGATTTCGTTCGCCTTCGGCGTCGCCTCGGTGCCGATGGTCGGCATGGCCATCGGCGCCGGCATGGTGGCGCGCGCCCGCAAGGTGGCGTGGACCGCGGGCGCCGCATCGGCCCTGACCGTCGGACTGATCGGCCTGGTCGTCGCGGTCCATCCGGTGCTGTGGGTGTCCATGTTCACCAGCGATCCCGGCGTCACCGCGGCAGCCTATTCCTATTTCGGCTGGGCCGGCCCGGCATTCGCGTTTTTCGGGCTGGGCACGTGTCTCTATTTCTCTTCGCAGGGGGCGGCGAAGGTCGGCGGTCCGGTGCTTGCCGGGACCGGTCGCCTGCTGCTGGTCGCGCTCGGCGGCTGGTGGCTGGTGTCGATCGATGCGCCGGCCTGGGCGCTGTTCGCGCTGGTCGGCGCCGCCATGGTGCTGTTCGGCATCGGCGTCGCCGCATCGGTCTGGCTGACGCGCTGGGGCAAGTGAGTTCCGCATTGCACAAATTCGATTTTTTGCTATGCAGGCCCGCTTTCAGGGAGAGGCCTATGTCCTGCCGATTCGGCACCATCATTGCGAACCTGGCGATCCTGGCGGCGTTGCTTGGCGCTCCCGCCACGCAGGCGCAGGCCAGTGAGGCAACCGGCGTCTGGCTGACCCAGGCCGGCGACGCCAGGGTGCGCGTCAGCAAATGCGGCGGCGGACTTTGCGGAGTCATCGTCGGGCTGCGGGATCCGATCGATCCCGCCACCGGCAAACCCCAGGTCGACGACAAGAATCCGAATCCGGCCCTGAGGAAGCGCCGGATGATCGGGCTCCCGCTGTTCAGCGGCATGCAGCCATCAGGTCCGAACCGATGGTCCGGCCAGATCTACAACGCCGATGACGGCAGCACCTATGTGAGCCATGTCTCGCTGGCGGGTCCGGATACGCTCAAGGTTGAGGGCTGCGTGGGCGCGCTCTGCGGCGGCGAGAACTGGACGCGCGCCGGACGCTGAGCGATTACAAGAATCCGTAGCCCGGATGAAGCCAGCGGTCGGCGCAACGCGCCGCCCGATGGCGCAATCCGGGAAGGAATGCGGCGGTGGTCCCGGATTTCGCAAGGGCTCCATCCGGGCTACGGATTTTAGGCGTGAACTCGATCACGCCGCCGTCGCCTTCAGCGCGGTCGCCGCCGACGCGTAGCCGCCGCGGGCGCCGTCGATGAAATGGACGTGGTCGCTGCGCGTGACCGACGGCGCAAAGCAGGTCATCATCGCCGCATCCTGCCGGTGCAGGCCATAGCGCACGGTTCCCGCCGCCGCCGCCGCGGCCAGAACTTTGGTCAGCGCGCCTTCCAGCTCCGGCGTGCAGTCGAGGATCATGCGCAATCCGTCGTCGTATTTGCGGAAGTCGGAATTCTCAACCACCTGCTGGACATAGGTCTTCGGCACGAAACCGCCGACGCTGATGCCGAAGCGCATGATGACGTAAACGAATAGGGTGTTGGCGAGCACGAAGGCGCGCCGCCTGAGCAGCGATCCGCGCATCGTGCTGACTTCGTATTTATTGCCGCTCGGCGGCCATGTCAGCGGCGGGCCGTCCGGCGGCACCGGCCGTCCCGCATCCGGGCTGCGCTCGACCAGCGCGATAATGTCCTCAATCACCTCGCGAAAAGCGGAGGGGTCGGCGGCGCGCGCGGGCACCACCAGCACCGAGAGAATGAGACCGCGCGTGGAGGGAATTTCCTCGAACCGGCACGACAAACCCGTGAGATCGGGCTGGGTGCCGGGCGCGGCCTTCGGCACCGCGAATTCGCCGCGCTTCATCGCCGTTTCCGCCCAGCCGAGGCCGCCGCCGGAAAACATCGCATAGGACAAATTGGCCGACGGCCCGAACCGCGCGACGCGGACATCGAGGCCCTGCGCCCGCACCGCCGACACCGGTACCAGCGCCACCCGCATCACGAGGTTGAGGCTCTCCTCGACCCAGATCGCGGTCGCCGCCATCGCTTCGCGGGTGCGTTCGAGATCCTCGGGCGACACCGCAAAACTGGCGCCGTCGCCGCCGAACACGAAGGGAAACTCGCGGCCCTCCAGCGCATTGGTGACCGCCGCGATGACCGAGGCGCCGGCCATGTTGACCGCCTTGTAGCGCGCCTCCGCGATCGCCCTGGTCGATTCCACGATATCGGCGACGCCGATCGACCAGTCATCCGGCAGCGGCGAATACAGCGCCGGGTCCATCAGGCTGGCAAAGCCGCGAAACACCGGGATGGAACTGTAGAAGGTGTCGCTGGTGGGTGTGGTCATATCAGTGGAACCGCCCCGTTATGAACCCTTCCAGCAGATACGACCGGTTCTGGAATTTGGGTTCAACACATTAACAAGGAGCCTGCATAAGCAAAGCTTTTCCCGGTCTGCCATGCCTATCCCCCCTTCGCCACGCCTTGCAGCACCAGCCGGTTGAGCCGGCCGGCAAATGCCGCCGGGTCTTCCGGCAATTCGCCGTCGAGGATCTGCGCCTGCTCCAGCAGCAGGAACGACAGGTCGGCACCGTCGGCGCCCTCGCCTGAGATCGCCGCCACCAGCGGATGGCGCAGGTTGATCTCGAGGATCGGCTTGGTGCCGCCGCCCTTGTTCTGCCGCGCCAGCAGGCGCTCCAGCTCGCGGTCCGGGCCATGGCTGCCGGCGACCAGGCAGGACGCGCTGGATGTCAGCCGCTGCGAGGCGCGCACGTCGGAAACGCGTTCGCCGAGGGTCGCCTTGATCACGGCGATGATCGCGGCCTCATCGGCTTCCGGTTTTGCCTCGTCCTTGTTGTCGTCGAGCAGCGGTATCAGGCCGAAATCGATATCGCCCTGGCTCAGCGACTTCAGCGGCTTGCCTTCGAAGTCGAGCGGGGCCGAGGTCCAGAACGCGTCGACCGGATCGGTCAGCAGCAAAACCTCGATGCCGCGGGCGGCGGCGGATTCCAGCTTGGGATTGGATTTCAGCCGCTCGATGCTGTCGCCGGCCAGGAAGTACACTTCGGTCTGGTTCGGTTTGAGATCCGCGATGTACTGCTTCAGCGACCGGTTCTCGCCGGTCGTGGTGGTGAAGCGCGACAGCGCCAGCAATTTCTCGCGCCGCTCGAAATCCTCGTAGAGGCCTTCCTTGATGACGGGGCCGAAGGCGTCCCAGATCTTCGCGAAATTCTCCGGGTCCTTGTCGCCAAGCGTTTCCAGTTCGCCCACGACCCGCGTGGTTACGGCCTTCCTGATCTGCGCCAGCTGCGGATTGTTCTGCAGCATCTCCCGGGAAATGTTGAGCGGCAGGTCCTCGCTGTCGACCACGCCGCGGATGAAGCGCAGATAGGCCGGCAAGAGATCGGCATCGTCGGTGATGAAGACGCGGCGGACATAGAGCTTCACCCGGCCCTTGCGCTGCGGCTCGAACAGGTCGAACGGCTTGGTCGAGGGCGCGAACAGCAGCACCGCATAGGAGTAGCGGCCCTCGGCGCGGTAATGCAGCGTCATCGCCGGCTCGTCGAACGCATTCGCGATCGACTTGTAAGCCTTGGCGTAGTCCTCCGCCGCAAGCTCCGACTTCGACCGCTGCCACAATGCGCTGGCCGAATTGATCTGGCGGGGCTCGCCTTCCTCGGGGACGAGTTCGATCGGAAACTGGATGTTGTCGGAATAGGCGCCGACGATGCGCTCGATTTCGTAAGTTTCGAGATATTTTTTCGCATCCGGCTTCAGGTGCAGTACGATTTCGGTACCGCGCGCGATCCGCGCGGCGTCTTCCTCGCCGGCGGGTGCGACTTCAAATCCGGCTCCGCCTGACGACGACCAGGTCCAGACCTCGTCGCTCCCCGCACGCCGGCTGAATACTTCGATGCGTTCGGCCACCATGAAGGCGGAATAGAAGCCGACGCCGAACTGGCCGATCAGGCCGGCGCCGTCCTTGGCCTCGGTCAGCCGGGACAGGAAGGATTTGGTGCCGGAGCGGGCGATGGTGCCGAGATTGTCGATCAGCTCCTGGCGGTCCATGCCGATCCCGGTATCGACCACGCGCAGCGCATTGGCCGTCTTGTCGGGTACGATGCGGATCTTGGGCGGCTCGCCGTCCGCGATCAGCGCAGGGTTCGCGATCGCCTCGTAGCGCAGCTTGTCGCAGGCGTCCGAAGCGTTCGAGATCAATTCGCGCAAGAAAATATCGGTTTCCGAATAGACCGAATGCACCATCAGGTGCAGCAATTCGGCGACCTCGGCCTGGAATGGCTGGGAGACGGGGGCGGCGTCGGCGGTGGTCTCAGTCATTATCGGTCTCGCTGAGGAATGAACATCCGGAGAGCAGCCTGATATAGCGATACCACGAGAGGTGGCAAGATTTGCGGCCCGGCCGGCATGGAAAACGTCGGGCGGAACCGGGACCCGGCCATTTGCGGATTATCGGCCTATGGTGGACACTGCCAGGCCGCAAGGAGACATGCGCCATCATGCGAATCGGCATTCGCCTTGCCATTTCCGGACTCGTCCTCGCGTCGATCCTGGTGAGCGCCGTCGGCGTCCATCTATTGTGGTGGCGGACCGCCGAAGCCAACAGCCACGCGCTGGCGGACACCATCAACCGCCAGATCGTCGCGGCGGTTGAAAAGGAAGTCACCGTCATCACCACCGAAGCGCGCGCGGCGCACACCGCCATTCGCACCTTGTTCCTGCAGAACGTGCTGGAGACCCGCGAGGCGGACAAGCGCGAATTCGTCTTCCTGTCCCAGTTGCAGTCGCAGCCGAACATCTCCTGGGTGGCGTTCGGCTGGCCGGACGGCGCGTTCTTTGCCGCGCACAAGCTCGGCGATCTGGCGCTGGAAATGATGGAAATCGCGCCGGTCGACGGCGTCGTCAAGCGGCGCGTTGACGAATACCAGGTGGTGGTCGGCGATATCGAGTTCGAGAAGCGGCGCTTCGAAAATACCGACTATGCGGTGACCGAACAGGAATGGTTTCGTTCAGGCCTAGCCGCCGACGAACCGCGCTGGTTCAACGTCACGGCGCATCCGGTTGGACCGCGGCCCTCGATCGCCTATGCCGGTCCGATCGACGTCTACCAGAAACGCCAGGGCGTTCTCGCCATCATCATCGAATATACCCGCCTCGCCCGGTTCCTGTCGCAGCTCTCGGTCGGAAAGTCCGGCGCGGCGTTCATTCTGGGGAGCGACGGTACGACGATCGCCGCTCCCGATCCGGACGCCGATGAACTGAACATGCAGCGGTCCGACCAGCCATTACTGTCGATCGCACGGCGCGCCCTCGCCGGGGCCGGCCCCGACGCGAAGATCGCCAGTCAGGTCAGGCTGGAAGCCGCCGACGATGCCTATGCGGTCACCCTCACGCCCCTCGCCTTTCCAGGCTGGACGCTGGCGACCGTGATTCCGGAAAAGGAATTTCTTGGGCCCATCGAGGCAACGATCCGCAAGCTGCTGATCGGTCTGGCGCTGCTCATTCTCGCCGCCGGTCTGCTGTCGGCATGGCTCGCCCGGCGCGTCATCGCCACGCCGTTGATCATGGTCGTCGACGAACTCAAGCACGTCGCCCGCTTCGATCTCGACAAGGTCCGCCGCCACGCCTCTGGGGTCACCGAGATCGAGAATCTGTCGGGCGCCATCGCCGATATGGCGGGCGGACTCGCTGCCTTCCGGAAATACATTCCCGCCGACCTGGTCAGAATGCTGGTTCGCGAAGGCGTCGAACCCCGCCCCGGCGGCGCGATCAAGCCGCTGACGATCCTGTTCGCCGATATCGCCGGCTTCACCGGATTGTCCGAGCGGCTCGGCGACCGCATCGTTCCGCTGCTCTCCAGTTACCTCGATACCATGTCACGCGAGGTCAGCGCCCATCGCGGCACCATCGACAAATTCATCGGCGATGCGGTGATGGCGTTTTGGGGCGCACCGGCGGCCAACCCCGACCACGCCGCCGACGCCTGCCGCGCCGCGCTCGCCTGCCAGCGCGCGCTGCGGGAGTCCGGTCTGACCGACGATTCCGGCCGGCCGCTCCGGGTGCGGATCGGCCTCAATTCCGGCGACGTGCTGGTCGGCAATATCGGTTCCGAGGTCCGCCTCAACTATACTGTCATCGGCGACGCCGTGAACGTCGCGAGCCGGCTGGAAGGCGCCAACAAGGAATATGGCACCGACATCATCATCGGTGAGGAAACCCGCCGCCTCGCCGGCGATCAAATCCTGGTTCGCGAGCTCGACCGCCTGACGGTTTACGGCCGCGCGCAGGGCATCGCGGTCTACGAATTGCTCGGGATGGCGGAGGACGGCGCGGTCCTCCCACCCTGCATGACGCTGTATGAATCCGGGCTCTCCGCCTATCGCGACCGTCATTTCGAGCAGGCCGCCGAGCTGTTCGAGCAGGCGCTTCAGGCGCGCGATGCGGACCAGCCGGCGCGGCTGATGCTCGAACGTTGCCGCGACCTTCTTCGGCAGCCGCCAAGCGACGATTGGGACGCGACCAATGCGATGCGAGCCAAATAGCTGATGCCGCCGGGTCTCCGGTGCTGTCCCGTACCGATCACGGGTTTGTGATAGCGGGCGGAGACGGCGATGTAACGGTGCCGCCGCCACGCCCGTAACTTGGTGACGCTTTCGTCGCTGAAGTTTCAAGGAAGGATCGCCTCATGAGCTCCAAGACCGTCTCCGCCAGGACCGCCCTCGCCAACGCCACCATCGCCGGCTCCTTCGCCGCCGCGCTTGCCATGATCGCCGCTCCGGCGTTCGCGGCGCCAAAGCCGCCGCAGCCGACCATGGACAAGTGCTTCGGCATCGCCATGAAAGGCGAGAATGATTGCGCGGCAGGCGCCGGCACCACCTGCGCCGGCACCGCCAAAACCGACTATCAGGGCGATGCCTGGAAATATGTCGCCAAGGGCACCTGCGCGAGCATCAAGACCCCGAAGGGCACCGGCTCGCTGGAGCCCATCAAGTCCTGAGCCGAAGCACCGGCGTGCGGACGCCCCGCGCGCCGGTGCTCTCGAGGCTCCCGCCAAGCGAGTTCAGCCGATGCCCATTGCTGCCCATTTGCCGGCTTCAGCCGGCGTCGGCTTCAAGCCCGAGCATGCCGCCGCCATTCTGGCCGCCGCGCAGCCGGTCGGATTCTTCGAGGTCCATGCGGAGAACTACATGGGCGCCGGCGGGCCGCCGCATGCGCAGCTCACCGCGCTGCGCGAACGCTATGCGCTGTCGGTTCACGGTGTAGGGCTGTCGATCGGTTCGACGGGGCCGCTGGATCGCGCTCACCTGACCAGGCTGCGCCAACTGTGCGATCGCTATGCGCCGCAGAGCTTTTCCGAGCATCTCGCCTGGTCGTCGCATGATGGCGTCTACTTCAACGACCTGCTGCCGCTGCCGTATACCGGGCAGACTCTGGCACGGGTCGCCGAACACGTCGACGAGGTGCAGACCGCGCTCGGGCGACAGATGCTGCTGGAGAATCCTTCGACCTATCTCGACTTCGCCGAGAGCACGATCGCGGAAGTCGATTTTCTCGCCGAGATATCGCGGCGCACCGGGTGCGGATTGCTGCTCGACATCAACAACGTCTTCGTCTCGGCCACCAACCATGGCACGTCGGCGTTGGACTATCTCGACCGGTTTCCGCTGGATCGGGTTTTCGAAATTCACCTGGGCGGTCATGATGCCGATACCGGCGATGCCGGAGAACCGCTGCTGATCGACAGCCACCGCGTGGCCGTCGCGGACGAGGTCTGGGCACTCTACCGCCAGGTGATCGCCCGCACCGGCGCACTTCCGACCCTGATCGAATGGGACAACGACGTGCCGGACTGGCCGACGCTGCGCGCCGAGGCCGTCGCCGCCCAACGCATCCTGTCGGGCGCGGCGTGCGTGGCGGCATGAGAGACGCCATGCCCGCGACATTCGAGACATCCTTTGCGAAAGCGCTGCTCGGCGCCGAAGCAATGTTACCGCCCGGGATCGCCGCACACACCGGCGCCGTTCCGGCGCGACGCTTTGCCGTCTACCGCAACAACGTCATGGCAAGTCTTGGCGCTGCGCTGGCACAGCGCTATCCCGTCATCGAACGGCTGGTCGGCGGCGAATTCTTCGCCGCGATGGCGCGGCAATTCGTGATGCAGCATCCGCCGCGCTCGCCGCTGCTGGCGCAATATGGCGAGGAATTCGCCGACTTCATCGCCGCATTCGAGCCGGCGCGGGAGCTGCCTTATCTCGCGGACATAGCGCGGCTCGAGGCGGCGCGCACCCGCGCCTACCATGCGGAAGACGCCACACCGCTTGGCGCGGACAGCTTCGCGGCGCTCGACGCCGAAGCGCTCGGAGACATCCGCCTCCAGCTGCATCCCTCGGCCGCCATCCTGCGCTCGCCGTTCCCGATCGTGACGATCTGGGCGATGAACAGCGGTGAGCTCGAGCTCCAGCCGATCGAGACCGGGCAAGGCGAGGACGCCCTCGTCGTCCGGCCGCATCTCGACGTCGAAATCCGCGCGCTGCCGCCGGGCGGTGCGGCGTTCCTGCAGTCGCTCGCCGGCGGCCTGCCGCTGCGCGATGCCATCGGCGCCGCGCTCGCCGACCACGCCGGTTTCGACCTCACCGGCAGTCTCGCGGGTCTGATCGGCTCAGGCGTCGTCCGCGCCATCCTGCCTCCGGCGGAGAGGACATCATGACCGCCCTCGGCAAACCGCTCGACGCGGCAGCGACGCCGACCATCTTGCCGGTGCGGATCATCCAGCGGGCGCTTGCCGCGCTGGATCGCATTCCCTACTGGCCGATCGCCCTGTCGGCCCGCATCTTCCCCGCGATGGTGTTCTGGCAATCGGGCCAGACCAAGGTCGCGGGATTCAACCTGAAGCCCAGCGCCATTGCGCTGTTCGAGAACGAGTACCGGCTGCCGCTGATCGATCCAGGGATCGCCGCCCATGCCGCCGCGTTCGCCGAGCATCTATTCCCGGTCCTGCTGGTGATCGGACTGGCGTCGCGATTTTCGGCGACGGCGCTGTTGCTGATGACCGCGGTGATCGAGATCTTCGTCTACCCCGACGCATGGCCGACCCACGGCGTATGGGCGACCTGCTTTCTGATCGTGATCGCGCGGGGTCCCGGCCTGCTCTCGCTGGATCACTTGATCGCCCGAAAATTCCGATAGATGCGGCACTCAGGCGGCCGGTCGCCGCCGACCGCGCATGTCAACGGCGGCGGTTGCAGAAAAATCCGATAAAAAGGACAATCATGGCAAAGCCGGGCTCGATGTGGATTCGAACCCATGACTATCGACAAGCGGCGCAAGCCGAACTGCAAACAAGAAAACAAAGGGAAACGCCGTGACGAAAACATCAAAAGTAAAAAGCGTCGAAATCCTCGCCTGCGACGCCGGCTGGCGGAATTACCATTTCGTCAAGGTCTCGACCGAGGACGGCGTGGTCGGCTGGAGCGAATATGACGAGGGTTTTGGCGCGCCCGGTGTCGGCACCGCGATCCAGCGGCTGTCCGGCCGCGTCGTCGGGCAGGACGTGATGGCGCATGAGCGGATCTTTGCGGAGCTTTCAGCGGCGACCCGCCCCGCCACCGGCGGCGTGGTGGCGCTGGCGCTCGGCGCCATCGAGAACGCGCTGCTCGACGCCAAGGGCAAGCTGCTCGGCGTGCCCTGCTACGAACTGCTCGGCGGCAAGATCCGCGACCGTATCAGGGTCTACTGGTCGCATTGCGCCACCTGGCGCATCAACCATCCCGGCTGGTACAAACCGGCGATCACCGGCCTCGACGGCGTCAAGGCGATCGGTCGCGAGGTCAAGGACAAGAAGTTCACCGCGCTGAAAACCAACATTTTTACCTACACCGACGGCAAGCCGCAGGGCTGGCGGCCCGGCTTCGGCTCGCCGTTCGAGCCGGAGATCAATGTCGACCGCAAGGTGCTGCGCGACCTGCGCATGCATCTTGAAGCCATCCGCGACGGCGCCGGACCCGATGTCGACATCCTGCTCGACCTCAATTTCAACGCCAAGACCGAAGGCTATCTGAAAATATTGCGCACCATCGCCGACCTCGACATGTTCTGGATCGAGATCGACAGCTTTAGTCCGGAGGCGCTGGGTTATATCAGGCGGCAAAGCCCACATCCGATCTCGTCCTGCGAAACACTGCTGGGCCTGCGCGAATTCCTGCCCTATTTCCGCGAGCAGGCGATGGACGTCGCCATCATCGATACGCCGTGGAACGGGGTGTGGCAGTCGATGAAGATCGCGGCCTCAGCCGAAGCCCATGAGGTCAACGTGGCGCCGCATAATTTCTACGGCCACCTCTGCAGCATGATGAACGCGCATTTCTGCGCGGCGGTGCCGAATTTGCGCATCATGGAAATCGACATCGACCGGCTGGAATGGGACCACGAACTGTTCACCCATCTGCCCGAGATCGTCGACGGCTATCTTGTCATCCCCGACCGCCCCGGCTGGGGCACCGAGCCCAACGAGGAAGCGCTGCGTGCGCATCCGCCGAAGGGGCTCGGCGGGTTGCTGAATTACGGGCAGAAGAAATGAGCAACTGGCAGCGGTGCTGACATCGGCACGATGCGCCGGCCGCACCGTGAGAGGGACGCGCGGCATAACTGCGAGCTCCGCTGCACCTCTCCCGCTTGCTTGCGGGGGAGGTCGACGCGCTCGGCAGAGCGCGGCGGGTGGGGGAAATCTATCCACTGGGTCCCGGCGCCTGTTGAGGCACCCCCACCCCGGCCCTCCCCCGCTTGCGAGAGCTTTGCACAATCGGGTCTGCGGGAATGGGGCCCGAAATCTGGCTTTTTTTGCGAACTCAGGTGGCGCGCGAGACGTGAAGAGTCCGGTTTTCGCGGCCGATCGGTGGCATCGGGCGATCGCGG
>NZ_JAUSLT010000163.1 GCF_030646015.1 Bradyrhizobium sp.
TGTGGAGCGGTTCTGCAACCTGCTGCACGAGATGACCTCCACCACCGAGACGCGCTTCATCATCATCACCCATAATCCGATCACGATGGCGCGGATGAACCGCCTGTTCGGCGTCACCATGGCCGAGCGCGGCGTGTCGCAACTGGTGTCGGTCGCGCTTGATGAAGCGGTGAAGATCCTCGATCAGCACGTGGCGTGATGCCCTTCCCTTCTCCCCTTGTGGGAGAAGGTGGCAGCCGAAGGCTGCCGGATGAGGGGTCTCTATCTGCGGAGACAGACCCCTCACCCGTCGCGATGCTGCGCATCGCGCCACCCTCTCCCACAAGGGGAGAGGGGAAGAAGACAGAATGATCCCTCCCGACCTTCCCACTGAGCTGAAATCCGCGCTCGACGCCCGGCTGCACGGGCTGTCGCGCAGCGACGCCGCCGGGCGCTCGGCCATCATTTCGAAAACCTATCGCGATGGCGGCGGCTCCGGCGCGATCGCCTCGGAAGCCGACGCGCTCGCCTACGCGCTGGCGCGGATGCCCGCGACCTACGCCGCTGTCACGGCCAGCCTGAACGCGCTGGCCGAGATCACGCCGGACTTCGCGCCCACCAGCCTGCTCGACGTCGGCGCCGGGCCGGGCACCGCGAGCTGGGCCGCGGCGGAAGCGTTTTCGTCGCTCACGGCATTTACGCTGCTCGACGCCAACAGTGCCTTGCGCGCGCTGGCGCTGGATCTGGGCGGCGCCAGCACGCGCCTGCGCAGCATGACCTATCAGCAGGGCGAAGCCCGCGCCGAGCTCGCCAGGGCTGAAGCCGTCGACCTCGTGGTCGCGAGCTACATGATCGGCGAAATCAGCGAGAGCGAGCGAAAGGCGCTCGCCGAACTGATGTGGAGCAAGACCCGCGATACGCTGCTGGTGGTCGAGCCCGGCACGCCGGCGGGCTATGCGCGGATCGTCGCGCTGCGGGCACACTTGATCGCGGCGGGCGCGCATGTCGCGGCGCCCTGCCCGCATGACGGGCCATGTCCGCTTGATGCGCCCGACTGGTGCCATTTCACCCAGCGCCTGCCGCGCTCGCAGGCGCACCGGCAGCTCAAATCCGCCGAACTGGCCTATGAGGACGAACGATTCGCCTATGTCGCACTGACGCGCGCCCCGGCCGCGCGGCGCCCCGCCCGCGTGCTGGCGCAGCCTGTGGTCAGCAAGGTCGAGGTGACGGCCAAGCTCTGCACGCCAGAGGGGCTGGCCATCACAAAAGTGCCCCGCCGCGCCAAGGCTGACTTTGCCCGCGCCCGGCGATGGCGATGGGGCGATGCGGTGGTGGACGAGGGTTAGTGACGCACTCGTGCCCCGGATGCTGCGCAGCGCGCCGCCCTTGCGGCGTGGTACGCTGCTGATCCGGGGCCCATCGATCGTATCGGCTCCGAAATGAGTCCCGGCTCTGCGAAGCGGTGCTGCGCACCGCTTCGCGTCCGGGACACGCGTTCCTTGAACTTATCCCGCCCCGGATCCGACCAACCAGAGCCTCACCTCGCGGCGGGCTGCCGCGCGGGCCGGTTTTGGTCTAGCGTGCCCGCCTTCGTTGTCTCATCAGGAGTTTTTTGCCATGTCGACCGGCTGGATCGTTCTCGGCGTCATCGTCATTCTCGTGTTCTTCGCGTTCGCCGCGTATAACCGGCTGGTGGCGCTCAGCCAGCGCGTCGGCCAGGCCTTTGCCGACATCGACGTGCAGCTCAAGCAGCGCCACGACCTGGTCCCGAACCTGGTCGAGACCGTGAAGGGCTACGCCAGCCACGAGCGCGGCACCCTCGACGACGTCATCAAGGCCCGCAACTCCGCGATGTCAGCGCAGGGCCCGGGACAGATCGCCGCCGCCGAAAACCAGCTGAGCGGCGCGCTCGGCCGGCTGATCGCGCTGTCGGAGGCCTATCCCGACCTCAAGGCCAACGCCAACTTCCAGCAGCTGTCGAGCGAATTGTCCGACCTCGAGAACAAGATCGCGGCCGCCCGCCGCTTCTTCAACAACGCGGTCCAGGAATACAACACCGGCATCCAGCAGATGCCCGCCGCGCTGTTCGCCGGCACGTTCGGCTTCACCAAAAAGGAATTCTTCGATCTCGGCGCCTCCAGGACCGAGGTCGAGGTGGTGCCGACGGTCAAATTCTGATCCCGCAAACCACCTCGGCAGGGTAGCGCATCATGGCCGCCTACGGTCTCTACACGCACATTGCATCGAACAAGTTGCGTTCGATGCTGCTGCTCGCCGGGCTGTTCCTGCTGATCTACGTGCTGGTCTATGCCGGCGCGCTGCTGGCGGAGGTCGCAATCGATAGCGACCGGCCGGTCAACTATTATTTGATGGCGGCGGGCCACGACCTCGTAAAAGCGTTTCCCTATGCGACGGGGGCGGCGGCGCTGTGGATCGTGATCGCCTATTTCTTCCACCAGAACATGATCGACGCCGTCACCGGCGGCGAGGACGTGACGCGCAAGCAGCAGCCCCGGCTCTATAATCTGCTGGAAAACCTCTGCGTCTCCCGCGGCATCCCGATGCCGAAACTGAAGATCGTGGACAACGACGCGCGCAACGCGTTCGCCAGCGGGCTGAACCGGCGGCAATATGCCGTCACCGTCACGACCGGCCTGTTGAAGGCGCTTGATGATCAGGAGCTCGAGGCGGTGCTCGGCCACGAGCTCACCCACATCCGCAACGGCGACGTGCAGCTGATGGTGACCGCGGTGATCATCGCCGGCGTGGTCGGCTTCTTCGGCGAGCTGTTCTTCCGGATGTTCACCAATCTGAGCTGGAATTCCTCCTCTGGCGGCTCATCGTCGTCGAGGTCGTCCTCGTCTTCCTCGTCGGACAGCAACAGCAAGGGCGGCGGCGGCGCGGTCATTGTGGTCATTATCGCGGTGGTGTTGATCCTGCTGGCCTGGCTGCTGTCGCAAGTCGTCAAACTGGCGCTGTCGCGCTCGCGCGAGCTGCTGGCCGACGCCGGATCGGTCGAACTGACCAAGAATCCCGACGCCATGATCTCGGCGCTGCGCAAGATCGAGAACCGCGGCGAGCTTCCCGGCGCCACCTCGGCGGTGATGGAATTGTGCATCGACAACCCGCGCGAGGGTTTTGCCGACCTGTTCGCCACCCATCCCTCGGTGGATTCCCGGGTGCAGGCGCTGGTGAAATATGCCGGCGGACACGATTCCGGCCGGCTGGCGCTGCCGTCGGATACCCAAGAAGAGCCGGACGACGGCCAGGTCGAACAGCCTGAAACCACCGGCCAGATCCCGCCGCCGGTCCCCGCCGGCCCCTGGAGCGATGGTCCGGTCCGCGCCGCGCGCGGTCCCTGGGGCCGGCGCAACTGAGCCCGAATCGACCTGCCCGTGTTAACGACACCGGCAGGATTAAGCTTAACCCGCGCCTAATTCATTGAATTCTCCCTTGTTTCTGCCATGTTCGCGCCTAAAGCAGGGGACGGGGACGTTTCGACCGCTTTGCGATCGGGACAAGGCACGGTCGGCAGCCGATTCCGCCAGCAGACGGTTCGGTTTGCCTTGGGATCATGCTGCAGCAAAGAATGGCGCGTAAGGGAAATTCATGACGACGAAGCCGGTAGTGATCGTGGTGGGCGCGGACAAGGGCGGGGTCGGCAAGACCACGGTGTCGCGGACCCTGCTGGATTATTTCAGCGCCAACAACATTCCCACCCGTGCCTTCGACACCGAGTCGCCGCGCGGCACCCTGATGCGCTTTCACCCCGACATCACCGAGATCGTCGACATGACGACGACCGCGGACCAGATGAAGATCTTCGATACGCTGAACGCGGCGAGCCCCTCGGTCACCGTGATCGACGTCCGCGCCGGATTGTTGTCGCCGGCGCTGGCCTCGCTGCGCGACATCGGCTTTCTCGACGCCGCCAAGTCCGGGCAGATCACCTTTGCCGTGTTCCACATCCTGGGCCCCTCGATCGCCTCGCTGGACGAAATCGCCCAGACCGCCAATTTCATGCAGGGCGCCAAATATTTCCTGGTGAAGAACTTCATCAACGATACCCAGTTCTTCCAATGGGACCAGGCGACCTACAATTCCTATTTCCACCGCATCAAGGACGCCACCGAGCTCACCATCCCCAAGCTCAACGAAATGGCCTACGAGCAGGTCGAGGTCTCCTCGGTACCGTTCCTCAAATTCGTCGCCAACAAGGGCGTCCATGACGAGGCCGCGAACTATTCGTTTGTGCTGCGCGGCTATGTCCGGCACTGGCTGGCCAATGTCTGGAGCGAGTTCGACCGCATAAAGCTGACCGACCTGGTCGGCTCCGGCAAATCGGCGACGCGCGGCGGCGAAAAATAATTGCGCAAACGGCTGCTATTTGGCTGGATTGGGCGCCGAATTCGCCTGATATAGCGCCAATGTACCGCACGCCCGTCTTCATCATCTGCTCGCCCCGCCCGCTGGTCGGCAAGACGCTGATCGCGCGGCTGCTGACCGAATTCCTGCTGCTGAAGCACGGCACGGTCGCGGCCTTCGACATCAATCTGAAAGAGCCGTCGCTGCTGGAATTCCTGCCCAGGGTCACCGAGACCGCCGACGTCATCGACACGTTCGGAAAAATGCAGCTGATGGACCGCCTGATCGTCAATGACGGGGTCAGCAAGGTGATCGACCTCGGCTTTCACGCCTTCGACGAATTCTTCAAGATGACCGGGGAAATCGGCTTCATGAAGGAGGCGGCGCGGCGCGGCGTCTCGCCGATCATCCTGTTCGTCGCCGATACCGACCGCGCCTCGGCGCGCGCCTTTCCCATGCTGCAGCAGCAGATTCCGCCGAACGCGCTGGTCACCATCGACAACGAGCATATCGTGCGCGGCGAGCTGCCGCCGGCCTTCGCCCGCGGCCGGGTGCTGCGCATCGCCGCCCTGCCGGTGTTCCTGAAGACCTATATCGACCGGCTGACCTTCTCGTTCACCGGCTATTTGCGCAACGAGAAGGATTCATCGACCGAACTGCATCAATGGATCCGGGAAAACTATTTCAGCTTCCGCGAGCTGGAGCTGAATTTGATGCTGCAGGGGTCGTGAGGTTCCGAAGCGATCACCATCGATCCGTCGTCCCGGACAAGTGAGCGTTAGCGAACGCTGATCCGGGACCCATACGCCGCGGCCTCTCGTGATGGTACGGATGCAGACGCCTTCTTGAACAACAGACGACCGGGATTATGGGTCCCTGCGTTCGCAGGGACGACGAGTCGAGAGTTCAGCGCTTGGCCTTCAATGCCCCTCGAACGCCATCAGCGTTCGCACCGGCACGCCCATCGCCCGAATCTTGTCGGCGCCGCCGAGATCCGGCAGGTCGATGATGAAGCAGGCCGCCACCACGTCGGCGCCGATCTGTCGCAGCAGTTTTACCGCGCCCTCCGCGGTGCCGCCGGTGGCGATCAGGTCGTCGACCACGATCACCCGCTCGCCCGGCTTGATGGCGTCGGCGTGCATTTCCATTTCGTCGATTCCGTATTCCAGCGAATAGGCGATGCGCACGGTGGTATGCGGCAGCTTGCCCTTCTTGCGGATCGGCACGAAGCCGGCCGAAACCTGATGCGCCACCGCGCCGCCGATGATGAAGCCGCGCGCCTCGATGCCGGCGACCTTGTCGATCTTGGAGCCGGCCCAGGGATCGACCAGCTGATCGACCGCGCGGCGGAACGCGCGGGGATCGCCGAGCAGCGTGGTGATGTCGCGAAACAGGATTCCCGGCTTGGGGTAATCCGGAATGGTGCGGACGGTGGCCTTCAGATCATGTTCAAACGTCATCGTTGGTTCTCTTCCTTTCTTCGTCATTGCGAGCCAACGGGTCGGCGCAGAGCGCCGCCCGATGACAGGCTCCGCGAAGCAATCCATGGCGAGACGAAGAAAGTGTGGATTGCTTCGTCGCAAGGGCTCCTCGCAATGACGTCCTTCCTCAATTCGTCATTACCCCCAGCCGGAACGCATTCTCCACGATGCGCAGGCCGACTTCGCCGCCGAGCGACATCAGCGATTCCGGGTGAAACTGCACGCCGCCGACCGGCAAGGTCTTGTGCTCGATCGCCATCGCCACGCCGTCTTCGGTGCTCGCGGTGACGCTGAGCACGTCGGGCATGCTGTCGCGCTCGACATAAAGCGAATGATAGCGGCCGATCACGATTTCATTGGGCAGGTTCTGCATCAAGCGCCCGCCGCGCACCTGGACCCGCGACGGCCGGCCATGCGCGGGCTGACCGAGCTGGCCGAGCTGGCCGCCAAAATATTCGCCGATCGCCTGCACGCCGAGGCAGACGCCGAAGATCGGCAGCTTCATGTCGAGCGCGGTGTCGATGGTTTTTGAGATCGCAAAATCCTCCGGCCGCCCGGGACCCGGCGACAGCACCAGGAGATCCCAGGCGTTCTGCGTCAGCATCTGCTGGGCATGAATGTGCCGCACCACGGTAACGGTGGCGCCGACCTGACGGAAATAATCCGCCAGCATGTGCACAAAGCTGTCGTCGTGGTCGATCAGCAGCACCCGCTTGCCCGATCCGGTGGCATCGGGCGCGATGCTGGACAACGGCTTGGCGGGATCGCCGCGCAGCGCCTGGAAAAGTGCGGCGGCCTTGACCTGGCATTCCCGGTCCTCGGCGGCGGGGTCCGAGTCGAACAGACAGGTGGCGCCGACCCGCACCTCGGCGAGGCCGTCCTTCATCCGGATGGTGCGGATGGTCAGTCCCGTGTTGATGCTGCCATCGAAGTTCACCGCGCCGATCGCGCCGGCATACCAGCGCCGCGACGATCGCTCATTGTCCTCGACGAACTGCATCGCCCATAGTTTCGGCGCGCCGGTCACCGTCACCGCCCAGGCGTGGGTCAGGAACGCATCGAGCGCATCGAAGCCAGGCCGCAGAATGCCTTCGACATGGTCGACGGTGTGGAACAGTTTCGAGTAGGTCTCGATCTGCCGCCGCGCCAACACCTTGATGGTGCCGGGCACGCAGACCCGCGCCTTGTCGTTGCGGTCGACGTCGGTGCACATGTTGAGTTCGAATTCGTCCTTCTCCGAATTCAGGAGTTGCCGGATCTGCTCGGCATCGCCGATGGCATCGACGCCGCGCGCGATGGTGCCCGAGATCGGGCAGGTCTCGACCCGCCTGCCGTCGGAGCGCACGAACATTTCGGGCGACGCCGCCACCAGGAATTCGCCCTCGCCGAGATTCATCAGTGCGCCATAGGGCGACGGATTGATCCGGCACAGCCGCTGGAACACTTCCGCCGGCGAGCGCTCGCAGGGCTCGGCGAACAATTGTCCCGGCACCGCCTCGAACAGATCGCCGCGCGCGAAAGCGGCCCGCGCCTTTTCGACGGTGGCCTGATATTCGCCGGCGGCGTGATCGGCAAATCCCTGCCGCGGCGTCTGGGCGTAGCCGCTCTCGGCGGTTTCGCGCGGCAGGCCCTCGGTGGACTGGCCGTTCCAGGCAAAGTCGTAGCTCAGCACCACGCCTCGCCCGGTGGCGCGGTCATAGGCCAGCAGGCGATCCGGCACGTACAACACGATGTCGCGCTGGTCGGCTTCACGCGCCCGCTTCTGCACGAGGTCCTCGATCTGGAACACGAGGTCATAGGCGAAGGCGCCGAACAGGCCGAGCAAGGGATCGTCATTGGCGCCGAGTGCGGCGACGAGGTCGCGCACCAGCGACATTACGCTGGCGCGGCGGGTGCGCTGATCCTCGTCGACTGGCGCGGCGCCGCGCACGATATGGCCCTTGAGCCGGGTGGCGCTTTTCTCGCTAATGACGACGCAAGGTTCGCGCAGCACGTCGCCGAGGAACGCGATCAGCACCTCGCCGCGCGCGTTCAGCGCTTCAAGCGAAAAATCGGCGCCGCTGGTCTGCAGCCACAGCGGCGGATCCGCGAAGCCAAGATCAAAACTCTCGTAGCGGCCGGGCACCGTGGTACCCGACGACAGCACCACGCCGCGGCGGCGGTCGAGCAGGTCAATCAGGTCGTCGAGCCGCTTGGCGTCGCCGGTGAACTGCTCGACATTCCGCGTCACCGCCAGCCCGCCACGGGTGCGGTATTCGCTGTGGTCCGGCAGAGAAAAGGCTGTCCTGTTCATGTCATCCTCTTACGAAACTTAGCGAGGGAGCGCCATGCAGGACAAACAAAAGGGCCGTCGCACTGCGATGACGGCCTCTGACGATTTGGGAAAATGAAATCGCACCGGCCACCTCTCAGGAGGTGCGCCACCAAAGACGGCTATCGCGGACGACGGTGTTCATGGGCCGATAGACACCATTTCGTGGCGGAGACGTCAAGAGCACCCTGGCGCGGTCCGGGGGCGGTCGGCCCTCTCCCCCGCTTGCGAGAGCTTTGCACAATCGGGTCTGCGGGAATGGGGCCCGAAATCTGGCTTTTTTTGCGAACTCAGGTGGCGCGCGAGACGTGAAGAGTCCGGTTTTCGCGGCCGATCGGTGGCATCGGGCGATCGCGG
>NZ_JAUSLT010000164.1 GCF_030646015.1 Bradyrhizobium sp.
AAGGCCGGCTCGGCAAGACGCTGCGCACCGAGGACGTCGACGGCGAGAAGGTCACCGTCACCGGCTCCTGGGATTCCGAAGAGGAAGCCCGCGCCATTGGCGAGGAAATCGAGCAGCTGCAGCGCGACGGCCACAAGCTCAACGACATCGCGATCCTGGTGCGGGCCTCGTTCCAGATGCGCGAATTCGAAGACCGTTTTGTCACGCTCGGCCTGCCCTACCGCGTGATCGGCGGCCCCCGCTTCTACGAGCGCGCCGAAGTCCGTGACGCGCTGGCCTATTTGCGGGTGATCAACTCGCCGGCCGACGACCTCGCCTTCGAGCGCATCGTCAATGTGCCGAAGCGCGGCCTCGGCGACGCCACCGTGCAGATGCTGCACGATCACGCCCGCAAGCGCCGCATGCCGCTGTTCGAGGCCGCGCGCGCCGTGGTCGAGACCGACGAGCTGAAGCCGAAGGCGCGCGGCTCGCTGCGCGGCCTGATCGCCAGTTTCGATCGCTGGCGGGTGCAGCGCGAGGTGACCTCGCACACCGAACTCGCCGAAATCGTGCTCGACGAGAGCGGCTATACCGAGATGTGGCAGAAGGACCGCTCCGCCGACGCCGCCGGCCGGCTGGAAAACCTCAAGGAGCTGGTGCGCTCGATGGAGGAATTCGAGAACCTGCAGGGTTTTCTCGAACACATCTCGCTGGTGATGGACCGCGACGGCGGCGCCGAGGACGACGCGGTGTCGCTGATGACGCTGCATTCGGCCAAGGGGCTGGAATTCGACAATGTGTTCCTGCCGGGCTGGGAGGAAGGCCTGTTTCCGAGCCAGCGCACCCTCGACGAACAGGGCCGCGCCGGGCTGGAAGAAGAACGCCGCCTCGCCCATGTCGGCATCACGCGGGCGCGCCGCCGCGCCAAACTCTACTTTGCCACCAACCGGCGGATCCACGGCACGTGGTCGACCACGATCCCGTCGCGCTTCCTCGATGAATTGCCGGCGCACAATGTCGAGATCACGGAATCCAAGGGCGGCTCCGGCTGGGGCGGCAGCAGCGGCTACGGGCCGTCGCGCTTCGACAACGTCGAATCCTTCGGCTCCAGCTATTCGACGCCGGGCTGGCAGCGCGCCCAGGCCAACCGCACCCGCAACCAGAATGGCGGCCGCGGCGGCGGCCAGGCCGGCGGCGGTTTCAACGAAAGCCAGTCGCCGTTTTCAAGTTCGCGCAGCGATACTTCAAGTTCGCGCAGCGATGCTTCAAGCTCGCGTAGCAGCGGCTTCTCCGCCAAGCGCGGCCCGATGACCATCGAGGGCGAGCTGATCGCGAAATCCACCGGCACCACTTCCGAGTTCACCCTGGCCGACCGCGTGTTTCACCAGAAATTCGGCTACGGCACCGTGGTGAAAATCGACGGCAACAAGCTCACCATCGCGTTCGAAAAGGCCGGCGAGAAGAAGGTGGTCGATAGTTTCGTGGAGCGGGTGTAGTTCACACTTAACACGGGCTGGCCGGCCCTAGCCTTCCGTCATATGATTCGATGGGAGGCGCTTCATGTTGACCAACAGCCGCGACATTGTTCGCCGCCTGGAGCGGGAGGGATGGACACTTGTTCGCGTCACCGGCTCCCATCACGTTTTCAAGAATCCTGCCTCCGGTGAAACAGTGGTGGTTCCGCACCCCAAGAAGGACTTGGGAAAAGGCCTCGTCCGTGCCATTTATAAGGGCGCAGGATGGAAGCCTGACTGAGATAGCCATGGCCCACTACATCGCCATCATTGAGGATGCTGGACCGGACCACGCTGTGGGCGTCTGGTTTCCGGACCTGCCCGGCTGCACCTCCGCAGGCGACGATATTGACGAAGCATTGCGCAACGCGCCGGAAGCTTTGGAACTGTATGCCGAAAGCTTCGAGGCGGACGGCAAGCCGATGCCTCGCCCGCGAACCTTGACGGAGCTGAAATCCGATCCGGAAATCGCCGACGACATCAAGACCTACATGGTCGCGCTCATCGAACTTCCCGCTCGCGCCCATGCGGCGGAGTGAGGAACAACGCGATGCCGAAGTACGTCGCATTGGTCCACAAGGAATCCGACGGCTGCTACGGGGTGTCGTTTCCCGATCTTCCGGGGGTGATCACCGGCGGTGACACTTTCGACGAAGCCATGGAGGAGGCCGCTGACGTGCTGCAGTTTGCGGCTGAAGGCTGGATCAATCCCGACGGTTCGACGGGCTTCAAGCCGCCAAGCACCATCGAGCAGCTGCGCAGTGATCCGGAATTTCTGGAGGATGCGAAGGACGCGGTGATCGCGTTTGTCGAATTTCCCGCCGACGCCCCAGCGGCCGATTGAGTTCCTGTCCGGCCTCGACGGGTGACGTTGCGTACTCAAAATGGCAGTCGATCATTTCGTCGGGCCCGTCTAACATCCGGACCAAGCCTTGATCGGGGGCGATGACTTGTTCGGCTGGTTGCATTCGAAAGTGCAGAAGAGCCCGGCGGCGAAGCAACCGCCGGCGGGTCTCGCTCAACCTGACACGCTGCTCGAAGACCTGCGCCAGCGCGTCCCCCGCTATCTCGCCGATATCGACCAGGGCAAACTGATCTATCCCGCCTGCAAGCGGACGCTGGCGGATGCGGCCGGCGATGTCGGCTCGGTCTGGGATCACACAAGGCTGGAAGCCATGCAGTATGTGATCGCGGTGCTGGGTGGCGAATTCGGGCTGCTGACCGATGCCGCCCGTCAGCTCGACATGATCGACGGCTTTCTGTTCCAGCGTCCGCATGAAAACACCGTGATCGATTTCACCGGCACCGCGACGGTGGATTTTTCGATTGCCATCCTGGCCGGCCTCAACTGGCTGACCCACTGCGCCGAGCTGGCGGGCGTTCCGCTGGCGCAGCAGACCGGAACGCTGCGCCATTTCAGAAAGCTCGTCACATTGGCGCAACGATGGTGGCTGACGGAAGGCGCCAATGAGCGCTGCGGGCAGATGCTTGCCGACGGAGAGCAACCACCGTTGATGCTCCATCTGGTCTGGTCCGAGTACACGCGGCTCGCCAAACAGATCGCCGCCGCCGCAATCCTTGGTGGCTCGATCGACCGTTCGGCGCAACTGGTGGCGCTGCCC
Organism: Bradyrhizobium sp.; assembly: GCF_030646015.1. Taxonomy (GTDB): domain Bacteria; phylum Pseudomonadota; class Alphaproteobacteria; order Rhizobiales; family Xanthobacteraceae; genus Bradyrhizobium. The sequence goes on from NZ_JAUSLT010000164.1 coordinate 3,116, forward strand.
CCCGACCTCATCCCGCGTTTCGAGGCCGCCGGGGATCCGGGCGATCTCGCGAATATTTGAACGGACGTTTTCAGCGGACGCAGCGATTGCGCGAAGCCCCGAACGTTCCTATCTGTGGCTGCTCGCCCCTCCTCTGCCCCAGGCGCGCCGCGGTGCGGCCTCAGCCCTTTCCGCATTTCCTATCCGGATTTCATAGCCCCGCATGACTCCCATCATCTCCGTTGCAAATCTGTCGAAGACCTATGGCTCCGGTTTCAAGGCGCTCAACGGCATCAACCTCGAGATCAAGCGCGGCGAGATTTTCGCGCTGCTGGGGCCGAACGGCGCCGGCAAGACCACGCTGATCAGCATCATCTGCGGCATCGCCAATCTGAGCGAAGGCCGCGTCACCGTCGACGGCCATGACATCAACAGGGATTATCGCGCGGCGCGCTCGATGATCGGGCTGGTGCCGCAGGAGCTGCACACCGATGCGTTTGAATCGGTGTGGGCCACCGTCAGCTTCAGCCGCGGCCTGTTCGGCAAGCCGAAGAACCCCGCCCATATCGAAAAGGTGCTGAAGGACCTGTCGCTGTGGGACAAGAAGGATTCCAAGATCGTCACCCTGTCCGGCGGCATGAAGCGCCGGGTGATGATCGCGAAAGCGCTGTCGCACGAGCCGCAGATCCTGTTTCTCGACGAGCCGACCGCGGGCGTCGACGTCGAATTGCGCAAGGGCATGTGGGAAGTGGTGCGGGCGCTGCAGGCCTCCGGCGTCACCATCATCCTGACCACGCATTACATCGAAGAGGCCGAGGAGATGGCCGACCGGATCGGCGTCATCAACAAGGGCGAGATCATCCTGGTCGAGGAGAAAGCCGGCCTGATGCAGAAGCTCGGCAAGAAGCACTTGAAGCTGCATCTGCAAAGCAAGGTCGATGCGATTCCTGCCAGCCTCGCGGCCTATGGCCTCGAACTGTCCGACGATGGCCGCACCGTGACCTATGATTACGACACCAGGGGCGAACGCACCGGCATCACCAGCCTGCTCAGCGACCTCCGTGCCGCCGGCATCCGCATCTCCGATCTCGATACCAGCCAGTCGTCGCTGGAAGACATTTTTGTCAGTTTGGTGAAGGCGTCATGAATTTCAGGGCTGTCCGCGCCATCTACCTGTTCGAAATGGCGCGCACCTGGCGCACGCTGCTGCAGAGCATCGTCTCGCCGGTGGTTTCGACCTCGCTGTACTTCGTGGTGTTCGGCGCCGCGATCGGCTCGCGCATCGCCGAGGTCGAGGGTGTCAGCTACGGCACCTTCATCGTGCCGGGGCTGGTGATGCTGTCGGTGCTGACCCAGAGCATCGCCAACGCCTCGTTCGGCATCTACTTCCCGAAATTCGTCGGCACCATCTACGAGCTGTTGTCGGCGCCGGTTTCGTATTTCGAGATCGTGCTCGGCTATGTCGGCGCCGCCGCCACCAAGTCGATCATCCTCGGCCTGATCATTCTCGCCACCGCAGCACTTTTCGTGCCGCTGCACATCATGCATCCCTGGTGGATGCTGACCTTCCTGGTGCTGACCGCGGTGACCTTCAGCCTGTTCGGCTTCATCATCGGCATCTGGGCCGACGGCTTCGAGAAGCTGCAGATGATCCCGATGCTGGTGGTGACGCCGCTGACCTTCCTCGGCGGCAGCTTCTACTCGGTCAACATGCTGCCGGAGGGCTGGCGCACCATCACGCTGCTCAACCCCGTGGTCTATCTGATCTCAGGCTTCCGCTGGAGCTTTTATGAGATCGCCGACGTCAGCATCGGCCTCAGCGTCGGCATGACGCTGGGCTTCCTCGCCGTCTGCATGGTCGCGGTGTGGTGGATCTTCAAGACCGGGTACCGGCTGAAGAACTGAATACTGCTCGCACAAACTCCGCTGTCATCGCCTCGCAATGACGGAGTGATTCACCGATAGCAGTGAAACCGATCACGGCGGTCATAGTAGCCGCGGCAGCGATGGCCGCGGTCGTTGATCCCGAACACGCCTTTGACGGCGCCCATGGCGCCGCCGACACCGGCGCCGACCGCGCCACCCACCACGCCGCCGACCGGGCCGGCGATCCGGTTGCCCTCGCGTGAACCTTCCTGCGCGCCGCGCACGATGCCCTGGGCGTTGCCGAAACTCGGCATGGCAAGCAGCGCGAGGAGGATCGCCGCCACCGCCAGAATGAATTTTGCCGGCAGACCGGCCGGCAAAGCGGCAGTGCGGATTTTCGTCTTCATCTGAATTCCTCGATGCTGGCCGCGACGGACCGACCGGGCGGGAATGTGTAACGCCGCTGCGGCCGAAAGGTTGCCTCGCCAAGGCGAAACCACGGCGGGACCGCCGCCAATCAGCGAAAATTGCGTCGACACGCCGGATTTGGCCGTGCCATCGCCATGCTGGCGCCCTGCGGCCCATTAACGATGGCCTCGCAGGTGGCTGGAACCTTCAGCGGATTCCGGGCATATTGATGCTGGGGGACGGCGAGAGCGGCGTGCAGTGGCACGGGATTTCTGGGCCTGGAGGCCAAAGGTAAAATGCGTTGCTTCCTCATTGCCGTCACCGGTCTGTTGCTGTTCCTGAGCGGCGCTGCGCAGGCCAAAATCGCCATCACCGTCGACAAGAATGCGCAGCTGATGACCGTCGCGGTCGACGGCGTCGAGCGCTACCGGTGGCCGGTATCGAGCGGCCTGCCCGCCTATGAGACCCCGAACGGCAGTTTCAAGACCTTCCGGATGGAGGAAGACCACTACTCCAAGGAATTCGACGACGCGCCGATGCCGCACGCGATCTTCTTCACCAAGCTCGGCCATGCCATTCACGGCACCGATTCCGTGAACCGACTCGGCAACCCGGCCTCGCATGGCTGCGTGCGGCTGTCGCGCGCCAACGCCGCGACGCTGTATGCGCTGGTGCAAAAGGACGGCGTGCTCAACGCCACCGTCACGCTGACCGGCTCCTCGCAGATAGCCCTGGCGCGCAACCCGCGGCCCCGCGCCAACACCGCCGTGGCGCGTCGCGAAGCGGCCCCGCAATTCAACTCCGCCGGCGATCCGATCGTACTGGCGCCACGGCCGGGCATACCCGGCGAGGTCGCGCCGCGGGTCGAACAGCAAGTGCAGCCGCACGTCCAGCCCCAGGTGCAGGCCGACGATGGCTACATCTATCCGGCCGACGGCTCTTCCAACGAGGCGCGCTATCCGGCGCTGCGCAGCCGGCGCGTCTATGGGGCGCAGGTCTATCCGCGCGAGCAATATTACCAGGATCGCGGCTATGCGCCGCAATACGCGCCGCAGGGCTATTACCAGCCGCGGCAGCAATATCAGCCGCGCGGCCTGTTCACCTATCAGGACTGACGCGCCTCATTATGCCTCCGGCTGAAATGAAAGAGGCCGCCAAGCGAGGCGGCCTCCATTCATGTGATCGGGATATCGATCAGCGCCAGCCGCGGTGGCGGCCTCTGCTCCAGCCGTAGTGATGGCCGCGACCGCCGCGTCGCATGTGGTAGCCCCGTCCATGGCCGTGGCCCGCAAGCACAACCGAACCATCGGTTTCGCTCACCAGCGTGTTCGCCGCCACGCGCGGCATGGCGGAGGCCGACAGCGTCGGCATGGCCGCAAATGCACAGGCGGCGAAGCCAATCAGCAGTAAACCTTTCATTTTGGAATCTTTCCTGAAGGCCGCGTCAGCGCGGCATGAGCGCAATGGGCGAGAGGCTGCCGGGTTCCGGCTGCGCTGGCGTCGTCGTGAGAACAATGAGCGACATTGGCGGTTCGGGCGCGCTTGTGATCAATATTGCTCACATCTCACCGCGCAAAACGAAACGGCCCCGGCGCGCAATGCGCCGAGGCCGCCATATCAGTATATAGCTCAGTAACGGCCGGAGCCGATGCCGACGCTGACGCCGGGCGCGCGGATGGCGACGCCGCCGCGATCATGGCCGCGATTGCGATGGCCATAATGGCGACCGCGGTCATAACCGTAGGATTCCCGGACGATAACGCGGCGCTGGCTACGCTCGCGCCAGCAGCGGCCGTTCTCGTTGCAGACCATGCGGACCTGTTCGATGTTGCTGTCAGGCAGCGCCGTGATGCCGTTCGACATCGGGGCCGCGAAAGCAGAGGTGGCAAGCAGCGCGCCTGCGCCGGCCATGAGTGATATTGCGAGCTTTTTCATTGTGGTCTCCGGTTGATTGTGTCGGGCAGCCAACAGACTCAACCGTGAATGGTTCCGCGCAAGACGAAGTAATCGTCGATCCGGACTTACTCTTCGCCCTTCTTCAGCCGCCGCCAGACCGCGCCGAGCACGTTGGAGTAGTCGTCGGTCCAGACCCGCTGGTTGTCTTCGGCTTCGGTCAGGGCCCACTGGTCCGATGCCGCCAGCTTGCCGATATCGGCCTCCTCGCGCGCCGAGATCACCACCGTGGTCGAGAAAATGTATTCGGCGTCGCGGTTGGTGTCCTCGCTGTAGACCCAGCTCTTGAGATCGTTGGCGTCCGCGATCCCGACCACGACGCTGGACAGCTCCAGATGCCGGTTGGATACGTGCATCGCGACGGCGCCGTGCGGCGCCAGCCTTTCCTTGTAGATCTCCATCGCCTCTTCGGTGGCGAGGTGAATCGGGATCGCATCCGACGAATAGGCATCGACGATGATCAGGTCGTAGGTGCCGGCAGATTCCTTGGCGAAGGTCAGCCGCGCGTCGCCGATCACCGGCTTCATGTCGGGTTCGCACTTGCTGATGTAGGTGAAAAATTTCGGGTCCTTCGCGCTGTCGACCATGGTCTGGTCGATCTCGAAGAACTTCCAGGTCTCGCCCGGTTCCGAGGCGCAGGCCAGCGAGCCGGAGCCGAGCCCGATCACCGCGACGCGCAGCCCAGAGCCCTTGCGCTCGCGCATCGCCGTGATCGCCTGACCGATGCCGCCGTCCTTGTGATAATAGGTGATCGGCTCGGGGCGCCCGGTTACCGGCGTGCCGTCGTCGTTCTGGTATTTCTCGGCGCCGTGAATCGTCGTGCCGTGCATCAGCACGTGATACTGGCCGTTCGGCGTCACCACGATCTTGTGCACCCCGAAGAAGCTGCGCACGGTTTCCACCCGGCCGGCATCCGGCGGATAGGCCCGGATCAGCGCCAGCCCCATTGCGACGGTGGCGAAGATTTTCCAGCGGTTGGCGTTCAGCCCGAGCGCCAGCAAGGCCGAGAGCACGCCGACCGCGCCGATCACCCAGACCCTGTGGTCGTCGAGCCAGGTGAACAGTTTGCCGGTCGACCAGGCCGGCGCCATCAGCGCCACCGCGAGCACGGCGAGAAACGGCCAGTACCAGCGGCTCCAGCGCGCCAGGCGCTCGTTGCCGCCGGGCGGCCGGCACAGCGCCGCGCAGGCCAGCAGGATCGGGTACTCGGCGATCCAGGAGAAGGTAAACGGCGCGATCAGTCCTGCGAACAGGCCGCCGACCATGCCGCCGAACGACAGCGCGACATAGAAGCCGGTGAGGTATTTCGCCGCCGGGCGGGTCCGCGCTAACTCGCCATGGCAGGCCATTGCGATGACGAAGAAGCACAATTGGTGGCCGCCGAGCGTCAGCAGCAGGTTCTGCTCGCCGCCGATCGCCAACAGCACGATCACGCCCGCGATCGCCAGCGGCTGCAGCAGCAGCATCCATTTGTGCGGCAGCAAGGGACGCGACTGGAACACCAGCACCCAAGTCAACAGATACAGCGACAGCGGCAGCACCCATAGCAGCGGCGCCGCGGCGACGTCGGTGGAAATATGCGCGGTCACCGCGATCAAGAGGCCCGACGGCACCGCGGCGAGAAAAATCCAGCGCGCGCGCAGCATCCACGGCGGCGCCGGCGAGTGGGTATCCTCAGCTCGCATATCGGCCACGGCCATCACGGGCGAGCGCAGCATCAGCACCGCGCAAGCCGCGATCAGGACGATCAGCAGGCCATAGCCTCCGGTCCAGATCAGGTTTTGCGTGCGCAGCGTGAACATCGGCTCCAGCAGCACCGGGTAGGACAACAGCGCCAGGAAACTGCCGATATTCGAGGAGGCATAGAGAAAATAGGGATCGGGGCCGTTGGGATGACCCGTGCGCACGAACCAGGCCTGCAGCAGCGGGTTGTTGGCCGCCAGCGCGAAGAACGGCAGTCCGATCGACACCGCGAACAGGCCGAGCAGCCAGAACGCATAGCCCGAGGTCGGTGGCTCGCCCCAACCGCCCGCGATCGACAGCGGCAGTGTCAGCAGCGCGATCACCAGCAGCACCAGGTGGATCGCGACCGGCCACATCCGGTTCCTGAGCTGCATCAGGTAATGCGCATAGGCATAGCCGCCGAGCAGCAGCGACTGGAAGAACACCATCGCCACCGACCACACCGCCGGCGAGCCGCCGAGCCGCGGCAGCACCATCTTGGTGAACAGCGGCTGCACCGAGAACAGCAGCAGCGCGCTGACGAAGATCGCCGCGGTATAGACCACCAGCACCAGCCGGTTCCGGGCAACGGAAGCGGCATCCGTGGCGGCGGACGAATCAGAAGGACTCATGAAAGCTCCGGCTTGAACCCGGCGGGCGCCGGCGGCGGAAATCCGGCCAAGGCGCCGGGGCTACTGGATAGAGCATAGGGTAAGACCACGGGCAATGCAGGCCCCCGGAACCAAATGTCAGTTAGCACTGTGCTGACATTCACATCTTCGCTATGGGTTGAAAAACGTCATTCCGGGAAGGTCCGAAGGACCAGACCCGGAATCTCGAGATTCCGGGTTTCGATGCTTCGCATCGCCCCGGAATGACACCTCATTGTTGAAGCGGACATGAACGAAACCGACGTCCTGATCATCGGAGCCGGCCATAACGGCCTCACCTGCGCCGCCTATCTGGCGATGGCCGGCCTGCGCGTGAAAGTGGTGGAGCGCCGCAAGGTGGTCGGCGGCGCCGCGGTGACGGAGGAATTCCATCCCGGGTTCCGCAATTCGGTCGCGGCCTACACCGTCAGTCTGCTCAACCCGCAGATCGTGTCGGACCTGAAACTGGCCGAGCACGGCTTGCGGATCGTCGAGCGCCGCGCGCAGAACTTTCTGCCCTCTCCCGACGGCGGCTATCTGCTGACCGGCGAGGGCCGCACCCATCAATCGGTGGCGAAGCTGAGCGAGCGCGACGCCATCAGTATCGATGCGTTCAACCGCGAACTGGAAGAGATCGCCGACGTGCTGCGTGCCTTCGTGCTGCGGGCGCCGCCGAACATCGTCGAGGGATTCGGCGTTGGCTCCATCCGCGAAGCCTTCAATGCGCTGGGCACCGCCAACATCCTCAACAGACTGTCGCTGCCGCAGCAGCGCTCGCTGCTCGACCTGTTCACGCGTTCGGCCGGCGAGATGCTGGACGAAACCTTCGAGAGCGACCTGGTCAAGGCGCTCTATGGTTTCGACGCCATCGTCGGCAATTACGCCAGTCCCTATGCCGCGGGTTCGGCCTATGTGATGCTGCACCATGCGTTCGGCGAGGTGAACGGCAAGAAGGGCGTCTGGGGCCACGCCATCGGCGGCATGGGCGCGATCACGCAGGCGATGGCGAAGGCGGCCCGCGGCCATGGCGTCGAGATCGAGACCGAAGCCGGCGTACGCGAGGTGATCGTCGAACGTGACCGCGCGGTCGGCGTGGTTCTCGACAACGGTGAAACCGTTCGCGCGAAATACATCGCCTCCAGCGTCAACCCGAAACTGCTGTATACGCGGCTGGTGCCCGCGGAGGCGCTGCCGGCGGATTTCCTCGGCCGCATCAGGAACTGGCGCAACGGCTCCGGCACCTTCCGGATGAATGTCGCGCTCAACGCGCTGCCCTCGTTCAGCGCGCTGCCTGGCGCCGGCGATCATCTGTCAGCCGGCATCATCATCGCGCCCAGTCTCGGCTACATGGATCGCGCCTGGCAGGACGCCCGCGCGCATGGCTGGAGCCGCGCGCCCGTCGTCGAGGTGCTGATCCCTTCCACGCTCGACGACACGCTGTGCCCGCCGGGCCAGCACGTCGCCAGCCTGTTCTGCCAGCACGTCGCGCCGGAACTGCCCGACGGAAAATCATGGGACGACCACCGCGACGAAGTCGCCGATCTCATGATCGCCACCGTTGATCAATACGCACCTGGATTTGCGGCCAGCGTAATCGGCCGGCAGATCCTGTCGCCGCTCGACCTGGAGCGCCAGTTCGGGCTGCTCGGCGGCGATATCTTTCACGGCGCGCTGACGCTCAACCAATTGTTCTCGGCGCGGCCGATGCTCGGCCATGCCGATTATCGCGGGCCGCTGAAAGGCCTCTACCATTGCGGCAGCGGCGCCCATCCCGGCGGCGGTGTCACCGGCGCGCCCGGCCACAATGCCGCGCGGGTGATCCTCGGGGATCACCGGGCGTTGTTCAAGTGAGTAGCCGGGTCGGATGACCGCCACGCGCGCGGACTCCGAGCTGTAGCCGTCAATAGCGGTTGATCAGGATCAATAGCTGCATCCGGGCATGCCATAAATTAGAACCTTCCGGGCGATGGAGCGCAGCATGAAACGAGTTCTGCTTGCCGTGATAGCGGCTACCTTTGTGGCTTCGATGGCGCCGACGGTCTGGGCCCAATCAACGGGGCAGACGAAAGTGCCGAAGCAACCGTCCGCCGATTGTCCGCCGGGAAAGGCCGATTGCAAGAAGGCCACCCCGCGTTCGTCTTCTGACAACCTCAGTCCGCCGAAGTCCATCACCAAATAGATTCAGATACCCGCATGAACCGGATGGCCTTGGGGAAATCCAGCTATGCCTCGCGGGCGTGCCTGCTGCTGGCCGCGGCAATGGTCGCGACGACAGGTGTCGGAGCCGATGCCGCCGACCAGACGCTGAAGCTGACGGTTGGCCAGCAGGCTACCGTCGAACTCGAGGAGAATCCGTCGACCGGATACCGGTGGACGATCGACGCCAAGGCGGGCGTCAACGCCTCGATCCTGCGCATCGACGACCGTGGTTTTTCACAAGATGCCTCCGGCAAGCGTCTGCTCGGCGCCCCCGGCATCCATCGCTGGAGCATCGAAGCAACCAGCGCCGGCAACGCCAGCGTCACCTTTATCTACGCAAGATCCTGGGAAGCGACCTCTGTCCGCCGGCATCAGGTGACGATCCAGGCTGTAGCCCGATGAACGGCAAGCGGCGCCTGCGCGCTTGCCGCGGGCTCGCAACCTGCTAAGCAGGCGGCGTCAACAAAGATGACGCGAGCCAATGAAGGTCATCGAATGAATTCCCCTGCCCGCAAGCCCCGACCTATCCATCATTCGCCGATGTTCTGGATCGGCCTCGTGCTGTGCCTGGCCGCGATCGCGATCTATCTGTGGTCGGACGATCTCTCCTGGCGGCCGTCAGCGGGACGCTGAGTTAGCCTGCCGGCAACATTCCAACCCGCTTTACAACCGGTTGATAACCCGGTGGATTGGCTGTGGAAAACCAGTGGGTAACTCCGTGAACATCGCTCGGGGTATGCTGTGCACATCCGCGCCGCTGGCCTGTGAACAATCCCGGTATGTTCGCTGTATGACCTCGGGAACTCCTGTAGCCTGGCGCCGAGCATTATTGCGTCGAAGCGCTTGGCGCGAAGCGGGGTGTCATGTCTCTTGACGATGCGGATCAGCTACTTGCGAAAGAACGGGCCAACCGGTACGCGCCGGAGCCCAAATACCGCCCGGGCGAAGTGGGCTCCATGTTCGCCTTCGGCGCCGTGCTGCTCATCATCCTGGTCACAACGTTCGCCGGGATCGACCGCGAGAAATCGGCGCTGGCCGAAGGCATTGTGGTTCTCGTTAGTTTTGGGCTTCCGTTCTGGTACGTCCGGAGCCAACGCCAGAAGCACATCGAGGCCGTCGCCCGGGAACTCGCGACGATTGAGGAAGCAAAAAGCGCTCCGAAATAGGATCCTAGGCGTCCGCCGGCACCAGAAACAGGCTCTCGATCAGGGCGGCCTGCGCGCCTCCCTCCTGCTTCAAGAATTCCGCCACCTCGAACTCATCGCAGCCGCTGTGCCTTGAAGCCTGCCATTGGTGCCGCACCAGCAGGCGCCTTGTGGCCTCGTCAAACACCAGGCACCACGTGTCCTGATCGGCCGGGGCCGGCCCGCGCCAGCTCTGGAAAAATTCACGATTGATCGCGGTCATTTGCGCGTCCTTTCGGTCCCCTCTACGGCCAGCATAGCAAACAAGGCCGCGGGAGTCCGGCGGGCCGGGATGGGAATTCGAACGGAGCCACTACCGGACACCCCCCGCGTTTGGTACCGACAAGCTCACGCCGCTCTGTCGCGCACATTCCCCCGGATTCTCCATGACCCCCACCATCACCCCCGCGACCCGCCGCGCCAGCTTTGCGATCGGCAACGAGCAGGCCGCCAAGCGCGTGGTCGATCTGCTGGACGAGAGCTTCGTCGAAGGCCAGGCCGCGATCACCGCGTTCGAGGGGGCCGGCGGGCGCTGGGATATCATCGTGCATTTCGCCGAACCGCCGGACGAAGGCGCGATCCGCGAGCTGATCGGCCTCGCCGCCGGGGATGAGGTCGCGCAGCACATCAGCTTCGACACGGTCGAGGCAAAGGATTGGGTCAAGGCGACGCTGGCGGATCTGGTCCCGGTCCGCGCCGGGCGTTTTGTCGTGCACGGCCAGCATGACCGGGCAAAAGTGCCGGCCAACAAGCTCGGCATCGAGATCGAGGCAGCGCTGGCGTTCGGCACCGGGCATCACGGCACCACGCGGGGCTGCCTGCTGCTGCTCGACGAGGTGCTGAAGGCGCATTTGCCGCGCCGCGTGCTCGATCTCGGGACCGGCACCGGCGTGCTCGCCATCGCCGCCGCCAGGGCGCTGCGGATAAAGGTGCTGGCGAGCGACATAGATCCGCTCGCGGTCCGGGTGGCGCGGGAAAACGCCAGGCTGAATGGCGTCGGCGAGCTGGTGCAGGCCATTACCGCCACCGGCTTTTCAGCCCCGGAATTTCTGGGGCGAGCGCCGTTCGACCTAGTGCTGGCGAATATTCTCGCCAACCCGCTGCGGCAAATGGCAACGCCGATGGCGCAGCATCTGGCGCCATCGGCGTTGGTGATCTTGTCGGGGCTCTTGCCGCAGCAGGCCCAAAGCGTGGTCGCGGCCTATCGCGCGCGCGGGCTGGTTCTGAGGAGGCACCTTCAGATCGAAGGCTGGAGCAGCCTGCTGATGCAGCGCGGGGGTTGAAATCTAATCGGGTGGTTTGGGCTCGTGGCGGGCGATCACGCCGTTTTCCCCACGCTTGGTGCGCTTGACGCGCGCCTCGACGAACCGGTCCAGAATCTGGACGATGACACCGCGTTGCTTCGTTTCGATCGATGGAATCGGACCACGGCGAACCGGGGGCGAGATTTTTTCAAACGTAAAAGCAGGCATTGTGTATCCCCTCGTCGTTGAGTTGAAACACTCCTGGATTTCCCCCAGATAGCGCTGGAACCAACTGTTTGTGACAACAATCGTTCCATCCCGTCTAATGCAGGTGCTAATATTCAAGCACAATTTGTGCCAAATCGGCTTGATATGGATCAGATCGCGGAGTTCTCCCCGCAATCCCAGAGGTGACCACGCGATGTTCGAAGCCCATTTCCAGACATTCGAAGACCCCGAAGCCGGCGTGGCGCTGACCGCGCGGCTGGCGGCGTTTCGCGAGGAGCTGGCGCGGCGCAAGCTGACGGGATTCGTGATTCCCCGGGCCGATCAGCAACAAAACGAATATGTCGCGCCCTCGGAGGAACGGCTGGCCTGGCTGACCGGGTTTACCGGATCCGCCGGAATGGCCGTCGTTCTCACCCAGCAGGCCGCGCTTTTCGTCGACGGCCGCTATACGCTGCAGGCCGCCAAACAGGTCGATGGCAAGGCCTGGCAGGTCGAGCCGCTGGCCGATCCGCCGCCGGAAAGCTGGCTGACGCGGCATCTGGTGACCGGCGACCGCCTCGGATTTGATCCGTGGCTGCATACTTCTGCGGCAGCCGAGCGGCTGGCCGGCGCCTGCGCCAGGGCCGGCGCGGAACTGGTCGCGGTCGACAGCAACCCGCTCGATTCGGTGTGGACCGAGCGCCCTGCCCCGCCGCTCGGCCCGGTCGCCGTACACGGCCCGCAATTTTCGGGCGAGGCGGAAGCCGAAAAGCTGCGGCGGATCCGGCTCGAGATCGCGCGCCTCGACGTCGAGGCGCTGGTGCTGTCGGATTCGCACGCGGTGGCCTGGACCTTCAACATCCGCGGCGCCGACGTCTCGCATACGCCGCTGCCGTTGTCCTATGCGCTGGTGCCGAAGGAGGGCCGGCCCACGGTGTTCATCGATCACCGCAAGCTTTCCAACAGCGCCCGCGATCATCTTGAAAAATCCGCCGACGTCGAGGAGCCGGAGGCGCTGACGCCGAAGCTCACGGCGCTGGCGCAGGCGGGCGCCGCGATCGCGCTCGACGGCGCCACCGCCGCCGACGCGCTGAGCCGCCTGATACTGGCTGCGGGCGGCAGACCGGTGCGCGGCAACGATCCGGTCAGCCTGCTCAAGGCGGTGAAGAACTCCACCGAGATCGAGGGCACCCGCACCGCGCATCGCCGCGATGCGGTGGCGCTGACGAGATTTCTGGCCTGGATCGACCGCGAGGCGCCCAAGGGCGTGCTGACCGAGATCGACACCGTCGAGGCGCTGGAAACGTTTCGTCGCGACACCGGCGCGTTGAAGGACGTCTCGTTCCCGACCATCGCCGGCACCGGACCGAACGGCGCCATCGTGCATTACCGCGTCAGCCGCAAATCCAACCGCCGGATCGCGCCGGGCGATCTGCTGCTGATCGATTCCGGCGCGCAGTATGAAGACGGCACCACCGACGTCACCCGCACCATCGCGATCGGCGAACCCACCGCCGAAATGCGCGACCGCTTCACCCGCGTGCTGCGCGGCCACATCGCGATCGCCCGCGCGGTATTTCCCGACGGCACCACCGGGGCGCAGATCGACACGCTGGCGCGGCAATATCTGTGGCAGGCCGGCATCGATTTCGATCACGGCACCGGCCACGGCGTCGGCAGCTACCTCTCGGTGCATGAAGGCCCGGCGCGCATCTCGAAACTCGGCACCACGCCGCTGAAACGCGGCATGATCCTGTCCAACGAGCCCGGCTACTACAAGACCGACGGATTCGGCATCCGGATCGAGAACCTCGAACTGGTGGTCGCCGCCGACATCGTCGGCGCGGAACGGCCGATCAACGCGTTCGAGACGCTGACGCTGGCGCCGATCGACCGGCGGTTGATTGACCTCACCATGCTGGATGGCGAGGAGCTGAACTGGCTCAACGACTATCATGCCAGGGTGTGCCGCGAGGTGCGGTCGCAGGTGGATGAAGCGACGAAGCTGTGGCTCGACGCCGCGACCGCGCCGCTGGCGGTGTAGTCCCGTACTGCCGGGACCGTCATTGCGAGGAGCTCTTGCGACGAAGCAATCCATATCGCAGCGTCAGGAAAAGATGGATTGCTTCGCTTCGCTCGCAATGACGGTTTTCATGCCGAGCCCTCTCGCGCACAACATATAAGCGCCTCCCGAAAACGGAATAGCCGCATTCCGAAACGGGCGTATTCGCAAGCGTCGATCACGCTACAGTCCGATTCACACTACGGATCGGACCAGCATGCACGGAGTCGTCAGCAAGCCGCCGGGGACCGACACCAGCCCCGCGACGTCGCGAACCACGCTGTTGCTGCTCGTCGCCATGACCGGCGTGGCGCCGATCTCGCTCTATATGCTGGTGCCGGCGCTGCCGGTGCTGGCCACCACTTTCGGGCGCGACATTTCGATCGCGCAGATGACGGTGTCGCTCTTCATGGTCGGCATCGCCTGCTCGCAGATCATCATGGGGCCGCTGTCGGACAAGTTCGGACGCCGTCCGGTGCTGCTGGCGGGACTCGGGCTGATGGTGGTGGCGAGTGCGGCCTGCATCTTCGCCGAAACCCTGCCGCAGCTGATCGCGGCGCGGTTTTTTCAGGCACTCGGCGGCGCCACCGGCATGGTGGTGAGCCGCGCCATCATCCGCGACCTCTACAGCCGCGAGCGCGTCGGCGCCATGATCAGCCTGGTGATCGCGGTGATGATGGTGGCGCAGATGCTGAGCCCGCTGACCGGCGGCCTGCTGGAAATCGCGTTCGGCTGGCGCGCCATCTTCTATGTGATCACGACGGCCTCGCTGGTCATCGCGGTCGCGATCGCCGTCGCACTGCCGGAGACCCGGCGCGACCGCATCGAGCCCGGCGGCTTTCGCGGCGATGTCGGCAGCCTGCTCACCAGCCGCGCCTTCATCGGCTATGTGCTGTGCCAGGTGCTGGCGTCGCAGATCATCTTCGTGTTTGCCGCCGGCGGCCCCTATATCGTGGTGACGCAGATGGGCCGCAGCAGCGCCGAATACGGCGCGTGGTTCGCCTCCACCGGCCTCGCCTTCCTGCTCGGCAACCTCGCTTCCGCGCGCTTCTCGCCGCACCACCGGCTGGAGAAGCTGATCTGGTTCGGGCTGGCGCTGCAATTCGCCGGCGCCCTACTGAACCTCGTATGGGGCGTCACCGGGCTCAACCAGGCGCCGTCCTGGCTGTTCGGCACCCAGATGCTGGTGATGTTCGCCAACGCCTTCGTGATGTCGAACTCGGCGGCGGGCGCCATCAGCGTCCGCCCCGAGGCGGCCGGCACCGCCTCCGGCGCGATGGGATTTCTGCAGATGGGGCTGGGCGCGCTGGTGTCGCAGTTCGGCGCGTATCTCGGCGGTCACTTTGTGACGCCAGTGCCGCTCAACATCGCCATCGTCGTGCTGTCGGTCGCCTGCGCCTCGACGATGATCTTTCTCATTCCGCGCCGCGAATTGGTGGTCAGCGAAGCGTTGATCGAGAAGGCGGAGGGAGAAGAGTCGGGGATGCTGTGAGGGCAAGCGCGAACAAAAAGTGCGAAAACAACCCCATGCACAGAATAGCTGGACAGGCGGCACGCGTCCCGGCACAAGATATAGTATGTGCGCGAACGCCCCTGCGCTTCACTGCCCGATCATCGCCAGCCACTCGTCTTCGGTCAGCACCGCGACGCCGTGTTTTTTCGCCTCGGCGAGTTTCGACCCCGCCCCGGGGCCGGCGACCACGTAGTCGGTCTTCTTCGACACCGAGCCCGCCGCCTTGGCGCCCAGCCGCTCGGCCGTGGCCTTGGCTTCGTCGCGCGTCATTTTTTCGAGCGCGCCGGTGAACACCACGGTCTTGCCGGCGACCGCCGAATTACTCTTCGGCTTTTCGGCGTCGACGATCGTGACCTCCCTGGTCAGCCGTTCGACGATGCCGCGGTTATGGCTCTCGCTGAAATAGGCCTTGATGCTGGCGATCACGGTTTCTCCGATCTGGTCGAGCGCATCCATCTCGGCCATCGCCTCCTCGTCGTCTTTGGCTACCTTGAGACAGGCGTCGTGAAACGCCTTCCACGATCCATAGCCCCGCGCCAGCGCCAGCGCCGTGGTCTCGCCGACATGGCGCATGCCGAGCGCAAAAATGAATCGCTCCAGCGAAATTTTTCGTCGCTCCTCGATCGCGGCGAACAGATTGCGCACCGAGGTTTCGCCGTAACCCTCGATCTGCTCCAGCTTGAGTTTGGTATTTCGCGCGGGCAGCGTGAAGATGTCGCCGGGCTCCTTCACCCATCCCTGCTCGTAGAAGTAAGCGATCTGCTTCTCGCCTAATCCCTCGATGTCGAAGGCGCGGCGCGAGGCAAACAGTTTCAAATGTTCGATCGTCTGATAGGGGCAGGCGAACTCACCGGAGCAGCGGGCGCGGGCGCTCTCTTCGCCGGCCGCGGTCTCCTCGCGCACCACGTCGGTGTGCAGCGGGCACGGGCATTTCTTCGGGAAATGAAATTCCTTCGCGGTCTTCGGCCGCTTGTCGATCACCACGTCGACCACCTGCGGAATCACGTCGCCGGCGCGCTGGATGATGACGGTGTCGCCGATCCTGATATCGCGACCCTCGCGCAACTGCTCACCGTCGCCGCCGATGCCCTTGATGTAATCCTCGTTGTGCAGCGAGACGTTCTGCACGATAACGCCGCCGACGCCGACCGGCTCCAGCTTGCCGACCGGCGTGAACGAGCCGGTGCGGCCGACCTGGATCTCGATATCCCGCAGCACGGTCATGGCGCGCTCGGCCGGAAACTTGTGCGCGATCGCCCAGCGCGGGGTGCGTGACACGAAGCCGAGCCGTTCCTGCCAGTCGAGCCGGTCGATCTTGTAGACGACGCCGTCGATGTCGTAGTCGAGCCCGGCGCGCTGCTGCTCGATCTTGCGGTGGAAGGCGATCAGCTGCTCGACCGAGTGGCATACCTTCGTCAGCGGATTGGTCCTGAAGCCGCAGCGTTCGAACCAGCCGACCATGGCGGACTGGGTGTCTTCCGGCATCGCACTGATCTGGCCCCAGGCGTAGGCGAAAAAGCCGAGGGGCCTCGAGGCGGTGATGGAGGAATCCTTCTGCCGCAGCGAGCCCGCCGCCGAATTGCGCGGATTGGCGAAGATGGGCTCGCCGGCCGCCTTCTGCCGCTCGTTGAGCGCGAGGAACGCCTGCTTGGTCATGTAGACCTCGCCGCGCACCTCGCAGATCTCGGGCACGTTGCGCCCCTTCAGCTTTTGCGGAACGTCCTTCAGCGTACGAATATTGGCGGTGACGTCCTCGCCCTCGGCGCCGTCGCCGCGCGTGGCGGCGGTGACGAGTTCGCCGTTCTCGTAGCGCAGCGACATCGACAGCCCGTCGATCTTCGGCTCGGCGGAAAAATCGATGCGCTCGTCGTCGCCGAGCTTGAGGAAGCGCCGGATACGGCCGACGAAGTCGAGCACGTCCGCTTCGGCAAAGGCGTTGTCGAGCGACAGCATCGGCACCGCGTGGCGAACCTTTTTGAACTTGCCTGACGGCGCCGCGCCGATTTTCTGCGACGGCGAGTCGCCCGTGACGAATTCGGGAAATTTCTCCTCGATGGCGTTGAAGCGCTTGCGCAGCGCGTCGTAGTCGGCGTCCGAAATCTTCGGCGCATCGTCCTGGTAGTAGGCCTTGTCGTGGCGCTCGATATCGAGCGTCAGCCGCATGTGCTCGACCTTGGCTTGCGCCTTGGTGAGTTTGGCGACGTCGGGAGGAGATTTCGGTTTTGCTGTCTTGGCCATGACACTTGAATACGATGAAGTTGCTTTGGAGAAAAGATGGCGGCTGGCTGGCGTTCCCCGGACGCTGCGCAGCACGAAGTGATGCGCTGCTGATCCGGGGTCCATTAGCTTCGGCTCGGTGGTTCCTGCAATGCGGGTCCCGGCTCTGCGGAGCAGCGCGAGCGCGCTGCTCCGCGTCCGGGACACGAGAGACTTCACGCCGTGGCAGCGCGGAGCAGCCGGTCTGCCGCGGCTCGCGCCTCGGCCGTGATCTCCGCGCCGGCCAGCATGCGCGCGATTTCCTCGCGGCGGTGGTCGGGGGCCAGTGCGTTGACGCGGGTGGCGACGCGCTTGCCCTTGTCGAGGGCGTCCTTGGAAATCAGCAGATGCTGGCTGGCGCGGGCGGCGACCTGCGGCGCATGGGTCACCGCCATCACCTGCACCTTGCCGGCGAGCCGCGCCAGGCGGGCGCCGATCGCGTCGGCCACGGCGCCGCCGACGCCGGTGTCGATTTCGTCGAACACCAGCGTCGGCGCCGAGCCCTTGTCCGACAGCACGACCTTCAGCGCCAGCAGGAAGCGCGACAGCTCGCCGCCGGAGGCGACTTTCATCATCGGGCCTGGTTTCGTGCCGGGATTGGTCTGGACCCAGAATTCGACGCGATCGAAACCCTGCGGGCCCGGCGATTTCGGATCGGAATCGATCTGCGCCATGAATTTGGCGCGTTCCAGCTTCAGCGGAGCCAGTTCGGCATTCACGGCCTTGTTGAGTTTTTCGGACGATTTGATGCGCGCGGCAGACAGCTTTGTGGCGGCGGCGCTGTAGCGCTTATCCGCTTCAGCCGCGGCCGCTTCGAGTTTTTTCAGCTGATCGGCGCCGGCATCGATCAACGCGACGTCGGCGGCGTATTTCGCCGCGAGTGCGGCGAGGCCATCGACCGGCGTGGAATATTTGCGCGAGGCGGCGCGCAGCGCAAACAGCCGCTCCTCGATGCGTTCGAGCTCGGAGGGATCGAAGTCGGCCGCGATCAGCGCCGCCGTCAGATGCTGATCGGCTTCTTCCAGCGCATTGATGGCGGCATCGATCGCCTTCACCGCGGGTTCGACCAGCGCAGGCGAATTGCCGGCGCGGCGCTCCAGCCGGCGCACCGCCGCCGACAGGCTCGACACCGGCGAATGATTGCCGCTGACCGCATCCTGCGCCTCGCGCAAATCGGCCGCGATCTTCTCGCCCTGCATCATGCCGGTGCGGCGCTCCGCCAGCGCGGTCTCCTCGCCGTCTTTCGGCTTCAGCTTCTTCAATTCGTCGGAGGCATGGCGCAGATAATCCGCCTCGCGGGCGGCGCGCTCCATGCCGGCGCGATGTTCGTCGAGCGCGGTCAAGGCGGATCGCCTTGCATCCCACAGCGCCTCCAGCGCCACGACGTCCTTCTCAAGGCCGGCGAAGGCGTCGAGCAGCCGGCGGTGGGTCGAGGCATCGACCAGCGCGCGCTCGTCATGCTGGCCGTGAATTTCGACGAGGGCCGAGCCGACCGCCTTCAGGGTCTGCACGCTGATCGCCTGGTCGTTGATGAAGGCGCGGGTACGGCCGTCGGCCAACTGCACCCGGCGCAGGATCATCTCGCCGGTATCGTCGAGGCCGTTGTCGGCGAGGATCACCGAGGCCGGATGTCCCCTGGGGATGTCGAACACCGCGGTGACCTGGCCCTGCTCCACGCCGTGGCGGACGAGGCCGGCGTCGCCGCGGCCGCCGAGCGCCAGCGCAAAGGCATCGAGCAGGATGGATTTGCCCGCGCCGGTTTCGCCGGTCAGCACCGCGAGACCACGGAAGAACTCGATATCGAGCCGCTCGATCAGGACGATGTCACGGATCGACAGACGCGCCAGCATGCGAGATAAATTCCTAGCCGAGACCCAATTTCTTGAAGGCCCTGGAAATATAGGAGCCCTTGTTTTCGCTGGGCTCGACTCCACCGGACTTTACCAGATTGTAGGCGTCCTTGTACCACTTGCTGTCGGGAAAATTGTGCCCGAGCACGGCAGCTGCGGTTTGCGCCTCGCCGACGATGCCGATCGCCATATAGGCCTCGGTCAGCCGCGCCAGCGCTTCCTCGACATGCCTAGTGGTCTGATACTGCGTCACCACGGTCTTGAAGCGGTTGATGGCGCCGGTGAAGTTGCGCTTTTCCAGGTTATAGCGGCCGACTTCCATTTCCTTGCCGGCGAGCTGGTCGCGCGCGCCTTCCAGCTTGGCCTTGGCGCTGTTGGCGTATTCCGACGTCGGGTATTTGCGGATCACTTCCTCGAGCGCGGCGATCGCCTTCTCGGTGCGGCCCTGATCGCGGGAAACGTCCGGAATCTGGTCGTAATGCGAGGCGGCGATCAGATATTGCGCGTAGGCGGCGTCGGAGCTGCCGGGATGCAGAGTGACGTAACGGGTCGCCGCGCCGATGCAGCTGTCGTAGTCGCCGGAATTGTAGAACGAATAGGCCGACATCAGCAGCGATTTGCGCGCCCAGTCGGAATAAGGATGCTGGCGGTCGACTTCCTCGAACTTCTTCGACGCCGCCTTCGGATCCTTGCGCTGGTTCATGAGGTACAAGCCCTCATTGTAGAGCTTGTCGGCGGGCTCTTCGTTGAAGGTATCGTCCTTCGCCGTGAACTTGTCCCACAGCGAGCTGCTGCCGCACCCGCTCAGGGGAATCGCCAGCGCCAGCAGACCCGCGGCCAGCCGCAACTGCCGCCCAAAGCGAGCAAGGTCCGAACGAGCCGTCATACGCTGTGCCGACATAGAAATAAGACCTGACGCCTGTGATGCGGAGCCCGCCACGCCATGAGCGTGGTCATGGACGCAATGATCGCCGTGCCCGTAGCGCCTTGTCGCGCAAACGCGGGCCTATTTAGCTGAAAAAAGTCCGTTAACCAACCGAATACGCAGGCATTTCGCCCGGATTAAGGCGGCCCGCCCGGATTGCGGCCGATCATGGTTACTGCGGGAAATCGGTGCATTAGGCCTGCTTCAACAGGTTCATACCTCATCCTGAGGAGCCGCGCGCTCTTCGCGTGGCGTCTCGAAGGATGGCAGCGGCGTAGTGCCAGATGGTTCGAGACGCACGTCGGCAGCGCAATGGCGCTGCCGGCCTGCTCCTCACCATGAGGGACTTGAGGTGCCGCTCTGGAACCCGGAAAAATCAGGAAACGTCGGGGCCGTAGGCCGGGGCGACCATGCCGCCCACCATGCCGCTGCCGGCTTCGGCACCGCGCGAAGAACGGCGGGCCGTTTCGGCCTCGATCACCCGCCAGGCGCTGCGATCGGCCATCAGGGCGGTCAGCACCGCGTGGTTGAGCTTGTGGCCGCCGCGCACCGAGCGGTAGGCGCCGAGCAGCGGCAGGCCGGCCAGCGCGAGGTCGCCGATCACGTCCAGCACCTTGTGGCGGGCGCATTCGTCGCTGTAGCGCAGCCCTTCGGTATTGAGCAGGCGGGTGTCGTCGAACACCACCGAATTCTCGAAGGAGGCGCCGAGCGCAAAACCAGCGCTCCAGAGTCGCGCCACATCGCTCATGCATCCGAAGGTGCGGGCGCGGGCAATCTCGCGGCGGAACCGTTCCGGGTTGAGATCGAGCGTGTAGCTCTGGCGGCCGATCACCGCATTGGCGAAATCGATTTCGACCTCGGCGCGGAAACCGGCGGCATGCGGGCGCAATTCGCCGAACGAATCGCCGATTCGGACCTGCACCGGCTTCAGCACCTGGATGAAGCGGCGCGTCGCCTGCTGCGTAACAATACCGGCCTGATCGATCGCGGCGACGAAAGCCGCGGCGCTGCCGTCCATGATCGGAACTTCGGAGCCATCGACTTCGATGACGGCGTTATCGACGCCCATGCCGCGCAGCGCGGCGAGCACATGCTCGGCGGTCGAGACCAGCGGGCCGTCGCGGTCGCCCAAAACGGTTGCAAATTCGGTGGCGATCACGGATTCGGCGGACGCCTGAACTTCGCGGTCGCAGCCATCGAGGCCGGTGCGGACAAAAATAAAACCCGCATCGACGGGTGCAGGTCCAAGGGTGAGATTAACGGGTAAACCGGAATGAACGCCGACGCCCGTCACAGTGGCTTGCGACCGAAGCGTTGTTTGCCGGCTGAATTTCATTCTTAACTGCCCACTACCCGACTTACTAAAAGACCGGAATGACGCGACTACGCCAGTCGATTCGCTTTCAGTATCCCCAAGTCACGGCAGACCATAGTCACTGCCTCAAACAGCGCCAACTCACGCTTTTTTACCGATTGTTACCCTATCTCTGCCGTATTCACGCCAAAGGTTAACCAAAATGCGGCACGGTTAAGGGCAGGTTCGGCCCGTGCATCCAATCACAAATACATAATTAATCATTTAATATCAGCCGCTTGGCTGGACCCTTGGCTGCCTTGCGCGGGCAAAGGAAAAGGTCCCGGCGGATACCGCCGGGACCTTTTTGGCCGTCAGAATTGTAACAAACTTCAGTTGGACTGGCGGCGCAGGAAGGCCGGGATATCCAAATGATCGTCGCCCTGTGGCGCTGCAGCAACAGGTGCCGGACGACCGTGAATGTCCAGTCCCTGCGGCGCGGGCCGCCTGGCATACTCCGAGACGGGATCATGCGACGCGATCTGCTGGGCCACCGTGCGCTGGGGCTTGCGTTCCGGCAATGACGGCATCGGGGGCATTGCCGGACCGGAGGCGCGGGCCGCGATCGGCGGCTCGGTCTCTTCGTCGCGGCGGCCAAGGCCGACATTGGCGAGGCGCTGCAGCAGCGACATCCGCTGCTTCTGCGGATGCTCCTCCTCGGTTTCGCCGCGGGCCTGGCGGATTTCGGCCTGGGCCGGCATCGGCAGGTCTTCGAACTTCGGCATCCTGGGCGCGCGGACCGGCGGACGCTCGGCGGCTTGCGGGATGAAGGTCTCGGGTGTCGCCGGCTCCGGGGTCTCGACGCGCGCGACGTCATGATCCGGGAACAGCGACGGCTTCTGTGCGATCGGGCGAACCGTGACGTCGCCATACGACGCCTGCTGCAGCGGCGCAGCCGGTTGCGGGGCTTCCGGGGCGACCGCCGCGGCGATCGCGGCCAGTGCGGCGCGTTCGACACTGCTGGAAGCACGCTGGGGTGCAGCGGGCGCCGCCTGCGGAGCGGGAGCGGCTTCCAGCTTCTGGGTGCGTTCCGCGATGCGGGCATTGTCGGCGCGCAGGCGGGCGGTCAGATCGGCCAGACGGCTGTCGGGCGCGGAAACCGGAGCCGGGGCAGCGACCGCGTTGGTCACGGCCGGCGCCGGGGTACCGGCATTGCGCGAGATCAGCGCCTGCTCGATGCCGGTGGCAACGACGGAGACGCGGATCACGCCATCGAGGGTCTCGTCGAAGGTGGCGCCGACGATGATGTTGGCGTCCTGGTCGACTTCCTCGCGAATGCGGGTGGCAGCTTCGTCGACCTCGAACAGGGTCAGATCCTTGCCGCCGGTGATCGAGATCAGCAGGCCACGGGCGCCCTTCATCGAGGAATCGTCGATCAGCGGATTGGCGATCGCGGCCTCGGCCGCGGTCAGCGCGCGCTTCTCGCCGGTGGCCTCGCCGGTGCCCATCATCGCCTTGCCCATCTCGCGCATCACGGCGCGAACGTCGGCGAAGTCGAGGTTGATCAGGCCTTCCTTGACCATCAAATCGGTGATGCAGGCGACGCCCGAATAGAGCACCTGGTCGGCCATCGCGAAGGCGTCGGCGAAGGTGGTCTTCTCGTTGGCGACCCGGAACAGGTTCTGGTTCGGGATGATCAGGAGCGTATCGACCACCTTGTGCAGCTCGGCAATGCCGGCCTCGGCGGTGCGCATGCGGCGCTGGCCCTCGAAGTGGAACGGCTTGGTCACCACACCGACGGTGAGGATGCCCATGTCGCGCGCGGTCTTGGCAATGACGGGGGCTGCCCCGGTGCCGGTGCCGCCGCCCATGCCGGCGGTGACGAACACCATATTGGCGCCGGAGAGATGGTCGCGGATTTCATCGATGACTTCCTGGGCAGCTGCCGCGCCGACGTCCGGCTGGGAGCCTGCGCCGAGGCCCTGCGTGACCTGGGTGCCCATCTGCACGATGCGCTGGGCCTTCGACATGGTGAGCGCCTGCGCGTCGGTGTTGGCGACGACGAAATCGACCCCCTGGAGCCCGGCGGTGATCATGTTGTTGACGGCATTGCCGCCAGCTCCACCGACGCCGAAGACGGTGATCCGGGGCTTCAGTTCGCTGATGTCTGGGGGAGTGAGATTGAGTGCCATGATTGCCTCTCGATTACGACGCGCGCGTTGGTTCGCCCCGGCCGGCGGCCGTGGGAGTTGGTGAATTCCTAAAGGTACGGAAATGGTTCATCAGAAGCCCTCGCGAAGCCATCGTCCGACCTTTCCGAAATAACCGTCAGTCCCTGTCCTGAGCTGCCGCGTATGCCGCGGTTCGACATGTTCAAGATGAGCGTATTGCGGATAGACCAGCAGCCCCGTCGGCACCGCGAACGATGCGCTCTTGGCCTCGTTGGGCAACCGGCCGAAGCCGAGCGGACGGCCGATGCGCACCGGCCGGCCGAGGATCTGGGTTGCCAGTTCGGGAATGCCGGTCAGCTGCGAAGCGCCGCCGCTCAGGACCACTCGCGCCCTCGGCTCTGCCGCAAAGGGGGAATCCGCGAGCCGGTCCCTGACCATTTCAAAAATCTCCTCGGCGCGGTGCCGAACGATGTTCGCGATCGTGGCGCGGGACACGATCTGCGGAGCATCCCGCTCGTTGTCGCCGGCAGCAGGCACGGACATCAACTCGCGCGCGTCGGACCCGCCGGTCAGCACGGTGCCATATAACGTCTTGATTCGCTCGGCATCCGCAATGCAGGCCGAAAGGCCGCGCGCAAGATCCATGGTGATGTGTTGCCCGCCGACCGCAAAGCCGCTGGCATGCACGAAACGCCCGCCGGAGTAGGTCGCGATGGTGGTGGTGCCCGCCCCCATTTCGACCACGGCGGCGCCGATATCGGCTTCGTCGTCGGTCAAAACCGAGAGACCTGCGACATAAGGACTCGCCGCCATGGCTTCGACGTTGAGATGGCAGCGCTCGACCACCAGCATCAGGTTCTTGGCGGCGGTGGCCTCCGAGGTGACCACGTTCATGTCGACGCCGAACTGGCGCGCCACCATGCCCCGGGGATCGCGGATGCCCTTGACGCCGTCCAGCGCGTAGCCGACCGGCAGCGCATGCAGCACGGTGCGGCCCTCGCCGGTGGCGTGGCGCATGCCGGTGGAGGTGATGCGGGTGACGTCGGCCGAGGTGACCGCGCCGCCCTTGATGTCGGCCGCGGCTTCGATCAATTGACCCTGCAGCCGGCCGCCCGAGACCGAGAGCAGCACGGACTCGACCCGGACCTTGGCCATGCGTTCGGCCAACGCCACCGCCTGGCGCACCGCCTGCTCGCATTCGGCGAGATCGACCACCGCGCCGGCCTTCACGCCGCGCGACTGGATCTGGCTGTAGCCGATCAATTCGACGGCATGGCTGCGGCCGCGCAGGGCCTCGTTCGGCGGGCACGGCTTCAGCCGCGCGATCATGCAGGCGATCTTGCTGGTGCCGATATCGAGCGACGCCACCAGCGCGGTGCGCTTCTGCGGCATCGGGCGCGTCTTCGGCGTCTGGTTGCGATCGAGACCGGTCATGCGTCACCGGCCTTCTTCTTCGGCTTCTTTTCCTTGAACAGTTCTTCGCGGGCCTTGGCGGCGTCTTCCGACAATTGCACCGTCAGCCGGTCCGGCAGCCGCATGTCGACCGCGACGATGTCGCGCGAGAACAGCCGGTCTTCCCGGTCGAGTTTCGACAGCGCCGCCAGCGCGTTGCCGACGTCGTGTTCGGGCAGGCGGATATCGAGACCATCCTTGAGGCGCAGGTTCCAGCGCCGTTCGCCGACGAAGATCGCGGCCTTGGTCTGGCTCTTCACCTGCGGATAGCGGTCGAGCAGCGCGAGGAAATCCCTGGCATGGGTGTCGGCGCCCTTGCCGACCACCAGCGGCAGCGAAATGAAGCGGCGCGACAGATAGGGCTCCAGCACCGCGCCGTCATCGGCAATCACCGCCAGCCGGCCGTCGTTCTGCCACAGCGCGAAGGCCGAGCGTTCGACGATATCGATCTGGAGCTGGCCGGGATAAAGCTTCAGCACGGTGGCTTCGCCGATCCAGGGATTGGCTTTCAGCTTGTCGCGCACGGTGGCGGCGTCGAGGAACAGCAGCGACGAGCGGCCGTTGACGCCGCCGATCGCGAGCACCTCGTCCTGGGTCAGCTGCTTGCGGCCATTGATGGCGACCGCGGTGATGCGGAAACCGGCGGAATTGGCGATCGCATTGCGGGTATCGCTCAGCGCCGCGGTGAAATCGGCGAGATGCCCGCCCTTGACGATGCCGAAGCCGGTGCTGCCGAGCAGCAGCAGCACGGTGGCGGCGACGCCGGCGCGGTTGGGAAGATAACGCTCGAGAAAGGCGATCAGGCGGTTCGGCTGCTCGCGCTGCAGGCGCGGTTTTTTGGCAGGCTTGGTGGCAGGCTTATTACGAGCCTTGCGCGGCAAGCCCAGCCGCTCGCGCAACAGCACGACCGCGCCAATGGCGGCAGCTTTCAGGTCAGCCTGGGGCCCCAGCGATCTCAGCGATCGAGCGAGGCGTCCTGCACCATCCATTGCACGAGCTCGTCAAATGTTGCCCGCAAGAAAAACGCTTGCGAGTTCTGGCACATAGGACGTCCTGGTAATGCCGGTTGGTCGCAGCGGAAGATCCGCAACAGCTCACGCCCCGGCAGCCAAGCGCCACATGCGCCGCCAGCGTTAACCTTCGGACTTCCTGGTAAACAAAGGGTAAACCGGGTGCAGGCAGGGGGTGATTTGCGCCGCCTTCTGAGGACTTTGCCTGACAATCGTAACATTTTTATCAATGGAACCAGCCCGCCCCTCGGTTAGGCCCGTTCCCGCGCGATACTCCCCCGAAAGCCGGCTACCTCCGCGCGCGTTGGGCCGCCAGCGCGATCTGGTCGTGCAGGAAGTCGGCGAATGCGATGCCCTGGGCCTTGAGCGCCTTCGGATAGAGCGAGGCCTGGGTCAGGCCCGGCAGCGTGTTGGTTTCGAGGAAAACCGGTCCCTTCTCCGCCACGATGAAGTCCGAACGCGAATAGCCGCTGCACGACAGCGCCTTGTGCGCCTTCAATGCCTGCTCCATCAGCTCGGCCATGATGTCAGGGGCAAAACGGCCAGGGCAGATTTCCTGGGTGGCCGCCGCGAGATATTTGGCCCGGTAATCGAACCCGAAGCCGCCTTCCGCCGGGATGATCTCGATCGGCGGCAGCGCCGTGAGCGAGCCGTCCGGCTGCTCCAGCACGCCGCAGGTCGCTTCGGCGCCCGAGATGAACGGCTCGATCAGGTATTCTTCGGTCTTCGCCGCGTTGCGAACCGCCGCGAGGTCCTGCTGCGCGTTGACGAAAATCAGCCCGTAGCTCGAGCCGTCGCGCGCCGGCTTTGCGATCAGCTTGCCGTATCTGGCAAACGCCGCATCGATATCTTCCAGTGCGACGCCTGTGGGCGCCTCGACCCCCGCGATGGCCGCGAAGCGCTTGGCCGCCACCTTGTCGAACGCCAGATGCGACGACGCCGAGCCGGAGCCGGTGAAGGGAATGCCGCGCATCTCGCACATCGCCTGCAACTCGCCATTCTCCGCCCTGCCGCCATGCAGGCCGAGCACCAGCAAACGATCCTCGGCCTTCGCGGCATCGAGTGCCTGCGCCAAGGCGACGCCGCGGTTTGCAGGCTTGAAATCATCCTCGAACGGCCGCGTATGGCCAAGCAGCGCCTCGGAGCGGACCGCACGCACGGTGTCGTCGACATCCCAGAACCACAAATCGGCTTCGGGCAGCGCCCGGCACAGCGCCTGCGCCGAGGCGACCGACACCAGCCGCTCCTTGTTGGTGCCGCCGAAAAGAATGGTAATCCGCATCAGCTTTGCTCGATTCCGATCCGCTTGATTTCCCAGTGTAGCTCAATTCCGGAATTTTGCTTCACCCGCGCGCGCACGGTATCGCCGAGGGTTTCGATATCATGGCCGGTCGCAGCCCCGGTGTTGATCAGGAAATTGCAGTGCATCTCCGACACCTGGGCGCCGCCGACGCGCAGGCCCCGACAGCCGGCGGCGTCGATCAGCTTCCAGGCGCTGTGGCCGGGCGG
Source organism: Bradyrhizobium sp. (assembly GCF_030646015.1). GTDB lineage: Bacteria > Pseudomonadota > Alphaproteobacteria > Rhizobiales > Xanthobacteraceae > Bradyrhizobium. Next base: position 30,570 of record NZ_JAUSLT010000164.1, read on the forward strand.
ATTCTGGAAGGTCGATCCGCCGGTTTTTTCGCGGATCGGCTGCGCGGTCTCGCGATGGGTCTGCACCTCGTTCATCCGCGCGCGAATGGCTTCCGGTGCGGTGATGGTGCCGCGAAAGCGCGCCGAGGTGAAGATGATGGAAGGATCGACGCCGCTGCTGCGGTAGACGAATTTCATGTCGGCATTGCTGAACGTATTCTTCCTGCCGTCGCGGCCGATGCCTGATGCCTCGATCAGCACGTCTTTGGTCTCCGCCCCGTTGGCGCCGGCGTTCATGCGCAATGCGCCGCCGATAGTGCCGGGAATGCCGAAATAGAATTCCAGCCCGCCGATATTGGCGGCCGCCGCGGTTTCGGCCACGCGCTTGTCGAGCGCCGCAGCCCCGGCGCTGACGGTATCGCCCTCGGCGCTGGTCTCGCCAAAACCTCGCGGACCGAGCCGGATCACCACGCCCGGGATGCCGCCATCGCGCACGATCAGATTGGAGCCGACGCCGACGACCGTGACGGCAAGCTCGTGCGGCAAATGCGACAGGAAATAAGCCAGATCGTCCTCATCCGCCGGCGTGAACAGCATCTGCGCCGGCCCGCCAACCCGAAACCAGGTCAGCTCCGCCAGCGACTGGTTCGCCAAGAGGCGCCCGCGCAAGTCAGGCATCGCGGCTTTCAGATCGGGCGTGATGTCGGGAAACGTCACCACGCTCACCCCAGCGCCTTCAATTCGCCGGGCAGCGCGTAGGCCCATTGCGTGATGTTGCCGGCGCCGAGGCAGATGACATAGTCGCCGCGCTTCGCGACTCCGGCGACGACGCGCGCGAGATCGCTGGAAGCCGGCAGCGGGATCACCTCGCGATGGCCATGGGCGCGCAGGCCGAGGACGAAATGATCGCGGTCGATGCCCTCGATCGGCGCCTCGCCGGCCGGATAGACCTCGGCGACGACGACGGTATCGGCGTCGTTGAAGCAGGTGCAAAATTCCTCGAACAGCGACTGCAGGCGCGTAAAACGATGCGGCTGCACCACGGCGATGATCCGGCCATCTGTGGATTCCCGCGCCGCCTTCAGCACCGCCGCGATCTCGACCGGGTGATGGCCGTAATCGTCGATGATGGTGACGCCGTTCCATTCGCCGGTCCTGGTGAAGCGCCGCTTGACGCCGCCGAAGCCGGCCAGCGCCTTGCGGATGACGTCGTCGGACAGGCCGAGCTCATGCGCCACTGCGATCGCCGAGGTGGCGTTCAGCGCGTTGTGCCGCCCCGGCATCGGCAGCATGATGTCGGCGATCTCGTGCGAGGTGCCGGCCTTGCGGTCGCGGAACGCGACCTTGAATTTCGAGCCGCCGCCCATCGGGACCAGATCGACCAGCCGCGCGTCGGCCTGCGGATTTTCGCCATAGGTGATGATGCGGCGGTCCTCGATCTTGCCGACGATGGTCTGCACCACCGGGTGATCGATGCACATCACGGCAAACCCATAGAACGGCACGTTCTCGACAAAATGGCGGAACGCGTCCTGCACCGCCTCGAAGGTCCCGAAGTGGTCGAGGTGCTCCGGATCGACATTGGTGACGATGGCGACGTCGGCCGGCAGCTTCAAAAACGTGCCGTCGCTCTCGTCGGCCTCCACCACCATCCACTCGCCGGCGCCGAGCCGGGCGTTGGTGCCGTAGGCATTGATGATGCCGCCATTGATCACGGTCGGATCGAGATCGCCGGCATCGAGCAGCGCGGCGACCATCGAGGTGGTCGTGGTCTTGCCATGGGTGCCGGCGATGGCGACGCAGCTCTTCAGCCGCATCAATTCCGCCAGCATTTCGGCGCGGCGCACCACCGGGATGCGCTGCGCGCGGGCCGCCATCAGTTCGGGATTGTCGCGCTTGATCGCGGTCGAGACCACCAGCACATCGGCGCCGGCGACGTTCTCGGCCTTGTGGCCGACCGAGATCTTGATGCCCTTGTCGCGCAGCCGGGTGACGTTGGCGCCCTCGGAAGCGTCGGAGCCCTGCACGGTATAGCCGAGATTGCACAACACCTCGGCGATGCCGCTCATGCCGATGCCGCCGATCCCGACGAAGTGGATGGGGCCGATCTCGCGCGGCAGTCTCATGAGGGTATCCCTGTCATTGTGCGTACTGGATGCCTTGCTTCGGAAGGCACTGACAAGCGCTTTTTCGTCATTCCGGGGCAGTCATGCAGTGAGTGAACCCGGAATCTCGAGATTCCGGGTTCGCTCGCGATGCGAGCGCCCCGGAATGACGCAGACGTCAGATTCCCGCCACTTTCACCACCAGATCGGCCAGCCGATCGGCGGCGTCCAGCCGGCCCATGGTGCGGGCGCTGGCGGCCATCGCGGTCAGCCGTTCCGGCTCGGCGGCCAGCACCGAGATCTCCGCGGCCAGCCGGTCGGGCGTGAAATCCGTCTGCGGAATCCGGATCGCGCCGTTCACCTGCGCCAGCACCCCGGCATTGGCGAACTGATCCTGATCGATCGAGCCGGGCAGCGGCACCAGGATCGACGGCCGGCCGATGGCGGCGAGTTCGGCCACGGTGCCGGCGCCGGAGCGCGAGACCACCAGATGGTTCGACGCCAGCCGCGCCGGCAGATCGGTGAAGAACGGCGCCAGTTCGGCTGATATCCTGAGCCGGTCATAGACCGCGCGCACCCGCGCCATGTCTTCGTCGCGCACCTGCTGGGTGAGGATCAACCGGCTCCACAGCGCCGGCTCCAGCCGCTCGATCGCACCGGGCACGATATCGGCCATCACCCGCGCGCCCTGGCTGCCGCCTACCACCAGCAGGCGGAGCGGGCCGGCCGCGTCAGGCGCAGCAAATTTCACCGCGGCCGCGGCGAGGATCGCCGGGCGCATCGGCGTGCCGACGGTGGTGGTCTTGCCGGCGAGTGCCGGATCGCGATCGAGCACGCCGGGCAGCGAGGTCGCGATGGCGCTGACACGGCTCGACAGGAACCGGTTGGCGCGGCCGAGCACCGCATTGGCCTCGTGAATGATGGCGGGCACGCCGAACAGCCGGGCGGCCAGCAGCGGCGGCAATGTCGGATAGCCGCCAAAGCCGACCACGGCCGCGGGCTTCAATCGGCGCATCAGATTGAGCGACACCGCGGTGCCGGCGGCGAGCAGCATGCCGGTGCGGGCCAGCGACCATGGCGAGCGGCCGCGCACGGTTTCGCTCGGCACCACGTCGATGGTGTCCCTGGTGAACAGGCCGCTGTAGCGCAGCGCGCGGGAATCGGTCGCAAGCCGCACGCGAAAACCGCGCCGGATCAGTTCGACGCCAAGCGCCTCGGCGGGAAACAGATGGCCGCCGGTGCCGCCGGCGGCCAGCAGAATAAGGGGCGATGAATTGTCCATGAGATAGCCCGGTATCCGGAATCAAAAATCGAGGTTGCTGCCCATCCTTCGAGACGCCGCGCGAAGCGCGCGCGGCTCCTCAGGATGAGGTGTAACTTGCTGAAACACAACAACCTCATGCTGAGGAGCATCGCGAAGCGATGCGTCTCGAAGCATGGGCAGCAAGCGATACGCGTGTGTCGTCAAGCGTAGTTCGGCGCGGCGTTGGCGTCGCCGATCGATTCCATCTCGGTGCGCGGTCGCAGCCGCGTCAGCGCCAGCAACATGCCGACGCTGTAGGCCAGCGAGATGATCGACGAGCCGCCATAGGAAATGAACGGCAGGGTCATGCCCTTGGCCGGTATCAGTTGCAGATTGACCGACATGTTGATCGCGGCCTGCACCCCGAACAGGATGGCGAGGCCGGATGCCGCGAACCGCGAGAACAGATCCTCGGTGGCATAGGCGCGCAACAGCGCGCGGATCACGACAAAGGCGAACAGCGCCAGCAGCGCCAGGCACAGGATGATGCCGAACTCCTCCGCCGCGACCGCGAATACGAAGTCGGTATGGCTGTCCGGCAGGCTGCGCTTGGCGATGCCTTCGCCCGGGCCAAGCCCGAACCAGCCGCCATTGGAGAAGGCTTCCATCGCGGTATCGACCTGGAAAGTGTCGCCCGTACCCGGATTCATGAAGCGCTTGATGCGGAAGGCGACGTGCGGCACCAGCAAATACGCCCCGAACAGCCCGGCGCCGGCAGTGGCCGCGAGCCCCGCCACCCAGATCATCCGCATGCCCGCGATGAAGAACAGCGCGCCCCACACCATCAGGACCAGCATGGTCTGGCCGAAATCGGGCTGCATCACCAACAGCGCGACCAGCGTCAGCAGCAGTCCCAGTGCGATCGAGGTGGCCGGCATATCCGGCTTCCGCGCCGATTCCGCGAACAGCCATGCCGCCAGCACCACGAAGGCGGGCTTGGCGGATTCGGAAGCCTGGATGTTGATGCCGATCAGCGTGATCCATCGCCGCGATCCCTTGACCTCGGGTCCGACCAGCAGCGTCGCCACGATCAGCACGACAGAGAGCGCGAACACGATCAGCGCGACGCGCCGGATCTGCCGCGGCGACAGGAAGGAGACCCCGATCAGCACGATGACGGACGGCAGCAAAAGCAGCACATGGCGGTTGAAGAAGTGGAACGGGTCGAGCCCGATCCTGGTCGCGACAGGCGGACTGGCCGCCAGCGACAGGATGACCCCGCCCAGCATCAGCGCGACGATCGCCGCCAGCAGCAGGCGGTCGACCGTCCACCACCATTCGGAAAGCGGGGTGCGTTGTTCACGGGAGATCATGGGCGTTCCCAAAGACAGGGGTTTGCCCATTGGTGGCGGAGGATGGTTTCCAAGGGGTTAATGACTTTGGTATCTTTGGAAATTGGGCACGGTATTGAGCTACAAAAGCACGTCATACCCGCGAAGACGGGTTCTGCGTTCTGGCGTTATTTGAGTTGGGACAGCGATATGGCGGATCACAAGAACCAACACTTCGTGCCGCGGGTGTTGCTGCGCCCCTTTACGAAGAATGCTGAGGACAAGAGCATCAATCTCTACAATATCCGCACCGATCGGCTGATCCCCGATGCGTCGGTGAAGGGTCAATGCGCGCGCCATTATTGGTATGGCGAGGACGGCCAGCTCGAAGCGCTCCTCGGCAGGCTCGAAGGCATGTACGGCCTCGCGCGCGATCGCGTCATGGCTCGAGGCAATTCGGATAGCGATCGGAAAGAGATCAGCCTGTTCATGTGTCTGCAACACTGGCGCACAGCGAAGGCCGCCTCACGATTCCGACATTCGATCGAGCAGATGAACGCTAACACATGGGCACCGGAAAAAGAGCCGGTGCCCGACGACAAGAAGCTCGTCATGAGTTCGATGCGCTTCGGAATGAAGTCTCGTGACATGTTAAAGGACCTGAAAATCCGCTTCGTTGAGAACCGCACAAACCGCGACTTTATCATCGCGGACGATCCTGCAGTCATGCTCAACCGCTTCGCATTCGAGAAATTGGGCGGCTCAGGGTTTGGCGTCGCTTCGTCAGGGCTGATCTTTGTCATGCCTATGTCGCCGCGCCTTTCAGTGATCTGCTATGACGGCCTGGTGTATTCGCTCGATGTTACAAATGGCCGCGTCGTGCTCAAAAGCGAAGCAGCCGTCGACGCATACAACGACATCCAGTGCATCGCGGCGGAGGAGAATCTTTACTTCCAGCAATGGGAGGACGGCGAGTATGTGCGGCAGCGGTTCGCGGCGGTGAAGCGCAAGCGCCGACCCGCATCGACCGCCGTCACATTCATTCCAGACGGCGAAACTGACGACGCAGAGCATTACCGGCCCGGCACCGTCGAGGAAGGCCGTGCAGCGAAACGCTCGCTCGTGGCCGTCAGATTCAACCACCCGGAGCCCGATCGCTGGATTCCGGGGCTTCGGTATCGCTCAAACCCGACGACATTCTTCAACGGAACAGGCGTGGGCCACGTGCGGAAGCTTGAGTGGCTCTATCGCGGGCGTGACGATCCGCCACCCGATCCGGGTGAGAAAATGCAAATCATCAGCACAAAGCCGCGGCCGAGCGCTTGGAGAAAGCGGTGAGCGATCAGGAAGTCAGATTCTGGTACCTTTGAGACATGCCGACCGGTACGCTACCCTGCCCTCACACCACCGGCTTGACGCCCTCCAGCGCCGTCACGAGGTCGCGGAACGCAGCACCCCGGATTTCGAAATTGCGGTACTGGTCGAACGAGGCGCAGGCCGGCGACAGCAGCACCACGGGATCGGCCAACCCGGAGGCTTCCGCGTCGCGCGCGGCATTGGCGACGGCGACTTCGAGGGTCTCGGAGATTTCGTGCGGCACCCGGTCGCCGAGCGTACCGGAAAATTCCGCTGCCGCTTCGCCGATCAGATAGGCTTTGCGGATGCGCGGGAAATATTCGCTCAGGCCGGTGATGCCGCCGAGTTTCGGTTTGCCGCCGGCGATCCAGAAGATGTCGCCGAACGACGACAGCGCATGCGCCGCGGCGTCCGCATTGGTGCCCTTGGAATCGTTGACGAACAGCACGTTGCCGCGGCGGCCGACCTGCTCCATGCGGTGGGCGAGGCCGGGAAAGCTGCGCAGGCCGTTTTGCAGAACTTCAAGGGAGATACCAAGCGCCAGCGCGCAGGCGGCGGCGCAGGCGGCGTTTTGGGCGTTGTGCAGGCCGCGCAGCGAACCGATGCCGCCGATCCGCGCGATCTCGCTGCGGGCGCCGCCGGCCGCGCGCAGGATGGTTTCGCGCTCGACATAGACGCCGTCCGGCAGCGGATTTTTCACGGAGATGCGAACCACGCGCTGGCCCGCCTGTTCGATCCGGTCGGCGGTGTTGCGGCTCCAGCCGTCGTCGACGCCGACGATCGCGGTGCCCTGCGGCTGCACGCCGGCGACCAGCCGCTCCTTGACGGCGGCATAATGTTCGAGCGTGCCGTGGCGGTCGATATGGTCTTCGCTGACATTGAGCAGGATGCCGACCGAGGGATCGAGGCTAGGCGTGAGGTCGATCTGGTACGACGACATCTCGATGACGTGGACGCGGCCCATGCGCGGCGGCTCCAGCGACAGGATCGCGGTGCCGATATTGCCGCCCATCTGGGTGTCGTAGCCGGCGACGCGCATCAGATGCGCGATCAACGCCGTCGTGGTCGATTTGCCGTTGGTGCCGGTGATGGCGACGAACGGCGCGTCCGGCGCATGCCTCCGCCGCTCGCGGCAGAACAATTCGATATCGCCGATCACCTCGACGCCGGCCTCGCGCGCCATCAGCACCGACCAGTGCGGCGCCGGATGGGTGAGCGGCGCGCCCGGTGTCAGCACCAGCGCGGCGAAATTCGCCCACGACACTTTTCGTAAATCGGCGGTGATGAAACCGGCCTGCACGGCCTTGGCGATGTTGTCGGCATTGTCATCGCCGGCGATCACTTCCGCGCCGCCCGCCTTCAAGGCGTGGCAGCTCGCCAGCCCGGAACCGCCGAGGCCGAACACCGCGACGGTCTTGCCCGCGAAGGAAGTGACGGGGATCATGATCTTGTCTCCGTCATTCCGGGGCGCGCGAAGCGCGAACCCGGAATCTCGAGATTCCGGGTTGCCGCTTTGCGGCCCCCGGAATGACGGATAACAAGCACCCCCATCACCGCAGCTTCAGCGTGGAGAGGCCGGCCAGCGCCAGCATCACCGAGATGATCCAGAACCGGATCACGACCTGCGGCTCGGTCCAGCCCTTCTGCTCGAAATGATGATGCAGCGGCGCCATCCGGAACACGCGTTTTCCCGTGAGCTTGAACGACACCACCTGCACGATCACCGACACCGCTTCCAGCACGAACAACCCGCCGATCACAGCCAGCACGATCTCGTGCTTGACCGCGACCGCGGTCGCACCCAGCATGCCGCCGAGCGCGAGCGAGCCGGTATCGCCCATGAAGATCGACGCCGGCGGCGCGTTGAACCACAGGAATCCGAGCCCGGCGCCGAGCACGGCGCCGCACAGCACCGCGAGTTCGCCGGTGCCGGCGACGTAATTGATCTGCAGATAGTCCGAAAACACCGCGTTGCCCGTCAGGTACGCGATCATGCCGAAACTCGCCGCCGCGATCATGACCGGCACGATGGCGAGGCCATCGAGGCCGTCGGTCAGGTTCACGGCGTTGCCGGCGCCGACCATGACGAACGCGCCGAACAGCACGAAGAACACGCCGAGATTCAGCACCACGTCCTTGAAGAAGGGGATCACCAGCGAGGTCGAGAACGGGACTTTTCCGAGCCGGGTCAGCGCATAACAGGCAGCAAGCGCGATCAGCGCCTCGATCAGCAGTCTTATTTTGCCCGCGAAACCGCTATGCGACTGTTTCGTCACCTTCAAATAGTCGTCGTAGAAGCCGACGAAGCCGAAGCCGAGCGTCACCGCCAGCACGATCCAGACATAGGGATTGAGCGGATTGGCCCACAGCACGGTCGAGACCACCACCCCGGACAGAATCATCAGGCCGCCCATGGTCGGCGTGCCCTTCTTGCTGATGAGGTGCGATGCCGGGCCGTCGGTGCGGATCGGCTGGCCCTTGCCCTGGCGAAGCCGCAAATGGTCGATGATCCAGGGACCGAACAGGAAAACGAACAGCGCGCCGGTCACCATCGCCCCGCCGGTGCGAAAGGTGATGTAGCGAAACACGTTCAGAGCCGTGCGAAACACGCCCAGACCGGGAACCGTGTTGGAAAGGTCAATCAGCCAATAAAACATTCAATCCGCCCTATACCGCGGCTTCATCATGCGCGGCCCTGCCGGGAAAGCGCTTTTCGAGCGCCGTTACAATCGGTTTCATCTTGGTACCCAGCGATCCCTTGACCATGATCGCGTCGCCGGCGCGAATCGCCGATATCACCTGCGCTTCGAGACTAGCCGAATTCTCCGCATAGCCGCCCCGTTTACCGGTGGAAAGCGCATCCCACAAGTTACGCATCAGCGGACCGCAGCAATACACCTGATCGATGTTGTTGGCCTTGATGGCCTCGTTCAGGCTGAGATGCAGCGCCGGGGCGGTCGGCCCCAGTTCGAGCATATCGCCGAGCACCGCGATGCGCCGGCCCTGTGGGCCGACCGCCGCACTGCCGAGCACGTTCAGCGCCGCCGCCATCGACGCCGGATTGGCGTTGTAACTTTCATCGATCAGCGTCGCCTCGCCGTTGCCGACCTCGAGCATGCGCCGGGCGCCGCGGCCTACCGCGGGCTCGATCTGCGACAGCGACAGCGCCGCCAGCGCCAGATCTGCGCCCGCCAGCGAGGCGACGGCCAGCACCGCCAGCGAGTTCATCGCCATGTGGCGGCCGGGCATGCCGAGCTTGTAGGTGACGTCATGGCCGAGGATGCTGGCATGCACGGCCGAGCGGTCCGGATGCAGCGCGACGTCGATCAGCCGCGCGTCGGATTTCGCGTCGGTGCCGAACGAGACGATCCTGTCGATGCCTAGCTTTTTGGCGCTGCGTTGCAGCCTTGCGAACTGCGAATTGTCGCGATTCAACACCACCGCGCCGCCGGGCTCCAGCCCCACGAAAATTTCCGCCTTGGCGTCGGCAATCGCCTCGATGCCGGCGAAGAACTCCAGATGCACCGGCTCCACCGTGGTGATGACGGCGATCTGCGGACGCACCATCCTGACCAGCGTGTCGATTTCGCCGGCGTGGTTCATGCCGATCTCGAAGATCGCGAACCTGGCCGAAGCTGGACAGCGCGCCAGCGACAGCGGCACGCCCCAATGATTGTTGAACGACGACGCCGAGGCATGGGTCTCGCCCTGCGCGGCGAGCACGCGCCGCAGCGCCTCCTTGGTCGAGGTCTTGCCGACCGAGCCGGTGATGGCGATCACCTGCGCATGGAGGCGCGCGCGCGATGCAATTCCCAGTTCGACGAGACCGGCAAGCACGTCGTCCACCACCAGGAGCGGCGCATCGGCTGCGAATTTTTCGCACTGCGCGCGTTCGACCACCGCCAGCGCAGCACCTGCCTTCAGGGCGGCGGCGACGAAATCATGGCCGTCATGGACGTCGCCCTTGATCGAGAAATAAGCATCGCCGGGCGCGATGGTGCGGCTGTCGATCGACAGGCCCGTGATCGCTTCGGGCAACGCGCCCTGGATTTGCGCGTGCATCGCCTGCGCCATGGCGCCGGAAGTCCATAACGGCGCAACGCTCATGCCACCCTCGATGAAAGTGCTGACGCCACCGCGTCGTGATCACTGAACGGCAGGGTGCTGCCACCGACGACCTGCCCGGTCTCGTGGCCCTTGCCGGCAATCAGCAGCGCGTCGCCCGGCTGCAGCGCCGCGATCGCCGATCGAATCGCCTCGGCGCGGTCGCCGATTTCCACGGCACCTTTCGCCGCAGCCAAAATCGCCGCGCGAATAACTTGCGGATTTTCGCTGCGGGGATTGTCGTCGGTGACGATGACGCTGTCGGCATTCTCGGCGGCGATCGCGCCCATCAAGGGCCGCTTGCCGGCATCGCGGTCGCCGCCGGCGCCGAACACCACCACCAGCCTGCGTTTGGCGTAAGGCCGCAGTGCCTGCAGCGCCTTTGCCAATGCATCGGGCTTGTGGGCGTAATCGACGAAAATCGGCGCGCCGTTGCGTTCGGCGACCCGCTCCAGCCGGCCTTTTGCGCCCTCCAGCAGTTCGAGCGAATCGAACACCGCTTTCGGCTCGCTGCCGGTGCTGATCGCGAGCCCCGCGGACACCAGCGCATTCTCGATCTGGAATTCGCCGACCAGCGGCAGCCGCACCTGATAACTCTGCCCGCGATGTTCGAGCGTCAGTTGCTGCGCGAAACCGTCGATGTCGGCGCCAACCAGGCGAATGCCCTCGCCGGCGCCATCGCCGTTTCTGCCGACCGCGACGATCCGCAATTTTCGCGAGCGTGCCGCATCGATCACCTGTTGCGAGCAGTCGTGGTCGGCCGAAATCACCGCGGCGCCACCGGCCACGACCAGATCGCGGAACAGCCGCAGTTTTGCGTTCAGGTAATGCGCAACGTCCGGATGGTAATCCATGTGGTCGCGCGTGAGGTTGGTAAAGCCGCCGGCGGCGATGCGCACGCCATCGAGGCGGTATTGGTCGAGCCCGTGCGACGAGGCCTCGAAGGCGAGATGGGTGACACCCTCGCCGGCGATGTCGTCGAGCTGCCGGTGCAGCGCGATCGGATCCGGCGTGGTCAGCGAGCCATAGATGGTGCGCTTCGGCGACACCAGTCCGATGGTGCCGATGCTGGCCGATTCGTGGCCGAGCCGCTGCCAGATCTGGCGCGTGAAGGCGGCGACCGAGGTCTTGCCGCTGGTGCCGGTGACCGCCGCGATGGTCTGCGGCTGCCGCGGGTAAAATTTCGCCGCGGCCAGCGCCAGCGCGCGGCGCGGGTTCGGCGTGGTGACGAAGGGCACGCGGATGTCAGCCGGCGGATGATCGCCGGCGATCGCCACCGCACCGGCTGTTATCGCCGCCTCGATGAAGCGCGAGCCATCGGTCTTGCTGCCCGCCAGCGCGAAGAACAGGTCGCCCGGCTTGACCGTGCGGCTGTCCATCGCCAGGCCCGACACCTCAGTCTCACCCGCGACCACGACCGTCCCGGCCTGCGGGGCAAGCGTGGCGTCATCGCTGAAGAGGTCGCGAAGTCTCATTATCTTCCAGTCCGGCCGGCGCGCGCGCCGCTTATCGATCTGAAGTCTTTAAGGGAATTCGCGGCAACCACGGCAAGAACTTCGAATCGGGCGGCAATGGAATGAGCCTTACTGGCTTCCCCTGGATGCCGCAAGAATAAGGCGGTCGGACGGCGGCAGATCGAACCGCGGCTCGACCCCCAGAAGCGGGCCGATGCGGGCGATCACCTTGCCGCCGGTCGGCACCGCGTTCCAGCCCGAGGTGATGAAGCCGTGGGTTTCCGGCAGCGGCTTCGGCTCGTCCAGCATGATCAGGATCTGGTACTGTGGATTGTCGGCCGGCATGATCGCGGTGAACGAGTTCAGCACCTGTTTCTTGGAATAGCGCCCGTTGACGACCTTTTCCGAAGTGCCGGTCTTGCCGCCGACATAATAGCCCTTCACGTCGGCCTTCTTGGCGGTTCCGATCTCGGCGTTGAGCCGCATCAGGTAGCGCATCTTGTCCGATGTCTCGGTCCTGACCACTTTCTTCGCCATCGCCCTGGCTTCCTCTTCGGTCCGCTTGAGGAATGTCGGCGGGATCAGGTAACCGCCGTTGATGACGGCGTTGATGCCCATCACCGCCTGCAGCGGCGCCACCGAAAGCCCGTGACCGAAGGCGATGGTGATGGTGTTGAGTTCGCCCCAGCGCCTCGGCACGATCGGCGAAGTGCTCTCGGGCAGTTCGGTGCGCAGCCGGTCGAGCTGACCGAGCTTGCGCAGGAACGCCTTGTGCGCCTCGACGCCCTGCGACAGCGCCACGCGCGCCGCGCCGACGTTGGAGGAGAAGGTGAAGACTTCCGACAGCGTGATGGAGCGGCCCAGCGGATGGGTGTCGTGAATGGCGAATTTGCCGTAATGCAGCGCGCCCCGGGCGTCGAACAGGGTGTTGAGATTGGCCTTGCCGGAATCCAGCGCCATCGCCAGCGTCAGCGCCTTGAAGGTCGAGCCCATCTCGTAGACGCCGGTGGTCAGGCGGTTGATACGATCAGGATCGTGCGCCTCCTTCGGATTGTTCGGATCGAAGTCCGGCAGCGACACCATGGCGACGATCTCGCCGGTCTTGACGTTGGAGACGAGGCCGGAGGCCGCCTTGGCCTTGTATTTATCCTTGGCCTTGAGCAGTTCGTCGCGCAGCGCGTGCTCGACGCGCAGATCGATCGACAACTCGACCGGCCGCTGCAGCCGGTCGGTCGCAAAACCGGCGCGGTGCAGATCGGCCAGACCGTTATTGTCGAGCCATTTCTCCATCCCGGCGATGCCCTGGTTGTCGATATTGACCAGGCCGATCAGATGCGCGACTTCGGCGCCGGTGGGATAGACCCGCTTGTTCTCGCGCAGGAAACCGATGCCGGGAATGCCGAGGCGATGGATGTCATGCTGCTGCTTCGGGGTGATTTCCCGCTTCAGCCAGACGAAGCCCTTCTTCGACGCCAGCCGTTGACGCACTTCGCCGGTGTCGAGATCCGGCAGCGTCGCGGTGAGAAGCTCGATCGCCTCGTCCTTGTCGATGATCCGGCGCGGCTCGCCGAACAGGCTGGGCGACTTGACGTCGGTGGCGAGCACCACGCCGTTGCGGTCGACGATGTCGGGACGGGCGGTGGCGATGCGGTCCTGCGACGCGGTGCGGCGCGCGGCGTGACCGTCGGCGCCGATCGCGAACATCACGAGCCGGCCGCCGATCACGGCATAGATCGCCGCAAACGCCAGGATGGCAAACCCGACGCGGGCGCGTGCCTTGGCCGACCGGTCGACGTTGCGCCCGTACAGCAGGCTGCGGATCAGCCGCTGCCGCCACGGTTCGGTGGGTCTCGCGGCCTTCGGCGCCTGCTCGGTCATCGCGGTTTCTCCGGCGCCGGCACTGAACCTGTAACCGTCGTGGCATCGACCGCGGCATCGATGGTCTCGAGCATCGCGCCGATCGGATCGGGATCGCCCGGCTTGAAGAAGCGCGGCGGCCGCTCGGGCAGGTTCTTCATCGAATCATACTGCGTGGCGACCAGCGGCTTCAGCGGCAGATGACGGTCGGCGAGGCCCTGCAGCCGCTCCGGCGCATCGAGCCTGGCCCATTCCGCGCGCAGGCCGGCGATGGCTTCGCGCTGCTCGCGAATTTCCGCATGCAGCCGCAGCACGCGCTCGGTGCGCGCGGTGGATTCCATCTTGATGCGGTAGACATAGGCGGCGGCGAACACCAAAGCGGCGATCACGAAGAGATGGATGATGCGCATGGTCAGCCTCCCCTCATCACGTCGGCGAGAACGGGCCATGCCGGCAACGCCGCGGCGGCATGCGCGGCCGCTTGCGTCCGCTCGGCGGCGCGCAGCTTGGCCGAGCGCGCGCGGGGGTTGGCGGTGACCTCGTCGCCCCCGGCGGTGACCGGGCGCTTGGTCAGAATGACGAAGCTCGGCGCGGCCTGGTTCATTTCCGGCAGATGCCGCGAGCCGCCGCCGGCTTTGCCGCGTTCGACCAGGAAATTCTTGACGATGCGGTCTTCCAGCGAATGAAACGACACCACCACCAGCCGGCCGCCCGGCTTCAGCACGCGCTCGGCGGCCGACAGCGCCAGATACAGCTCGTCGAGTTCCGCGTTGACGAAAATCCGCAAGGCCTGGAACGTGCGGGTCGCGGGATGGATTTCACCCGGCTTCGGCCACACCACCTTGGAGACGATGTCGGCCAGCGCCTTGGTGGTTTCGATCGGCGCTTCCTTGCGGGCGGCGACGATGGCCTTGGCGACGGGGCGGGAATAGCGCTCCTCGCCGAAAATATAGATGATGTTGGCGAGATCGGCCTCGGAGGCGACCGCGATGACGTCGGCCGCGGTCGGGCCGTCATGGCCCATCCGCATGTCGAGCGGGCCACCCAGCCGAAACGAAAAGCCGCGCTCGGCCTGGTCGAGCTGCATCGAGGAGACGCCGACGTCCATCACCACGCCGTCGACCAAGGACAGGCCCTGGGCGGCGCAAATCTCGGCGAGATGGGAGAAGCGGTCCTCGACCAGCGTGAGCCGGCCAGCCGACTGGTCCACCAGATCGAATCCGGCCGAAATGGCCGAGCGGTCGCGGTCGATGCCGATCACGCGGGTTCCCGCGATGTCGAGGATCGCCCGGCTGTAGCCGCCGGCCCCGAAGGTGGCATCGACATAGATTCCGCCGTCGCGGGGGCTAAGCAGCTCGATCGCCTCGCGGCCGAGCACGGGGATATGACGTTGGATTTGATTTGGGCCAGCCGGATTCATGCCCCAGCTCCGGGCGCGATCCGGGGTGACTTGCCAAAACTGGACGCGAACGGCCCCATTGCGCCTCAAATGTCTGCACTTCGCCGGGCTTTTCCGGCCGAAAAGCGCCGTTCGAACCGAAAGCCCCGGCAAGGCACGATGGCCGATCCCGCGTGCGCCCCTTCGCAACCCCCGATTTCCCCCTGGAATTTGCTGGGCTGCCATGGGATTTCAGTGCCGGGATTTCGAGCGTCAATGCGGCCTCGGCCGTCCCCAAACCGGTTCGGCTCTTCACCACTTAGTAACGTCAGTTAGCGTTAAGAAAGCGTTGATGGATTTGGGCGGATTTCGCGCCCAAACGGACCGCGCGGTGATTCCCGCGCCATGCGCCTGCAATCATGCCGGTTGGGCGCGTCAAGTGATGCTCCCCGCACACACCCGGCCAAAATGCGAAGGCCGCGGCCGGCTCACGGATTGCGCCGGCGACATCGTAAAGGAATAGTAAATGAGGTTCGCCCTGAAGGCGCACCATTGCCGTTCTCCTGCCCGGATTGACCTGTCCTATGCCGCCCGGTTCGTTCGCATCCAACGGTATTGATTCGAAGCGTCGCGCCGTCCCGCTCCCGAGGACCAACGCGGACATGAAGACCTTTGCCCCGGATTCCTCGATCGCTTCCGACGTCATCCCGTCGGTGAATTACGGCGACCGGAACAAGGGCCGGCTGCCCGACATGATCGTGCTGCACTACACCGGGATGCCCGATGTCGAAGGCGCCATCGCGCAGCTGTGCACGGCGGGCACCGACGTTTCGGCGCATTACATCGTGCTGGAAGACGGCCGCATCGTGCAATGCGTGCCGGAGGCCAAGCGCGCCTGGCATGCCGGCGTGGCGGTCTGGGCCGGCGAGGAAGACATCAACTCCTGTTCGATCGGCGTCGAGATCGTCAATCGCGGCCATGACTGGGGCTATCCGGATTTTCCGCTGCGCCAGATCGCCGCCGTGATCGCGCTGTGCCGCGGCATCATGCTGCGCCGCCAGGTGCCATCGCACCGCGTGCTCGCCCATTCGGATGTCGCCCCGGCCCGCAAGAAGGACCCCGGCGAGAAATTTCCGTGGCACTCGCTGGCCAATTCCGGCGTCGGCCACTGGGTGCAGCCGGCCCCGATCGTGCGCGGCGAGACCATGAAACTCGGCAGCATCGGCGACGACGTGCTCGGCCTGCAGCAGGCGCTGGCCAAATACGGCTATGGCATCCCGACCACGGGAAAATACGACGGCCCCACCATGGAAGCGGTCACTGCCTTCCAGCGCCACTTCCGCCCCGCCCGCGTCGACGGCGTCGCCGACCATTCGACGCTGGTCACCCTGCAGGCGCTGCTGGAAACCTTGCCGGCCGAGGCTGTGGCCGTCGCGGCAAAGTAGCATCAGGCCAATTCTGCCGGACGATTGACCTTGCTCAAGCCCGCCGGGCGCGTTTTCGGCGACAAGCCGCGATAGCGGCATAAGCACGGAACAAGCGATGTCATTTGAGCGCGTCCTGCGCTGGGCACTGGTGGCGATCGCCATCGCGGGACTGTCGGCGGGAATTCTCGCCTGGCTGGCCGGCCGGCCTGATCTCGCCGGTCTCTGCTGGACGCTGGCCACCGCGCCCGTCGTCGCCGGGCTGGCGTTCTCGATCGTCAGGGATTTCCTCGCGGGCCGGTTCGGGGTCGATGCGATCGCGCTGGTGTCGATGAGTGCTGCGCTGGCGCTCGGCCAGCCGCTGGCCGGCGCCGTGGTCGCGCTGATGTATTCCGGCGGCAACGTGCTCGAGGATATCGCGATTGCCCGCGCCGAACATGATTTGCGCGCGCTGGTCGATCGCGCGCCGCGCGAGGCGCGCCGCCGTGTCGAGGGCCGCATCGAGCAGGTGCCCGTCGATGCCGTGGCGATCGGCGACCGCCTGCTGGTGCAGGCCGGCGAGGTCGTCCCGGTCGATGGCGTCGTCATCTCGGACGCAGCCGTGATCGACGAGTCCGCATTGACAGGCGAACCGATCCCGGTCGCCCGCGCGCGCGGCGGCGCCATTCTCTCCGGCGCCCTCAACGCCGGTGCGACCTTCGAAATGACGGTGACCGCGGTCGCCGGCGAAAGCACCTATGCCGGCATCGTGAAGATGGTCACCGCGGCGCAGACCGCCAAGGCGCCGTTCGTACGGCTGGCCGATCGCTATGCGCTGGTGTTCCTGCCGGTCTCGCTGGCACTGGCTTTCGCGGCGTGGTGGATATCGGGCGATCTGTTGCGCAGCCTCGCGGTGCTGGTGGCGGCGACGCCGTGTCCGCTGATTCTGGCCGCCCCCGTCGCCTTCATCGCGGGCGTCGCCCGGGCGGCGCGGCGCGGCATCCTGGTCAAGGGCGGCGGCGCGCTGGAAGCGCTGGCGCGCGCCCATACCGTGCTGTTCGACAAGACCGGCACGCTGACGGTCGGCGGCGCGCGGCTGCTGTCGGTCGAGGTGGCGCCGGGCGAGACCGCCGAAGAGGTGTTGCTGTTCGGCGCCTCGCTCGAACAGGCGTCGCATCATGTGATCGCGGGCGCCATCGTTCAGGCCGGCACCGAGCGCGGACTGAGCCTGAAGCTGCCCGAGCAGGTCAGGGAAACCATGGGTTCGGGCCTGCGCGGCGTGATCGAGGGACGGCGGATAGAAGCCGGTTCGCGGGAATTCGTCATGGCCGGCGGACCAACTCCCGAATGGGCGACCCGGGCGATCCGGCGCGCCTCGTGGCGATCGGCGCTGATCGTGTTCGTCGCGGTCGAGGGACGGCCGATCGGCGCCCTGCTGCTCGCCGACGAACTTCGGCCCGATACGCCGCGGGCGATCCGGCTGCTGCGCGAAGCCGGCATCGCGCGCATCGTCATGGTCACCGGCGACCGCGCCGGCGCGGCGCAGGCGATCGGCGCAGCCCTCGATCTGGATTCCGTGCTGGCGGAACGCGTTCCCTCCGACAAGGTCGACGCGGTGCGCTCCGAGCAGCGGCTGCATCCGACCATCATGGTCGGGGACGGCATCAACGACGCCCCGGCGCTGGCGGCGGCCGACGTCGGGATCGCACTCGGCGCGCGCGGCGCCAGCGCCTCGTCGGAAGCCGCCGACGTGGTGATCCTGGCCGACCGCCTCGACCGGGTCGGCGAGGCGATCGCGATCGCGCAGCGCGCGCGGCGGATCGCCGTCCAGAGCATCGTCGCGGGCATGACGCTTTCGATCCTCGCCATGCTGGCCGCGACCTTCGGCTGGCTGCAGCCGGTGCCGGCGGCGCTCGTTCAGGAGGCGATCGATGTCGCCGTGATCCTCAATGCGCTGCGCGCGCTGTCCCCGGGTTACCGCCACTCCGGCCGAAGCATGACCGCCGCAGCCGGACGCGAGCTGCATCGCAATCACCTCGCTCTGATCGGCCAGCTCGACCGGCTGCGATCGATCGTCGATGCGCTCGACGATGCCACCCCGGAGGGCGCGGCGGCGCTGATTGCCGAGGCGAACGCGGTGGTTCAGGACCAGGTGGTCGCCCACGAGCGCGACGACGAGGGCCACGTCTACCCGCAGCTCGCCAAGGTCCTGCAGGAGAGCCATGGCCTCTCCGCCATGAGCCGGGCGCACCGCGAAATCCTGCATCTCGCCCGCCTGCTCGCCCGCGTCGCCGAAGACCTGCCGTCGGAAAAGGTCGACCGCTACCTGATCCGCGACGCGCAACGGCTGATCGAGGCGGTCGAGACGCTGGTGCGGCTCCACACCGCGCAGGAGGAAGACATCTACGAGGCGGTCGCGGCGCGGTAGCGCAAATTACGCCGTCAGCGCCTGATCTCCGTGATCAACACCTTGACGGTCGAGCCTTCCTTGAAGATGCGGTAATCGTATTCGACGGATCCACCGCCCGACAATGCCAGGTTCGCGGTGCAGATCGTTTCGGTGTCCGATGCCGAGACCTTCTTGATGAAGTTGTATTTCGTCGCGCTGAACTTGTTCTTCTTGTTGAGGTCGGACAGCGTGTCGCGCGTGGTCTGCGCATCGCAGGCCGGGATGCTGCCGACACTGCCGAGCTTGCCGATCAGTCCCGCACCGGTCGCCAGCAGGGTGATGGCGATGCAGACGAACAGGAAATAGCGCAACCATTTCGGCCCCTTCCGCGCCGCATTGGCCATGACAGCGCTGCCGACAAGACCGGACGCCGCTGCACCATAATTCGGTGATGCCAGATCCTTTTCGTTTTCCATGGTCAAAACCCCATAAATAAAGGGTGGACCTTAGAGCAACCGTTGCCGCTGGCAAACGCGGCCTTCAGGATGATCGATTTCGACCCCGGCCGCGGGCCTTATCGGCTTGACGCGGTGACCTTAAGCCCCCATCACAGGCGCGTCAGTCGGCCGGACGGCCGCTCCTGCTACGGTCGAAAGGCTGCGGGAGAGGAAAGTCCGGGCTCCATCGACATACGGTGCCGGATAACGTCCGGCGGGGGCGACCCCAGGGACAGTGCCACAGAGAACGAACCGCTTCCCCCACCCGAAAGGGAGGGGGCGAGTAAGGGTGAAAAGGTGCGGTAAGAGCGCACCGCGGGTCCGGCAACGGAAACGGCATGGCAAACCACACCGGGAGCAAAACCGAATAGGGACGGCAACGCGGGATGTTCGCGCAAGCGATAACTCCGCAGGGCGATGTCAGGCTCGCTGTCCGGGTAGGTTGCTCGAGGCCCTGTGCAAACAGGGTCCCAGAGGAATGGCCGTCACGTATCGCCTGCGCAAGCCGGCGGTGCCCTACAAAACCCGGCTTACAGGCCGGCTGATATCTTTGAGCGAAAGCGTTTTCGAAGAAAGCGCGTCTGAAGAGAATGAGGGGTTCGGCGTAACGCGCCGGACCCCTCGCCAATTCCAAGGTCGTCATTGCGAGCGCAGCGAAGCAATCCATCTTACAACGGAAAGAAGATTGCTTCGTCGCAAGGGCTCCTCGCAATGACGGCGATACTCAATCCCGCTTGAACCGGTAATCAAACCTCTCCCCATCCGCCTTGATCAATCCCACCGTCGGTGTCGGGAAATGCACCGGCAGGATCAGCGTATCGGTGTCGGCCACCTCGGCGAAAAATTTGCGGCGCGAGACCGCCGACTGTTTTGGATCCCAGTCCGGCCGTGCCGACCAGTCGGGCTCGCGGCACTGGATCGCGTGGTGCATCAGATCGCCGGCCACCACCGCGCGCTGGCCGCGGGAAAAGATGTTGACGCAACAATGGCAGGGCGAGTGGCCCGGGGTCGGCGTCAGTGTGACGGTGTCGTCGAGCGCGTAATCGTCGTCGACCAGCAGCGCCTGGCCGGCTTCGACGATCGGCAGACAGTTGTCGCGGAATACAGTGCCGGGCGGGTTGGCGCCGTGCGCGTGCTCCGCCTCCCAGACCGCATATTCCTTCTTGTGAAACACGTATTTCGCATTCGGGAAGGTCGGCACCCAGCGCCCGTTGCGCAGCACCGTGTTCCAGCCGGTATGGTCGATGTGCAGGTGGGTGCAGAACACATAGTCGACGCTTTCGTAACTGATGCCGAGCGCGAAAAGCTCGTTGCGCCAGCGTTCCTTGCCGGGGAAATCGAACGGCGGTGGGTGGCCCTTGTCCTCGCCGGTGCAGGTGTCGACCAGGATGGTGTGGTGCGGGGTGCGGACGACAAACGTCTGGTAGGTGATGACCATCAGCCCCAGTGCGGCGTCGTACACCTCCGGCTCCATGGTCGGCAGATGATGCCTGAAGACGGCGTCGTCATAGGCCGGGAAAAAATCCTGCGGCCGCCGCCACGGGCCTTCGCGCTCGATCACCGCGTCGATGGTGATGTCGCCGATCCGGATCTGCTTCATCGTCTGGGCTCCGCCGCGATCTTCGACAGCAGCGCCATCAGCGCCTCCGGCGCGGTGACGTTGGGCGAATGGCTGGCGTCGATCTCGTAATAGCGCCAGGCGGGATCGGCCTTGGCAATCCGGGCAAACGGCCCGAACGTATCCGCCGGTGTGATGCGGGTGGCGTAGATGTAGCTGCGCGGCAGGGTCAGCGCGCCGCCCTGCAGCTTGAGCCCGGTCTCGAAGCATTTGATCGGCATATGCACGCGGCGCGTGCTCAGCCATTCCTGGTCGGCGGGCGACGTATCCGGCGGCGTCGGGTTCGGCGGCATCCGCCACTCGCCGCTGTCCTTCAGCTCCTGCATGCGCGGCCGCGCCACCTCGTTGAGATCGAGCAGCGATTGGCCGTCAGCGGGCACGAAGGCGTCGACATAGATCAGCTGGGTGACGCGGTCCCGCGCGCGGTCGGCGACGCCGGTGGCGACCATGCCGCCATAGCTGTGGCCGACCAGCACGATGTCGCGCAGGTCCTCATATTTGATGACGTTGAGGACGTCCTCGATATGGGTTTCGAGATCGATCGACGGATTGGCCAGTTGCGCGCGCTCGCCAAGGCCGGTGTAGGTCGGCGTCACCAGCCGATGCCCGGCCGCCGCCATCAGCGGGTGCATCTTCTTCCAGGCCCAGCCGGCCGACCAGGCGCCGTGGCAGACGAGAAAAGTCTTGGGGGACGGAGCATTCATCGGGCGTTTCCATATGCGAGAAGGGTTGTTGGACCGAGGTCAACTGCGATAGTACCCGCCTGCTCCGTCGTGTAAATGTCGCGGCAACGAAGATGAAAAAAGAACAACGATGAACACTGCGGCCTATGCGCTGGTGCTGCTCGGCGCGCTCTCGGGCGGATTCGTTTCCGGCCTCGTCGGATTCGGCACGGCGATGACGGCGCTGGGGATCTGGCTCTACGTGCTGCCGCCCGCGCTCGCGGTGCCGCTGGTGCTGATCTGCTCGGTGGTTGCCCAGACCTCGACGATGCCGTCAATGTGGCGCAGCTTCGACCTGACGCTGGTCTGGCCATTCCTGATCGGCGGCCTTGCCGGCGTGCCGCTCGGCGTCCACTTGATCGCCCATGCCGATCCCAATGTCTTCAAACTCAGCATCGGCGTGCTGCTGCTGGTGTTTCCGGCCGCATTGTATTTTCAGCGCAGGCCGATGGCGTTCACCTTTGGCGGCCGCCTGGCGGATGGCGCGATCGGATTTGCCGGCGGCATCCTCGGCGGCCTCGCCGGCCTGTCCGGCGCGCTGCCGACCTTGTGGGCAAGCGTGCGCGGCTGGGGCAAGGACGAGCGGCGCGGGGTTTTCCAGACCTTCAACTGGACGGTCCTGTTCACGGCGTTGTGCCTGCAGACCGGCATGGGCCTCGTCAAGATGGACGTGGTCTGGCTCGCCGCGATCGCGTTCCCGGCAACGATCACCGGCGCGTGGCTCGGCGCACGCGCCTATCGCGCGCTGAGCGACCGCAATTTCAGGGACCTGGTGCTGGCGCTGCTGTTTCTGTCCGGGCTCGGGCTGGTCTGGAGCAGCATCGGCGTGAAATAGCCCTGCATGCTCCGCTGGCTCAGGGCTGATGCGAGCTCGCCGGCCCGGTATCGCGCCTTACCCCGAGCACCATGCCGCCGGCGACACCGACGCCCAGCACATACATCCAGCCCTGGTGAAAATCGAACAAATGTGAATTGAACAGCGAAGTGAAAATGTTCTGCACCACCACCATCAATCCGACCCACGCCGCCAGGCCCTCGCCACGGAACAGCATCAGATGCAGCCACCACATCGCGTAGAGCACCACGACGCCGATCACGCCCCACTGGACCGCGACGGCAAGGGTCTGATTATGCGGATTGCCGACAATCAGGCCGCGCGCGCCGACCTGGCCGATCGCCGCCTGCTCAAACAGCCCGCGCGTGGAACCGGTACCGTGGCCAATCACGGGAGACTCTGCAATGAACTGCAGCGATCTCCGCCAATACAGCAGCCGCGAACCGATGCCGGACTCGCTGTTCTCGATCGCGGTCATCCGGTAGTCGGCGGAGAACTTCGAGACGGTTGCCTGCAGCTGGGGAGAGACGCTCCAGACCGCCGCGGCGAGCAAGGCCGTGGCACACAGAGCAGCGATGGCCGTTCTCGGTCTCAAATGCAGCAGCGCGAACACCGCCGCCATGACCGGCTGCGTCACCAGCGCCGTGCGCGAGACCACGACGAACATCATGTTGGCCAGGAAACCCAGGGCGATGGCCGCGCACAACGCGGCCAGCCAGACTTTGTCCGTTCGCAGGAAAATCAGCACCGGCGACGCCAGCGCCATCGCGCACAGCGCGAAGTCCTGGCTCTGGTCGATGTAGTTCTTGACGACAATCCCCGTTGCCGGAGCATAGGGCCCGCGTGAGAGATAGAGCTTGAGCGAGAGGTTCGGCGCGTAGGCGACGAGCCAGGAGGCGAGCATCAGCAGGGTACAGGAGGCGAGGAAGCCGACGAAAACCCAGACGCCGCGAGACGAGCGTTCGAAGTGGTAGAACAGCAGCGGCAGCACCAGCAGTTTCGCAGCGGGTCGGATCGCGGAAAGACGCGCGTCCCACGGGGCGTCCGACCACAGCGTGCCGACAAGCGCCAGTGCAAAGATCGCGATCGGCAGCAACGAGACCGGGCGCATCAGCGACCGCAGCAGAGCGCGCGGCTCGATGGTGGGAAGCAGCGCGATGATCCAGAGCACCGCGGCGATCACGACGCCGGTAGTCGACCACGGCAACAATATCGCGATCAAGACCGTCAACAGATCGATGTTGAGGATGCGCGCCGCCGGGTCGTGCCGTGCGGACAGAACCAGCGACAGCCCGGACAGGCCGGACCCTCTTCTCGCGGCTTCAGTCATCCCTGGTCCGTTGCATTCGCGGCCCGATCAACGTCGGCGGCACGGCGTTCGCCTTACCCGGTTCGATCGCATCATGACTTTATACCACGGCTTGCGAGGGAGCGCGGCCATACCCGGCTTATTCCGCCGCCGAGACGCGGACGAACTCGGTCGCCTGCCGTTCGAACAGCCCGCGATAGATTCCGCCGGCGCGGTTTGCCAGCGCGGCATGGGTGCCCTGCTCGACGATCTCGCCGCGGTCGAACACCAGGATGCGGTCGAGGCTGCGTACCGTCGACAGCCGGTGCGCGATCACGATCGAGGTGCGGCCCTTCATCAGCCGCTCCATCGCCTGCTGGATCAGCGCCTCGGATTCGGAATCCAGGCTCGACGTCGCCTCGTCGAGGATCAGCACCGGCGCATCGGCGAGGAAGGCGCGCGCCAGCGCCACGCGCTGCCGCTCGCCGCCCGACAGCTTGACGCCGCGCTCGCCGACCAGCGTGCCGTAGCCTTTCGGCAGCCGCAGGATGAACTCATGGGCG
The DNA here is from genome assembly GCF_030646015.1 of Bradyrhizobium sp. Lineage (GTDB taxonomy): Bacteria > Pseudomonadota > Alphaproteobacteria > Rhizobiales > Xanthobacteraceae > Bradyrhizobium. Next base: position 54,692 of record NZ_JAUSLT010000164.1, read on the forward strand.
TTGGCGAGCCGCGCCGCCTGTTCGATCGCCGCCAGGCTGGCGCCCGGCCGGCCATAGGCGATGTTCTCGGCCAGCGACCGGTGAAACAGGATCGGGTCCTGCTGCACGATGGCGATCTGGTTGCGCAGCGAATGCTGCGTTGCTTCAGCGATATCCTGGCCGTCGATCAGAATCCGTCCGCCGCTGACATCGTACAGCCGCTGCACCAGTTTGACAAAAGTGGTCTTGCCGGAGCCGGAGCGGCCGACCAGGCCGACTCGCTCGCCGGCGCGAATGTCGACCGAAAGACCATCATACAGCGGTTCGCGGTGACCGCCGTAATGGAACGTGACACGATCGAACACGATGCGACCGCCCTGGATATCGATGGCCTTCGCGTCCGCCGCATCGGCGATGCCGATCGGCTCGTCATGGATCGCGACGAGCTCGTCCATGTCGTTGACCGAGCGCTGCAGGTTGTTAATGTGCATGCCGACATCGCGCAGATAGGCGTGGATGATATAATAACTGGTCAGCACATAGGTGACGTCGCCCGGGGTGGCGCGGCCGGCGATCCACAAGAGCAGCGCGCCGCCGATCACGGAGCCGCGCAGGCACAGCAGCACCGCGAGCTGCGCCGTCGAGGTGTAGTTGTAGCGCAGCCAGGTCCGGCGCACGCGCCGGCGCCATCGCGCGATGACGCGCGCCAGCCTCAAGTCCTCGCGCGCCTCGGCGCCGAACGATTTCACCACCGCGTTGCAGGTCAGGGCATCGGCCAGCGTGCCGCCGACCCTGGTGTCCCAGGCATTGGAGACGCGCGCGGCCGGTGCGATGTAGCTGGTCGAGAACCAGACGGTCATCGAGACATAGACCAGCGCACCCACCGCGATCACGGCGCCAAGCGAGGTCCAGTGCAGCCCGAGCAGGATCATCGACCCCACGAGCACCGCCAGCGACGGCAGCAGCGCCATCAGGATGGTGTCGTTCAAGAGGTCGAGCGCCCACATGCCGCGCGTAACCTTGCGCACGGTCGAGCCGGCAAAGCTGTTGGCGTGCCAGTCGGTCGAGAAGCGCTGCACCCGCATGAAGGCGTCGCGCGACACGTCCGACATGATCTTGAGCGTGAATGGCACGATCGCCTGCAGCCCGATCAGGCGCAGCACCATCGAGACCAGGCCGAGCGCCACGATCGCGCCGAAGGCGGTCCACGCCGCGCGCTGCGCGGCCGGATCGACGGCGCCCTTCGTCAAGGCATCGACCAGCTGTCCCGAAAACAGCGGCATGAACAGGTCGGCGACGGTCGCGCCCAGCAGGCCGCCGGCGACGACGGCGGCCCGCGCCGGCTGAGCGAGCCAGTGCCGGAACACGAACGGAATCACCACGCGAATGGCGGTGGGACGCTGCTTTCTGGCTTTGGCAATCATGGCGTCATCCTCACTTCATCCCGCGCGCGGGCGCAGCCGCTTCCTGAACTCAAGGCGCAGCAACCACAGACTCAAGCAGGCCTGCAGCGTGGTGGTGGCGATCGACAGATACCAGGCATGCTCGATGCGGAAGCCGGGCACCGCGGACAGGAAGATCAGCGGCAGCGTATTGGTCAGCAGCCGCGTGCCGGAGCTGACCAGCACCGGCCTGGTGTTGCCCAGTCCCTGAAACATGCTGGAGCAGACGAAATTCACGCCTTGCGCGACATTGTTCAGCGAGACCATGCGCAGGAACAGCACGCCGACCGCAAGCGTCTCGGCATCTTGGGTAAAGCCGGCAACGAAGAACTCCGGCAGCCATTGCGCCGGGATCGTGAAGCCGACCATCACGGCGGTGACCAGCAGCAGAACCGTCCGGAACGTCCTCCTCACACGCGCACTGTTGCCTGCGCCAAAATTCTGCCCGGCGATGGCGCCAGCCGCCAGCGCGATCGATATCCCCGGCATGTGAATGAGACCTAGCAGGCGCGAACCGATGCTGAAGCCGGCCTGGGCCGCGGCGCCGAAATGCCCCAGCGCATAATAGATCACCGCCATATTGAGGAAGATGATGGCGAACTCGCCGCCGGCCGGCAGCCCGATGCCCAGGATGCGCTTCCATTGCGCCATCCGCGGACGCCACAATGCGCTGTCGATGGCAACGTAGTGCTCGTAGCGGTGGAAATAGATCCACATCATCGCCACGCCGATCACGACCGCGATCGTGCTCGCCAGACCCGCGCCGGCGACGCCCAGCGCCACGCCGGTGCCCCAGCCCGAGATCAGAACCGGCGCCAGCAGCATGTTGATGATAACAGTGGTGATCTGCACGATCACGGTCGGGCGCACGATGCCGGTGCCGCGCAAGGCCGCCCCCATGACCAGCACGACGAATTGCAGCGCCAGCACCGGCATGAACCAGAGCAGGTACGTGGTGCCGGCCTCGATGACGGCATCGTCGGAGGCAACCGCGCGCATGTAGCCGCGCGCCAGCATGCATCCCGCGATCAGCGTCAACAGGGTAGCTACCGCCGTCAGGCCCAGCGACTGATTGAATACCAGATTGGCATCAGCCTGGTCCTTGCGTCCGACCGCCTGCGAAATCAGCGAAACGGCACCGACGCTCAGAATCTGAGTCAGCGCGTTGATCAGGAAGCCGGCATTGCCGGCGGCGCTGACGCCGGCGATCGCCGCGTCGCCGAGGCCCGCGACGAAATACAGGTCGATCAGCCCGCACAGCATCATCAGGATCATGCCCGCGAAGATCTGCGGAGCCATGACCGAGATATGGCTCACGATGGAGCCCTGGGTGAGGTCTTTCATGGGTCTCATCCGGTTGCGCCCGCGCGCAAAGCCGGCTCCGTCTTTGACGCGCGGCGGCACAGGGCCAGGCGCACGCGTCGTTGAAAAAATCGATACAGACAGGGAAGTCAGGGGGACCGGAACGTCAGGACCGGTCGATGCTGGCGGAGATGGCCCTCAAAGGGCCGCGCAGGCATCCGTAAAATGCTTCGGACGCGAGGGCGCGATCTGCGAATACATCGAAATCATGCAAATCTCCCCGGTTCGAGCCACGATGCGCAGCTTATAAATGCGTCGCCGGGTTTTGGCAACATGACAAGCGCGTGATCGCACTCAATGTCCGGGCTCCGACAGCAGGCCGGCGGGCCTTTTCAACAGCACGACCATCAGGGTGAGGCCGAAATAGAACACCGTCAGCATGAAGAAGGCGTCACCGAATCCCATCACCACCGCCTGGCGGTGCACGATATTGGACAATTGCTTCAGCGCCATCAGCGAGGCGTCGCCCATGCCCTGCATGCGCTGGGTGAACATGTTCAGCGTCTCGGTCGCGGTGGCGTTGCCCCAGGTCACCCTTTCGTGCAGCCGCGCGATATGCAGGTCGGTGCGCTGGTTCAATACCGAATTGATGACAGCGAGCCCGAGCGCGCCGCCGAGATTGCGCGTCAGGTTGAACAGGCCGGAGGCGTTCTTGACCCGGTCGGGGGCCAGCGTCCCCAGCGCGATGGTGTTGGTCGGCACCATCGCCAACATCATGCCGACGCCACGCAGGATCTGCGGCACCAGCAACTCGTAGAAATCGTATTCGCGGGTGATCCATGTCATCTGCCAGGAGCCGAGCGCGAACAGGGCGAGGCCCGCCGCGATCATCAGCCGCATATCGACCTTGACCATCAGCCGGCCCACGATCGGCGCGGACAGGAACATGGCGGCGCCGGAGACGAACATGGTCTCGCCGATCATCAGCGCACTGTAGCCGCGCACTTCCGCCAGATAGCGCGGGTACATATAGGTGAGGCCGTACAGGCCGATGCCGACGCAGAACGAGATCAGGCAGCCGATGCCGAAATTGCGGTCGCCGAAGGTCCTGATATCGACGATCGGTTCATCGACCGTCAGCACGCGCCAGAAGAACGCGATCGCGGAGACCGCGCAGATCGCGGCGCAGACCGCGACCGAGGTATCCTGCAGCCATTGCGAATGCGGACCTTCCTCCAGCACATATTCCAGCGTTCCGAGAAAGCCGGCCATGAAGATCAGGCCCCACCAGTCGAACCGATCCAGCAGCTTGAAGTTCGGCTGATCGAAATCGACCAGCGCCAGCACGCCGACGGTGATGGCGATGCCGGGCACGATGTTGATGAAGAACAGCCAGTGCCACGACATCCAGTCGGTGATGATGCCGCCCACCGTCGGGCCGACGGTCGGCGCCAGGGTGGCGACCAGTCCGATGATCGGGCCGACGATGTAGAATTTCGAACGCGGGAACACCGTATAGGCCGAGGCGAACACGGTCGGGATCATGCCGGCGCCCATGAACCCCTGGATCGCGCGCCACACGATCATCTGCTCGATGGTCGAGGCAAATCCGCAGAAGAAGCTGGCGATGGTGAAGCCGGAGGCGGAAATCGCGAACAGCAGCCTTGTGCCGAACGCCCGCGACAGGAATCCGGACAGCGGAATCCCGATCACCTCGGCGATCAGATACGAGGTCTGCACCCACGACACTTCGGATGAGCTCGCCGACAGCCCGGCCTGGATCTCGGCGAGCGAGGCCGAGACGATCTGGATGTCGAGGATCGACATGAACATGCCGAACACCATGATGAGAAACGCGAACAGCCGCCGCGGCGCGATGCGGTCGGACGGCGCAGCCGCTTCACTCATCATCGAAGGCGGGGCGGTGGTGGCGTCAGCCATGGTCTGCTCGGGTCAGGACGGGCTCATGAAATCGGGCGCGCCGCCCGGTCGCTGCAAATTATTTTGGCGCCGCGTCGAGATCGGCTTCGCTGTCGGCGTCGGCGGCGCCCTCGTTGGTATCGACGGTGACATAGACCGACATGCCGGCGCGCAGCAGGTTCTGCCTGGCGACGTTCTTTGGCACCCGGATGCGGACCGGCAGCCGCTGCACGATCTTGGTGAAATTGCCGGTGGCGTTGTCGGGCGGCAGCAGCGTGAACACCGAGCCCGCGGCGGGCGAGATGCTGTCGACGCTGCCGGTGAACTTGCGGAAGCCGTAGGCGTCGACCTTGATCGTCACCGGCTGGCCCGGGCGGATCCGCTTGAGCTGCGTCTCCTTGAAATTGGCGTCGATGAAGACGCTGTTGAGCGGCACCAGGTTGCCGAGGCGCTGCCCGGCCTGGATGAAGTCGCCGGTGTTGACCATGCGATTGGAGAAGGTGCCGTCGACCGGCGCGCGCACCGCGGTGAAGTCGAGGTCGCGCTGCGCCTTGGCGAGCGACGACTGCAATTCCACCAGCTGCGCGCGGGCCTCGTTCTGCTGCGCCCTGGTCACCTCGACATTGTCGCGCGCGGCATCAAAGGCGGCTTGCGCCGATTTCACCGAGGCGACGCCCTGGTCGCGGCCGGCTTCCGAGACTTCGAAGGTGGCGCGCGAGGCAAATCCCCTGGTGCTCAGCGCCTGCTGGCGCTCGAAATCCAGACCGGCCCGCTTCAGCGACGCTTCCGCCGAGGTGAGCTGCGCCCTCGCCTGCTCGACCGCGCTTTCCATCGCGGCGACCTGACGGCCGATACGGTCGATGGTGGCCTGCTGGGTCGCGATCTTGCTGCGCGCCGCATCCACCGCGATGCGATAATCGCCGTCGTCGATCCGGAAGATCACGTCGCCGGTGTGGACCACGGCGTTGTCGCCGGGCAGGATGGAAGCGATGTGGCCGGACACCCGGGCGCCGAGCGTCGAGTTGTTGGCGCGCACATAGGCGTCATCGGTGGAGATGTAGAAGCGTCCGACCAGAACGTAGTGAACGGCATAGCTGGCCGCGGCGAGCGCGAGCAACGCGACTACGCCCATCAGCACCAGTTTGCGTTTGCCCGATTTCGGCGCGGCGGGATCGGCGGCGGCCGGCGCAGCGGCCGGCTTGTCGATCGCAGGGTTGGCCGGCGCTTCGGCGGAACGGCGGGCAATCGGCTCTTCGGAAGCATGGGAACGAGGCTGGTCGGCGGCAGCGGCGGAACCGTCGCGCGAACTTGCCGCCACCTCCGGCTCGGCACGAAGGATACGTGCGGCCTGGTCTCTCGCTGCGGCCATCACGGCCTCCCCAACTGCAATGTCGCGACGCGGGCGCAGCCGAAAATCGGCTGTTCCGCCTCACTGGATTTTCAAATTAACATTGACCGAACGGTTCGGTCAATGCATATTAATATCGCCCGACCCTACAATGCGGTTTCTTTCCGCGGCGTATCCAGCAGGGGAATCTTTCCGGAAAAGCTAAACCAATGGTTGCAGCAAAGCCCACACCGCTCCAGCTCGTCGGCGACGAGGATTCCTCGAAGCGCCGCCAGATCGTCGACGGCGCCCGCAAGGTCTTCATGGATCTGGGCTTCGACGGCGCCAGCATGGGCGAGATCGCCCGCTCGGCCGGCGTCTCCAAGGGCACGCTGTATGTCTACTTCGCCGACAAGAGCCGGCTGTTCGAGGCCATTGTCGAGGAGGAATCGCTCGAACAGGGCAAGGTGGCGTTCAATTTCGATCCCGAACGCGATGTTGCCGCCACGCTGATGGATTTCGGCCAGGCCTATATCCAGCTGTTGTGCCGGCCGGGCGGCGGATCGGCGATCCGGACGGTGATGGCGATTGCCGAGCGGATGCCGGAGGTCGGCCGCCGCTTCTACAACAACGTGGTGGCGCTCACGATCGCCAAGCTCGGAGCCTATCTCGAGGCGCATGTGCGATCCGGCGATCTCGACATCGAGGACTGCCCGCTGGCGGCAACGCAGTTCATGCAGATGTGCCAGGCCTCGCTGTTCATGCCGTTCGTATTCCAGGCAGCCCCGGCGCCCTCAGCCGAGCGCATCGCCGAAGTGGTCGGCAGCGCGACGCGAATGTTTCTGGCGGCGTATCAGGTGAAGCGGGGCTGAGGGGGACGTTTTAGAAGACGATGCTTCTTCGCCCTCCCCTGGAGGGGGGGGTCGGCTCGCATCGCAAGATGCGAGACGGGGTGCGGTGAAAGTCTCTCGCCGCGAACAGTATCCGAGTTGATGGACTGTCACCCCACCCCGCTCGCTACGCGAGCGACCCTCCCCCTCCAGGGGAGGGTAAGAAAAACGCGCGGCATCAGGCGACTTGCAATGTCGGGATCTTCTTGATTTTTTCACCGAGCTCCTGCTGCGCCAGATGCAGGTCGTAGCGCTTTTGCAGATTGAGCCAGAGATCGGGACCGTTGCCGCACAGCTTGCCGAGCCGCAGCGCCATGCCGGGCGTGACGGGCTGCTTTTCCTTCAACAGATCATACAGCGTCTGCCGCGACACGCCGAGCAGTCCGGCGATCTCCGTCTTGGGCCGATCGAGCGCCGGCAAGATTTCCTCACGCAAAAGCTCGCCGGGATGCATCGGCGGCAAGCCTCGCTTCGGGAGCTTTCTGGTCATGACTCAGTCCTCAGTGATAGTCTTCCAGATCGACATCGACTAGTCTTGCCGCGGACTGCCAACCCGCACCTGCGAGGTCCGCCCATGAGAAACGCATTGGCTTTGATGATCGCCGCCGCTGTTGCCGCCCTTGCCGCGCCTGCCGCGCAAGCCGGTGAGCGCGGGCCGGTCCTTATTCCGGTCATTCCGTACGAATTCGGCGTGGCTTCGCCCGGCAGGGTTGGATGGTTTCCGTATCGCTGCACTGGCGAGCCGGTCTACAATTTCTATCATGGCGCTTATTACCCGCAGTTGCCCGTAGTGCATGACGGCTTCACCTACCGGCAATATTATCGCTACACCGCCGACCGCAAGATCCCAAAAACGTACCAGTGCGCGGTCGTGGAGTAGGCAGCAGGCCGCTCGGCTGCAGCAGCTCGAGGAGCACACCCTGGTGCAATGCGGTGCAACAATCGCCGCGCCGCCATGGAACAAGTGGTCCGGATCATTGTTACCCAGCGAGGACAATTTCCGAAATCATTGAACGATTTCAGGATCAGGGATGAATACGCCATGCGTGTCTGGATCCTCGCCTTGTTGGCCCTGGGAATTTTCGTCGGCGCAGACGCCGCCCAGGCAGGCCTGAGCACGACCGCCCGCGACCTCACGGCCTCCGCCGATCCGGCCACCCTTGCCGACGAAGCAACCCGGGAAACCGAGGACCGGATCGGTCTCGACAAGAAGAAGCGCCGCGACGTGCAGCGCCGGCTGACCCGCCTCGGCTTCGACACCAGGGCCAACGGCAAATTCGACGAAAAGACCCGCGCCGTCATCTTGCGCTGGCAGGCGGCACGCGACTATCCCGCCACCGGCTTCCTCAACACGGCGCAACATCAGGCGCTGCTGAGCGAGTCCGCCTCAACGGCGCAGGCCAGCGTCAGCGATCGCCCGGCCCGTCGTCGCAGCGCTCGCCATCACCGCGGCGGCGGTGGCCCGATCGCCGCGATCGGCGGCGTGGTGGGTGGCGTGGTCGGCGGCGTGTTCGGACGCCGGTGACGCGTCTTCCCGTCCGCGGGCTCGCATACGCGCAGCCGGATCACCCGATATAACACGCCCGACACGCTGAAGTGATCGACGGCTTGACCGGGAAGTGCCGCGGAATCTGCGCGGACAAGCCGTTTTCGATATCGACCGCGACCGCGATGGCTCAAATGGCTCGAAAGCGGCCATTCTGCCACTCACGCCTCTTGATACCCAGCCCTATCCCCACGCCCGCGGGCAACGACCCGCGACAGACCGTTTGGAAAGGGTTGTGAATTATGATGATCGATAATCAAAAGCTCGAGCAATTACTCGGCACCGTCGTGAACGAACTCGGCGCGGCATCCAACGCCGCGCTCGTGATCATCGGTGACAAGCTGGGGCTGTTTCGCGCGCTTGCAACCGGCGACATGACGTCAACAGCGCTTGCCGAAAAGACCGGCACGCACGAGCGCTATGTGCGCGAATGGCTGGCGTCGCAGGCAGCGTCGGGCTTCGTCAGCTATGACGCCGAGACCGGCACCTTCTCGATGAGCGCCGAACAGGCGGCCGTGTTCGCGATCGAAGACAGCCCCGTGCACATGGCCGGCGGCTTTTATTCCCTGAGCGCGATCTATTGCGACGAGCCGCGGCTCGCCGAAGCCTTCAAGAGCGGCAAGGGCGTCGGCTGGGGCGAGTATTGCAACTGCCTGTTCTGCGGCGTCGAGCGCTTCTTCCGCCCCGGCTACAAGAACCATCTGGTGGCGGACTGGCTGCCGGCGCTCGACGGCGTGGTCGCCAAGCTCGAACGCGGCGCGAGGGTGGCGGATGTCGGCTGCGGCCACGGCGTATCCACTTTGCTGATGGCGGAGGCGTTTCCGAACTCGGAATTCGTCGGCATCGACTTTCACGAAGCATCCGTCGCGCATGCCACCAGGCACGCCAGCGCCTTGCGCAACGTGCGCTTCGAAACCGCGCGGGCGCAGGATTTCCGGGGCTCCGGTTATGATCTCGTGACCATCTTCGACGCGCTTCACGACATGGGCGACCCGGTCGGAGCCGTCGCTCATATCCGCGACAGCCTGAACGCTGACGGCACCCTGATGCTGGTGGAGCCGATGGCCGGTGACCGGCTGGAGGACAACCTCAATCCGGTCGGGCGGGCCTTTTATGCGTCGTCCGCCAACATCTGCGTGCCGACATCGCTCAACCAGGAAGTCGGCGCCGCGCTTGGCGCACAGGCCGGCGAGAAAAGGCTGAGCGAGGTGATCCGCCAGGGCGGTTTCGGCCGGGTGAGAAAGGCCGTGGCGACCCCGTTCAACATGGTTCTCGAAGCGCGCGTTTAATCCCAACCCCGGGGCCGGCTGGGGAGAGCCGGCCCCTCATTGATGTTGATGCCATGATCATTCATTTCATTCATTGCCATGCCGACACATTGCGCACCGGATCGCTGCTGTTCCTTGTGGGCCTGCGCGCCCGTTGGGTGCGGATCCGCAACACATTGTGGTCCCGGATCAACCGCCACTTTGCGCGTCGCCTGCGTCAGCGCACCGCGTATTTCCGCTTGCTCCAGGGCCGGGCTGCCGGCCACGGGACATCATCGAGGGCGCTAAAGCCCCTTGGTGGAGGAAACGCGCGGTGAAGGCCCGGCCGGCGGCCGGGCCAGCGAATGGTTCAGGGATCTGCCGACGATCCGCAGCATCGCACTCGCGCGCCTGGCGCTGTGCTCGAGCAGCCAGCGCCCGAACGCGGGCGGCGACAGCGCCGGGGCGTAGAGGAATCCCTGAATCACATCGCATCCGAGTTCCGCCAGCCAGTTTCGCTGCCCCTCGGTTTCGACGCCTTCGGCGACGACGGTGAGTTGCAGGCTCTGGCCGACGCGAACCACGGCGGTAACGATCGCCCGCGCGCTGGGGTCGCTCTCGACGTCGTGCATGAAGCTGCGGTCGATCTTCAACTCGCGAATCGGCAAGTGCGCCAAGCGGCTGAGGCTCGAATAGCCGGTGCCGAAATCGTCCAGTGACAGCCCGACTCCGAGTTCGCGCAGGGTATTCATGGTCTCGATCGCGACCGAGCGCTCGTTCAGGAACAAGCTCTCGGTAATCTCGAGCACGAGCGCTTTCGGCGGCAGACCATGCTCGGCGAGGATTCCGGCGACCACCGACGCCAGGTTCGGGTTCTGGAAACTGATCGGCGACAGGTTGACCGACACGCAGGGAATATCCAGCCCGGCCTCGCGCCACTCCGCCATTTGCCGGCAGGCCTCACGCATCGCCCACAGGCCGATCTGCTCGATCAATCCGCACTCTTCGGCCAGCGGGATGAACTTTGAGGGCGAGACCTCGCCGAGCACCGGGTCGTGCCAGCGCGCCAGCGCCTCCACGCCATGGATGGCGCCATCATTGGTCCGGATCTGCGGCTGATAGTGCAGTTTCAGGGTATCGCTTGCGATCGCGCTGCGCAGCGCCGCGCTGTGGGCCAGCCGCTGCTCGGCGAGCCGGTCCATGTCGGCGCTGAAGAAGCGATAGGTGGCACGGCCCGCCCGCTTGGCCTTGTACATAGCCGCGTCGGCCTGCTGGATCAGCGTATCGATGTCGCTCGCGTTATCGGGATAGATGCTGATGCCCATGCTGGCGGACATCGACACCTGCCGGGTGCCGATCCGAAGCGGCAGCAGCAAGGCTTCGGTGACGCGCGACGCGACCGTCGAGGCTTCAGCCGCGTCACGGTTCGGCAACACGATCACGAATTCGTCGCCGCCCAGGCGCCCGAGCATGTCGCCCGGCTGGATCTGCGCGCGCAGGCGCTGGGCAAACTCGACCAGCAATTCATCGCCGGCGGAGTGTCCGAGCGTATCGTTGACGTCCTTGAAATTATCGACATCGAGGAACGCCAGCGCGACGTGTCGTCCGGCGGGGCAGGCCACGGTCGCTTCCGAGATCAAATCGCGCAGGCGGGCGCGGTTCGGCAGACCGGTCAGCGTATCGTAATAAGCGAGCCGCACGATCTGGGCCCGTGCTTCCTTGCGCTCGATCGCCAGCGCGCCGAGAGACACGCAGGCGTCGACAATGCGCTGATGCCAGCGGCTGGGCGGGCGGCACTCCCTGAAATAGAAGGCGAAGGTTCCGATCACCCGGCCGTCCTTACCCTTGATGGGCGTGGACCAGCAGGCGCGCAAGCCGACCTCCAGCGGACGCTTCTTGAACGGCTGCCAGCGCGGGTCGGTGTCGAGATCCGTAGCCAGCACCGGCTCGCCGTGGAACGCCGAGGATCCGCACGAGCCGATATCCGGGCCGATCGCGACGCCCTCCAGCGCCCGGGAATAGTCTTCGGGCAGGCTGGGGCCGCCCAGCGGATGAATCAGGCCATCGGCGTCGATGTGGAGCAGCGAGGACACGACATCGGGCGCGATTTCCTCGACACGCCGGCAAAGCCGGTCGGCGATATCGGTAATGTCGAGTTCATCGGCCAGCGCGCTCATGATCAACTGCTGCAGCGACCGCAGCTGCTTGGTCTCGCTGATATCGCTCAGAAGAGCGATCATTTGCCTGACCCGCCCGCGCCCGTCGCGGAACGCCTTGACGTTGGCGGAAATCCAGATCTCGTCGCCATTCCTGTCGTAGACGAGGATTTCCTCCTCGCCGCCGTTTTCCTCGCCGATCCAGTGCCGCAACTTTGCCAGCGTCCTGCGGTCGGTATGGCGGCCCACCATCAACTCGCTCGCCCGCCGCCCCTGCGCTTCCTCGAGCGAGTAGCCGAACAGGGCCGTAAACGCGGCGTTGATATAGATGATCCGCAGTTCGGGATCGGTGACGACCACTGCGCGGTTCGTCCTGTCGGCGACGGCATGGAGCAGCGCCGCCCTCTCGCGTCGTTCGACCTCCGCGGTGATGTCCCGGACGAATGCGATGGTGCGTTCCCGGCCGCCGATCTCGACCCGCGACAACGACAGCGCGGCGCGAAGCCGGCTGCCGTCCTTGCGCGTGATCCTGATCTCGGCCGGGATGGCGTGGTCGCTGATCGCCTGACCCGAGGCCGGCGTCGCAAGATCATGCAGCTCCTTGAGTCCGAGGCGGCTCACATGACCACCGAGCACTTCGGCGCGATCCAGCCCCCAGATCAGCTCGGCCGCCGCATTGAAATAGCTGACCTGAAGATCGCCATCGATGATCACCACGGCATCGTTCGCCCGCTCGAGCGCGGCGAGCAGGAAATCCGGAGTTTCGACCAAGGGGTATTCGCGTGCGTTCATCATCCAACCCTGATGCCGTCTTGCCCATCGAGGCCTCAAGCCCGGCGGAGAGGCGCCCATTTGTGAAAAGCGTATGGGCCTCGAGGTGTTGAAATGGTTGTTCGAGCAAGTTCCGCATGGCGGAAAGAGATCGTGCTTAAGAATTGGTTTACCGGAACCGGTCATGTCGATCACGAGGCCGTCGTGCGCCTGATCACCCAGCGAGCCGATGCGCCGTCAGCGGCGAGATTTGCCTCCCAGCCGCTGACTTTCCGCAAAGCTCTACTTCTTCTTGCGCGTTGCCGCCCGTGCATCGGCGATGGCCTGTTTGAAGCCAGCGGCATCCAGAACCCCAGGCACTCTGAATGTCCCGATAATGAAGGCAGGCGCCCCTTGAAAGCCGAAAGCCTCGGCTTGCTCATTATTGCGGGCCAACAGTGCCTCTATTGCCGGCTTGTGGGTTTCCATGTCCCTGGTCGCGCGATCGACATCGATACCGGCCTCTCCAAGCAGCTTTCGAACGACGTCTTCGCTCAGCTTCATGCTGGCCCCGATCAGTGCCGCGTGAGCCTCGTGGTACTTGTCCTGGTATTTGGCCGCGAGAACCATCCTGGCCGCATACTGCGAGGCTCCGCCGAAGATCGGCCAGTCCTTCATCACGATGCGCAGCTTGCCGTCCTCGCGGGCGAGCTTGACCAGTTCGGGGGCGACCTTCTTGCAGTAGGGACACTGATAATCGAAGTATTCAACGATGGTGATGTCGCCCTGGGGATTTCCGATGGAGGGGACATCGGGATCACGAAGCACGCTTTCCCTGAAGGCGTCCGCGCTCTCTCCCCGAACTCCCGGCACAAAACCGATGGTCGCTCCCAGCGACAGCGTGAATGCGGCGACGGCGGCGATGATGGATTTCTTCATGGTGTGACCTGTTTCTGCTGAGGGTTGTTCGAGGCTGCCGCGGCGTCGTTGAACGCTGCCGATACAGTCGAGGTCGAGAGGATCTCCGGAAGGGCGATGCCGTCGCGGGCTGCGGGGCCGAACACAATGTTGAATGGGATCCCGAAGCGCCCGTGCTCACGCATGAACCCCGCTATTTCGTCGTCCGGCCTGGTCCAGTCGGCCCGCATCGGCACGACATCCGCGGACAGCCGTCCCGCAACCTCCTGCCTGTCGATGACGAGCGCCTTGTTGATCTTGCAGGTGATGCACCAGTCCGCCGTGACGTCAACGAACACGGTGCGCCCGGCGCCGACCAGCGCATGCAGGTCTCTGCTCGAGAACGTTCGCCAGGGTATCTCCGCCCGGTCGTGCGTTTGCGACCGCGGCGCCATGGCGGCAAGCACGATGACAATGATCGCGATCGTCGCAGTCGCTATCGCCACTTTTCTTGCAACGACGCCCTTCGATAACGCAAGGATGATGAATCCCGATGCCAATGCGGCGCCAAGAGAGATCGCAGGCAATTGCCCGGACACTTCGCCAAGCACCAGCAACAACCATCCCGCCGTCGCCAGCAGCGCAACGCCAAAGAGTCGTTTGACATGGGCCAGCCACGGTCCTGGCCGTGGAATGGCCCTTGCCAATCCAGGAAAAGCCGCCACGACCAGGTAGGGCGACGCCATGCCGATGCCGAGAGCAGCAAATATGGCGAATATCTCGGCGGTCCCCTGCGACAGCGCGAAACCCACGGCGGTCCCGACCAACGGCGCCGAGCAGGGAGTTGCGAGCAATGTAGCCACGAAGCCGCTCAAGAAGTGCGACGCCGTCGATGTGCCGCCAGCGACACCGGTTACCCGGGTGAGAAAGCCCGAGGATACCGCGAGGTGGAACAGCCCGAACTGGCTCGCTGCGAACAGGGACAGGACAACCGCCATGCCGCCAAGAAACAGCGGCTGTTGAAACTGGATACCCCATCCGACGCTGGCGCCGGCCCACTTCATGCCGGCAAGTACGCCCGCAAGCAGCAGAAAGGACACCACGATGCCGGCCGCCGAAGCCGCAAATCCCTTGCGAACCTGGCCGCGATCGCCGGTGCCGACGTGAACGAACGAAAGCAATTTCAGGGACAACACCGGAAACACGCAGGGCATCAGGTTCAGAATGAACCCGCCGACAAGCGCTATGCCGATCAGCGCGAGAAGACTGGCGGGGATATCCGGCGCTGGCCGCGGATGCTCCGAACCTCCCGCTTCTCCTGCATTTCGCCGCGGCGCAGGTGATACCGCCAACACAGCGGCGCCATCGGAGACAATGGTTGCCGTCACCGGGCGCGTCTGAAGGCTCTCGGCAGTTTCGCCAGACAGGTTCACGATCAGGGTCGCCCGATTGCCTTGATCGAAAGTTACGATCGGCTTGTCGCCGCTCACCGGCGGATCGCCTTCGACGAAGACATCTGGCTCGAGAAGCGGCCTTGTCGAAGCGACCTCGATCCGCAGCGATGCCGGCCCGGTCAGAGACCGCTCGACCGAGAGAACCGACAGCACGCTGGACGTGGGTTGCGGGACTTTGGAACGCCACGCATCGATTGTTGAGTCACTGCTCGCGCCGGGTTGGATCGTGGCAGCGAGTTCACGCTCCTCCCGGACGCAGATGGTGCTGCAGGCGTAAATCGCGAGCTTCAGGTCGATGCGCGTCTCGACAGCTGGATCCCGAATTTTGATCCTGACCGGAAACAGCACTTCATGCGTGTACCCGATCGTTTCGAAGCCGAGAATCGACAGCCGCGTCGGCGCGGGCCAGTTCACCTCCGCCTCGACGATATTCGACGAACCGGACCAATCGAACTCTGTGGGGAGGCCGGCGTCTCCGGGGGATTTCCAGTAAGTTTTCCAGCCGGAGCCAAGATTCAGACGGACGCCGATCCAAAGCTCCCGACCTCCGGCTTCGGAGTCACCTTTCACAAGGTCGGCCTTGATATCAGGCTTCTGCGCTGCCGGTTGCGTGAAGGACTGGCCCTGCGCAACGCCGATCGCGGATATCAGAGCGAGCGCGGCCATCGCGCGGATTAGAAGACGCATCATCTCGACACCTCGGCTTTGGTGCGGAGATTGGCCTCGATCGAGGAGGTCCCACGCGATTCCTGTTCCGAGAGAACAACGACCCTGGACCCGACCGGCACACGATCGAACAGATCGATCACGTCCTGATTCAGGAGCCGGATGCATCCGCTCGAGACATTCTTGCCGATGCTTTCGGGCTCGTTGGTGCCGTGAATGCGATACAGCGTGTCCTTGCCGTTCTGGAACAGGTACAGCGCCCGTGCGCCGAGCGGATTCTCGATCCCTGCGCCCATGCCTGCGCGGTACTTCTTCAGTTCGGGCTGCCGGGCGATCATGGATGATGGCGGCGTCCAGGTCGGCCACTGCGCCTTGCGGCGAATGTCGGCCGTTCCGGACCATCCAAATCCGTCACGGCCCACGCCTACGCCGTAACGCATCGCAAGGCCGCCTTCCTGCACGAGATAGAGAAACCTGGCATAGGGATCGACGACGATGGTGCCGGGCGTATGCCGGGTCGCGAAGCGGACGCGCTGCTTGAGGTATTTGGGGTCGATCGTTCCGGCGTCAATCGCCGGAATCTTGAACGCACTATCGGTGAGTGCGGGGAACTGGGGCGGCGCATACGACGCCTGCTGCAGCGTTGCCTGATTGCAGGCTGCCAGCAGGAGCGTCATTCCCGCTGCGCAAAGCGCGCGCAGGCACGGATGCGCCGCCGCACGGAGTGCGGCTAGCGGCGATGTCATGATATGTCTCCGAAGGGATCTATGGACGCAATGATGGCGTCAGCGCGAAGCTGACCTTATGCGCCGATCCGCGGAGGCCGGAACTGGGGAGCGGCAAGCCACTGCACATGGAGCAGCTTGTCAGCGAACGGCACCACGCCGGCCTTGCCATGCGAGGCTTCCATCACCGAGGAAGTCTTGATCTCCAACCCAACCAGGGTGCCGACGCTGCACGACGTACCCAGGGCGCCGGGCACCGCCCGTTGGCAGGGTTTGCCACCCTTGACCGAATGACTCTGCAGGAAGGCCGATGATGCGGCCTTTGAGGGAGCGCGCGCGAAGGCGGGCTGAAGGAACGATGCAAACATCCCCAGGATACACAACAGCGCAAGCAATGAACGCCACAAGCCGTTTTGCCGGCTCGGCGTTCTGCGCCTGGAATCGTTGGGGCGTCCGTACATTTGCGCTTTCTGCTGCAGGCGTGCAGCGACAACAAGTCACCTCTGCGTGATGCTCGGTCTGTCGGGATTCATTACATTAGCATTACCTAATAATATCTTGAATTCTGACTGTCCGCCCGCTACACGAATCCGTTATTTGACACTTCTTCGTCTTTTGTAAAAATCGACAAATGAAGCCGCGCGACCGCATTCTCGATGCCGCCATGACCGTCTTTCGCCGGCACGGTTTCCGGCGCTCGTCGATCGAGCAGGCGGCCGAGGCCGCCGGCCTGACGCGGCAGGCGCTCTACCACCATTTCGAATCCAAGGAAGCGCTGTTCCGCGCCGTCATCGTACGGGTGCATGAGGATGCCATGGCCGCCGAGGTCGCGGCGGCGAACGCCGCGGAGAAAGCCGGCGGCGGGCTGGCCGACATTCTGGTCGCCGGGGTGACCGCGCGGCTGCGGCAGTTCATCGCCTCGTTCGAAGGCTCGCCCCATATCGAGGAGCTGTTCTCCGAACATCTGCTGCAGGCCCGCGACCTCTACCTGAAATATGCCGAGCTCTACGCCGCCCATGGCGCAGCCACGATCGAGCGGGTCTGCCGCAAGCAGCGCCTCGCGCTCGCCGATGGCATGACGCCGCAAAGACTGGCGCAATGCCTGGAGATGGCGATCAACGGCGTCAAGTCGGCGCATCCGGGGATGCAGCCGGCCGACGCCTTCGTCGACGCGCTCACCACCATGGCGCGGATGCTGGTCGCCGGCGCCGTCACGCCCTTGCCGAAGCCATCATCGGCCAAGTCCGCCGCCAGGAGGACCGTCCCTAAAAAGCCTATCCCGAAATAACCCGCTCGCAAAAAATTCTGGAGGTCGCAAATGAGCACGATGACGATCAACGGTCGCCTCGCCCCCCTGCCCGACGATCCCGATGCGCTTCTCGTCGATGTCATAAGGGACGATCTCGATCTGACCGGCACCAAGCTGGTGTGCGGGGCCGGCGTCTGCGGCGCCTGCACCGTGCTGGTGGATGGTGCGCCGGTCGTCAGCTGCCTGATGCCGGCGCGCGCCGCCGCCAACACCAAGGTGACGACGGTGGAAGGCATCGGCGCGACACAACTGCATCCGGTGCAGAAGGCGTTCATGGCGCACGACGCGCTGCAATGCGGGTTCTGCACGCCGGGCTTCGTGGTCGAGGCCGCGGCGTTTTGCGATTCCTGGCGCAGGGACAAGGGGACGGCGATCCCGTCGCGCGAGGAAATCGGCGCGGCCCTGTCGGGACATCTGTGCCGCTGCGGGGCCTATGACGGCATCTTCAACGCGGTGGCCGCGGCCTGCGCCGGGCATTTCGACGGCGTCGATCCGAACCCGCCGCGCGTCGAGGCGCGGCAGAAGGTGACGGGATCAGCCAAATACACCGTCGACATCCGCCATGACGGACAGCTCGAAGGCGTCCTCCTCCGTTCGCCGTTTCCGCACGCACGCATCACCGAACTCGACCTCGCTCCGGCGCTCGCGCTACCCGACGTCAGCGCCGCAGTCTCGCTGCTCGGCGACGACCGCATGGTGCGTTATGTCGGCGATCCCATTGCCGCCGTTGCCGCAAAGGACCGCAAGACCGCGCTGGCGGCCATCGCCGCCATCAAAATGACCAGCGAATGCCTGCCGTCGGTGATCGGACTGGATGCCGCGCGAAAACCGGATTCGCCCGTGGTGTTCGAAAAATCCAGTCGCAAGAAAGCCGGCAACGTCTCGGAAGGCGCGGGAGGCCCGGCGCCGTGGAAAGGCAATGTCCGCGGCCCAACCGCGGCGTTCTCGCAAAAGCCGAAGAAGGTGCGGAGCTGGGTTGAGAGCGCGCGGCAGGCGCACGACCCGTTGCTGTTCGAAGCGACGTTCCGGACCGCCACACAGTCGCACAGCTGCCTCGAGCCGCACGCCGCCGTCGCGCGCTTCGACGGCGACAGCCTCACCGTGCACGTCTCCACGCAAGCGGTGTTTCATCTGATGGAGCTGATCGCCAAACGCTACAAGCTCGGCCACGACAAGGTCCGCGTCATCGCCGATCATGTCGGCGGCGGGTTTGGCTCGAAGGCGAGCTTCGGCATCGAGACGACAGCGGCGATTGACCTTGCGCGCGCCGCGAAGGCCCCGGTCAGGGTCGCGTTCGACCGGCACGAGGAGCTTTCCGTCACCGGCTACCGGCCGGCCACGGAAATTGCGATCGCGCTGCTGCCGTTCGAACAGGGCGACCTCAAGGCGCTGTCGCTCACCGCACACGCCGACACCGGGGCTGCGACCAACTCGACCATCGCCGCGCTGGCGCGGCTGATCTATCCGGCGCAGGCCAAGCAGCTGGCCGATTACGACGTCGTCAGCAATCTGCCGCCCGGCGCGCCGTTCCGCGGCCCCGGCGGGCCGCCGATGGCGTTCGCGCTGGAACAGGCGATCGATGAAGCCGCCTTGCGGATGAAGCTCGATCCGATCGCCTTGCGAAAACGCTGGGATCCCAATCCCAACCGCCAGCGCCTCTATGACTGGGCTGCCGGCCTCGACGTGTGGCGCAACCGCAAGACATCCGCCGCGCAGACCGGCCGCTATCGCAGGGGTGTCGGTGTTGCGTCCGGCTACTGGCTCTATCTCTGGCAGCCCGGCGTGAAGATCGAACTCAAGGTCGAGGGCGGACGGCTGATCGCGAGCACCGCGACCCAGGATATCGGCCAGGGCAGCCGCACCGTGATCGCCAACACCGTCGCGCACGAATTCGGACTTGAGCCGCACGACGTGGACGTGCGGATCGGCGATTCCAGGCTGCCTGAAGGACCGGGCGCCGGCGGCAGCCGCAGCACGGCTTCCGTGATTCCGCCGACGCTGCTGGCCGTGCAGAAGCTGAAGGACGCGATCGAGCAGAATGCCAGGCGCAAGCCCGTCGCCGGTTCCAACGCGCCGTGGCGCGAGATGATCGCGGCGTCGCCCGATCTCTGCGTCACCAGCGTGCGTCCCGAAGACTCGAAGCCGACGGCGCCCGGTATTCGCTCGCCGCTGAAGGACGCGGGCTTCATGGGCATGATCTTCGGCTGGATGCTGCGGCGCTTTTCCAATCTGGCGGTCGGCGCCGGCGTGCCGAGCTCGGTGCAGGTGATCGAGGTCGAAGTCGACACCTGGCTCGGCCATGTCCGCGTGCTCAACGTCCAGACCGGCATTGCCGTCGGCAAGATCGCCGCTCCCGCGCTGGCGCGCAGCCAGGCCACCGGTTCGGTGATCCAGGGCCTCGGCTATGCGCTGTATGAAGCGCGCGAAACCGATCCGCGCAGCGGTAGCGTGCTCTCTGCGGGGATGGAGGACTACCGCATTCCCGGAATCGCCGACACGCCGGCGATTTCAGTGCATTTCGACGAAGCTGGTTTTGATCACGTGCTCGGCGGCAGCGTCGGGATTGGCGAAGTGGCGACGGTGCCGACATCGCCGGCGCTGGCCAACGCCATCCGCAACGCCACCGGAATCAGGCTGACGGAAATTCCGATCCGCCCCGACCGTCTGATATCCGCCTTGAAAGGGAGGACCGCAGCATGACGTCAGCACCGATGACGGCTTCCGCCCCACGCGCCGAATTCCGCGCCGCCGGCACCGACCTCAGCGAAAGGCGGCGCAGCGGCGTTTCAAAGGGACCGCTGATCGATCTGGCCGCCGCACCCGACACGATCGGCGTGACATGGGGCGCGGATGGCGCCGCAACCATCGGCGCGCTCACCAGCATCGCTGCGATCGGCGCCGACCCGCGCATCGCGGCGGCCTATCCCGGCATTGCTGCTTCCGCATTGGGCCTCGCCACGCCGCAGGTCCGCCATCTCGCCACACTCGGCGGCAACCTCGCGCAGCGCTCGCGCTGCTGGTATTTTCGCGATCCGCATATCGCCTGCCTGAAGAAGGGCGGCAGCGATTGCCCGGCCCGAACGGGCAATCACCTCTACAGCGTCGCCTTCGACCTCGGCCCCTGCGTGGCGCCGCATCCCTCCACCATGGCGGCGGCGCTGCTCGGCTATGATGCCAGCATCGCCACCAGCCAAAGGCCGGCGATTTCGATCGGCGAACTCCTGGGAGATGGCTCCAACGGAACGTCCGATCATGCGCTCGCATCGGACGAAATGATCCGCGGCGTCCGACTGCCCGCGCCGCTGCCGGGCGAGCGCGCGCTCTACAAGCGCGCCATCAGCCGCAGCCATGCCGAGTGGCCGCTGGCCGAAGTGTGCGCCCGCGCCGTGGTGAGTTCGGGTACATTCCAGTTCATCCGCATCACCGCCGGCGGCATCGCGCCGGTCCCGCTCCGCCTCGCGGCGTGCGAGGCCGCCTTGCAGGGCAAGCCGGCCAGTGCTGCGGTGATTGCGGAAGCGGCACGGCAGGCTGGGTCAGGTGCAAACCCGTTGCCAATGACGGGCTACAAGCTCGATCTGCTGGAGGGCATCGTGCACGATGTGCTGGAGCGGCTGGCGATGTAGATCTTGTAGGGTGGGCAAAGGCGCCCTTGCGCCGTGCCCACCATTTCCTCCGAACAATGAACCGGTGGGCACGCTTCCGCCTTCGCTCTTCGAGCTACGCCGGAAGCATTGCCCACCCTACGTTCACTGCATCGGCTACGCCACCAGCGCGACCGTGCGGAACGCCTTCAGCAGCGACTGTTCCAGTCTGCCTTCCATCCCGCACAGGATCTTGTAGGCGCATTCGCGGGGCATCGCCGGCCGGTAGGGCCGCGACTCGATCAGGGCCGCGAAGATGTCGGAGATGGTCAGCAATCTCACCAGATCGGAAATCTCCGGCGCCTTCAGCGCATCGGGATAGCCGGAGCCATCGAGATATTCGTGATGGTGCCTCACCCCATCGAGGATCTCCGGGTTGATGCCGGGAAGGTCCTTCAATAAGTCATTCGGATGGCGCCGCATGATCGCTTCTTCATCCGGGTCGAGCCGTCCGGGCTTGTCGAGAATCGGCAAGGGTATACGGGCCTTTCCGATGTCATGGAGGGTTGCCGCCATCCCGAGCCGCTTGACGTCCCGGTTGGCGAGCCTGATCTCCAGGGCGAAGCCGACCGCTACTCCGGTCACCAGCAGGCAATGCTGGAACGTGCCTTCATGGTAGCGGCGGACGTCCTCGAGCCAGGCGCTAAGCCCGTTTTGCTCGATGCTGTCGACGATTTGCGAGGTGGCGTTGTCGGCATCGGAAAGGCTGATCGGCTTGCCGTCCCGTATCGCCGCGAACATGGACGCGAAGGCTGCCGCGCTGCCGGTGATATCGGGCGCGGCAATGGCGACTCCGGCGCGTGTCGCCTTCTCCGCGACCTCGATCTGCGCGAGCTTGAATGCAATTTCTCTTGATCGCGAAACCACCGAGGTCGCGCCGAGCGCATAGGCCTGTGCGATCAAATGGTGGCTGTGTTTCTCGACGACAAACAGCTTTTCGGGAATGCGCTTCTGCTGCCGCATCACCAGCCGGATCTGTTCGATAGCAGCCGCCTTGCGCAGATCGGCGTCGACCAGCAGCGCGCCGTCTGCGCCAGTTTGCGTTCCACGCTCTCCCAGCAACTGGCAGAATAACTCGTATCGCGGCTCCAGCATTGCGCGGATGGCTGCGATCTTGCCGGGTTCGTCGGTGACGAAATGAACTCGCATTCCAAAGCCAATCGGGACCGAAATCGTGGCCGCCAGTCTCAAAACAAGGAATAACAATACAAACCATCGTAGGGAGCCCTGCCTTAACCAATGGCTAGCGCCGGCTACGTAGTTCAACTGAGAGGGAACTGGCGGGCCAACCGCAATTTTCGGTAGACGGCAGAGGCCACATCGCGGTTCGACGCCGCTCAGCACCCCCGGCAGATGTTGAACTTGGCATCGACCGGCTTGCTGCGTGCGCGTACCGGGGCACGCGCCCTAATCGTCCATGAACTCGTCTTCTTCGTTGACCTTGTCGTTGGCCTTATGCCGATGCGACACGCTCTTGCGGGCGCCGATCGATCCGGTCACGTAAGCTTCGCGCGCGGCATAGGGGGTGCGCTGCCCGGCGCGGCCGGCGATCTCCTCGCCCGAGATCGCGGCGGGCTGGCAGATGGTGCGCTGGCTCTTGCGGCGCATCAGATCGACGTGGATGTGATCGTAGTGATAGATGTTGGAGCCCGGCGCCAGCACGGTGTTGAACTGCTGGCAGGCGGCAGCCTGGATGTCGCGCAGGAATCCCTGCTCTTCCGGCATGCCCTTCCAGCCGTTCTTCACTGTGACGGTTCGTCCGTCGGCCAGCGTGAAGGCTGCGATATCAAGCGCGTTGCCGAAAGCGTGCTCGGAGATATGCGCGCGCGAATTGCCGTTCATGCCGCGGCAGGAATAGGCAGAGATCTGCTTGATCTCGACCACGCGGATACCGAACCAGCGCATCGCGGCGGGCTGCACGGAATCGGCCAGCCAGCGATCGAGCGCCGAGACGATCGGACAGGCCAGGGTCGCCGCGGGCTTCATCGCCACCGGACCGAACGCCGCGACGGAATTGCCCTGCGCCGGTCCGAGCCGCGGCAGCGGCTGCGCGCTGGCGGGACGTTCCGAATAGGGCGCGGGCCCGCGATCCCTTGGATAGGCCGACGGCGACGGATAGCCTCCCCTGCCAACCGGCTCCTCCGAGGCGCGCGCGATCTCGTCTTCTTCCGGGGGGACGACGCCGGGCGCCGTCAATGAAATCGGACCGTTCGACGGCGCGCCATAGCCGCCCGGCTGGCGCATCGAACTGTCGGGATAGGAGGATGGCGGTGGAGCAGCCCGAGGCGGCTGCGAAACCGGCCAGCGCGGGCCGTTGCCGATGGCGCCGGGCGGCCGCAAATCGTCGGCAAAGCCGAAACTGCCGATGCTTTCGCCGAGGGCGGCCACCTTGAGCGGATATTCCGCGCCGCAGACCCCGGGGCCCGAAATCGGGTTGATTCGAACCAGTTCGGCGTTTTCTTTCACCGTCCCGGACTTCAGGCATGCCAATTCGGCCTCGGCCCGCCACGGTTCGCGCTCCGCGGACTGAAAAAATCCGCGGCCACAGCCCGCTAGCGAAACAAGGACGAAGGAGCCGACGAGATACAAACGAACTCCGCGCGTCATGCGCGCACGTTCAACGAATATATTTAAGGACTCTTCAACGCGTTGATTTCACGCTTCTTTAACCATGTTGCCGCCGTTCCATCCTGTGGACAGACGATAATAGTGCAGCAAGGCTGACTTTTTGCGTTGGGAACGCTTTGCTAGCTTTGGGAGTTGAGCGGGCAGTGACGTGAACGACGGAGATTTCGCGATGACCTTGCTGGGTCCCTGGGTCAGCAAAGTGAGCGTTGTTACCGCGTATGCAGCCATCGCCTTTGTTGGCGCCATCGTGCTCGGGGTGTTCTAACTCGATCACCACAACCCCAAATGAATCAGCGCCCGGCGGCCTGGAGCCATCCAGCCGCCGGGCGTTTTCATGCGTCGAAAGCCATGACCGCTTCCGGTTTCTGAGCCGACCACGGCGAGAGATCGCAGCCTCGGGGCTCCCGATGGGAGCCCTGAAAACGGCGACAGGTTGTTCCGTTCCGCCGGTGGTCGATAACAACAGCCGGACACACAGAGACCTCACCGAGCTCCGCTAAGACCGCGGCTCCGTCGACAACTGCCGCGAGGTGATCAGCTTCTCCGGCCGGGTGACGGTCCGGCTCCAATTGTTGCCCGAACAGTAAAACCTTCCGAGCGCGCAAGCTTCGACCCGCAGCGCATTCGCTCCCTTCAGCGCCATGGTGCCGTAATAGGTATCGCCGCTGTCGTGGCTGTAAACGTTGCCGGTCCATTGCGAGCCGGTTTTCGGCTTCATATTCACCAGCACCGCCTCGCCCTTGTCGCTGGAGGATGGGTTGAGCGCATAGCCGCACAGCGCCTTTCCGCAGCGCTCGATGCGGACCGCTCCCTTGCTGCCCTCGCTCTGCCAGTCGCCGACAGGTGTATCGGCCGGATCGTCTTCCACCTGATGCGAAACGCTCGACACCTGCGGCGCAACGACCGCCGGTGGCCGGACGGCTTCGGCCGGCGGCGGAACGATCGGCGGCTGCACGGCGGCCGGCGTTTTCACCGGCTCGGTCACGTCGCGATCATCCTCGTCAAGGCGATCGCGCCCACGGCGCACCTGATAGATGCCCGGAATCGAAATCGAAACGCATGACGGAGAGTTGCAATGCCGGGGCGCCTCGATGCGGATGCGGTGTCCGCCGACGACGAAGGAAAACGTATTGCCGGCATGGGCAGATGAACTGAGCAGCATCAGCACGATGAGAAAACAAAGTCGCTTCATCGCAAGACTCCCGAGGAGTGTCCCGAATGCGGTGCGGAAAACTAGCGCCCGCGCAGCTGCACCGAATGTGATTTGAATCACCGTGCCGGAATGTCTGGCGCAGCCGGCCGCCTGGGTGACGCAGATCACGGAAGGCGGCTGTCGGCCCGCATAGG
Organism: Bradyrhizobium sp.; assembly: GCF_030646015.1. GTDB lineage: Bacteria > Pseudomonadota > Alphaproteobacteria > Rhizobiales > Xanthobacteraceae > Bradyrhizobium. Next base: position 79,918 of record NZ_JAUSLT010000164.1, read on the forward strand.
GTCCGGGCAAGTTCAAAAACCCGCTGCACCAGGAGGCTCACATGAAAAAGCTCTTCATACTCGCCGCGCTGCTGATGGCGACGACATCGGCCCAGGCCGGCAATTCGATTTCCTTCCAGATCGAGGGGCACAAGATCCGCATCGAAGCGCCGAGGAATTGCGACTCGCTGTCCTGCATCAGGATCTCGGCGCCCAGTATCTCCGGCTCCAGCATCTCGGGCTCCAGCCTCGGTAATTTCAAGGGCTTCAAGTCGAAGGGCTCCAGCGACGATACCGAGGTTGCCGAACCCGCGCCGACGACAGCACCGGCCGCGCCCGCCCCGGCTCCCGCCGTTCAGGCGCCGCAACCGGCGGCCCCCGTCGCCAGCACCGCTCCGGTCGCAACTCCCGCGCCGGCCGCGCCGACGACGGTGGCGACCGTCTCGCCCGCGCCATCCGTCGCCGTCGAAGCGCCTCCCGCTCCGGCAGCTGCCCCGATCACCGCACCACAGCCCGCCCCGGCCGCCGCGGCGCCTGCGCCGACCACCCCGCTCGGCATCTGGGCCACCGAAGAGAACAAGGGCAATGTCCGGATCGAGGAATGCGGGCAGAACCTGTGCGGCTATGCCGTGAAGACCGGCAAGAAGATCCTGATCAACATGAAGCAACAGGCTTCCAAATGGACCGGCACGATTCACGACCCCGATAGCGGCCGCAATTACGACTCGACGATCGCGATGAAGGGCACCAATGCGCTGCGGGTTCAGGGCTGCGCCTTTGGCGGCATGTTCTGCGGCGGCCAGACCTGGAAGCGCGTCAGCTGAAGCATCGATCTTGAAAAAGCCCTCGCGGATTTCCGCGAGGGCTTTTTGCTGGCCGGACGGCAATGGTTAACGATCGGTGCGACGGCAGCGATGAAACAAATCTCAACGCGATGAAACCAATTTGCGGGTTTGACGCAAACGTCCTGAAACGGATGCCGGGTAGTTTCTTCGCAACGAAACGCCGGGGACCGGCGCGTGACTTAGGCAGACTTGACTTAGGCGAATTTGGGCGCTCACAAGGGGACATCAATGACTTCAACTGGTTCGAATTTCGGCGGCTGCAAATTGCTGGTCGCCACCGTACTCGCCTTCGGCATGCTGACGACGGCCTCGCTCGCCCACACCGCGGAGCAGGAGCAGATGTGCGCCAGCGACGCGATGCGGCTGTGCAGTTCGGAAATTCCCGATGTCAATCGCATCACCGCCTGCATGCACCGGCAGCGCGCGGCGCTGAGCGACGGCTGCAAGGCCGTATTCCGCAAGGAAACGCCGGCGGCCACTCCCGTGAACTACACACCATCGAAGCCCGGCAAGCCGATCAATCTGGCGCCGGCCAGGGTGAAGTAAGCACGCGGTCGATCGCGGCATGAATTCAATGGCCCGCCGGTTGCTCCGGCGGGCTTTTGCTTGTCCGCAGCGATCCCGCGCTTGTTCACCCGCGGTTCAGCCGTGCCGGTCTTTCAATGTCGGGGCTGTTCAATCGTGAGCGGCCTTGTATTCTGCAGGCCCATCTCCGGTCGGAATCCATCGTGACAGCGCATCGTTTCCTGGTTGCAGGCTGGCTGCTCTGTTGTCTGGCGCCGGCCGGCATGCCCGCACTCGCAGCAGACGGCGTGAACGAGCAGGTCAGGCTGGCCCAGGCCGCCCAACCGCAGGCGCAGCCGGCACCGGCGGCGCCCACCGCGGCGGCGCCAGGCGCCAGCGCGGACGCGCAAGCTCCCGAAGAGCCGATCGGCAATGTCGCAACCGTGGTCGGCAACGCCACCGTGACGCGCAACGACGCCGCGATCCCGCTGAAGGTCAAGGACGAGATCTATCTCAACGACGTGGTGCAGACTTCGGCGAAATCGTCGCTCGGCATCACCTTCAACGACGCCACCACCTTCAATCTCACCGCCAACGCGAAGATCACCATCGACACCTTCGTCTACGAAGACGGCGGCAAGAACAACGCCGCGTTGTTCGAGGTCGTCAAGGGCACGGTGGCGTTCGTCGCGGCCTCGGTCGCCAAAACCGGCGACATGAAAATATCGACGCCGACCGCGACGCTCGGCATTCGCGGCACCTCCGGCGTGGTCGAGGTGCCGGAAGACGCCTCCGCCACCAGCCGCAACAACGTCGCGGTCAAACTATATCCGGACGCGGACGGCAAGGTCGGGCGGATCGAGGTCAACGACCGCGCCGGCCTGCGGCTCGGCTTTCTCAGCCAGGGCGCCAGCGGCTTTACCATCCGCGCAGGCGCAGGCGCGCGCTTTGCCGCGGTGCCGCTGACGATTTCGCCGCAGCAGATTTTGCGCGATCAGGGTTTCGTGCGGCAGGTTCACTCGACGCAAAATCTCGGACGCCGGGTGGTCAACGAGCACCGCGCGTTCCGCCGCGCCAATCCGGGACTGCTCAATCCGAACCGGCCCAACCGCTCGGGTCAGCCAGGCGGGCTGCGGCCCAACGGACCGCAGCGGCAGAACAATTTGCAGAACCGGCCCGGGCAGCAGCAACAACCTGGCCTGCCCAACCGGCAAGGCCTAAATCGACAAGGCTTGAACCGACAAGGCTTGAATCCACAAGGCTTGAATCCACAAGGCTTGCCGCAGCGCGCGGGTTCGCCGGCGCAGCCGCGCGTGACCGGACAGCCGGCCCTGCCGCCGCGGCCGGGTCAGTTGCAACCGCCCGGCGGGCCAACGCGAGCCGGCGCGCCGGCACCGGCGCAACCAAACGCACCGGGCTTGGCGCCACGGCCGAACCTTCAGCAGCCCAATCTACAGCCGCAGCAGGGCGCGCCCGGCCTGCTGCGACCTGGATTGCAGAACCGGCCCGCGCTGCAGCGGCGACCGGCCGCGCCGGCAAGGCGACTGCCGCGGGAGATTCGCTAGCAACGATTCGCGGCTATGGATCAGGCGCCGCGCCGCAGCCAGTCCCGCACTTTCTGCACCAGACTGCGCCGGCCTTGAGCCGTCCTGAACGCATCGTGGTTTTCAGGTTCAAGCGCCGGCGCCGGGACCGCCGCGTCGGAAAATGGCTCAGGCTGCCCGGTCTTCGGCGGCCGCGCCGTCCCGCCAACCGCGGCCCCCTCCAGCGCCAGCGGACCGACATTGGCCAGAAACGCGCGCTCATAGCCGCGCGAGAGCCGTTCAACGGCCAGGTCGAGCGGCAGCCAGTCGACCGCCTTTACATCGCGCATCAGGGCGTGGACCTGCCCGCCCCTGGCTTCCATCCGCCAATAGTGCACGACCTTGGAGCCCCGGTTGGACTCGTAGACCAGCGTTCCCAGAAATTCGTGCACGGAGACATCGTGTCCGGTCTCTTCCAGCACCTCGCGCTCGGCGGCGGCGCGCGGCGTTTCGCCGTCATCGAGCTTGCCCTTGGGGAGGACCCACTCGTTGCGTTTGCGCAAGCGCACCACCGCGAACAGCGGCGTGTCCCCCTGCCGCAGCACAATGCCTCCCGCGGCCAATACAGGCGCCCGCGCCATCCTGCGTTCCAATTTTGCGATTTCGAATCCGGTCCCGGTCGTCCGCTATATAGCGGCGCCCGGCGGCAAAATCGAGATCAGTGCGATCAGGAGGTCCGGACCGTCCGCGCCGCCGGTCGCCGCATCAGCGGCTGACCGGCCTTGATCCGCGCGGAGTCCACCACATTGTCGCAGAACTCGAAATGATCAGGCGCCAGCACGATGATGGTCGAGCCGTGCTCGAACCAGCCGAGTTCATCGCCCTTGCGCACGCTTGTATCGCAGGGGAAAACCGTCGGCCCGCGGCTTTGCGCATTGAGCGTGAGATCGAGAAAATGCAGCCGCAGGCTCGCGACCAGGATCGCGGCCACCGGCACCAGCGTCAGCGCCTCGCCTGTTGCCAGCCGCGTCTGGATCACCGCCCGTTCGTTCCTGCAGAACAGCCGCTCGACCCGCTTCAGCGCGATCGGATTGACGTTCCAGACATCGCCATGAACGAAGGTGACCCGCTCGATCCTGAAATCATGCGGCGCGTGGAAGCGATGATACATGCTGGACATCAGGCGCAGCGTAATGAACCGGCCGTTGCGGTGCTGCTCGACCAGCGCGGGGTCGCCGAGCAGGTCCAGAAGCGAGTAAGGCGCACCCTTGATCTGAAACAGCTCGGTCTCCTCGATCCGGCCGTGCGCGCCGATGATGGCGTCGCACGGGCTGACCACGACGGCAGGATCGGGGTCGACCGGCCGCAGCCCGGGGCGAAGCTCACGGACAAAGCAATCGTGCAGGCTCTTGAAGCTGGTCTTGCGCGCCTCGCTGAGGTCGAGTTCGGAGAACAGCCGCCAGCACGCGATCGACATGTCCCTTACGACAGGGTTTTCGATTCTGCTGAACCAGCCCATGAACCGGGTCAGGGCCGCCCGCGGAATCCGGTTGGTCAGCAGGAAATTGAGATTTTCCTGCTGGGTCAAAGCGGCGATCAGGCCTCGCACTGTCATGATCCTGTCAGCTGTACTGGTTAGCGCTGGTGGCATGGATTCGCCTCTCCCGATTCTGGCATTGTCCGCGGTTGCGATAACCGGCGCCGCGACAGTCTTTCCCAAATTGAACGCCCGGCTGGCGCTTTCGCGGGCCAAGCACCGCTCGCTGACGGGACATTCCAAGATGTCCCGCATGGTCGCGCGGCTGGTGCCGTTCTACGAATTCGGCATCGATGATTTCTTCCGCTCGGACGGCGCGCCGGCCGAAGTCGCGCTGCAACGGCAGGACGGCTTCTTCAAGCTGGCGGCGCTCTACAAGGAGCGGTTCCCCAAGGGCAGGCAGATGACGCTGCAGGCTTCGGAGCGAATCTCCGACCTGCAATTCACCGAGGCCTACCGGGTGCCGTTCCAGTACAGCCGGCTGGTCCGCGAGCATCTTGGCACCAGCGCCTTCATGGAATCGTCCGCGGGAGTCACGGTCACCGACCCCGACGGCAACGTCTTCCATGACCTGACCGGCTCCTACGGCGTCAATATCTTCGGCAATGATTTCTACAAGGAATGCATTGCGAAGTCCGCGGCGCGTGCCCACGCGCTCGGCCCGGTGCTCGGTTCCTATCATCCCGTCATTACCGACAACGTCGCGCGGCTGTGCGCGATTTCGGGACTCGACGAGGTCTCGTTCCACATGTCCGGCACCGAGGCCGTGATGCAGGCAGTGCGGCTGGCCCGCTATCACACCGGCCGTTCGCATCTGGTGCGCTTTGCCGGCGCCTATCACGGCTGGTGGGGCGACGTGCAGCCCGGCGTCGGCAATCCGATTTCGCCGCACGAGACCTATACGCTGGCCGATATGTCGGAGAAGACGCTGCATGTGTTGAAGACGCGGCGTGATATCGCCTGCGTGCTGGTCAATCCGCTGCAGGCGCTTCACCCCAACGCCGGCGCCCCCGCCGATTCCGCGCTGGTCGACAGCTCGCGAAAAGGACATTTCGACCGCGCGGCGTACGGCGAGTGGCTGAAAGCCCTGCGTGACGTCTGCACCGAACGCGGCATCGTCCTGATCTTCGACGAGGTCTTCGTCGGCTTCCGGCTGGCTGCCGGCGGCGCCCAGGAGTATTTCGGCGTCCGCGCCGACATGGTGACCTACGGCAAGAGCCTGGCGGGCGGACTGCCGGTCGGCGTGGTCTGCGGCCGCAAGGACCTGATGCGCCGCTACCGTGACGATCGCCCGGTCGACATCTGCTTTGCGCGCGGCACCTTCAACTCGCACCCTTACGTCATGACGGCGATGGACGAGTTCCTCACGCGGCTGGAAGATCCCACCTTCCGCAGCGTCTATGACGGGCTCGACGACACCTGGGACCAGCGCGCGCGGCAGCTCAACGAACGGCTGGCCGCGCAGGACCTGCCGGTCCGGGTCGCCAACCTGTCGTCGATCTGGATGGTGCAATATACCGAGCCGTCGCGTTACAACTGGATGCTGCAATACTATCTGCGAGCGGAACAGCTTGCCCTGAGCTGGGTCGGCACCGGCCGTCTGATCTTCAGCCTGAATTATACCGACGCGGATTTCGCCGCAGTGGCCGACCGCTTCGTGACAGCAGCCGAAAAGATGAAGCGGGATGGCTGGTGGTTCCACGATGCCGCGCTGACCAACAAGGCCATCCGCCGCCAGATCCTGAAAGAGATGATCACGCGACGACGGTCGCAGTGAGCCGGCGACCGTCGTCTGGATCATCTGCTGTCAGGCGCGCTTGACGTGTTTGTCGAGGCCGGGATCGATCAACTCGCCCTTCAGCAAGTACAGCGGTGACTTGTAGTACAGTTTGAGGTCGCTGAACGGGTCGGTGAGGATCTTGGTCATCCATACGAGGCCGGTCTCGACGTCGCGGATGAAGAACAGGTGCACGGTGCGGAACAGCAGACCGCCGATCCCGATCGCCAGCCAGACCTTGGCGACCTGATGCATGAAATCAGCCGGTGAGCTCCAGGGCGCGAAGATCCCGAACAGGGTGGGATCGAGAAACAGCACCAGCGGCGACAGCGCCCAGATCGTCATCAGCACGATCTTGCGGTTCAGATTGTAGCCGACCTTGATTTCTTCCTTGTGGTCGTGGGTCGCCTCGTTGACGTGATCGTAGCCCTTCGGCTCGAAGAAGAAGTGACCCGCCTGCCTCGTGGTCATCGAGACCAGCCAGCCGATCAGGGCCGCGGCCACCGGATCGAAAAACAGCAGCACATAGGCGATCAGGAAGCTCGCGGCACTGACGAAGTGCAGGCTCTGGTTGATGCGGCTGTGATGGTAGTAGCGATGGTCGTCCCACCGTTGCGTTCGCAATTGTTCGCGGAAATTGCTCATCATCTTCTCCCCAAAGGCAGGCTCAAGCCATGTTGATTCGATTTACCGGGATTCGATGTCCGGCATGTGACGACATCATAATGACATGCGCGGTTTCGCGACGCCGCGGTCGGCGGCCGCCCGCGCGCGCAAGCCTAGGCGGCGACCGCGACGGCCTTGATTTTACGGAAACGGATCAGCGAGAAATGGCCAAGCGGCGGCACCGGGCGGCGCTCGATCAATTCCATGCTGTGCGCACCCGCCAGCCATTGCGCGTAGCGCGACCAGGCGAATTCGGTTCGCCAGCCGAGCTGACGCACCACCGGCTGCAGCCGCTGCTCGATGAAACGGCGCATGCCGGCATCGGCGCTGACGCGGCTCAAGAGGATCAATTCGCCGCCGGGCCGCAGCACCCGGGCGAATTCGTCCAGTGCGACTTCCGGGTTGGGCACCGCGGTCACCACATATTGCGCCATCACGACGTCGAACGAGCCATCGGGAAATTCGAGCTTCTCCGCGTCCATCACCGCGAGGCCCTCGACATTCTTCAGGCCCAGATCCGCCACCCGCGCCTTCGCCTTGCGCAGCATGGCCTCCGAAATATCGGTGCCGAAAATGCGAAGGTGGGACGCGTATTGCGGCAACGAAATGCCGGTGCCGATTCCGACCTCCAGCACGCGACCGCCGATGCTGTTGGTGGCCGTGATCGCGGCGCGCCGGCCCTTGCTGAACACGCCGCCGAACACGAGGTCATAGATCGGGGCCCAGCGGTCATAGGCCTGCTCGACCGTCTCGCGGTCGAAGTCCAATTGCCTGCTACCGTCCAGTTTGATGATTTCTGCCATGGAAACTCCAACTCGTTTGTGATGATCGGGCGGTTAGCCTTGATCCGTTCAGCCTTGATCCGTTCAGCCTTGGACCGCACTTTGGCCCGCCATGCGGCGGGTAGGTCGCAGCGAACGGCTCGGTTGCAACGCAGAGAGATTGCCGATGAACTGCCTTGCGCTGTTTTCCCAGGAGCGCTCGAGCGCAAAACGGCGACAGGCTTCACGGGACAGGCTCAGCGCGCCGATGCAGGCGCGGCGCAGGTCCGTATCCAGCGCGCCGATCGGGTGATCCGCGATCACGTCCAGCGGCCCCGTGACCGGAAACGCCGCGACCGGCGTGCCGCACGCCAGCGCCTCGAGCTGAACGACGCCGAACGTGTCGGTGAGGCTCGGGAACACAAAGACGTCCGCAGCCGCCAGGTGAGAGGTCAAATCGCGGCCGGTCTTCTCGCCGAGAAAGCGGGCCTTCGGATAACGGCGCTCCAGCTCCGCCCTCTGCGGCCCATCCCCGATCACGACCTTCGATCCCGGCAGGTTCAGTGCGAGAAACGCCTCGAGATTCTTTTCGACGGCGACGCGGCCGACCGTCATGAAGATCGGCCTCGGCAGGTCGAGCTCGGCCGGATCGTCGGGCCGGAACAAATTGGTGTCGACCCCGCGCGTCCAGCTGCCAAGCTTCCGGAAGCCTTTGGCGCTGAGTTCCTGCCGGAGCGACGAGGTGGCGACCATCGTCATGGCGCCGGCGGCATGGAAGTGCCGCAGCACCGCATAGCTCAGCCAGGCCGGAATGATGCAGCGTGCCGCGATGTACTCCGGAAAGCGCGTCGTATAGGACGTTGTGAACGCCAGCTTGCGACGGCGGCAATAGGCGCGCACCGCCCATCCGATCGGTCCCTCGGTCGCGATGTGAATGGCATCAGGCGATGCCGCCTCGATCCGGCGGGCGATCTCGCGCCGGTTCGGCCAGGCCGCCCGCAAGCCCGGATAGGTCGGCACCGCCATCGACGGAAACCCTTCCGGGGTCAGGAAGCGGATTTCGGCGCCGAGCGACGCCGCGCTGCGGGCCAACGAGGTTAACGTCCTGACGACACCGTTAACCTGCGGATGCCACGCGTCTGTCGCAATCAATATCCGCATGAAGGAAAGCCCGGGCGTTTGCTGATTCTCGCTTCCCGACGTTCGGCCATGGATATTTCATGCGTGTGACGTCATCGATGTGCGACCGATCTTTTTCCGGCGGCACGCACGTTTTTCGTGTAGCGTGGCAGGACAATGTCATCATCAGATCCCAGCGATAGCCCGGACACGCCGCCCAGACGCCGCAAGCGGAAGGACTATTCGCTGCTGCTGCTGGCCGCCGGCATCTTCCTGTTCGGCGCCGCCGCAGCCGGGCTCTATTACATCCTGCAGCCCGTCACCCTGCGCATCGCAGTCGGACCGGCCGGCAGCGACGACCAGAAACTGGTGCAGGCGCTGGCGCAGACCTTTGCCCGGGATGGCAGCGCGGTGCGGCTGCAGCCGATCACCACCGACGGCGCGATCGAGAGCATCGCGCTGCTGACGGCCAGGAAGGCGGACCTCGCGGTCGCGCGCGGCGATCTGGATTTGCCGGCCGACGCCCAGTCGGTCGCCATCCTGCGCAAGAACGTCGTGGTGCTGTGGTCGGTGGCCGGCCTGCCGGCCAAAGGCGCGAAGAAACCGCCGGCGCCGAAAATCAAGGAGCTCGGCGATCTCCCCGGCCATCGCGTCGGCGTCATCGGCCGGACCAAGACCAATGTCACCCTGCTGCGCGTGATCCTGACCGAATCCGGCGTCAATCCCGACAAGGTGGCGATCACCCAGTTCGCCACCAACCAGATCGCCGAAATGGCGCGCGATCCGACCATCGCAGCCTTCATGGCGGTGGGTCCGCTCGACAGCAAGATCACCATCGAGGCGATCACCGCGACCGCGAAGGCGCGAGGCGAACCGAAATTCCTGCCGATCGAGGTCTCGGAGACGATCGCGAAAAAGCACCCGCTCTACGAAGCCGAGGAAATCCCCGGCAGCACCTTCAGCCCGTTGCCCCCGAGGCCCGAGGACAAGATCGACACCGTCAGCGTCAACCATCTGATCGTCGCGCCGAAGTCGTTGTCGGATACCGCGGTCGGCGGCTTCGTCCGGCAATTGTTCACCGTGCGCCAGACGCTGGCCAGGGAAGTGCCCACGGCCGCCAAGATCGAGAAGCCGGATACCGAAAAGGACGCGGCACTGCCGGCGCATCAGGGGGCCGCGGCCTATATCGACGGCAATGAACGCACCTTCCTGGAAAAATATACCGACTATGTCTGGGGCGCGATCCTGGTTCTCTCAGGCCTCGGATCCGCCGGCGCCTGGCTGCGTCACTACTGGAAGCGGGATGAACGCGAACAATACGGCGAGCATCGCGACAATTTGCTCGACATCATTTCCAGGGTGCGGCTGGCGGAAACCCCCGACGAACTGACCGCCATGCAAAACGAGGTCGACGGCGTGCTGCGGGAAACGCTGGATTGCTACGATGATGGCGCGATCGAGGAAGGGGACCTCGCGGCGATCGGCCTCGTGCTGGACCAGTTCAACCATGCCGTTGCCGACCGGCGGACCGCCATCGGCGATGTCGCCCCCGAGGAGCCGGCGCGGATGCGCGCGCTATAGTCCGGCGACGAAGCGCCGGGCACCCCGCCCGAACTGACCCGGCGACGAGGGCCCGGCCTGCCCCGTTACAAATGCCTGAAACAAATCGATAAAAACTTCGGCGGCGGGGTCGGGAACGGCTAACCGCGGGCCGCTTTGGTGGGCCCACGAAGCCGCAATGAAACAATTCTTAAGCCGATGAAACCATTTTGGCGACATTGTGCAAAGCTCCTGAAACGCTTGATCGGTATTGATTTCCCCAACGACGCGCCGGGGGACACTGGCGCGCAGGGCGCTAAACAGGGGTCGATCATGTTCCACTCAGCCAATTCCCGCCTCGTTGCCGCAGCACTCGGTGCGCTGGCAATCGGCACGTTCGCATTTGCCGGCTCCGCCGCGGCGGCACCGGTGCAGCTGTTTCCCTTCCTCATGGCGCCTCCGGCGCAATCGGCTCCGCCGGTGCAGGCCGCCCCCTCCGACGATGACGAAGGCACCGTGCGCGAGATGCCGGCGCGCCTGAAGCGCCAGGTCGTCAACTACGCCACCCGCGAGGCGCCCGGCACCATCATCATCGATACGCCCAATACCTATCTCTATTATGTGCTGGGCGGCGGGCAGGCGATCCGCTACGGCATCGGCGTCGGCCGCGAGGGTTTCACCTGGTCGGGCGTGCAGACCGTCACCAGGAAGGCGGAATGGCCGGATTGGACCCCGCCCGCGGAAATGATCGCGCGCCAGCCCTATCTGCCGCGCTACATGGCCGGCGGCCCCGGCAACCCGCTCGGCGCCCGCGCCATGTATCTCGGCGGCACCATCTATCGCATCCACGGCACCAACGCGCCGCACACCATCGGCACCCACGTCTCCTCGGGCTGCCTGCGCCTGACCAATGAAGACGTCACTGACCTCTACTCCCGCGTCAACGTCGGCACCAAGGTGATCGTGCTGCCGATGGACCGCCGCGCCGACAATACCAACGGCAGGCGCGGGTAATAGCGCCCTCCCAAATGTGACCGAACAAGATGGCGCCGCTTCGGCGCCATTTTTGTTTCTGGTCCCGCCCCTCGTTTCGTTGGATTAAGCCGCCAACCTTCGACCGTCATTGCGAGCGAAGCGAAGCAATCCAGCTTTTGTGCAGCAGTAAGAAAGCTGGATTGCTTCGTCGCAAGCGCTCCTCGCAATGACGGCTGCTATCACCGTGTTCCATTGCTGGCATCAGCAGTGCCCTAGCGCCCCCCTCACCCGCCCTATAAACTCCGCTGCTGAATCAATCCGGGGAAACGATGCGTCTGCCGAAAAGTCTGATGGGGCTGCCGATCAGTCCAAAAATGATCCTGCTCGGGGTCGCGGCGCTCCTGGCCTCGTTTTTCGTCAGCCTGAAAGCGATGGACTGGGTGGCGCCGCGCGGCACCGTGGGTGCGCCCGTGCTGGTCCAGTTGCCGCCGCTGCCGCCGGCGCCGCGCGCATCCAGCATCATCGCGCCGGTGGCGATCGCGCTGTCAGCGATTCGCGACGCCGCCGAGCGCGGCGCGCCGCGCACCTTTGCCGGCAAGGCCGACAATCCGGTGTCGCAGATCCTGCAGAATGCCGACATCGGCTGGACCGCCTCGCGCGGGCCGATTGCGACGACCGGCGCCCAGGACGTGCTGTCGCTGGCGACGCCCCTGACGGGAACGCTGAACGTGACCGGCTCGCTGTCGGCGAAGGCGACCGGCGCGGTCGGCGATGCGCTGGGTGGCCTGCTCGGCGGCGACCTCGGCAAGAAGATCGGCAGCGTCAACATCAAGAACCTCAACGCCAGCGCCGAGATCAAGGGCAACGTCGTCATCACCGCACGGCCGAAGCTCGCCGCCGCCTGGCGCATCGAGCCGAATCTGGCGGCGCAGGTCAATCTCGGCGACACCAGCCTCGTGGTGGCGGGCGCGCGCGTCAACGTGCCGGCGCAGGTCAAGCCGCTGATCGACAAGGCGGTGGCCGAGCAGATCATGGTGGCGCAGGCGCGGATCCGCAACGATCCAGCACTTGAGCAGAACGCGCGGACCCAGTGGGCCAAGGCCTGCCGCTCGATTCCGCTGCAGGGCACCGGCGCCACCTCGACGCTGCCGGCGCTGTGGCTGGAGCTGCGGCCGACCCGCGCGATCGCGGCGCAGCCGCGTGTCGATGCCTCGGCGATGACGCTGACGCTGGGCATCGAGGCCGAGACCCGCATCACGCCGGTGCAGACCAAGCCGGACTGCCCGTTCCCGGCGACCATCTCCATCATCCCGCCGACGCCGGGAGGCATCAGCATCGGCGTGCCGATCGACATGCCCTTCACCGAGATCAACAAGATCGTGGAGGCGCAGTTCGCCGGCAAGACGTTTCCGGAGGACGGTTCGGGATCGGTCGACGTCACCGTCAAGCGCGCCAGCGTCGCGGCCTCCGGCGACCGGCTGCTGATCTCGCTGCTGGTCAACGCCAAGGAGAAGAAGAGCTTCTTCGGCCTAGGCGGCGAGGCCAATGTGCATATCTGGGGCCGGCCCGTGCTCGATCAGGCGCAGCAGACGCTGCGGCTGACCAACATCGAGCTCGCGGTGGAATCCGAAGCCGCGTTCGGCTTGCTCGGAGCCGCCGCCCGCGCGGCGATGCCGCATCTGCAGCGGGCGCTGGCCGACAAGGCCACCATCGACCTGAAACCGTTCGCCAGCAATGCGCAGAAGAAAATCGCCGCCGTGATCGCCGATTTCCAGAAGAACGAGGACGGCGTGCGGGTGGCCGCCGAAATCACCAGCCTGCGGCTCGCCGAGATCGCCTTCGATTCGAAAACGCTGCGCGTCATCGCGGAAGCCGACGGCATGATGAACGTCTACCTCTCGGCACTGCCGGGGCTGTAACGCGGGATCCGCTGGGGGCCAAATTGACCTGTCTCAAACGGCGGACGGCCCGACGCGTTATCCATGGTCGCCGCTCATTGGGGCGCGCGGGCAATAGCAGGACATCGTGGCGCTGAACCAACCCCGGCAACAAGGCGAACCGCGTCGCGTGGTGTTTCAGGCGCGCGATCTGTCCAAGACCTACAGGATGGGCGAAGTCGAGGTCCACGCGCTCCGGGACGTCAATCTCGACATCTACGAGGGCGAATTCGTCGTGCTGCTCGGCCCCTCCGGTTCGGGCAAGTCGACGCTGCTCAACATCCTCGGCGGGCTCGATGCGCCGACCGGCGGCCAGGCGCGCTGGCGCGACCACGACCTCGTCGGCGCCGACGACGCCGAACTGACGCGCTACCGCCGCGAGCATGTCGGTTTCGTGTTTCAATTCTACAATCTGATTCCGAGCCTGACCGTGCTCGAAAACGTGGCGCTGGTGAACGAGATCGCCGACAAGCCGCTCGATCCCCGGGAGGCGCTGGCGCTGGTCGGGCTCGAAAAAAGGCTCGACCATTTTCCCTCGCAGCTTTCCGGCGGCGAGCAGCAACGCGTCGCGGTCGCGCGCGCCATCGTCAAGTCGCCCGACGTGCTGTTGTGCGACGAGCCGACCGGCGCGCTCGATTACGAGACCGGCAAGGTCGTGCTGGCCGCCATCGCGCGGGCCAACCAGCAGCTCGGCACCACCACCATCATCATCACCCACAACGCGGCGATCGCGGGCATGGCGGATCGAGTCCTCAGCCTCGGCGGCGGCCGCATCGTCGGTGAGGTGCGCAATCCGCGCCGCCTGACGCCCGAGGAGGTGCGCTGGTGACCCTGCTCGATCGCAAGCTGCTGCGGGATATCCTTGCCATGCGCGGGCAGGTGTTGACGATCGCCCTGGTGGTCGCCGCCGGCATGGCCGTGTTCATCGCTTCGATCTCGACCTACGATTCGCTGCGCGCCGGACGCGATCGCTTCTACGCAAGTGCGCGCTTTCCGCAGGTGTTCGTGACGCTCAAGCGCGCGCCACTCTCGGTGGTGGCGCAGCTCAATGAAATTCCGGGCGTCGCCGCGGTCGAGCCGCGCATCGTGCGCGACGTCATTATGGACTGGCCCTCCGCCCTGTTGCCGGTCTCCGCGCGGATGGTCTCGCTCACGCATGCCGGCGACGAGCCGCTGGCGCGGCTGCACGTTCGCCGCGGCACGCCGCCGGAACCGGGCGACACCCGGACCGCCGCGATCAACGAGGCCTTTGCCGAGGCGAATTCCGTTCAACTTGGGACCGACGTGCCGGTCGTGCTGAACGGCCGCATCCAGAACTTTCGCGTCGCCGCCGTCGCGCTGTCGCCCGAATATGTCTACGCGGTGAAGCCGGGGGTGCCGATCCCCGACGACCGCTTCTACGCCGTGCTCTGGATCGACCGCAGCGCAGCGGAGGCCGCCTTCGACATGAACGGCGCGTTCAACGACGCCATCGTGTCGCTCACCCCGGGCACCGACCCCAGGCAGGTGATCGACGAACTCGACCGCCTGCTCGAGCCCTATGGTTCGGTCGGGGCCATCGGCCGGCGGGACCAACCCTCGAACCGTTTCCTCGAGGACGAACTCAACCAGCAAAAGGTGATGTCGATCACCATTCCCTTCATCTTCTTCGGGGTCGCGGCGTTCCTGCTCAACGTCGTGCTCAGCAGGCTGGTGACCGCGCAGCGCGAGCAGATCGCCGCCTTGAAGGCGCTCGGCTTTCCGACAACTCCGCTGGTGCTGCACTATCTCAAGCTGGTCGCGGTCGTCGTCCTGTTCGGATCGGCGCTTGGCCTGGCCGGCGGCCTGGTCTTTGGTGAGGCGATGGTTGCAAGCTATCACGGCTTCTTTCGCCTCCCGGCGCTGGTTTTCGAATTCACGCCATGGTCCGCGGTCGTCGGCTTCCTGATCAGCTTTGCGGCGGCATCGCTCGGCGTCGTGACGGCGCTGCGAAACGTCGTCGCGCTGGCTCCGGCGGTGGCGATGCGGCCGGCCGCGCCGCGGCGTTTTCACCGTTCGTGGATCGAGGGGCTGCTGTCCGCGAAGACGCTGACGCCACGGCGTGTGCTGGCGATCCGAAATTTTGCCGGCCGCCCGCTGCGCAGCGCTTTTACCATCGTCGGCATCGCGCTGGCGGTGCCGATGGTCGTGCTCGGGCTGTTCTGGCGGGATGCGATTGACCAGATGATCGAAGTCCAGTTCAACCTGGTCGAACGCGGCAACGCCATGGTTACCTTCCCCCATCCGCTCAGTCGCACCATCATCGGCGATCTCGCGCGCGAGCCCGGCGTGCTCGTCGCGGAAGGCCTTCGCATCGTGCCGGTCCGCCTGCGCGCCGGGCATCGCAGCTATTTGACGTCGGTGATCGGCCTGCCGTTCGACGGCGGACTGCGGCGTCCGCATGATGCCGCGCTGCGGCCGATCGACGTGCCGCCGGATGGCATCACCCTCACCCGCCGGCTGGCCGAGCGGATCCAGGTCACCCCCGGCGAGACCGTGACGATCGAGGTGATGGAGGGCCGGCGTCGCAAGATCGAACTGCCGGTCAGCGCCATCGTCGACGAGACGATCGGGATGTCGTCCTACATGGAGATCGATACCCTCAACCGCCTGACCGGCGAGGGCGCGGTGGTTTCGGCCGCATCGCTGTTCGTGGAGCCGACGGCGCTTCCGGCGCTGTCGCGGCGCTTCAAGCAGCTTCCCGTCATCGAGTCGGTAGCGATCAAAACCTACACGCTGAGCTCGTTCCTGGACAAGATCGCGGGCATCGTTCTGGTCAGCGCCGGTATCCTCACGGCCTTTGCCGTGATCGTCGCGGTCGGCGTGGTCTACAACAGCGCCCGGATCGCCTTGCAGGAGCGCGCCTGGGAGCTCGCCAGCCTGCGGGTGCTCGGCTTTACCCGGGCCGAGGTGGCGCGG
>NZ_JAUSLT010000180.1 GCF_030646015.1 Bradyrhizobium sp.
CGCGATCCTCAACCTGATCTGGGTGCCGATCGTCGCCTTCGCCGACATCTCCATTCCCGACAAGATCCTGACGCTGCCGATCATCGCCGCCTTCGTGGTCTCGCTGGCGCATTTCATCGTGCTGTACCGGCTGCGGGTTCACATCAAATGGGGCCAGATGCTGGGCGCCATGATCGCCGCGATGTCGGTGCAGTGGACCGTCTCGCGCGCGGTCGCCAACGGCCTGATCACCGAACATTTGCCGTTCGCCCGCACCTCCAAGGGCGGCCTGTCCAGGATGTCGATCGAGTTCCAGGCGTTCTGGGAAGCGGTGATCGGCGTGCTGCTGCTGATCGGCGCCGCGGTGCTGGTGGTCACCAACAGCCAGAAGGAAGTCCGCGAGATCTACATCTTCGCCGGCGTGCTGGTGCTGCAAAGCCTGCCGTTCCTGTCGGCGGTGGCGATCGCGATTCTCGAGAGCTCGCGGATCAACTCGTTCGAGTTCTGGCGCTATGCCGGCGTCCGCAGCCTCGAACTGATCGGCCTGCGCCCCGAGGCGCTGCCGACGGTGGCCGCCAGCCAGCAGCCGGTGGCGTCAGAAGTCCGCCGCGAGGCCAGCTGACCCCGAAATCGACTTTTCCACAGCCTCCGCGCAGGTGAGGAATCGCCGATAAAGGCCCGTATCGGCTCATAAATCCGCGCCGTCCCCATCCCGACATTTGCGCCCCGCCCCGCTATTGACCCGCACCCGGCCGCCCCCTACACAGCGCGGCAAGTGAGCGCGTAGCTCAGGTGGTAGAGCACGTGACTTTTAATCATGGGGTCGAGGGTTCGAGTCCCTCCGCGCTCACCAACGAAATCAATGACTTATCGGATTTTTTAAGGATTGACGTTAGTGCTGGGGGCGCACCCGGGGCACAATCGGACAAAGCTTCCCTAGCCGCAGGACGAACTCGGTTCGGCTGCCAGCGCACCGGAACGATTCGACACAAAGGCGCTTGAATCCCGGTTCTGTTGCGGAGTTGCGTGTGTCCTGGTCCCTGCGTTTTGACGAGCCGATCGTATTGGAGAATGGCGCCAGGCTCGCCACCTTGCGCGAAGCGGTCGCGCATCTCGGCAAAGCAATCCCAAAATCTGAACACACACTGCCCTCGGTCGTCACCGCGGCTGAATGCTTGACCCGCCTAGGTCTTTGGCTACGCAATAAATTATTTTCGGCTTGCCACGCTTTTTAACGCGGACTTCATTGAAGGAAAGCAACATGGCTTAGTTTGCCACGGATTTGCTTTACGGTAATGACCCATTTAGCCAACGGAATCTTCCAATTGGGCCGAGCCATAGCCCTGCTCTGTTTGCTTTTCGAAACGATGTTTATATTGGGATCGATCTTTACTGGACGCGGTACGGCAACAGAGATCGTCGGCACCTTGATATTCTTTTCCAGTGCAGCCTTGATTGCGTACCTTATTGGACGTGCTGCGCAATACTGTTTCGCAGGGAACGTCTGACAGCCCTATTCAGCCCCCCGGCCCGCGTTCGTTCCAGTAGCCTATTTGCGAGTGGCCTATTTCGGCCAGTACCTGCGTTCGGCTATTATACGCTGGTCCTCCCCCGATCAAAAAGTTCGTTCTGTTCGACGAACGACACAGCAAAAGCGAAACCGCCGCAGGGGGCTGACCAGCGGCGGCCATCGCGAGCTTGTCTATATTCGATTTCATCGCAGACTTAGCGGCCCCAGTTTGTAGGGAACTCGAGTTGCTCCCGGAACATTAGCTCTGTTCGCAGATTGAATCCGGCCTCTCAAGGACGGAACCCATGGGACAGTCGCGGCGGCAAGCCGATGCAGATACAGATTGGTTGTCCGATTTAGTTGTTGCCTTAGATCGGGTGGCGGCTTCTTCGACTGAACGGCCCAGTGCCGCAGATCTGCAGGGCCTTGCCCAACGGCTGCGGATGCCGGCCCTGCTGCCGAACTACCTCTCGCGAGAGACACCGCCCGCGCACACTCGGTACACAGGCGGGTATCTATTCAGGGCCGATCTCGGACGATAGTCAGAACCTTGGCCGGTTCGGGCTTCTCGCTGCCGGCCAAAAATCCCTCAGCAAGCTCGTTCGCCAGCCGTAGGATAATCACGGCGTCCGCCGTGCCGTCCGGGAGCTGGCTCGCCAGCGTCATTGCATGGCGCCGATGCCAGGGCGGACTATGATTGGGAGCGAGCTTGAGAACGAGAACGAATCCTTGACACGCTAGCGCGGCCGCCCCGTTTTGCGGTCACTTTGAGCCTGAAACCCATTGCACTTAGCACCCC
The DNA here is from genome assembly GCF_030646015.1 of Bradyrhizobium sp. Taxonomy (GTDB): domain Bacteria; phylum Pseudomonadota; class Alphaproteobacteria; order Rhizobiales; family Xanthobacteraceae; genus Bradyrhizobium. The sequence continues at coordinate 2,289 of NZ_JAUSLT010000180.1, forward strand.
GATCACCGTGGTGAAATTGGGGGATGCTCCGTTTCCGGCGAATGCTCTGTAAACGGTAGGTCGATCCAATCCAGATTTTCTTGCGACATCGGCGATGTTATGGGCTTTCAAGGCCAATCCGATTGCGAGACAGATTCGTTCAACGTCGCCAGATTCGAAAGCTTGATTTAGAAAAGTGGCAACGTCACTGGGAGTTGGAGGGGGCTGCTCGTTCATCAATTTTTTGGCCTTTCCCCCGAGGATCAAAACACGACAGATGGTCCTAAGTATATGAATAGTCTATATTTTGTCCAGCGTAGCCGCGACCTGCGGAGCCGGCTAGCTGTTTCCCGCCAAGTGTTGCAGTTGGGTGACGGTTTTTCGAGTTGAATCGGATTAGGTTTGCTGATGGTCGGGCGGACCCGCGACGAATTTTCAACGCGCGGGGACCAAGCGAAGCGGACAAGAACTGGAAAAGATCATGAAAAAGATTTTGATGGGCATGGCTGGGCTGGTTGCGATTGGCATCGCGGCTCCCGCCTCGGCCGCCGATCTCGCTGCCCGTCCCTACACCAAGGCGCCGCCCGTGATGGTCGCTGCGTATTACGACTGGAGCGGCTTCTACATCGGCGCCAACGGTGGCTGGGGTTCAAGCCGCAAGTGCTGGGATATCGTCAACGATGCTGGCGTGATCCTTGTGCCCCCCGGCGTGGAAGGTTGCCATGACGCGACCGGCGGCACGGTCGGCGGCCAGATCGGTTACCGCTGGCAGGCGAGTTCCTGGGTGTTCGGTCTGGAGGCACAGGGCAACTGGGCAAATTTCAAGGGCAGCAACGCCAACCAGTTCTTCCCCGGCGTCCTGGATGAGTCGAAGATCGACGCGTTCGGTCTGTTTACCGCCCAGATTGGCTACGCCTGGAACAACGTGCTGGTCTACGTCAAGGGCGGTGCCGCCGTTACCCGCGACAAGTACGCCACCTACGATATCCCGACCGGGCTGGCGAACGACTACGCTAGCGAGAACCGTTGGGGTGGTGTGGTCGGTGTCGGCCTCGAATACGGCTTCGCTCCGAACTGGTCGGTCGCATTTGAATACGACCACATGTTCATGGGCTCCCGTGATGTCAATTTCTATACGTCCGCAAACTTTGGTCCGGCGGGCGTTTTCTCAACCACGGATCGTATCCATCAGGATGTCGATCTGGTCACCGTCCGGATTAACTATCGCTGGGGTGGGCCGGTCGTCGCGAAGTACTGATCTTCCCGACCCGATCAAATCAAAAGCCCCGGCATAGTCCGGGGCTTTTTTGCACGCATCGTCGAAGTGGATGGATGCCAACGGCCCGCTCCTGGAGGATGAGGCCTCTACGGTCCGGCTTATGATCCAAAGCCAAATCGCGATGCGGATTCGCCGCGGCGACTTCGAGCCCTTCATCGCAGCCGATGCGGATCCCCGCGATGTACTCAATTTCTGCGTCGACGGTGATCTTTTAAGCGGATGACGCCCAGAACGAATCGCCCCCCCGCATTGGGGCCGGCGGAAGTCGCAGGCGCGCCGGAATTGAAAGTGCGGCCAAATGATGTGGTCTTAGGAACGGGGCTGTTCGTTCAGCGTCGGTGCTGGAACGCCATAGCGCATCCTCCGCGCCTCAGTCATGGCTTTACGCACACCAGTATCGGCGGAATCGCTGCTGAAAGTAATGAGTCGGTTACAGTTCGGGCATTGCGCCTGATACCCCTCTTTGATCTGGCTTGCTCTTTCACGAAAGGGCAGACGGCAGCGGGTGCAATGAACTTTGATCTTGGTTTCCATACCGACAGGCTTATGGCGCAAAACCGTAAACTAATTGAAAAGTCCGCCGCGGCCGGCCGCTCCGTAGTCCTACGCCTTGGTTTAGGGCCCGACGGGGTTACGCCGCCAGTTCGTGCAGGATAGCCGCTCTCCGCAATTGCTCTGCCGCAGGTGTCAATCGCAAACCTCTTAGGAGGCCGAGCCGTGTCAAAGTCAGAAGGGCCGCAGGATCGCAAGATTCCGACGAAGCCCCCGCCCCCAAGATTGCGATAGCGCGCTGCTCATCCATGTCGAGATCGGTCCATGAAATGTCTTCCATCGCGCACCTCTCTTGAAAACTCCATCCTATGGTCGAGCCCAAAACGTTAAAGATTTATTAAAAAAGTCTGAACGTCCGGTAAGATGTGGCGTTCCGGAGTTGAATCGTGCCCTGGTCCCGCCCCTTCGACGATCCGATCAAGCCGCCGAAAGGAAAGCCGATCGTTACGCTGAAGGATGCGGCTGCCTACATCATGAAGCTGCCGGCGGCCGAACAGCGAAGTCCGGATTGGCAAGCCGCCGGCGAGGCCGTGATCATGGCCGCCGAAGACCGCGGGCCGTTGATGCACGCCCATGTAGGGATGATGCTGGCGCTGCACGGCGCGAAGCCGATACCGGAATACGATCCGTCAAAGACAAAGCACTGGGGACGTCGGAAACTAAAACGCGACACATAAGAGAAAGCCCGCCGGCGTTAGAGCCGGGCGCGAGGTGTCAGCCTTGCCCCGGCTTGCTTTCGTGATATCATGACCTCATGGGCAAATCAACTCGTGAAATCACGAAATCGCCAAAGAAGCGGGCAGCAGCTACCGGTGATCCGGTGCTCGTCCGCGTCCAACCCGATATGGCAAAGATGCTAGACGATTGGCGTCGTAAGCAGGATGACTTGCCCGGGCGTCCAGAAGCCATTCGCCGGCTGGTCGAACTGGGGCTGAGGGTTAAGGTCACAAAATGAGCCCAAAGAAGCTCACAGTTATCGGCGTCCGTGTTGACGATGAATGGCTGAGCAAATTGACGCGTTGGATTTCTGAAAACGCTCCGGAAATGACACGCCCGGAGGCCATCCGCCGGCTCGTCGAGATCGGGCTGAAGGCGAAGAAATGAGATGAACAAGGTGTTGTCGGTAGAAGAACGGCAAGCGCTCGGCAGCATCATACTCGCCCAATTTTCCGGGAGAATTAGA
>NZ_JAUSLT010000193.1 GCF_030646015.1 Bradyrhizobium sp.
TCGGCAACTGGCGCGCCTCGCTGGTGATCGCCCTGAGCCTGCCGCTTGCGATCATGATCGCGCTGATCGTGATGCGCGCGGTCGGCATGTCGGCCAATCTGATGAGTCTGGGCGGACTCGCGATCGCCATCGGCATGCTGATCGACGCGCTTGTGGTCGTGGTCGAAAACATCGTGGGAAACCTCAGCAAGGATCAACAAGGAAAGACGACGCCGCTCGTCCAGATTGTGTTCCGGTCGGTCTGCGAGGTGCTGGAGCCGGTTTCAACGGGCGTGCTCATCATCATCATCGTTTTCGTGCCGCTGCTGGCGCTGCAGGGCCTCGAGGGAAAGCTGTTCATCCCCGTGGCGCTCGCCATCATCTTTGCGCTGGCCGCCTCGCTGTTGCTGGCGCTCACGGTCATTCCGGTAGCGACCTCGTTCCTGCTCAAGGCGGCCCCGCACCGGGAGCCCTGGCTGATCCGCCTTGCCTCGCGAGGCTATGCGCCTGCGCTCGGCTGGGCGCTGGCCAATGAGCGCAAGGTGATGGTCGCAGCCGTGGCGGCCCTCGTTGCGGCGGGCTTTGCCTATACGCAGCTCGGCAAGACATTCATGCCGACCATGGACGAAGGCGACATCATCGTCAGCGTCGAGGCGATTCCGTCGGTCAATCTCGACCAGGCAAATGCGATCAATGCCAGGCTTCAGGCCGCTATTCTTGCGGGCGTTCCCGACGTCGCGGGAATCGTCGCTCGAACCGGATCGGACGAACTCGGCCTCGACCCGATGGGACTCAATCAGACCGACACGTTTCTGGTCCTGAAGCCGCCGGAGGAGAGGAAGACGGCCGACAAAGCCGCCCTGATTCAGCAGCTGCGCAAGGTGCTCAATGACTTTCCGGGACTTTCACTCGGTTTCACGCAACCGATCGACATGCGCGTCCAGGAGATGATCAGCGGCGTGCGCGGCGACGTCGCGGTGAAGATCTTCGGTCCCGACATCGGCAAGCTGAACGAGATCGCAAACAGGCTGTCTGCGATCCTGTCCGGCATCGATGGAGCCGAGGATGTCTACACGACGCTGAACGAAGGCGCGCAGTATTACACGGTCGCCGTGAATCGGCTGGAGGCGGGTCGTCTCGGTCTGGCGGTGGATACGATTGCCGCCTCGCTACGCACCCAGATCGAGGGCCGGACCATCGGCACCGCGCTGGAAGCGGGACGCCGCACGCCGATACTGCTTCGTGGCAGCGAGCAGACCCGCGAGGCGCCTACCTTGCTGCCCAACCTGCCCCTGACGCTGGCGTCGGGGCAGCATGTGGCGCTCTCCCAGGTCGCCCGCATTCATCGGGTCGACGGCCCCGTCAAGATAGACCGTGAAGACGGCGCCCGGATGAGCGTGGTGCGGACCAATGTTCGAGGACGCGATATGGTTGGTTTCGTCCAGGCGGCACAACAGAAGGTGGGGACCGAACTGGCGCTGCCGCAGGGGTATCGGCTCACCTGGGGTGGCCAGTTCGAGAACCAGCAGCGCGCCGCCGCACGTCTGTCGATTGTCGTTCCGGTCGCCATCGGGCTTATCTTCGTGCTGCTTTTCACCACCTTCGGTTCAATCCGCCAGGCGCTGATGGTGCTGGTGAATATCCCCTTCGCTCTGATCGGCGGTGTGTTTGCGCTGGTCCTGACCGGCGAGTACCTGTCCGTTCCGGCGTCGGTCGGATTCATCGCGCTGCTCGGTATCGCGGTCTTGAACGGTGTCGTGCTGGTCTCCTACTTCAATCAGTTGCGCGCCCACGGTCTCCCGGAGGATCGCATTGTCGTGGAGGGCGCCAGGCGCCGGTTGCGGCCGGTGCTGATGACCGCGAGTATCACCGCGCTCGGACTTGTCCCGTTGCTGTTCGCGTCCGGTCCCGGATCGGAAATCCAGAAGCCGCTGGCCATCGTGGTGATCGGCGGGTTGCTGTCGTCGACGCTGTTGACCCTGGTCCTTCTGCCGATCCTCTATCGCCGGTTCGGCGGGGTTGCGAAGGCGGTCAAATGACGAGCGAACCCGTATGCCTGATGTTGATCGCTGCTCGCAACCTTCGCGAAGAGCTGTTCGACTATCTCAGCGAGCAGCGCGATCTGGTATCCGGATTCACCGCATCCGACGGCGCCGGTCACGGGCCTGCGGTCCGGTTGGAGTCGACGGCCGAACAGGTGAAGGGTCACGCCGACGAGGTGCTGGTGCGGATCATTCTGGAAAAGCAGGATGCCGCGCAATTACTCGCCCGGATCAGGACAGCGTTCGCAGGAACGAGACTGGTTTACTGGATCGTGCCGGTCACGGAATTTGGCGTGATCGGTGACGCCGAGGATAAGGCCGTAGAGTGAGCGGGACGCCCTTCGGGCCCAATGCTAGAGTCTGCCGCCATCCACGATGAAACTCTGACTTGTCAGGCTAGAGGCGTCGTCCGAGGCCAGAAACAACGTCATCCGCGCGCAATCGGCCGGATAGAGCTTGTGCTTCAGGCATTGCCGCTCCATCAGGCCTTTTTCAGCCTCCGGCGTCAGCCAGAGGTCGAGCTGGCGCTGGGTCATGATCCAGCCCGGGATCACGGCGTTGACGCGGATATTGTGGACGCCAAGGTCGCGCGCCAGCGATTTCGTCAAGCCCAGCACGCCGGCCTTCGCAGTCGAATAGATCGAAAGATTGGCCGTTGCGGTCATCCACGCGCTCGACGAAAAATTGATGATCGCGCCGCCGCCGGCGGCCTTCATGTCGGGATAGATGGCCTGCGCCGCAAAGAACTGGTGCTTGAGGTTGATGGCAAGCCGGTTGTCCCAGAATTCAGGCGTGACTTCGTCGATCGTGTGCCGTTGATCGTGCGCGGCGTTGTTCACCAGGATGGTGATCGGGCCGAGCGCCTTGCGCACCGCATCAATGGCCTGCTTCAGCGCCGCAATATCGGTGACGTCGCAATGCTCGTAATGCAGCCGGGCTGTTGGCCCGATGTCGGCGATCAGGGCCCTGGCGGCGTCGTCGGCAATGTCGACGAAGCCGACCTTGCAGCCTTGCTCGGCAAAGTGCCGCACGATGGATTCGCCGATGCCGCTGGCGCCACCGGAAATGAAAACCACTTTGTCCTTGAGACTCGGATAAATCGCACTCTTCACGGCAGCCCTCCTGAACGGGCGTATCCTAGAGCGTAGGAACCGGCGAAGTCACCTGAAGAAGAGCGCCCCTGTCCCACGGGTGCGACGAATACGCCTCCATCGACCGACTTTCTGCCACTTCCCGCCGGCCGCGGCTTCGACTAGGCTTGGCGCATAAGAATAAAGAAGGCCGCTCGCCGGCCAAGGGGAAGAACGCTTTGAACGGACAGGAGGGCCGGCGCATTGAGGTTGCGCGCAGCGGCGGCGAGGGCGTGCGTCGGCGCGTGCTGGCCGGCTCCTGGGTCGCGCTGTTGCTGGCGATCCTCGGCTTTCTGGTGATCTATCCGCTGCTCACGCTGCTGTTGGGCGCGCTAACCGACACCAATCCGGTGGTCGACGGCTTCAGCCTCAGCCATCTCTCCGTCACCAACTTCCTCGTCGTGCTCGCCAACCCGAATGTCGCGGAGGCGCTGGTCAACACGCTGATCGCCTGTGGCGGCGGCACCCTGATCGCGGTGGTGATCGGGTTGGCGTTCTCCTGGATCGTGGTGCGCACCAACACGCCGTTCAAGGGATTCATCGCCGCCGCCAGCATCCTGCCGCTGTTCGCGCCGCCGCTGGTCGCAGGCGTAGCCTGGGCGATCCTCGGTTCGCCGAAAACCGGCCTGATCAACACCATGTTCAAATGGATAGGGCTCGACTGGCGGGTCGATTTCTACTCGATGTGGGGTCTGGTGTTCGTGTTCGGCATCTACTACGCGCCTTACGTCTACATGTTTACCTCCTCGGCGCTGCGCAACATGGATCCGAGCCTGGAAGAGGCCGCGGAAATCTCCGGCGCCAGCGCGTTTGCGACCGTGTTCACGGTGACGTTTCCCTTGATCATGCCGGCGATCGTTTCCGGCATGCTGCTGTCCTTCATCGTCATGCTCGGCATCTACGGCATCCCCGCGGTACTGGGCGCGCCAACCAACATCAGCGTGCTGACCACCTACATTTTCAAACTCACCAACTGGTCGCCGCCGCTCTACAACACCGCCGCCGCGGTCGCGATCATCCTGATGGTGGTGACGGGCGCGCTGGTGTTCCTGCAGCAGCGGGTGCTGAGCGGGCGCAGCTACACCACCGTCGCCGGCAAGGCCTACCGGCCGCGCAATCTCGATCTCGGCCGGTGGCGCTGGTTCACCTTCGGCCTCGGCATGGTCTATCTCGTCGTCGTCGTGATCCTGCCGAGTCTCGCGCTGATCGTGGCGGCGTTCCGCAAATTCATGTTCATTCGCGATGCCGCCAGCCTGTTCGACATGAAACAGTATTCGCTGATGCATTTCTACAGCATCTTCGACAATCCGCTGACGCTGCGCTCGATCTGGAATGCGATCGAGGTCGGAATCATCACCGCGGTGGTCGGCGGCGCGCTGGCCTTCGCGATCGGCTACACCATCCACCGCACCAAGGTGGCGGGCCGGCGCTCGATCGACCTGATATCGACCTTGCCGGTGGCGATCCCCGGCCTCGTGGTCGGCGTCGCCTATCTCTGGGCCTGGATCGGGATTCCCGGCGGGCTCTACGGCACCATCTGGATTCTGGCGCTGGCCTTCATCGCGCGCTTCATGCCGGATACGGTCAAGGCGCTGTCGACCTCGTTCCTGCAGATCCACCGCGAACTGGAGGAAGCCGCCTGGGTCTGCGGCAAGGGCATGCTCGGCACCATCAGGACGATCGTGCTGCCGCTGGCGCGGCCGGGCGTGCTGGCCGCGATGACCTTGCTGTTCGTGCTGGCGATCCGCGAGCTTGGCTCGTCGCTGTTTCTCTATACCAGCAACACCATGGTGATGTCGGTGCTGCTGCTCGACTATTACGAAGGCGGCAATCTCGGCAAGACCGCCGCCTTCAGCCTGGTGCAGACGGTTTTGCTCGGCGTTCTCATCGGGGGCGCCAACTGGCTGTCACGCGGGCAGGCTCAGGGCAGTGTTGCCCGCGCGGGATAATTGAAACCAAGGGAGGATCGGCCATGAACGAAAAGATCGTTGCCAGGATCGCTACCAGGATCGCTACCAGACTCATCGCTATAGCCGGCGCCGCCGGTCTCGCGCTCGCGCTGGGCGCGCTGCCAGCGCAGGCGCAGGAATTCGGCTCGCCCGAACTGATCGCGGCGGCGAAGAAGGAAGGCAAGCTGGTCTACTACACCGCGAATTTCGCCGAAGTGGAACAGCGGGTGATCAAGGAATTCCAGAAGCGTTTTCCCGAGATCAAGATCGAGATGGTGCGTGCGCCCGGCGGTCAGCTCATCACCCGCGTCAAGACCGAGGCCGCCGCCGGCAAGCTGATCGCCGATGTGGTCGATCATTCCGACCGCGCGCTGATGCAGCCGCTGGCCGACATGTTCCAGGACTATGCGCCGCCGAACGCCGCCGACTACAATCCGGAGGCGCAGATCGCGCCGAACCTCTGGCCGCGCGTGACCCTGGTCTGGTCGATCGCCTACAACACCGAACTGGTCAAGAACCCGCCCAAGAGCTGGATGGATCTGACCAAGCCGGAATACGACAAGATGACCGGGCAGGTGTTCGCCCGGTCCGGCGGCACCACCTGGACCCGCATCATGTTCGAGCGCCAGGTGCTGGGGGAGGATTACTGGAAGAAGCAGGCCTCGACCCATCCGATCCTCTATCCCTCGGGCGCGCCGATGTCGGACTCGATGGTGCGCGGCGAAGTCGCGATGGGCCCGTTGCTCTACAATGCGATCTACCCGAAGCAGAAGGACGGCGCACCGATCGCGATTTTCTTCCCGCCCGAGGGGACGCCGGCCAATCCCTACGCCACGGGAATTCCGAAGACCGCCGCCAATCCCAATGCCGCAAAGCTGTTCCTGAACTGGTGCCTGTCGAAGGAGGGCCAGACCTTCATGATCAAGGAACTCGGCAATCTGACCTCGCTCAAGGTGGCGCCGGTCTACCCTGAAGGATTCGATCCCAAGGTGGTCAAGGTCTGGTTCCCGAAGTTCGAGGAATACGTCAAGCTGCACGAGCCATGGGTGGCGGAATGGGACAAAACGTTCGGGTATCGCCAGTGATCGTCACGTTCATGCGATCGATGACCTCATGACGGCGACCCTCGACGTCACGGACCTGCGCAAGCAGTTTCCGATCGGCCGGCCCGCCGTCGACGGCGTCAGCTTCGCCGTGCCGGCCGGCGAGATCGTGGTGCTGCTCGGCCCCTCCGGCTGCGGCAAGACCACGACCCTGCGCTGCGTCGCCGGGCTGGAGCATCCGACCGGCGGCGACATCAGCATCGCCGGGAACCTGGTGTCGTCGCCCGAGCGCGGCATCCTGGTGCCGCCGCGGTCGCGCGATCTGGGCATGGTGTTCCAGTCCTACGCGGTGTGGCCGCACATGACCGTGCGGCAAAACGTGGTCTATCCGCTGAAACACCGCGGAATCGCGCGCGCCGAGGCCCGCCGCAAGGTCGACGAGGTGCTGGCGCTGGTGGGCCTGACGGAATACGCCGACCGGCCTGTCGTGGCGCTGTCGGGCGGCCAGATGCAGCGCGTCGCGCTGGCGCGCAGCATCGTGTACCGGCCACAGCTGTTGCTGCTCGACGAGCCCTTGTCGAACCTCGATGCGAAATTGCGCTTGAGGCTGCGCGACGATCTCCGCATCATCCTCAAGCAGACCGGCATGACCGCGCTCTACGTCACCCACGACCAGGCCGAGGCGGTGGTGCTCGGCGACCGCATCGGGGTGATGCGCGACGGCAAGCTGCTGCAGATCGGCACGCCGGACCAGATCTACAACCGGCCGGCCGATCTGTTCGTCGCCAACTTTACCGGCGCGACCAACGAACTGACCGGCACGCTGGTCGGGCGCAACGGCGAATTCGGCGTGGTCGACTTCGGTGGTGGGCACTCCGGCGAGGCGGCGTTGCTGCAGCCGCTCGTTTCAGGCGACAAGGTGCGGATCGCATTGCGGCCGGAAGCCATCGGGCTTGGCAAGCAGGATGGCGTCAACCAGTTTCCCGCGCGCGTGGTCGATCGCCGCTATCAGGGCACCCAGACCGTCTATGACGTCGACCTGTTCGGCCGCCGGCTGGAGGCGCTCGAACTCGGCACCGCCGCGCGTCATCAGGTCGGAGAGGAGACCACGGTATCGCTGCCGCGCGAGGGCTGCTGGGCGTATCGGGATATGGGGCCGTCGAATTACGAGTAGCAGAAGCCGTCATTGCGAGGAGCACTTCGCGACGAAGCACGGCGTCATCCTGAGGTGCGAGCCGTGCGGTGCACTTGCACCGCAGGTCGAGCCTCGAAGGATGAGAGGTTAGAGCTCTGATCCATCCTTCTAGCCTAAGACGGCTCGCACCTCAGGATGACGGCAGTGGTCTTGGATCAGAGTCTCACTGCAGCGCCATGCCCGACGTCTTGACCACCTTCGTCAGCTTCTCATGATCGGCCTTCATCAGCGCGGCGAGTTCGTTCAGCGGCATCGGTTTGCCCGGGATGTTGGCGACCGACAGCTGGCGCTGGACGTCGGGATGTTGCAGCGCCTTGTTGATGGCTTCGTTGATTTTCTTGACCAGCGCCTCGGGCGTGGCTGATGGCACGTAGATGCCGTACCAGGGGAGATAGGCGGCTTCGGCAAATCCGGCCTCCGCGATGGTCGGCACCTCGGGAAGATCCGCGACGCGCTTGTCGGTCAATACCGCGAGCGGTTTGATGGTGCCCGCCTTGATGTGCGGCAATGCGAGTTCGAGCGACACGATCTCGAAATTCATGATGTTGGTCATCAAATCGATCAGCGCCGGCGGCTGGCCCCTGTAGCCGACATTGGTGAGCTCGATGTTGGCGACCTGAAACAGTTTCTTCGCGCTCAGGTCGATCGATGAGCCGGTGCCGGGATTGCCGAAGTTGAGCTCGCCGGGCTTGCTGCGCGCCAGTTCGACGAATTCGCCGATGGTCTTGACCGGCAGGGTGGGATTGACCACCGCCACGCTCTGGTTCCAGACCGCGAGCCCGACGCATTTGAAGTCCTTCATCGTGTCCCAGCCGGCATCCTTGTAGAGGCCGGGATTAACCAGCACCGCCGGCCCCGTGACCAGCCAGGTGTAGCCGTCGGGATCGCTTCGCGCGACCGCCGCGGTGCCGATGTTGCTGTTGCCGCCGGGCCTTGCCTCGACGATGACAGGTGTTTTCCAGTCGCGGCCGACCTGCTCGGTCACGGCGCGGGCGACGAGGTCGACGATGCCGCCGGCCGGGTAGGGCACGATGATACGAAGCGGGCGATTCGGATAATTGTCCGTCGCCTGCGCCCATGCGGCGCCGGCCAGCATGGTTGCGGCGATCCCCGCAGCGAAGCCAAAGGTCCGGATGCCCCTCATTTTCCCCTCCCATGTACGAAACATCGTTCGAGCGATGTCTTTTGTTCTGGTTTGTTGGACCGTGGTGATGAAACCTATTCGTTGGCGACGAGTGACCTGATGCTGCGGGCGAGGCCGAGGATGCGCGGCCCGCATTCGCGCTCGATCTGCTCGGCGCTGAAGCGAAACGAGGGAATGCCGCAATTCACCGAAAGGCAATCGCCGGTCGGCGTGCGGTAAAGCGGTGCTGCGACGCCAAAGATCTCGCGCCGCCATTCGCCGAGCGAGACCGCGAATCCGCGTTCCTTGCAGAGCTCGCTGTCGGGCAGCGTCCGCGTTTGCACGTATTTCAACTCTTCCGGACGCTCCGCCTTCACGGTTTTCACGTAGGTGTCGCGTTCGTCGTCGGTGAACAGCGACAGCAGCGCACGGCCGACCGCGGTGGTCGCCATCGTTCCGGTAAAGCCGACGTCGGGCATATGCGGCACGGCATCGGTGGTGCGCAGCGTCTCGACATAGATGAAGTCGAGGCCGAACGGCATCGCGATGGATACCGTACCGCCGGTGTAAGCCGCGAAGTCGCGCATCAAGGGCCGCGCCAGTTGCCGCACCTTCAGGGGCGACAGCACGGGATAGGCCGCCGCCAGGATGCCAAGCCCGAGCAGGAAGCGTCCCTTGGCGTCGCGCTTGAGATAGCCGAGCTGCGCCAGCGTGTGCGTCAGCCGTGACACCGTCGGCCGCGACAGGCCGGTGCTGGCGGCGAGATCCGCGTTCGACAGCGAACCGGTGCTGTTGCGGAACGCGGCCAGCACGTCGAGCCCGTGCGCCAGAGTGGTCGCAAAGGACGGATCGCTGTGGTCCGCCACGGCTTTCGGTCTGACAGCAGCAGGGCGGCTTAAGGGGGATGTCGAAGCCATACGCAATATTGGACAAGCAGCGAAATTTTGTCAACATATCGAAACAGATTTGCAATATGTGTCCACATGCGTTTAGATGCCGCCTCCACCGGGGCGTTTTCAGGCGAAGTGGCGGCCGGTTCGCGTCAACAAAATGCGTCAGATCAGGAATCCAGAGGCGGTATGGAATTCGATTTATCCGAACGGTCGGAAGCATGGCGAACGAAGCTGCAAGCCTTCTTCGACAGGGAAGTGCTGCCGCGCCACCGCGCCTGGCTCGAGCACGTCGCCGTCAGCCGGGAGGCGCCGCCCTTCATGGCCGAGCTGCAGCAGAAGGCACGGCAGGCGGGGCTGTGGAATCTCGGCCTGCCCGAACTCGCCGATGATGAGCCGGGGACGCGGCTGTCCAATTCAGAATATGCGCCGCTGGCCGAGATCATGGGACGGCTGTTCTGGGCCTCCGAAGTCTTCAACTGCCAGGCGCCCGACGTGCCCAACATGATCGCGCTGCAGAATTGCGCTACGTCGGAACAGAAGGCGCGCTGGCTGCAGCCGCTGCTCGGCGCCAAAACCCGTTCGGCCTTCGGCATGACCGAACCCGACGTCGCCTCGTCCGATGCCACCAATATCGCCACGCGCATGGTCCGCGACGGCGACGACTACATCATCAACGGGCGCAAATGGTTCATCACCGGGGCTGCGCATCCGCGCTGCAGTTTTTTGATCGTGATGGGCGTGACCGATGCGGAGGCCGACCGCACGCGCCGCCATTCCTGCATCATCGTGCCGATGGAGACGCCCGGCGTCCGGCTGGTGCGATCGCTGCGCTGGATGGGTTGCGAGGATCACACCGCCCCGATCGGCGAACTGGCCTTTGAGAATGTTCGCATACCCGCCGCAAACCTGCTCGGCGCCGAAGGCGAGGGTTTTAAAGTCGCCCAGATCCGCCTTGGGCCGGCGCGCATTCACCATTGCATGCGCTCGATCGGGCTGTGCGAACTGCTGATCGAGCTGATGATGGTGCGATCGGCCGAGCGTTCCGCCTTCGGACGCGCCATCATTCAATACGACACCGTGCAGCGCTGGATTGCCGAATCCCGCGTCGAGCTGGAGCAGGCGCGCCTCCTGGCCTATCGCTGCGCGTGGCGGCTGGACCAGGCCGGCCACCACGGTGCCTGGCGCGACGTCTCGCTGATCAAGGTCGCGGTGCCCGCGATGCTGCAACGGATCGCCGATCGCGCCATGCAGGTGTTCGGCGCGATGGGCGGATCCGACGATACCCCGATCCACCAGGCGCTGGCCTGGGGACGCCTGCTGCGGATCGGCGACGGGCCGGACGAGGTGCATCTGCGGCAGATTTTCAAGATGGAAGCGATGCCGTCCTGGTCGATCACGGACTCACCGTATCTCGCGGCGCGGCCGTCATAATCCAACCTCTCCCCGCTTGCGGGAGAGGGAGAAGTAGTCTCATCACGCGAGGGAGCAAGAACAAGATGGCCCAAGCAGGCACCAGCGAAATCTCTAAGGAAACCCCGAAGGACGCTTCGGCGCCCGTGGTCGCGCAGCATGCGGCAATGCTGAAGGCGCTGCCGTTTTCAGATACGCGCGATTTCGACGAGGCGGCGCGCGGCTTTCTCGGCACCGTGGAGAATGCGCGGATCGCCAACGCGCAGGGCAGGGTGGTGTGGAGCCTCGAGCCCTATGGCTTCCTGTCCGAAGCGGAAGCGCCGCCGACGGTGGATCCGAGCCTGTGGCGGCAGTCGCGGCTCAACATGAACCACGGCCTGTTCGAAGTCGTGCCCGGCGTCTATCAGGTGCGCGGGCTCGACATCGCCAATATGACGCTGATCGAGGGCGACAGCGGCGTCATCGTGGTGGATACGCTGACCTCGATCGAAGGCGCGCGCGCTGCGATGGCGCTGTATTTCCAGCACCGCGGCCAGCGGCCGGTGGCGGCGGTGATCTTCACCCATACCCATACCGACCATTGGGGCGGTGCGCGCGGCGTGCTCGACGAGGCGGCGCTGGCCGGCGGCGAGGTTCCGATCATCGCTCCCAACCTGTTCATGGAGCATGCGGTTTCCGAAAACATCATCGCCGGCCCCGCGATGTTGCGGCGCGCGCAGTACCAGTTCGGGCCGCTGCTGACAAAAGGCCCGCGCGGGCAGATCGATTGCGGCCTCGGCAAGTCGATGGCGACGGGTTCGGTGGCGCTGCTGCGCCCGACCGATCTGATCATGGCGACCGGCGACATCAGGAGCATCGACGGGGTCGAGTTCGAATTCCAGATGGCGCCGAACTCGGAAGCGCCGGCAGAAATGCATTTCTTCATTCCGCGTTACAAGCTTCTGAATCTGGCGGAAAACTGCACGCATAATTTCCACAATCTGCTGCCGTTTCGCGGCGCCGACGTGCGCGACGCGCTGGCCTGGTCGAAATATCTCGGCGAGGCGCTGCAGATGTGGGGCGGCAAGGCCGATGCCATGTGCGGCCAGCACCACTGGCCGGTGTGGGGACAAGCGCGCATCGACACCATGATCCGCCAGCAGCGCGACCTCTATAAATTCGCGCACGACCAGACCATCCGCCTGATGAACCATGGGCTGACGGCAACCGAAATCGCCGAAACGATAAAACTGCCTGCCAGTCTCGACGGCGCTTGGCATGCGCGCGGCTATTACGGCCACATCCGGCATAATGTGAAGGCGATCTACCAGAAATATCTCGGCTGGTACGACGCCAATCCGGTCAATCTCGATCCGCTGCCCCCGGTCGAGGCCGGCAAAAAATACGTCGAATATATGGGCGGCGCCGATACGATCCTTGCGCGGGCTGCAAAGGACTTTGCAAGAGGTGAGTTTCGTTTCATCGCGCAGGCGTTGAGCCATCTGGTGTTCGCCGATCCCGACAATCAGGCCGCCCGCGCGCTGCTGGCCGATACCATGGAGCAGCTCGGCTATGCCGCCGAAAGTGCGACCTGGCGCAACGCCTATCTGTTCGGCGCGCAGGAGCTGCGGCAGGGCATGCCGAAGGTGCCGGCGCGCGCAGCGATGCCGCGCGAGACGCTGGCGGCCCTGCGCACCGAGCAATTGTGGGACGTGCTCGGTGTCAGGCTCAACGGCCCCAAGGCCGAAGGCAAGCACATCGTGCTGAACTGGAGTTTCACCGATACCGGCGAGACGTTTGTCCTGACGCTGGAGAACTGCGCGCTGACCTATGTCGCGGGCGCGCAGGCGGCGACTGCGGACGCCGGCTTCACGCTGCCGCGTGGCACGCTCGACGAGGTGATCGCGAAGCTGACGACGTTTCAGGACGGCGTCGGCAGCGGGGCAATCAAATTCACCGGCAATCCGATGCGGCTCGCCGAGTTGATGGCGCTGATGGACGAATTCCCGCGGATGTTCGAGATCGTCGAACCGAAGCGGGTGGCGGTGAGCTGAAGTCGTAGGGTGGGCAAAGGCGCGCTCTTCGCGCCGTGCCCACCACAATGTGTCGCGACAAAGATGGTGGGCACGCTGTGCTTTGCCCACCCTACGGACGTTACTCCGCGCTGCTCACCAGCTTGATGCGCGGTTTGGCGGCTTCGATCAGGCTGCGATAGGCGGCGAGATAATCCAGCGCCATGCGGCGCGCGGTGAAGCGCGCCTCGAACTGCTTGCGGATTGCATCGCGGTTCAGCCCGGCCAGCCGGCCGACCGCGGCGACCGCGCTGATTTCATCCTCGACGATGAAGCCGGTCAGGCCATCGTCGATGATCTCCGCGACCGAGCCGCGGTTATAGGCGATCACTGGCGTGCCGCACGCCATCGCCTCGATCATCACGAGGCCGAACGGCTCCGGCCAGTCGATCGGGACCAGCAGGCCGATGGCGCCGCTCAGAAATTCCGATTTCTCGGAGTCGCCGATTTCGCCGATAAATTCCACCAGCGGATTGCTGTCGATCATCGGGCGGATCAGTTCGTCGTAGTACTCCTGATCGGCCCGGTCGACCTTGGCGGCGATCTTGAGCGGAATGCCGCAGCGGGTCGCGATTCGGATCGCGCGGTCCACGCCCTTTTCCGGCGCAATCCGGCCGAGCACCGCGAGATAACCAGGCTTGCACAGCTGCGGCGTCAGCAGTTTTTCCGGCAGGCCGTGATGGATGGTGCCGAGCCAGTTGGCCTGCGGCACCGGGCGTCGCTGCGAGTCCGAGATCGAAATCACTGGAACCCGCGAGTAGGTGGTGAATACCGGCTGATGTTCGGGCAGGTCCAGCCGACCATGCATGGTGGTAAGGAAGGGGGTCGGCTGCCGGTAGAACAGCGAGAACGGATAGTAATCGAGATGGAAATGCAGGATGTCGAATTCCTCATCATCGCATTTCTGCCGCACCCGCTCCAGCATCACCATGTGCAAGGCATTGGGATCGCGCACCGATCCGTCGAGGCGCAACGCCTTCGGCCAAGTCGCGTCGAGTTTCGCCGAGGTCTGCGAATCGCCGCTGGCGAACAGCGTGACGTCGTTTCCCAACGCGACCAGTTCCTCGGTCAGCCAGTGTACGACCCGTTCGGTTCCGCCATACAGTTTGGGGGGAACAGCTTCTGTCAGCGGAGCAACCTGCGCGATGCGCATCTATTCGTCTCCTGTTGTGCATAAGCGTTGAACAAACGCCCCTTGGAGGTGTTGGCGTGGGGATGCCGAGTCGGGAACGTTCTCGCATGTGCGAAGTTCCCCTGTGCAAGCGTACTTCTTCCACACTGTGGTCTTGCTGATGCCATCCAGCCCGATCAGGTTTCTATCGTTGCTGATGCTGCAGGATTGTTGCGCAGTGATGGCCGCGCGGCGGGAACTCCGACCTGCCGCTCTTCACGTCTTCGTGCGCGCGCCGTAGATCCTCCTGCTCCTTCAACAGGTTTGCATCGTCCCATGGCCAGTCTCTCAGGATATGCACTACGCCCCTTTGCATTCGTGCTGCGCTATATCAGGCAGCGTCTCGCCTCGCATGTGGTGATCCTGACGTGCGTTGTTGCGGCGGTTGCCTGTTCGGTAAGCACGCAATATGGCGTCAAATATCTTGTCGACGGGTTGTCGGCCGGACCTGACCGTGCCGGCAGCGTATGGCTGGCCTTCATTTTTCTCATGTCGCTGATCGCCGCGGATAATTTCCTGTGGCGGATCGCGAGCTGGACCGCGAGCTTCACCTTCGTCGGCGTCACCGGCGATCTGCGCCGCGACATCTTTCGCCATCTCACCGGCCACGCCCCGAGCTATTTCTCCGAGCGCTTGCCGGGGATGCTGACGAGCCGCATTACCGCGACATCGAATGCCGTCTTTACCGTCGAAAACATGTTCGTCTGGAACGTGTTGCCACCCTGCATCGCGACGATCGCGGCCATTGCACTGATCGGCACCGTCAGTCCTGTCATGGCGGGCGGATTGACCCTGGTGGCCGGTGCGATGGTGATTGCGATGTTCCATCTGGCTGCCAGAGGCAGGCCGCTGCACGACGAGTTCGCCGACAAGGCCGCCGCGGTGGACGGCGAAATGGTCGACGTCATCAACAACATGCCGCTAGTGCGCGCGTTCTGCGGCCTCCGGCTCGAGCACGACCGGTTCGACAAGACCGTCAACAGGGAATTGACGGCGCGAGGCCGCAGCCTGCGCTATCTCGAAAAGCTGCGGCTGACCCATGCCGCGATCACCGTCGTTCTGACCATCGGGTTGCTGGCCTGGGTGATCATGCTTTGGCAGAACGGCGGCGCCAGCACCGGCGACGTGGTGCTGGTGTGTACGCTGGGACTTTCCATTCTCAATGCTACGCGCGATCTCGCGGTGGCGCTGGTCGATGTCACCCAGCATGTCGCGCGGCTGACCGAAGCCATCGCCACGCTGCTGCAACCGCATGAACTGCGCGATCATCCGCAAGCCGAACCGCTGGTGAAGGCGGGAGCCGCGATCGTCTTCAACAAGGTGTCGTTCCGCTACCCCGGCGGATTGCAGGTGTTCGACAAGTTCAGCCTCAGGCTCAATGCGGGCCAAAGGGTGGGGCTGGTCGGACAATCCGGCGGCGGCAAATCCACCATCTTCACGCTGCTGCAGCGGTTTTACGACGTGAACCAGGGCCATATCGCCATCGATGGCCAGAACATCTCGAAGGTGACCCAGGAGAGCCTTCGTTCGGCGATCTCGGTGGTGCCGCAGGATATCTCGCTGTTTCACCGCTCGATCCTGGAAAACATCCGCTACGGGCGGCCGGACGCGACCGATGCCGAGGTGCGGCGCGCGGCGAAAGCGGCTCGCTGTGATTTCGTCGACACCTTGCCCGAGGGCATGGCGACCGAGGTCGGCGACCGCGGCATCAAATTGTCAGGCGGACAGCGGCAGCGCATCGCGATCGCCCGCGCATTCCTGAAGGATGCGCCGATCCTGCTGCTCGACGAAGCCACCGCGGCGCTGGACAGCGAATCGGAAGAGGCGATCCGCGAGGCGCTCGGCCGGCTGATGCGCGGGCGCACCGTGATTGCGATCGCTCACCGGCTCGCCACCTTGCGCAATTTTGACCGGGTGATCATGCTGCTGGGTGGCACGATCATCGAAGACGGCCCGCCCGACCGGCTGATGCAGGGCACCGGCCCATATCAGGAACTGGTAGCGCGGGAAATGAGCCGCCTTGCCACGCATGCGGCCTGAGCGACAGGCATTGTTCTCGTCAGAGTTTGTTCCGATCGGCGTACCTTTCGCGGGGAACGCGCAGCAAGCACAACAGCCAAGGGGCAATCGATGGCAATGGAAGCCGTGACCCAGATATCCAAGATTCGTGAGGCCGAGGCGGTCCAGGAGTCGCCGTTCTACATCCCGATGACCGGGCCGGCGTCGAGGCCGCGGCGTTCGCTCAAGCACGACGATACCTTCATCGTGCTCGACAGCCACGGCGATATCGGTGCGTCCGCCGGCGGGCCCGACGGCCTGTTCAATGCCGACACCCGCTATCTCGCCCGACTCGAACTGGTGCTGGACGACGTGCAGCCGCTGCTGCTCGGCTCCAATCTGCGCGACGACAACTCGGCGCTGACGATCGACCTTACCAATCCCGACGTCTATCGGGGCGACCGGATCGTGCTGCAGAAGGACATGCTGCACATCGTGCGCACGATCTTCCTGTGGCGCGGAACCGCGTATCAGCGGATCGGCGTGCGCAACCATGGCGAGGGGCCGGCGAGCTTCGATTTGACGCTGCTGTTCGACAATGATTTCGCCGATCTGTTCGAGGTTCGCGGCGAACGCCGCCCGCGCCGGGGTGTCGCCTCCAGCAAGGTGGATGGCGCCGCGGACGTGACGCTGGAGTATCTCGGGCTGGACGGCGCCGCGCGGAGGACCGGGCTGCACTTCGAGCCGGCGCCCGCAAGGCTCTTGGCCAATGCGGCGACGTACCAGTTCGAGCTCGCCCCCCAGCAGATGACCTCGCTGTTCATCGCGGTGTCCTGCAACAAGCCGCTGATGCACAAGCCGGCGCCGTTCTTTCGCGGAATGCTGGCGCATCGCCGCGAAATGCGCCGCTCGACCGCAGGCGCAACCAGTACCGAGACCTCCAACCACATCTTCAACGAGGTGCTGTGCCAGGCGATGGCCGATCTCAATATGCTGATGACGGAAACGCCGCAGGGCCGATATCCCTATGCGGGAATTCCCTGGTACTCGACGACATTCGGCCGCGACGGCCTGATCACCGCGCTGCAAATGCTCTGGGTTGACCCGCGTATCGCGCGCGGCGTGCTGATGCGGCTGGCCTTCTACCAGGCAAAGTCGGTCGATCCGCTCGCCGATGCCCAGCCCGGCAAGATCCTGCACGAGATGCGCGGCGGCGAGATGGCGGCGCTGCGCGAAGTGCCGTTTGCGCAATATTACGGCAGCGTCGATTCGACGCCGCTGTTCGTGCTGCTGGCCGGTCTCTACTTCGAACGTACCGGCGACGACGAGACGCTTGCCGAGTTGTGGCCCGCGATCGAGGCCGCGCTGCGCTGGATCGACGGCGCGGGCGATCCGGACCGCGACGGCTTTGTCGAGTATCAGCGCGCCTCCGAGCAAGGGCTCGCCAATCAGGGCTGGAAGGACTCCTACGACGCGATCTTCCATGCCGACGGACAACTCGCCGAGGGTTACATCGCGCTGGCCGAAGTGCAGGGCTATGTATTTGCCGCCAAGCAGCTGGCCGCGCGCTGCGCCCTGCGCATGGGGCTGGCGGAAAAAGCCGGCCAGCTCGCGACCGAGGCGCAGGCGCTGGCCGCGCGATTCGAAGACGCGTTCTGGTGCGAGGAACTCGGCACCTATGCGCTGGCGCTCGACGGCGCCAAGCGCCAGTGCAAGGTGCGAACCTCCAATGCCGGACAGCTGCTGTTCACCGGCATCGCGAGCCAGGACCGCGCCCGTAAGGTCGCCGCCGATTTGATGCGGCCGCACTTCTTCACCGGCTGGGGCATTCGCACCGTGGCGCGGGGCGAAGCGCGATACAACCCGATGTCCTACCACGACGGCTCGATCTGGCCGCACGATAATGCGTTGATCGCGCTCGGGCTGGCGCGCTACGGACTGAAGCATTCGGTCGAACATCTGTTCGAGGGCCTGTTCGACGCCGCGAGCTACATGGATTTGCGGCGGCTGCCGGAGCTGTTTTGCGGATTTCAGCGCGAGAAGCGCCGCGGGCCGACGCTTTATCCGGTCGCCTGCGCGCCGCAGGCCTGGGCAAGTGCCACGCCGTTCACCTTGCTGGAGGCGGCGCTCGGTCTCGAATTCGACGTCCAGCGCGGTGAAATCCGCCTGCGCGACCCGCGGCTGCCGGCCTTTCTCAACGAGGTGGTGTTGCGCGATCTGCAACTCGGCCCGTCCAGCGTCGATCTTCGGATTCGCCGCCACGGCGAGGAGGTGTCGCTCGAGGTGATGCGTAAGCGCGGCCAGATTCAGGTGTCGATCGTCCTGACCCATTGAAGATGGCGCGTCGTGTTTCAGGAGGTCCTATGAGTGCCAAATTGCCGATCGCGTTTCTCGCAGCGGTGCTGGCGGCGGTGGCGCCGGCCTTCGCGCAAAGCGACACGCCACCGCCGGCAAATCGCGCGGTTCCGCAAGGGGCTGCCAGGGAGCCCGCACCGCCGCCGTCGGTCTCCGTCATCGGCGCACGGGATGCGCATGGCATGCTCGGCCGCGAGGTTCGCAGTGCCGCGGACGAGAACATGGGACGCATCGTGGACGTGATCGTCGATCGCGCGGGTCAGGTGCGGGCGGCGGTGATCGACTTCGGCGGCTTTCTCGGCGTCGGCAGCCGCAAGATCGTCGTCGACTGGAGCGCGCTGCATTTCCAGCGCATTTCAAACAAGAAGGACGCCATCGGCCTGGAGCTGACCAAGGAGCAGGTGAGCGCGGCGCCTGAATACAAGGAGGATGCGCCGGTCATCGTGCTGGGCGCCGCCGGAAAGCTCAGCCCGCTGGAGTTCGACCGCTAGGGAGAAACGGAGAAAATATCCTGATCGCTCGCCCGTCCCATTCGATCGACATTATCGACGGTGATCGTCCCGCGCGGTCGGCCGGCGATAGTGGCGGCGACAAGGACAAGGTTGTGTCGCTGGTGCCGGAACAGGTGACGAAGGCGACATCTGCCCCCTCGCGCCAAAGCCTGCGCGGCCTTGACTGGTTCATCTTCTTTCTGGCGGATGTGCAGACCGGCTTCGGTCCGTTCATCGCGGTGTACCTCACGACGCAGAAATGGACTCAGGTCGAGATCGGTTTCGTGCTGTCGATCGGCGGCATCGTCGGCCTGATCGGGCAGATGCCGGGCGGCGCCATCATCGATGCCGCCCGGTCCGAGCGGCTGGTCGCGAGCCTCGCGGTCGCGACCATCGGTGTGTGCGCGCTCGGATACGCCATCTGGCCGATCTTCCCCGTGGTGGTCGCGGCCGCAACCCTGCATGCGACGGCAAGTTGTGTGCTCGGTCCGGCCATTGCCGCGATCAGCCTCGGCCTGGTCGGGCCGCGTGCGATCGGCGAGCGGTTGGGACGGAATGCCCGTTTTGCCTCGCTCGGCAACGGATCGGCCGCAGCATTGATGGGCGCCTGCGGCTATTTTCTGTCGAGCCGTTCGGTGTTTGTCGTCACCGCGCTGCTGGCGATCCCGACGATGCTGGCGCTGGGGCGAATCCGGGAGCGGGAAATCGACGTCGCGCAGGCGCATGGCGCGGTCGTGCGCGACGTGGCCGACGTCAGTACCACCAGCGTCTGGAGCCTGCTGCGCCGCCGTCCGCTGTTGATCTTCGCCGGCAGCGTGCTGCTGCTGCAGCTGGCCAATGCCGCGATGCTTCCGCTGATGGCGGGGGTGGTCACTACCCGGTCGAGCCAGTGGGCCCCGGTGTTGATCGCTTTCTGCATCATCGTGCCGCAGGCGATCGTGGCGCTGGGCGCACCATGGGTCGGGCGCATGGCGCAGCGATGGGGGCGGCGGCCATTCCTGCTCGCCGGATTCGGCGCGCTGGCGATTCGCGGCCTGCTGTTTGCCGTCGTGACCGATCCCTATCTGCTGGTCGCAGCCCAGATCTTCGACGGCATCACCGCGGCGGTGTTCGCCGTCATGATCCCGCTGATTGTGGCGGACGTGGCTTTCGGAAGCGGTCACTTCAATATGGCGCAGGGCATCGTCGGCACCGCGACCGGGATCGGCGCCTCCCTCAGCACCGTGCTGGCCGGCTACGCCGCCGACCGTCTGGGGACCAACATCGCTTTCATGGGGCTCGCCGGCGTTGCGGCGACAGGCCTTGCGATGATCCTGCTGGTGATGCCGGAAACGCGGCGCGGCGCACGCTGACCAAGAAAAAGCCCGGAGAAGGTTTCTCCGGGCAGGCTTCTAGGGAGGGGAGAGGAGAGGAGTTCACGCATCCATGTTGCGCAGGCGCTGGCGGTTGCGAAGCACGATCTGGCGGGCGCCGGAAAATCCCAGCACGCCCTGGGCCTGCAGCTGCGAAAGCGCGCGCGAGACCGTTTCCAGCGTCAGGCCGAGATAATCGCCGATGTCGCGGCGGCACATCGGCAGCGCCATCATGCCGGCGACGGCCAGGCGGCGATCCATTTCCAGCAGGAAGGTGGCGACCTTCTCCATCGCGGTCTTGCGGCCGAGCAGCAGCATGTGATCTTCGGCGTGCCTGAGGTCGCCGGCCGTCATGGCCCAGAGATTGCGCGCGACCTTGACGTCCACGCCAGCGGCCTGTTCGAGGCTGCGGCGTTTGACCAGACGCACAGTGGTATCGATGATGGCTTCGGCCGCCAACCGGTGCACGCTGCCCGATTCCAGCCCGAAAACGTCGCCCGGCAGATGGAATGCGCCGATCTGGCGGCGTCCATCGGACAGCAGCTTGTAGCTGCGAACGGCGCCTGAGATCACCTGGTAGACGTATTCCGCGGGCTCGTCCTCGCCGTAGATCTCCTCATCCTTCCGGTAGCTGAACTCGGTGGCAATCAGGCCAGCGTAGCCGGTGACCGCGCCGAACTGGTCGAGGGCCGAGTGGGGAACCGGGCCGACGCGGCTGGCGATAGGGGAAGGGGTGAGGGTCTGGGTGAGCATGGTCATCTCCTTGCGGCGGATGGCCATTGCTACGCGGCAACTTCGAAACTGGAAATTTCGTGCGATATCTTAAGGAGGTTTACCTACGTATAATACCGTAGGTCAGTGTCCGGGGCCGGCGGCGGCCTGGCCGCCCTGAATCGCACCCCGAATACGCGTCACAAGGCTCTCATCCAGCAGCGGTTTCAGCAGAACATCGTGCACGCCCGCGGCCGCGGCCCTCGCCGCGATGTTCTCGTCGGGGTAACCGGTAATCAGGATAATCGGCGCCGCCATGTCGCGGTTGCGCAGGCGCTTCGCCAGATCGATGCCGTTCATATCGGGCATCTTGTAGTCAATCACAAAGCAGTCCACGCCGGTCGAACGGGCGGCATTCAGCAGTGCCGAGCCGCTCCTGAAGGTCCGGACGTTGAAGCCGTCCGACTCAAGCAGAAACCGCAGCGAGCCGAGCACGTCGGCGTCGTCGTCGACGACGTAGATGGTAGGCTTTGCGGGAAACGGCATCATGAGATCCCCACCCACCGAGTAATGAGTTGCTTGATTCATGGTGCCAGCTAACACCCGTTGCGGGCGCCGTGGTTTGATTTAGCTCAATCGTTCAGCAGGCCGGCCCGCATCGCCAGCCGCACCAGTTCCGACAGGCTGTTGGCCTGCATCTTGGTCATGACGTTGGCCCGGTAGACCTCGATGGTGCGGGGACTGATGTCGTAGTCGCGGGCAATCAGCTTGTTGGAAAGCCCGGCGATCAGGCCGTCCATGACCTGGCGCTCGCGCGGGCTGAGCGTTGCCACCCGCGCCGCGATCTCCTGGATGACCACCTCGCTCCTGGCGGCCGGTTCCGCCTGCTGGATCGCCGCATCGATCATGCCGATCAGCCGGTCGTCCTCGAACGGTTTTTCCAGAAAATCGACCGCGCCGAGCTTCATCGCCTCGACGGCGAGCGGGACATCGCCATGGCCGGTCATGATCAGAATCGGAAACGCACTGTGGCCCGCTTTCATGCGCTTCAGAAGCTCGATTCCATCAATACCCGGCATGCGCACGTCGGAGACGACGCAGCCAAATTCGAGATCGGGCAGCACATCGAGAAAATGCTGGGCGGTTTCGAACAACGTGACGTTGAAGTTGGCGGATTCCAGCAGGAAGTTCAGCGAATCCCGCATCGCCTCGTCGTCGTCGATAACGTAGACCTTTCCCTTGTTCGACATCACTCAGCTCTCATTGGCTGCTGCGGGCAGCGTGAAACGAAACGTCGCGCCGTCAGCGGCGTTGCTTTCGGCCCACATCCGGCCGCCATGGGCCTCGATGATCGAGCGGCTGATGGAGAGTCCCACTCCCATGCCGGTTTCCTTGGTCGTGAAGAAGGTCTGGAACAAATTGGGCTTGACGTCCTCGCGGAATCCCGAGCCGGTATCGGACACCTCGATTTCGACCATGTCGTCCGCCACCCCGCCATTCCTGACGATCAGCTCCCGCCGCTGCGATTGCTCCATCGCTTCCAGCGCATTGCGAAACAGATTGACCAGCACCTGCTGAATCTGGACCCGGTCCGCCAGTACCAGGTCGAACTCCGGGTCGAGATTGAAACGAAGCTGGACGTTCTGCTCGCGGGCGCCGGCGAGGCCGAGCGCACCGGCCTCTTCAATCAGCTTGGAGAGACTTTCGACGCGCTTTTCGGATTCGCCGCGCGAGACGAAGTCGCGCAGACGCCGGATGATCTGGCCGGCGCGCAGCGCCTGCTCGGCGGCGCGGTCCATCGCGCTTTCGATTTTCGGCGTATTGGGATCGGCGCTGCCGGCCAGCAGCCGGCGCGAGCCCTTCATGTAATTGCTGATGGCGGCGAGCGGCTGATTGAGCTCATGCGCCAGCGCCGACGCCATCTCTCCCATCGCGCTCAGCCTGGAAACATGGACCAGCTCGGACTGCAGTTCCTGCAGCCGCGCCTGGGTTTGCTGGTGCTCGGTGAGGTCGCGCACGAAACCGGTGAAGTAGGGCTCGCCGCCGGACTGCATTTCGCCGATCGACAGGTGCATCGGAAAGGTCGTTCCATCCCGGCGCTTGCCGGTCACGATCCGGCCGATGCCGATGATGTGCCGCTCGCCGGTGGATTGGTAGCGTGCGAGATAGCCGTCGTGGCGGGTCCGGTCCGGTTCGGGCATCAGCATGCTGACGTTCTGACCAATGGCGTCCTGTTCGGGATAGCCGAACTGCCGCTCGGCGGCGCTAGAGAAGAATTGCATGATGCCATGTCCGTCGATGACGATCATGGCATCCGGCACC
This sequence comes from Bradyrhizobium sp., assembly GCF_030646015.1. Taxonomy (GTDB): domain Bacteria; phylum Pseudomonadota; class Alphaproteobacteria; order Rhizobiales; family Xanthobacteraceae; genus Bradyrhizobium. The sequence goes on from NZ_JAUSLT010000193.1 coordinate 23,216, forward strand.
GTGTCGAGGATGGAGCGGAGGTGGTTTTCCCGGGTTCTCAGCGTCTCCTCGAGTTCCTTTTCCGCGTTGATATCGAAAGCAATGCCGCCGACATGGCGGGCGATCCCGGCCTCGTCCTTGACCAGGCTGCCACGTTGGCGGATCCATTGACCGGCTCCAGAGCCCGCACCGACCCTGAAGGAAACGTCGAAATTGCCGCCGAACGCGGTAACCCGCGCGATCTCCCGTTCGGTGCGCTCACGATCGCGCGGTTCCAGCAGCGAAAGATACAGATCGTAGCTGACAGCCGCGTCCCGCGGGATTCCGAAGAGATTTCGCGTCGTTTCGGACCAATCCAGCTCCCGGGTGGCAAGGTTCAGATCCCAGGTTCCGACGCCGAATCCTTCGATTTTGAGCCGGAAATGCTCATTGCGGGCCGGATCATCCGATGGCGATTGGGTTTTACCGGTCACGTCTAAGTCTTCGCCTTCCATTCCGGCTCTGCCAGCGCGACCCACCGTATATTTTTCCGGGTGTCTTGCCAAATCCCGCGAGCCCCAGGTCGCCCGGCCATTGCCGGACTTTGATCTATCTCATTTCGCGCTTCGGTCCATGGTCTAAAAAGGGCGGCATTTCGTGGCAGCGGAGAGATTGAATGAGTTACGCGACCGTCATGGTCAATTTGGCGGTGGACCAGCCGAACGAGGCTCGTCTCGAAGCCGCCTGCCAGATCGCGGAACGTTTTGACGCAGCCGTCGTCGGGATCGCGGCGTCGCAATTCAGCCCGCCGCTTTACTTCACTTCGGGAGAGCAGGCCCAGAATCTGATCGACCAGGGCCAGGCGGCGCTGAAAAGCCGCATGGCGGAGCTTGAGGGCCAATTCCTCGGAGCGACAAGGAAGCGAGCCAAGTCAATCGAATGGCGCAGCGCCATCGACTTTCCGGCCCGGTACCTGCTGCAGCAGGCGCGTTGCGCCGACATTATCGTCAGCGGCGGGCATAGCGATGCATTTTCGGATCCCTTTGTGGGGGCCAGCCCGAAAGATCTGGTGATGCAGGCCGGCCGGCCGCTGCTCGTTGTCCCCGACACCGTCACCTGGCTCGACCTGCGCAGTATGCTGGTGGCGTGGAAGGATACTGCCGAGGCGAGGCGGGCGATCGTCGATTCCCTGCCGCTGCTGCGCAAGGCCAAGGACGTTACCGTCGCGGAAATCGTGGAAGGCGACGAGGGCCGGCCGGCGGCGCTTTCGCGGGTTCGCGATGTCGTGGCCTGGCTGTCGCGCCACGGTATCGTCGCCCGCGAGCTGGCACCCGAGAAAAGCGGCGGCCGCAACGCCGCGGCTCAGCTCGACGGCATTGCCGCCGACGTCGGCGCCGGCGTCATTGTCGCGGGGGCCTATGGCCATTCGCGGTTCCGCGAGCTGATTCTCGGCGGCATGACCCAGCATCTCATCACCCAGACCGCGCGTTGCGTGTTGCTGTCGCATTAAAAGCGTTACCACAACCACCGGAACCGATCGGAATCGCGCCTTGTATCAATTTCTCGAGCAAACCGTCGCCGGCCACATGACACGTAGCGTCAGGACGGTGACGCGCGGGCTCACGATGCGCGAACTGGGCCCGATGTTCGAGCGTGACGATTTCAACGCCTATCCGGTCGAGGACGACGGACAGATGGTCGGCCTCGTCACCAAGTTCGACTTCCTGAAGTGTTTTGCCTTTACGCCCAACCAGATGGTGCCGCGCTATGACGACCTGATGAAGCGTACCGTCGCCGACATCATGACTTCGGAGTTCATCTACGTTCGCTCCGACACCAAACTGACGCGGGTGCTGCAGCTGATGGTCGAGCATCGTTTCCGCAGCGTTCCGGTGATCGACATCGGCCACCGGCTGGAGGGCATGATCGCCCGCGGGGATATCCTCAGGGCGCTGGAGGAATGTGCCCGCGGCAGCGGCTAGAGCCCGCAGGGCAATCGCGGTCGTGGAGCATCGGGAATCGGGCTCAACCCGCCTTGGCCAGATCGTCGTCTTCCGGAGCGATAAAATAGAGGCCGGACATCGGGTCGACCCAGCACAGATGGTCGTGGACCTTGTTCACGCCGGTGACGTTCTCCGCGGCGACGATCGAGGCCTGCCGGGACCTTTCGTCGGTAATGATGCCGCCGAGATGGACGATGCCGTCGCGGACGACGATGTTGAGGCCCTGCGGGCACCACTCGTTCTTGTGAAGCGCATCGATGATGCGATTGCGGATGTGATCATCATCGGCAGTGGGATCCGCGATCTCGCGGGCAAGACTCGCCACCGCCTGCAACAGGTTGGCGCGCGATACGATGCCGACCACACTGTCCCCGCGCACCACCGGCAGGCGCTTGACGTGATTCTTCTCCATCAACGCGACGATTTCCTCGAGCCGAGTATCCTCCGTGATGGTGAACGGCTTTGGCGTCATGACCTCGGCCACCTTGCGGCCGTGCTCGTGAACGAAATCGGTCGCAGTCTGGCCCGGACCGAGAATGAAAGCCAGGAAACGGCCGCGTTTGCGTTGCGTACCGAGCTCGCTGCGGCGGATGAAATCGCCTTCCGAGACGATGCCGACGAGCTTCCCGGCCGCGTCCACCACCGGTAGCCCGCTGATGTGCCGCTGCAGCATGGTGGTGGCGGCCTCGACGATCGTGGTCTCCGGCGTGACGGTGATAACGGGTCGGGTCATGATCTGATGGGCGCGCATGACGGCCTCCGAAGCTGCAGTTCGCCGGGAAAACATACGATATAGAGGAACGAAAAACTTGATCAACATTAAATAGCGGCTGGCTTCCCACATTGATGCAACGCAAGCCGTCGCCCGGGTGCGTGATCTAAATTCTGTAATGTGAGATAACAAGGAGCAAGTCCATGACAGAAGTCGCCGTACGCGATACCGGGATCGGCCAGCCATCGGTTGACGAAGCTGCACGATTTTCCGACGCCAGTAGGGATGCTCTCCAGCTGATGATGGGCGTGCAGACGGCGTTGCTTCAGGAAATGGTGTTCGCCGGCAATGAGATGTTCGACCATGCTCGGACCGAGATGCACCTGTTTGCTGAATTGTCTTCAAAGATCGCCAGCGCCCACAGCGTCGGTGACTACAAGAAGATGTGGGCGGAATGCAGCCGCCATCAGCTCGATTATGTGCGCCGCGATACCGACCGGCTCCTCAGGCACGGCGAGCAGATGATCGAAACGGCCACGAAGCTGTTCGGCAGTCGACCGCAGTACTGAAACTGGCCGGGAATCCTGCCATTGAGACCGCTTGGGGGCGCTGGGCGCGCCCCCGGTGTCGGGATTGATCCGAACAATTTCGGGCTCGGTCGGGACGCGGCCGCGATGGCCGCGTGATATGCTAGAGGTGCGATACCGAGACGATGCGATAGGTATGCATCTTGCCGGCCTCGTTGATCGAGACGTATTCACCGGCCACGAAGCATTCATCGGCGAAGTGAAAGCCTGTCTCGTCCGGCATATTGGCTGCAGCAGGGTAGTGGAATGCCCAGCCGCCGCCTTGACGATGGACCAGCTGGCCCGACCGGGGGTCGCTGTCCGGCCGTAGCCGCGCCACCCGGCATGCTTCACGGTGTTCCCGCCAGAGGGCTGGATCGATGCGGCCCTCAGCGTCAAGTGGCGCGATGAGGACATAAGCCACCGCCGCATCGCCCTCGGGATGACCGGGTTCGCGAGCGAGTTCGAGGCGGATCTGCCGAAACTGCGCCGGAAGCGATGCATTCAGGATGGGTTTTGGATGAGCGTCTTGCATATCAGAAAAACTCCCTGTTGATAGATTTGAATCCTTGCGACCGCCCGCGATTACTTCGGCGGGGCCGCGGCCGTGGGGGCCGATGGCGCCGCCCGCGCCTTCAGACTCCGGATGATGACGGTGATCAGCGGCACGATCAGCGAAGGCAGCACCCCGTTCAACGGGTGATGGATCATGCCGCTCAGCTGCGACTGCAGCGCCCGGGCCTCGACCTGCAACGCCTCGACCGAGGTATCATGAATTTGAGTGGCGAGCTCCAGCTCGCGGCCCGCCGGCGGCCTCGAAGCAAGAATGAACAACATTGCGGCGATCGCAAGGTTGACGGCGCCGAGAGCGGCCGCGGCGGATATGGCGCTCCAGACCTGGACCAGCGCGAAATAGGCCGCCAGTTCCAGCATCAGCAAGCCGAAACCCGCAATCAAGGCAGCGAGAGCCCTGAGCGCGAGGCCGACGAGCAGATGGCGCATCCGGATATCGGCAATGATTCGGTCCGTGCGCCAAAGCACGCGCAGGTTGGTCAGGATGCTCTCGATGTTCACCTTAGTGCCTCCTCAGCATGAAGCCGACAACGACGCCGAGGGCGAATGCCGAGGCGAGTGATGTAATCGGCCGATCCGAAACGAAATGCGCGACCTCGTCCTCCTGCTCGCTCAGGGTCTCGCCAAGTTCGTTCAGCGCGGCCTTGATCTGATCGGCAAGTGCCTCGGCGTGGGTCCTGGAGGTGTCCCGAATTCCTTCGCCTGCCGTATCGAACAGCCGAGACACGTCGGCTTTAAGTGTATGCAGCTCTTCCCTGAGTGCACTTGTATCGAACATCGATCTCGTCCTCGCTGACACAATCCAACCAGATTCTCGCCGACATAGTCGAACTACATCCTATTCCGGGCAGGAGCGGTGCTGTTGATTTGCGTCAAGCACCGCACCGGAGGAAATTCGGTCTTGAGGCAGGTCAATTTGATTGGCAGTGTGAGCGTTTAGAAATGCTGCGTATTTTCAAAGGACATGGATCTTGGCGACTGCACCCGAATTGACCGTCACGCCGTCGGGCGATGTGCTCGAATTGCGTCCTGCCGGATCCTGGACCGCAGCCAATGTGACGAAGCTGGAGGCGATGTCCGAGGGTGTTGCGCCGCAGCTTGATCGGTCGAATGCAATCAAGCTGGACCTGGCCGGCCTGCGCGAACTCGACACGCTCGGGGCCTGGCTGCTGGAGAAGATGTCACGGCGGGCATCGTCGGCCGGCCATCCGGTTGAGCTGGTCGGCGTTGGCGACAATTACACCGGATTGATCGAGGAGGTTCGTCAGGTCAATCGTCGCAATCCGGTGCCGCCGCCGACGCTGAATCCCGGGGTGGCCAAGCTGAGAGATATCGGCCGCTCTGCCGTCAGTGCGATGGACGACGTGAACGTGTTCCTGCAGATGCTGGGCTCGCTCTTCATGGCCCTCGTCGGCGTGCTGCGCCGTCCTCGATCGCTGCGGCTGACGTCGCTGGTCTATCAGCTCTATCGGGTCGGCTGGCAGGCGATCCCGATTGTCGTGCTGATCACCTTCCTGATCGGCGCCATCATTGCGCAGCAGGGTTTCTTTCATTTTCGCAAGTTCGGCGCCGAGTCCTATGTCGTGGACATGGTCGGCATTCTGGTGCTGCGAGAGCTCGGCGTGCTGATCGTCGCCATCATGGTCGCCGGCCGCTCCGGCAGCGCTTACACCGCCGAGCTTGGTTCGATGAAAATGCGCGAGGAGATCGATGCCCTGTCGACCATGGGCCTCGATCCGGTCGAAGTGCTGATCCTGCCGCGCATCATCGCACTGGTCCTGGCGCTGCCGATCCTCAGTTTCATCGGGGCGATGGCGGCGCTTTATGGCGGCGGCCTGGTGGCACAGTTTTATGGCGGCATGGGGCCGCCGATTTACATTGCGCGATTGCATGAGGCCGTATCCGTCACGCACTTCCAGGTCGGCATTCTCAAGGCGCCGTTCATGGCACTGGTGATCGGCATCGTCGCCTGCAGCGAAGGCCTGCGGGTGAAGGGTAGCGCGGAGTCGCTTGGAAAGCAGACCACGACTTCGGTGGTGAAGTCGATATTTCTGGTGATCGTGCTCGACGGGCTGTTTGCAGTGTTCTTCGCATCGATCGGAATGTAGCGATGCAGGAAGTTGCGCCGCAGTTCGCGATTCGGGTTCACGACCTTGTGGTCGGATTCGGCAAGACGGTGGTCATCGATCATCTGTCGCTGGATGTCCGCAGAGGCGAGATCCTCGGTCTGGTCGGAGCCTCCGGCGGCGGCAAGTCGGTGCTGATGCGAACCATCATCGGCCTCATTCCGCGGCGGAGTGGAGAGATCGAGGTGATGGGCTCGATGATCAGCGGCGCCAACGACCGGACCACCCAGGCTGCCGCCGGGAGATGGGGAATCCTGTTTCAGCAGGGCGCGCTGTTCTCCTCGCTCACGGTGCGGCAGAATATCCAGTTTCCGCTGCGCGAAAATCTGGTGCTGTCGCAGGCGCTGATGGACGAGATCGCCACCGCCAAGCTCGAAATGGTCGGGCTGACGCCGGAGGATGGCGACAAATTTCCTGCTGAATTGTCCGGCGGAATGACCAAACGCGTGGCGCTGGCCCGGGCGCTTGCGCTGGATCCCGCGATTGTGTTTCTCGACGAGCCGACGTCCGGTCTCGACCCGATTGCGGCGGGCGATTTCGACGCCCTGATCAAGACATTGCAGAAAACCCTGGGGCTGACCGTGTTCATGGTCACCCATGATCTCGCCAGCCTCAATACCGTCTGCGATCGCGTGGCAGCGCTGGCGGACGGCAAGATCGTCGCCATCGGACCGATGCGCGAGCTGCTTCAATCCGAGCATCCCTGGGTACGTGCCTATTTTCACGGCAAACGCTCCCAGATGCTGCAACCCAAAGCGAGTTAAGCGATGGAAACCCGCGCTCCCTTCGCCGTTGTCGGCGCCTTCGTGCTGGCGGCTATCATCGCCGTTTTCGGCTTCGTCTATTGGCTCCACAATTCCGGCGGGCTCGGTCCGCGCACGACCTATCACGTCCAGTTTGACGGCTCGGTGCCGGGTCTGCTGGTCGGCGCCGGCGTGCTGTTCAATGGCATCCGCGTCGGCGAAGTGACGGAGCTTGGCCTTGCGCCGGATAATCCGCGCCGCGTCAATGCCACGATCTCGGTGGCCGCGACGACGCCGGTGCGTTCCGACACCAAGGTCGGTCTGGAATTCCAGGGCCTGACCGGCGTTCCCGTCATTGCACTGGAAGGCGGCGTGCTGCTGGCGAATACCGGTGCGGTGCCGACCCTGATTGCCGAATCCGGCGCGGGCCAGAGCATGACCCAGGCCGCCCGCGACGCATTGCGCAAGGTCGATTCGGTCCTGACTGAAAATTCCGAGCCGCTCAAAAAGACCATCGCCAATCTGGAAACCTTCACGGACGGGCTCGCGCGTAATACCGGTAAACTCGACAGCATCATCGTCGGCCTGGAAAAGCTCACCGGTGGCGGCACGCCTGCGCAGAAGATCACCTATGATTTGCGGGCGCCGCAGAATCTCGGGCCGGCAGGCAAGACCCTCACGGGCCAATTGGCGATCCCGGAGCCCACGGCGGTTGCCATGCTGGCGACGCAGCGCATGCTGTTCTTGCCGGCAAAGGACTATCCGGGATTTGCGGACTTTCTCTGGGCCGACAGCATTCCGAAGCTGCTGCAGGCCCGATTGATCGAGAGCTTTGAGAATTACGATATCGCGCACGCTCCGTTGCACGCGTCGGATATCGGACAGGCCGACCACCAGCTCCTGATCGACGTCAGGCACTTCCGGATTGCGGTGGACGCAGGGCCCGCGGCGGAGATCGGGTTGTCGGTACGAATCGTCGACAAGGGCGGAAAAGTCATTGCCTCGCGCCTGTTTGAAGGAAGTCAGAAGTTCGACAAACTCGAGCCGCCGGCAGCCGTGGCCGCCTTCAGCGACGCGTTCGGTCGAATGGCGAAGGAAATGATCGCCTGGACCGTGGCGGCGCTGTAACGCGGCGAAAACGGCATCGCGGCGGCGCTGCGGCTGGTGGCCGGCCATCGTTTCCGGGTATTCCCGCGATCGAATTCGGCCCGCAACCACAAAAATTGATCTCGATCAAATCGGTTCCGGCGGGATTGTGATTTTTGGTTCCCGTATCCTCACGAGAGATTCCACATGAGCCAAGCCCCCAACGCGAAGACGATGACGACAGGTGAAAGTGGCTTGACGCTGGTGTTCGCGGCTGCTGCCTTTCTCTGCATGATAGCTGCGGCGAAAGCGCTCGATGCGCCCTTCGCATTCCATGCCTCATTGGGCGCCGCTGCCAGTCTGGCGGCGGTTTTTGCCATTTTGAACCGGTATTACGACCGGCCGGCGGCACTGCCGCCGCAGGAAATCAACGGCCGGCCCAACTACAATATGGCCCCGATCAAGTTCGCCGCCGTCGCATCGGTGTTCTGGGGCATTGCCGGGTTTCTTGTCGGGTTGATCATCGCCTGCCAGCTGGCATGGCCGGCGCTCAATTTCGACCTGCCGTGGATCAGCTTCGGCCGGTTGCGGCCGCTGCATACGTCGGCCGTGATCTTCGCGTTCGGCGGCAATGTGCTGATCGCAACCTCGTTCTATGTGGTGCAGAAGACCTGCCGGGCCCGTCTCGCCGGCGATCTTGCGCCGTGGTTTGTCGTGCTCGGCTATAATTTCTTCATCCTGATCGCGGGCACCGGCTATCTGCTCGGCGTCACCCAGTCGAAGGAATATGCCGAGCCGGAATGGTATGCGGATCACTGGCTGACCATCGTGTGGGTGGTGTACCTGCTGGTGTTCCTGATGACGCTGGTGAAGCGCAAGGAACCGCATATCTTCGTCGCCAACTGGTTCTATCTGGCCTTCATCGTCACCATCGCCGTCCTGCATCTCGGCAATAACCCCGCTTTGCCGGTGTCGGTGTTCGGCTCCAAGTCCTACATCGCCTGGGGCGGCGTGCAGGATGCCATGTTCCAGTGGTGGTACGGACACAACGCGGTCGGCTTCTTCCTGACTGCCGGCTTCCTCGCCATCATGTACTACTTCATCCCGAAGCGCGCCGAGCGGCCGATCTATTCCTACCGGCTGTCGATCATCCATTTCTGGGCGCTGATCTTCCTCTATATCTGGGCTGGCCCGCATCACCTGCACTACACGGCATTGCCGGATTGGGCGCAGACGCTGGGTATGACCTTCTCGATCATGCTGTGGATGCCGTCATGGGGTGGCATGATCAACGGCCTGATGACGTTGTCGGGCGCCTGGGACAAGCTTCGCACCGATCCCGTGCTGCGCATGCTCGTGGTGTCCGTCGCCTTCTACGGCATGTCGACCTTCGAAGGTCCGCTGATGTCGATCAAGGTGGTGAATTCGCTCAGCCACTACACCGACTGGACCATCGGTCACGTCCATGCCGGTGCGCTGGGCTGGGTCGGGTTCGTCTCGTTCGGCGCGCTCTATTGCCTGGTTCCCTGGTTGTGGGACCGCAAGGGACTCTACAGCCTCAAGCTCGTCAACTGGCATTTCTGGATCGCGACCATCGGTATCGTCCTCTACATCTCCGCGATGTGGGTGTCCGGGATCCTGCAGGGCCTGATGTGGCGCGCTTACACCTCGCTCGGCTTCCTCGAATATTCGTTCATTGAAACCGTCGAGGCGATGCATCCCTTCTACATCATCCGCGCCGCCGGAGGAGGACTGTTCCTGATTGGCTCGCTGATCATGGCCTACAATCTCTGGATGACGGTGCGCGCCGGCGAGGCGGAAGTGCAGGCGCCGGCCGCCCTTCAGCCGGCGGAATGAGGAACGATAAAATGTCTTTCTGGACGCGGCATCAAATTTTCGAAAAGAACTCGATCATCCTGATCGTGGGCATTCTCGCGGTCGTCGCCATCGGCGGCCTGGTCGAGATCACCCCGCTGTTCTACCTGAAGAGCACGATCGAGAAGGTCGACGGCATCAGGCCATACACGCCGCTGGAGCTGACCGGCCGCAACATCTACGTCCGCGAGGGCTGCTATCTCTGCCACTCGCAGATGATCCGGCCGTTGCGCGACGAGGTCGAGCGCTACGGTCATTTCTCGCTGGCGGCCGAAAGCATGTACGACCATCCGTTCCAGTGGGGATCGAAGCGAACCGGGCCGGATCTGGCGCGGGTCGGCGCCAAATATTCCGACGAATGGCATGTCACGCATCTGACCAATCCGCGCGCCATCGTTCCGCAATCGGTGATGCCCGGGTATCCGTTCCTGGCCGAGACCGAGGTCGATATCGCCGGCATGGAAGGTCATCTGCGGACCAGCCGTACCGTCGGCGTCCCCTATTCGGACGACCAGATCGCCAACGCGGTTGCCGATCTGAAGGCGCAGGCCGATCCCGACAATCCCGGAGTGGACGCCTTTACGAAACGCTATCCGAAGGCGGTGGCGCGTAACTTCGACGGCAAGGCCGGCTTGCCGACCGAGATGGATGCGCTGGTCGCGTACCTGCAGATGCTCGGCACGCTGGTCGACTTCAAGCTCTACAACGAAAAGGCAAATCTCCGCTGAGAAGGCCCATACGATGAAAGCAATCCTAACGGTCCAGAATATCACTTCGGAGTTCGTCACGAGCTTCTGGACGCCGATCTTTGTCGGAATATTCGTCGCGATCGTGATTTACGCGCTTTGGCCTCGCAACAAGGCGACCTTCGACGAGGCGGCTAGAATCCCGTTGCGGGAGGAATGAAGAATCATGGCTGAACACAACGATATCGACCAGGTCACCGGCACGTCGACCACGGGCCATCAGTGGGATGGCATCAAGGAACTGAACACGCCGCTGCCGCGCTGGTGGGTGATCACGTTCTATATCACCATCGTCTGGGCGTTCGGATACTGGCTGGTATATCCGGCATGGCCGCTGCTGACGAACCACACGACGGGCCTGTTCGGGTATTCGAGCCGTGCCGACGTCGCCGTCGAGCTCGCCAACCTGGACAAGATACGCGGCGACAAGATGGTGAAGCTCGGAGCGGCACCACTGGCGGAAATCGAGAAGGATCCGGCCCTGCTGGCGCTGGCGCGCGCCCGCGGCAAGACCGTGTTCGGCGACAATTGCGCACCCTGCCACGGCAGCGGCGGCGCCGGCGCCAAGGGCTATCCCAACCTGAACGATGACGAATGGCTGTGGGGTGGCTCGCTCGACCAGATCCTGCAGACGATCCAGTTCGGGGTGCGTTCGGGGCATGCGAAAGGCCACGAAAGCGCCATGCTCGCCTTCGGCAAGGAAGGCGTGCTGAAGAAGGATCAGATCGTCACCGCCGCCAATTACGTCCGATCGCTGTCGGGCCTGGCCACCGCCAAGGGATACAACGCGGCCGAAGGCGGCAAGATCTTCGCCGAAAACTGCGCGTCCTGTCACGGCGACGCCGGCAAGGGCAATCAGGAACTCGGCGCGCCCGACCTTACCGACAAGATCTGGCTGTATGGTTCCGACGAAGCCGTGCTGATCGAGACCATTACCAACGGCCGGGCCGGCGTCATGCCAGCCTGGGTGGAGCGTCTCGACCCCTCCACCGTCAAGGCGCTGGCGGTCTATGTCCACTCGCTCGGCGGAGGCAAGTAACCGGGGTCAGACGAGGAAGCTTGGCGCTTGTTTGAGGTGGATCAACTACGCCTTCGTGGTTGAGTCTAGGCTCGAATGGTGAACGCGAGATCAATCCCTCCGATGGCTAAAACCGCACCGATCGAGCTGCAGGTCGACGACGATGGGCCGCTGTATGTGGCCCAGAAGAAGGTCTATCCGCAGAGCGTCAAGGGCACCTTCCGCCGCATCAAATGGGGCCTGATGGCATTCTGCCTCGGGGTCTATTATCTGCTGCCGTTCGTGCGCTGGAACCGCGGTCTGGGAGCCCCGGACCAGGCGGTGCTGGTCGATCTGCCCAACAGCCGCTTCTACTTCTTCTTCATCGAGCTGTGGCCGCAGGAAGTCTACTATTTTACCGGGCTGTTGATCGTCGCCGCCCTGACCCTGTTCCTGATGAATTCGGTGGGCGGCCGCATCTGGTGCGGCTACCTCTGCCCGCAAACCGTGTGGACGGATCTGTTCTACGCCGTCGAGCGCCTGGTCGAGGGCGATCGCCGCGAGCGCATGCGCAAGGACGCTGCGCGCGGCACCATGAAGATGCAGCGCTTCGCCGAGATCACGCTGAAGCACTCGATCTGGCTGATGATCGCCTGGTGGACCGGCGGCGCCTGGGTTCTCTATTTCAACGATGCGCCGACGCTGGTGAAGCAGCTCGTCACCTTCGAGGCGCCGATGCTGGCCTATATCTGGATCGCGATCCTGACCGCCACCACCTATGTGCTGGCCGGCTTCATGCGCGAGCAGGTCTGCGTCTACATGTGCCCGTGGCCGCGGATCCAGGCCGCGCTGACCGACGAATGGGCGCTCAACGTCACCTACAAATACGATCGCGGCGAGAAGCGCACGTCGCTGAAGAAGGCGAACGAATTGCGGGCGGTGGGCGAAGTCGCCGGTGATTGCATCGACTGCTACCAGTGCGTCGCGGTCTGCCCGACCGGCATCGATATCCGCGACGGTTCACAGCTCGACTGTATCCAGTGCGGCCTCTGCATCGATGCCTGCGATACCGTGATGACGAAGATCGGTCGGGAAACCCGCCTGATCGGCTACGACAACGATATCAACATCCACCGGCGCCAGGCCGGCAAACCGCCGATCTACCGCATCGTGCGCCCCCGCACCATCGTCTACTCCGCCCTGATCTCGGTTGTCGGCGCGATCATGCTGTATGCGCTGATGACGCGGTCGCTGCTCGATATCAACGTGTTGCACGACCGCAATCCGGTCGCGGTGAAACTGAGCGACGGATCGATCCGCAACGCCTATACCGTTCGCCTCCTGAACAAGCGCGGCTTCGACCGGGTCATCGCGATCGACATCGACGGCCCGGTCAACGCGTTGGTCCATGTCGTGGGCGCTGATTCCGTGACGCCGGACCGTCCCATGATCGTGCTCGGACGGGATCAGACCACCGAACTCAGAGTTCTGGTCACCGCGCCCGCCGAGAACAACCCCGAAAAATCCATACCGGTACGATTCCGGGTCACCGATATCGGGCTCGGCGAAGTTACGTCGGCGACCGACAACTTCGTTTCGCCATGAGCGCACAGGAGTCTCGCATGAACAGACCGCCCGTTTCCCCGAAACCGCTGACCGGGGGCAAGGTGCTTGCCATGCTGATCGCCTTCTTCGGCGTCATCTTCTCGGTCAACATGGTCATGATGCGGCTTGCGATCCAGACAATGCCCGGCACCGACGTCGACAGCGCCTATACCGCGAGCCTCGCTTACGAAAAGGAGATCGTGACCGCCCATGACCAGAACGCGCGAAACTGGAAGGTCGACGCCCATATCGAACGTGCTCCGAATGGCGGCGCGACGCTGCGGGTCGAGGCCAGGGACAATGACGGCAAGCCGATGTCGGGCCTGAAGTTTCAGGGCCGTTTCGAGCGCCCGACCGATCGACGCGCCGATCAGCCGGTGGAAATGGCGGAGATGGGAATCGGCATCTATCGCGGCAACGCACCGCTGATCGCCGCCGGGCAATGGGACCTGGTGATCGAGGGCGTCGCGGCGGGAAAGCGGATGTTCCTGTCGAAGAACCGCGTGGTGCTGAACTAGAAGAGGCAGCGTGATGCAGGCGACACGGGATTTTTCACACTACGTCAAGGACGCGGGCGCGGGCCTCTCGCATATCGATCTGGCGGTCGAGGGCGTCAGTTGCGCCGGCTGCATGTCGAAGATCGAGCGCGGGCTTTCGGCGATACCCGACGTCACGCTGGCGCGCGTCAATCTGACCGACCGCCGCGTGGCGCTTGAATGGAAGCAGGGTACGCTCGATCCCGCCCGTTTCATCGACCGGCTAGCCGAGCTCGGATACAAGGCCTATCCGTTCGAAACCGCGGGTGCGGAAGCCGTCGAGGCCGAACAATCGCGTTTTCTGCTGCGCTGTCTCGGCGTCGCGGCGTTCGCCACCATGAACGTGATGATGCTGTCGATCCCGGTGTGGTCCGGCAACGTCAGCGACATGATCCCCGAGCAGCGCGATTTCTTTCACTGGCTGTCGGCGCTGATCGCGTTGCCGGCCGCGGCCTATGCCGGCCAGCCGTTCTTCCGTTCCGCCTGGAACGCGCTGAGCACGCGCAATGTCAACATGGACGTGCCGATCTCGATCGGTGTCATCCTCGCGCTCGGCATGTCGGTGGTGGAAACCATCAACCACGCCGAACATGCCTATTTCGACGCGGCGATCATGCTGCTGACATTCCTGCTGGTCGGGCGCTATCTCGACCAGAGCATGCGACGGCGTACCCGCGCGGTGGCCGGGAACCTCGCCGCACTGAAGGCGGAGACCGCGACCAAATTCGTCGGCCCCGACGAAATTTCGGAAGTGCCGGTGGCCGCGATCGACCCCGGCGACATCGTGCTGCTGCGGCCGGGCGAGCGTTGCGCGGTCGACGGCACCGTGATCGAGGGACGATCCGAGATCGACCAGAGCCTGATCACCGGCGAGACCCGCCACGTCGCGGCCGAGCAGGGCACCGCGGTCTATGCCGGCTCGCTCAACATGACGGGCACGTTGCGGGTTCGCGTCTCCGCGGCGTCCGAAGGCACGCTGCTGGCGGAAATCACCCGGCTGCTCGACAACGCACTGCAGGCCCGCTCCCGTTACGTGCGCCTCGCCGACCGCGCCTCCCGGCTGTACGCGCCGGTGGTGCACGCCACCGCGCTGCTGACGATCCTCGGCTGGGTCCTGTTCGGCGCAAGCTGGCACGACGCCATCGTCACCGGCGTCGCCGTTCTCATCATCACCTGTCCCTGTGCGCTTGGGCTCGCCATTCCGACGGTGCAGACGGTGGCGTCCGGCGCGATGTTTCGGGCCGGCGTGCTGCTCAATTCCGGCGATTCGATCGAGCGGCTGGCCGAGGTCGACCACATCATTTTCGACAAGACGGGAACGCTGACGCTGCCCGATCTCGAGGTTGTCAACGCTTCAGGCATTCCGGAGGACGTGTTCAAGCTCGCCGGCCAGTTGGCGCTGGCCAGTCATCATCCGGTCGCCGCCGCGCTGGCGCGCGCAGCGAATGCGAAGGCGCCGCTGGCCGGCGCCGTCGAAGAGCCCGGGCAGGGGGTGCGCGCCACTCTGGACGGAAGAGAATTGCGGCTTGGACGGCCATCGTTCTGCGATGCCGAGCAATTGGCCAGCGACAGCCAGGACCTTGATCCGGAAGCCTCCATCGTTGCGTTCAGCGATGGCGAAAAAAGCTACGTGTTCTGCGTCCGGCAGGGACTGCGCCCGGATGCACAGGCGATGATATCGGCGTTGCAGCTGCGCAACATCAAGGTCGAGATTCTCTCGGGCGACCGCGAGCCCGCGGTGCGCGCCGCTGCCCGCGCGCTTGGCGTCAGCGACTGGTGGGCGGGCGTTACGCCGGCCGACAAGATCGCGCGCATCGAGGAACTGAAGGCCCAGGGGACCAAGGTGATGATGGTCGGTGACGGCCTGAACGACGCGCCGTCGCTGGCGGCGGCGCATGTCTCGATGTCGCCGATCTCCGCCGCGCATCTGAGCCAGGCGACCGCCGACCTGGTCTTCCTCGGCAAGCCCCTGGCCCCGGTGGTGGCGGCGATCGACTTTTCCCGCAAGGCGCTGCTGCTGATGCGTCAAAACCTCTGGCTCGCGGTCGTTTACAATTTTCTGGCGGTCCCGGTTGCGATCAGCGGGGTGGTGACGCCGTTGATCGCCGCCGCGGCGATGTCGGGCTCCTCCATCCTGGTCATGCTCAACGCGCTGCGCGCCCGCCGCGTCGCGGACAGGAGGTCCTGATGGAAGTGCTGGTCTTTCTGGTGCCGCTGGCGCTGGGGCTCGGGCTGGTCGGCCTGATCGGATTCCTCTGGTCGCTGAAGAGCGGCCAGTATGACGATCTCGAAGGCGCGGCCTTGCGCGCCATCGCCGACGACGAACCGGCGGTTGCGCCGGCGGTCGAGGCGAAACCTTCGACGGTGCGGCCGGCGTAGCCGGTCCTGCGATCCCTGCTTTGCACTCGCCTGAAGCTCAGGCACGGCTCTTGCTTGACATTTGTGACCACCTTTTCCCGAGGTCCAAATGTTGCGGATACCGCGCCGGTTCAGTCACTTCGTCTTCGGATTCATTCAGTCCGGTCTGACCTGCGCGGTCGCAGCGGCAATCGCCAGCATCCCGTTCCTGGCGGCGGGGGCATTCGTTACGCACTGGCTGCAATCCTGGTTGATGGCCTGGATCATGATGTTGCCGATCGTGCTGTTCGCAGCCCCCGCGATTCGAAGCCTGACCCATCTCCTGACGCGGGAAGACTGACCGTCCGAGATCAGTCCGCACGCGGCTTTCGCGGCCAACGCAAATGTGTTCGCGCTGCGCAGTGACAATCCCGGCCGCGCATGATTGTTGGACGGGAATGAGGTTGCTCCTGATAGCGCTGATATCGTGGCTGGCCCTCGGGCCGGCCCGCGCGGAATGGCGGGCCGAAACGGTGCCGACGTCAGGCCCTGTGACTTCGGTCGAGGTCCGGGGCACGGATACGCGGATCGCGATCAGGCAGAAATGGTACCGGATTGCCCCCGCGACCGGCATGCTGATCCCCGCGCCAGCGCCTGGCTTTCCCGCCGTGCCTCCGGGCGGCCTTTCGGATGGACGGGTCGCAAGCAGTGACGGCGCAATCGCCCGCGCCTGGCTCGCTCATCCGACCGATCGTTATCGTCATGGCGTTCTCGGCGATGCCATCGAAGCCGGGAGCCTGGTCATCGAGCGAAGCGATGGAAGGATCGGCACCGTAACTGCCGGCGCCGACGCGGTGTTCGAGGACCTGTTGCCACGTATCGCTAGCCTGGATGGCCTCGACCGAATCGTGGTGGTGAAGTCGTATCTTCAGCGCGGTTCGGCGCTGGCGATTATCGACGCCGAGTCCATGAGGATCATTGCGGAGACGCCGCCGATCGGTCACGCGCATGCGTGGCTGAATCCGGCCGGCATCGCCGATTTCGATGGCGACGGCACCACCGATATTGCCTTCGTGCGCCAACCCCACGTCGTCGGCCTGTTGCAGCTATGGTCCTGGCAAGATCGGCAATTGAGGAAGGCCGCCGAGGTTCCCGATGCTTCCAATCACTTCATCGGGTCGAAAGCGCTTGGCATGAGCTGGACGGCGGATTTCGACGCCGACGGCCACCCCGATCTGGCGGTGCCAAGTCTCGATCGACGCTCGCTTCGGCTCATCGCCTTCGTGCCAAAGGTTCGCGATATCGCCCGGATACCGCTGCCTGCGCGCCTCGCAACGAATATCGGATCAGCCGGTATCGGGGGACGTCCGGGTCTGGTTGCGGGCCTGGAAGACGGCCGGCTGGTCATCATCCGCGAATAGTGGAGCGAACCGCAGTGCCCGGATCGAGCGGGCTGCGGCTTTAGCTGGATTCCGGCGGAAGCCTCAGCCGCGTCGTTAGCATGCCGGCGGTGAGCAGCGCTGCGCCGACACCGGCGACGCAGGCGGTCCATCCGAGGCGATCGAACAACTGGCCGAGGATCGCGCTGCCCGCGAGACCGCCGAGGAAATAGCAGGCGAGATAGGTCCCGCTGGCGACGCCGCGGTTATCGAGGGCGGCGCGTCCGACAAAGCCGGTCGCGGCGGCCTGCGCGAAGAACGTTCCGACGCCAACCAGAACCATGCCGGCGACAACGGCGGCGAGATGTGATGACAGCAGCAGCGGCAGACCCAAAGCAGCTACCGCCAGCGCTCCCCAGATCGCCGGCCGCGTGCCGAAGCGGTTGACTGCAGCCCCCGCCATGAGCGTCGTGACGATGGAGGGCAGGAAGACGAAATAGATAAGTCCCAGTTCCATCCGCCCCAGCGACAGCGGCGGCCGCACCAGCACGAAACTGACGTAGGTGAAGGTGCCGATGAAGGCGAACAGGATGCAGAAGCCAATGCCGAAGGCCGCGCGCAGCGCCGGGCTGCCCCAGTGCGCGAGCATCGCCGCGAAGGGCGACCCTGCCATCGGCATCGCATGCATCGGTTGCACCCGCTGGATGGTGAAATACACCAGAACAGCGCCCGCCAGGTTGAGGGCCGCAAAGAAGTAGAAGTTCGAAGCCAGCCCGAACGTGTCGACGACACCGGCCGACACCAGCCGGCCGATCAGATTGCTGGCGACATTGCCGGTGATATAGGCGGCGAACGCGCCGCCGGCATCGATCGCGCTGCATTGCTCGCCGAGATAGGCCAGCGTCAGCGCGAACGCCGATGCCATGCACAGTCCCTGCGTCACCCGCAGGATGGTGAAGACGGTGAGATCCGGTGCAATGGCCAGCAGGGTGGTGGGGATTGCGAGAAATGCAAGACTGAGGAGTATGCCGAGCCGCCGGTCGATGTGCCGGCTGAGCAGGCCGATCACAAGGCCGGCGATGGCCATTCCCATGGTGCTGGCGTTGACGGCAAAGCCCATCGCCGCCGGGGTGACGTTGTAATGCCTGGTCAGCGAGGGAAGGATCGCCTGCGTCGCGAACAGATCGACCACGGTCAGGAATGCGGTGAGGCCGATGACCAGGGAACGCAGCACCATGCCCGGCGAACGGCTGTGCATGTCCATGCCGTCGGATTGCGTGGCAGCAGGGATGTCCGTCACGGCGCAGTGCTCCTCGGATGGAAACAAGGGGATGTGACGCCTGGCCGTGCGGGGCAACACGTGGGACTCCAGCACGTCACATCCGGCAACGAGGCGAGGGGCGCTCGTTACGTGGCGGTGGCTACATGTGGTGGTCGCCGGGATCCTTGCGGATGTCGCCGACATAGAGAATCACGGTCTCGGTGCCGAGGTTCTTCCACCAGTGCGAGGTGCCGAACACTTCCGGCCTGATCTCGCCGGCCTTGTGCAGGATCGGCTCGGCGCAGTTGCTGGCATATTCGATGATCTCGCCCTGCTGCACGAAAATCAGCGCGGGCCGATCGTCATGGCTGTGCCATGGCACGACGCCGCCAGGTGCGATGGTCAGTTTGCGAAATCGCAGCTCGCGGCCCTTGATCTGTGCGGGTTGCTTCTCGAGATCGATCGAACCCAGCGTGACGTCGGTGACGCCGACCGACTTGAAGTCGACCTTTTCGCGAGCGTTGGCCTTCATCTTGTCGGCCGGGCATTCGCCGGCCAGCGCACCCGATGTGGTGGCGACCGATCCGGCGATCATGCTGGCCAGCGCCAGGCCTTGCCAGAGCGTGCGCGATTTGACGGATGGTTTGAACATCTGGTCTCTCCTCTGTTGTGCCGCGGCCCCTGATGACTGGCCGGCTGTGCACGAACCATCGGTGAATTCATCGGTTGAAGGAAATGCCGGTTGGCTGTTGAATCCATAGCGCCGCGCTATGCGCGAGAGCCTCAGAGCATATGCTTGATGTCGGAGGAAAATGTCGGATAGGCGTAGACGTTGTCCTTGATCTGGCTTGCGGTAATGCCAAAGCGCATCGCCAGCCCGAACAGGTTGACCAACTCCTGGCCGGCATGACCGACGAAATGCGCGCCGAGGATACGGTCGGTGGCCTCATCGACGATGATCTTGGACCAGGCGACGGTCTCCGCATAGGTGCGGGCGGAAAACCAGTCGTGCATGTCGTTGCTGTGTACCTTGATCGCCAGGCCGTTTTGCTTCGCGGCGGCTTCGGTGTGGCCGACTGCGGCGAGCGCCGGGACGGTGTAGACCGAGGTTGCCATGCTGCCGTAGTCGGGGCTGTAGTTCGGCCCCTCGACGATATTTCGGCCGACAATGTCGCCCTCGTAGGTCGCGATCGGCGACAGCTGCGGGGAAATCGGCACGGCATCGCCACAAACATGAACCAGAGGGTTGGAGGTCGAGCGCAAATGGCGGTCCAGCGCGACGCGGCCGTTGCTGTGCTCGACCTGGCCCGCCATGAGATCCAGCGTATCGACGTTGGCGACGCGGCCGGCGCCGTTGACGACGCGATCGGCCTCGGCGGCATATTCCTTTCCGTCATGGGTGAAGATCACCCGGAGCCGGCCATTCACCGGTTCGATCCGTTTCACCCCGACGCCGGTCTTGATGCGAATTCCGATGCGCGCGCTCTCGGTCTGGAGGTGCCCCACCGCGTCGGCATCCATCGCGGGCAATAGCTGCGGCAGCGCTTCCAGGATCGTCACGTCAGCGCCGGCCCGGGCATAAACGTGGCCGAATTCCAGGGATATGACGCCACCCCCGACGAAAATCACCGTTTCAGGCAATTCGCGCTCGCTCAGCATGACGTCCGAGGTGATCATGTGTTCTGCGCCCGGAATCGGCAGCGGGCGCGGCTTCGATCCCGTCGCGATCACGATATGCTTGGCCTCGAGCCGGCGATCACCGACGCGGATGGCGTTGGGGCCGGCGAAGACGGCGTGGCCCTTGATCACCTCGACATTGCGATGCGCCATCGAGCGCGCGAGGTTGGCGGGAATGTCCTTGATCATGTCCTTCTCGCGATCGATCAACGCGGCCCAGTCGAGCTTGGGCTTGCCGACCGCAATGTGGTGGACCGCGGCGCGTTCGATCTCGTGCAGGGCGTGCCCGGCGGCGACCAGCACCTTCTTCGGCGTGCAGCCGCGGTTCGGGCAGGTGCCGCCGAGATCATGCGATTCGATCATCGCGACCGACATCCCGGCGCGCCTGACCGGACCGGTGACGCCGATGCCCGCATTGCCGCCGCCGAGGATCACCACGTCGAATGTTTCTGGTGTCATCGAATTCACCCCGTCCGGATTGATGGCAGGCCGCGCCATGGACGCGGCCCGACGCATTGCACGCGGAACTTCGTTACTTGGTGGTGATGGTCGATGTAATCGAGCCCACCACCGAGGTCGCCATCTTGAATTGCGCGACGCGGTCCTTGATGTTGTGGCGCCTGGCGATCCATTCGAAGTCGGTCCAGACCGCCCAGACGTCGCCATTGTCGTCCTGAGTCAGTAGCAGGCGGACTGGCCAATCGAGCCCGGCGTTCGGGTTCGAAGTGATGAACTGGGTTCCGAGCGGCGGATTGCCGAATACCAGCAGCGTTGAAGGCCTCAGCTTGATCCCGGCATCGGCCGCCAGCTTCGACTGATCGATCTCCGAGAAGAACCTGATGCCCTTGCCGGCGATGTCGGCCTTGATCCGGGTGATCGCCTCGGACATCGGCACCGCGCTCTTGACCCGGACGATGCCGTCATCGCTGTCTGCCCTCGCGGAGGAAGCGGCCGAGATCAGCAGCAGTATCAGCGCCAGCGACGTGGCAAAATTCGAGATGCGGGTCTTCATGGGATGTCTCCTGTCTGTCGATGCTTGCCGGGAGCCGGGCTTCGGGACATCATCGACGCTTCCTGCCCCCGGTTGAAATACGGTCTTGCTCTGAAGTCGATAGCCGCGCGCTATTGCCGGCCCGCGATGCTTCCCGGCTATCGAACCGATGGCGCAACGGCATTTCTAATCTTCGACGGTCTCCCCTCTGATGGGCCAGCGCCCGATAGCGGGCGTTCAATCTAATTCGGAGGTACTTCCAATGACCAACCTGTCCAAGACATTGATCGCTGCCGCTGCGCTCGCGGCGATGGCAACATCGGCGTTCTCGTAGGCAGCTACCGAAATGAGCCCGGGGATGGCCATGATGTTCCGCGGCGGCAAGATGATGTCGATGGCGATGGCGTCCAGCCCCAAGAATCACGAGGCGATGATGAAGGGCGCCAAGAAGGTGCCGGACAATACCGTGTTCTTCATGGACGGCGGACAGCTGTACTCGACCTCGGGCACGCTCGATCCGACCGGGAATTTCTATCGTCCCTGAATCGAGATACGCGTATTTTTTCTCGCAACCACGGGGTCGCCCCTTGCGGGCGGCCTCCAGTGAAAGCAATGTTCGGGAAACCCGACGCCGGAGCAGGACATGACCTCGCTATCGCCAGACAATGCCGAGCGTCTCAAACTGGCCTTCCAGGCCTGCCGCGACATGGAAGGAACGTTGAACGAACAGCTCGAAGCCTATGCCGCGGCGGGGCGTGAGTTCTTTCCGGCCTATGGCGAGGCGGTCGATCGGCTGGTGGCGCGGATCCACGAAAACGGTGGCGGCGAAAACGCGCCGCGGCCTGGCGATCCGATGCCGCCCTTCATTCTGCCCGACGTGACCGGTCGGCTGGTCAGCCTGACGTCGCTGCTCGAAAAAGGACCGGTCGCCGTGATGTTCTATCGCGGTCACTGGTGTCCCTATTGCCGGCTGAACGTCAGGGCCGTGATCCAGGCGCTGGACCGGATCAGGGCGTTGGGCGGCGACGTGGTCGCCATCATGCCCGAGGTGCAGCAATTCGCGGAAAAATTCAAATCCGAGGCCGATGCACCGTTCCCGGTGCTGACCGATCTCGACAACGGCTATGCACTGTCGCTGAACCTCGCGATATGGCTCGGCACCGAGATCGAGCGGCTGTTGTCGTATCAGGACATGAAACATTTTCACGGCAATGACGGCTGGGTGCTGCCGATACCCGCGACCTTCGTGGTCGGCCGCGACGGGCTGGTGAAGGCGCGGTTCGTCGATCCCGACTTCCGCAAGCGCATGGAAATCGACGACCTGATCGCCGCCTTGAAGCGCGCCAGTGAAGAGAACTAGGATCGCATCTTCGAAGCGTGCCGGGCGACCGACCTCAGGAACTCGCGCTGTGGCCCAGCACCTGCTGCCAGTCCGCGCCGCGCAGCAGCCGCATCACGGCGGAGGCCACCGCGGTGCGCTGACGTCCGGCGACGCCGTAGAGGTGAACCGTGCGGCGCTGGTCCAGTCCGTCGACCGCTGAACGCTTCAGGGTCTGCGGAATCGACGCGGTGTCCGGGATAACGGCAATTCCGATATCGGCTTCGAGCAGTTCGATCAGGTCGCGCTCCGACGAGACTTCGTGGCTGTGATCGACGTCGATGCCGTGACTGCGAAGCGACGAACTCAGCCGCTCCGCATGCTCGCAATAATTTCGCAGCAGCAACTGCTCGGCCCGCAGATCCTCGAATTCTATACGGTCAAGGCCTGCCAGCGGACGTTGCCTGTTCATGACCAGCTGAAAGCTCTCGGTAAACAATGGCCAGGCGTCGAGCCGGTCCCAGTCTTCGCCGATTTCGGCGGCGATGCCGAGTTCGGCTTCGCCCTTCTTGAGAAACTCCGCAACCTCCCGGCTGGTGCCGCGCAGGAACCGGAACTCGAGACGGTTGAACAACCGCTTGATCTGGTCGAGATGCGGAATCAGCAGCGTCAGGTCGACGGAATGGGTGAGGGCGATCCGGAGTGCGCCGACTTCACCGCTCTTGAAGGACGAGGCCAGCTGGCGGGCGCCGGTCGCGGCCTCGAAGCACTGCCTGAGCAGGGGATGCATGCGCAGGCCGAGTTCGGTCAATTGCGCCGCCGGCCGCTCGCGGCGAAACAGATCGCCGCCGAGTTCGGCTTCGAGCTGCTTGATCGCCCGCGTCAGCGATGGCTGGGTGACGTTGCACTCGTCGGCCGCGCGCGTGAAGTTGAGGACGCTCGCGACGGCGAGGAAGTAGCGAACCTGGTGCATTTCCATGATCGAGCCCCGATCTGATCTGCCGGTAAATTAGCTGATTGGATGCCGCAATGACATCAGAACCGCAATAGCGCCAGCCTATGGTTTCGGAAGCCAAAGGGCATTTCCGAAAGCCGCCGCCGTACCGCAGATTTCACGCAGCGAGTTACGCCCGTGAAGGCTCAAGCGTTACAGCGAAAGGTTCGGTGATGAACTTCCAGTTGAAAACCCAGGCCTCGCCGGCGGCGCGGTCTCTCGCCGGCAGGGTGTCGCTGGTCACCGGCTCCACCAGCGGCATCGGGCTCGGTATTGCCCGCGCGCTGGCCGAGGCCGGTTCGGCCGTGGTGCTGAACGGTTTTGGCGATGCCGCCGAGATCGCCAGAACCCGGGACCAGATGGCCGAAAATAGCGGCGTCAAGGTAACCTATTCCGCCGCCGACATGACGAAGCCCGAGGCGATCGCCGGGATGATCGACACGGCGCTCGCCGACCACAGCCGGCTCGACGTGCTCGTCAACAATGCCGGCATTCAGCATGTCGCGCCGCTCGACCAGTTTCCGGTCGAAAAATGGGACGCCATCCTGTCGATCAACCTGTCGTCGGCGTTTCATACCATGCGGCTGGCACTTCCTGCGATGCGCAAGAACGGGTTCGGGCGCATCATCAACATCGCCTCCGCGCACGGGCTGGTCGCGTCGCCTTTCAAGGCCGCTTACGTCGCCGCCAAGCATGGCATCGTCGGCCTCACCAAGGTCGCGGCGCTGGAGACCGCCGAACAGGGCATCACCTGCAACGCGATCTGCCCGGGCTACGTCTATACCCCGCTGGTCGAGGCGCAGATCGACGGTCAGGCCAGGGCGCACAGAATTTCCCGCGAGCAGGTCGTCCATGACGTGCTGCTGGCGCAGCAACCGAACAGGCGCTTTGCCACCGTCGAAGAGCTGGGCGCGGTCACGGTATTTCTTGCCAGCGACGCGGCGGCGTCGATCACCGGCACCGCGCTGCCGGTCGATGGCGGCTGGACCGCGCACTGAAGCGGATGTCGATGCAACAAGAGCGGATCGCTCGCGAACATCATTTGATGCAGTTGATATCGAACGGGAGTGAGACATGAATGACGCTCGTGGCAAGCGGTCGCCGCATAACTTGAAGTCGCTGGGCAAGACGTTGCCCGGCCAGATCGTCCTGGTGCTGCAGGGCGGCGGCGCGCTGGGATCGTATCAGGCCGGCGTCTATCAGGCGCTGCATGAAGCCGGCATCGAGCCGGACTGGATCATCGGCACCTCGATCGGCGCCATCAATGCCAGCCTGATCGCCGGCAACACGCCGAACAACCGCTTGCCGCGCTTGCAGGAATTCTGGAAGCGGATGGAGCAGCGCCCGGTCTGGAGCCTTCCGGGCGCGTTTCCCGGCTTCAACGAAAAGCTGCTCTACTGGTCGACCGTGTCGAACGGAATCTCCGGGTTCTTCAGGCCCAATCCGCTGGCCCACGCCGGCAACGACTATCCGCTCGGTGCCGAGCGGGCCGGGTACTACTCCACGGAGCCGCTCGAGCAGACCCTGGCCGAACTGGTCGATTTCGATCTGGTGAACAGTTGCAGGCCGCGGCTGACCGTCGGCGCCGCCCATGTCCGCACCAGCCAGATGCGATATTTTGACAGCCGCGACGGCGTAATCGGCGTCAAACACATCATGGCATCGGGCGCGCTGCCGCCGGCGTTCCCCGCTGTCCGGATCGACGGCGAGATGTATTGGGACGGCGGCATTCTGTCCAACACGCCGACCGAAGCGGTGTTCGACGACAATCCGCGCAAGAATTCCCTGATCTTCGCGGTGCATATGTGGAACCCGGCGGGCGCCGAGCCGACTACGATGGCGGAGGTGCTCAACCGGCACAAGGACGTGCAGTATTCGAGCCGGATTGCGAGCCACATCGAACGCCAGCAGCAGGCGCATCGCTTGCGTCATGTCATCAATCAGCTTGCCGCCCGGATACCCGAGGCCGAACGCAACAGCGAGGCGGTGAAGGAATTGGCCGGCTACGGTTGCCCGACGCAGATGCATGTGGTGCGGTTGCTGGCGCCGCAGCTCGATCGTGAAAACCATACCAAGGATATCGACTTCAGTCCGTCCGGTATCCGGCAGCGCTGGGACGCCGGCTATGCCCATACCCGGGCCGTGCTC